>SCTY01000078.1 GCA_004297625.1 Betaproteobacteria bacterium | reverse complement strand
GTGGCCGTTCACACCCAAGGGTAACCAGGCCGGGGCTCAAGAAGTGTTCGCTGGGAGGAGGGATGGTGCTGGAAGGCCGTTGGACCAAGCGGTCACGGCCTCGCAGAGGTAGTCGAAAATGGATCGCTTATTCATCCGGCAAGTCCCGACCACGGTCCAGATGCGCTCGCAGAAGGTGCGTCCTTTGGGGCTGCGTGTTCCTTGGGTGGCCCGCCGATCCATCACCACAAACCGTAGAGCTTGTTCGGCTGCGTTGTTCGTGGGGCCGATTTCCGGCGTGGTGATGAAGGTGAAGTAGGCGGCCCCGTGCTTGCGGAACCGCACCGCCATATTGAAGACTTCTGGGTAATGTTCCGCTACGTACCATTCGATGGGGCTCAGGCCGGTTGTGTCCACGGCCAAGGCGATGATCCGCTGCTGGCACCGCTCCAGTCGGGACTGAAAATCCTCCCGCGGCTGTTCGACCTGCTGGTGGATCAGATGAAACATCCGCCGGACGGCTTGCAGGATGGGCTGGGCATAGAGCGGCATCACTGGGTCCGGATGATCGACCAGGAATTTCAAATCGCGGATGAGATGGGCCAAGCAGAACTGAACCGACCCATTCATCTGGCCCATGAATTTGCGGTAGGCGCTGAAGTAATCACACCCCAGCACGCCGTTGAACTCCGCTCCCAAAAACTCCAGCAAAACCTCCGATCCCCGGGAAACCTGGATGCTGAAGAGAACAAAATGGCGGGCGCGAAAACACCAGGTCCACATCCCCTGGCCCTTTTCCTTGTGCCCGGTCTCATCCACATTGAGCCAGCGTTGCGTCGGCAGAAGGGAACGGAGTTCCTCGACGGGAGACTCGAGGGCCTGGGATCCCCGCACCATCACTTTGGCCAGATACCCCCGGCAGACCTTGAACCCCAGGACATGGTCGAGAAACTCCTCCAGCGCCGAATAGGAGCAGCGCAGGGCTCCCTTCAGGAAGAGCAGCAGTCCCATCATCCGTGGGCCGATCAATCCGGTGGCGGCCAGGGCCGCAGGCCATTTTCCCTGGTGCATCCGCTGACAGTTCCGGCATCGGCAGGCTTGAACCACATGCTCGGTCACCCGGAAAGGTTTGGGTAAAAGTTCGACCTGTTGCACCACCTGCGCCGGTTCGGGCCGGGGTTCCAAATCGTCGCTCCCACAGTCCGGGCATTCTTTCAGCCCATAGATCTTGCGCGCATCGACTTGGTCGGAGGGAAAGGAAGGCCGTTGGTGCCGGGGATGACCGGGTTGGCCGCCGATTTTCCGGCGTCTGGAAGAACCGCGAGTCTTGGGCGCTGGCTGGGTGATGTCGCTGGAAGGCGGCTTGGAGGAATTGCCCGAATGTTTGCGGGCGGCGGCCAACTCTCCGTTTCCAATTCGGCGATGCGGGCTTGGAGTTGCGCATTGCGTTTCCGCAGTTGCGCGATCTCCTGCTCCCGCGAGTGTGGGCCGGAAAAGCGCTTCACGGCGACGTCTCCTGGCTGAGGACGACGCGGAAGTCCGGGCGCAGCGGATAGACCCACACGGTCTTGAGCGGGACCGCCCGGGCACACGTGCGATCATTGCGTCCCCGGCCGCGGGTCTGGCCGAGGCAGACCCAGTTGGCCGCCGCGTAGCAGGTGCCGCCAAAGCGGTCCTGTTCAATGAAGGTCTCGGCCAGGGCCAGGTCATGGCCGTAAACCCGCTGCCAGTCCGCGCGCAATCGGCGCAACGTCGCGACCAAGACGTGGGACGCCAGATGTGGAATCCGGACGCCGGGCAGGATGAGGAACCGATCGTTGTTGACGACCCAAGTCAGGCGCTGGGGCCGCGCCTGCGCCGACCACCCGATGTAGTGATCGCGCGCCGCCAATTTCCAGGCGGCCGGGCCGAAGCTCAGGCAGGCGAGGGGTCGGTCCGCCCAGCAGACCAGATATTTGAGCTGGGCGCCGGTGGCTTGCTGGTAGCCCAGATAGTGATAAGCACCGATCAGCCCAGTGTAGGTTCGCGCTTGGGCGGCGTCCTGCACCAGGCGCACTTCGATCCGGGGCAGGAACTCGGCCAGCGGCCCGGCCACCGGGAGCGTGTCCCACCGGTCCGGCAAACGGGTCTCGTGGCGATAGCCCGGACGGCGAGCGCTCCGCTGCGGCGGCGGAAGTTGGATGAGTCCTTTGGCCTCCAACCGGCGCAACAGGTCCCGGCAGGCGATCTGCCGATAGCGACCATTGGCCTGACGCCAGTCCCAGAGTTCACACAGCCGGTTGGACAGATGACTGCGTCCCTGCGCCCCCTCCCTCACGATGAGTTGGCGGATCAACTCCAAGTCGGCCACCTGAATCACCCGGCGCCGAATGATGAGTTCCTGGTCCACGGACCCAGACCTTACCGAGGTCCTCGCCGTGACGCCAGAAAAATCTCACGCCATTACGCAATTGCCCGTGAATGGATAC
>SCTY01000067.1 GCA_004297625.1 Betaproteobacteria bacterium | reverse complement strand
CCACGTCGACGCCGGTTCGAGTGAGCTTGCAATGCCAGCGGCCGTCGGGGTGCTTTTTACAATGCACCAGGCTGCGCTCGGCGAGGTAATCGAGCGCGCGCCGCACTTCGTCGCGGGTGGCGTCGGCATACATGCCCTGCACGATCGAGAGCAGCACCTCCTCCCACGCGCCGTAGGGCTCGGAATTGTTCAGGCCCAGGAGCAGCACCCAGCGCCCGAACTCGCGCCTCTGTTTTGCCTCGTTAAGCATTTTTTCCCTCCAGAATCCAGTTCTGTATTCGCAGGCTCAACTGGTCGATCTTGGCCTCGATCACGGTCTCCCTTCTCACGTAATCGGCGCGCGTGACGTACTCGCGCGGCAGCTCGATCAGGATCTTGCGCACGTCGCGCTCCAGTTCCTCGATCTTCGCGTCGTTCTTTTCCATGCGCTCGGCCCACTGCTGCCGGCCCTCCCTGCGCGCGTTCTCGAGCGCGGCGAAGCGCTCATCGAGCGAGCGGTTGAATGACCAGATCGCGAACTTGGTGAGGCCCCAGTAGCCCGCGATGATCAATGCGGCCGCGCTCACCATCTGCAGCAGAGTTTCCACGTTCATTTCGCCCGCCTTTGTTGTTTTTCGTTTATGCTCTGACACTCCACACAAAGCTTGACGCCGGGGACCACCCGGCGCCGCTCATCCGGGATGCGTGCTCCGCACCCCCGCGCCTCGCACCATTTCGCCGACAGCTCGCGCCAGTGGCCATCTTGCAACTGCGCTTTCGCCGCCTGCTCCGCGAGCGCCTGGGCGCGGTGGCGCTCCTCGGCCTCGGTGGCCTGGTCGAAAATGTCCACCCCTAACGGTTGCCTTCGGCGCCTTTGATCTTTTCCGTGCTGCGCGCTGCCGCCAAGCCCAGCATCCCGATCAGCACCTGCATCGTCAGGTTGGTATCGATCGCCGGGAACTCTCCCGCATAGCCGAAGCCGACTTTGGCGACAAAGCGCGCGAACGGCTCGGCGATGGCGATGTACATGAGGCCGGCGCCGCAGGTCCAGCCGACGAACGGCCGCCACCCGGCGACGAACACGTTCAGCGACCTCGCCTCTTCGCGGTTGACCTCGATCTGCGCGAGATCGACTTTGATGCTGTTGGCCAGGCAGAATTCCTGGAACTCAACGTCGAGCTTGCGCAGCGCGAGCGCGTCCTCGGGCTTGAATCCTTGCAGCGCTTCCTTGATCGCCTCGACGGTGGTGTCTTTCGCGCCGAACTTGCCCGCGAGCCATTGCAGAGCGGCGCCGGCGAGTCCGCCCGCCGGGCCGCCGAGAAAGCCCAGGATGGCCGGCGCGAGTTTGATCAGCTCGTCCATGTCAGCTACAGCCGGCTTTTTCAGCGAGCGCGCGCAGGCGCTCGATCTCGCGCCGCTGCGCCTCGACCGCTTCGCTAACCCGCTCCATCGTGCGCGCGGGGACGATGTAGAACTCCTGCTCCGGACGCGCGGGCTGCGCGGGCGAGGGCAGCTTCGGCGCTTCTTGCGGTGATAGCGCCTCCGGGGGGGCTTTCAGCGCCGGCTCGCCGGCTATCGCATCGGCGAGCGCCAGGCCCGCGATGAACAGCGCCGCGGCGGTCGCAAGCCACAGCTTCGCTATTTGCGAATAGCGAATCACGCCACCGCTCCGTTCTGCAATCGTTGGCCGGCCCTGAAGTTCGCCAGCGTCAATCCGCCGGTGTACTGAAAATGCGCCATCTCGCGCAGCCGCCCCTTCCAGCGCCCGGCCCATTCCAAGCCGCACGCCTCGGCGATCGCGCCGACGCGCTGCCACAGCTCCAGGTCGTCGGTCGCGTCGTCGGCCGGATCGTCGTCGATGCCGTCGCCCGCGGTTCCCCACACCGGCTTGCCGTGCCGCAGCGGCACGCCATCGAAGGCGCAGTCGTATTGATGGTAGGAATCGCCGCCTTTCGCGTTGGTGACGATCGGCCCCGGCGCGGGCTGCACGTGGGTGAGGCCCGCGGCGTCGAGATGCTCGCGCGTGCGGCCCTTCGCATAGAGCGCGTTCTGCGCGTCGGCGTCGCGCCGCGTGCAGGTAACGATGAAATCGATGCCGGCGAGCCTTAGCTCGGCGAGAAACTTCAACGCCCGGATCTTCGCGGGCGTGGCCAAGTCGTCGAGTTTGCGGCTGGTGAGCATGTCCGCGATTTTGGGCGGACATACTGGAGGAAATAAGGCTGAAGGACTTCGGCTGGAGCGCCGGAAGGGTCTTTTTATAGCTTGCCGGAATCGGCGCGCCGCGTCAAACGTCCCCCGCGAAGAGCCCGAGCTGCGCCGCGGGTTTGCCCTGGTCGTCCGTCGCGTCGTCAGCGCCGTCCGCCACAATCAAGTGGATATTGCGCTCGGAGGTTTCGTACTCCCGCGCGAGCGCGGCCGCGGTCTCGGTCTTGAAGCGCGCGCGGATATCGCGGTCGCGCCGGCGCCGCACATATGCCCGCGCGAGCGGGATCGTGAGCCATTCGCCCCCCCACAGCCGGGAGAGTTTTGCCGCCGCGGCGACGCCGATGATGCGCGCAAGCGGACAATCCTCCGTCAGGCGCGCCTCGGTCGGGATGTAGACGCGCGTCCCGCCCCGCTCGGACACCAGGCGCAGCGCGAGGTGGGTGCCGATGGCGGCGATCAATTCGTCGAGGGGGGCGTTCACACTGTCCCGTCCTGAGTAGATGCCGACCGCAGCGCGCGCTCTGCCTGCCACTGCGCCCACGCCTTGCTGTGCTTCGGGCAGAGGTGCTTGTCTTCGGCGACCCGCTCCGCGTGAGCGGCGCAGATCGGCACGTCGCAGGTCTTGCCGCCGCCGAGCTTCCAGTCGCACAGAAACGGCGCGCGCCTGTCGCAGGCGACGCAAAGCACCAGGCCAGCGCGGCCGGAGCCGCAGACGATGGCGGTGAGGCCGTTGGGGAGCTTGACGTGTGCGCAGCGCATCAGAGGCCAGCCTTCGTTGACTCGATGTGCTCCCATCCGAGCCTCGCCGCGTCACATAGGACTGAAACGAGCGCATTGTCCGGCGACGCCTTGCTCAGTTCGCGGTCTATTTCCGCGGCGAGCCGGCGGGCGAACACGTTCAGTGAGCATTGCATCCTGTCCGGGAGCGCCACTCGTCCGGCCAATATCTCCTCGTAGCTCATGCTGCCGCCTTCGCCGCACGCCGGTTCTGATCCTTCACCATCGCAGCGACGATCCGGTGTAGTTGATCGGGCTTGCAGAATTCCACCAGGTCGACGCCGAACATCTGCTTGGCGATCGCGTCTGCGTAGGCTTTCTCGCGGTTCGCGTCCTTGAGCATGACCGCGATCTTTCGCAGCATCGGCTTGCGGTCTTCCGAAGCGTTGTTGACCCACCCCCATCCAGTATCGGGCGGTACTTTCTTGGTACTTTTTCGAGCTTTGAACCCGCACGCCTTGAGGTGATCGAGGACGGCCTTGCGCCCCGCCCAGTCAAGATCCCCGGCCGAGCGCACGCGGCCGACCGTCCATAACATCTGGCGGTAGCTGTCTTCGGCCATACCGAGCTGCGCCTTGGCGATGTGGATTTGCGCGAGTTCGCGGCGGCGGGTGTCGGGGGATGCGGTCATTTGCGTTCAGTCTTGGTCCGCTGGTTCATTCATGACTGCGATGGAATCGTCCAGCGCAGCCTCGAAGTAGTCGAGCGCGTGCATCAGGTCGTCGCAACTCCGCGACATACTGGAATCGACTTCATCCCAGTCATAGGCGATCTTTTCGAGCTTCACGCGAGCGGCGTCGATAAATCGCCTTGCCGGCCGGACGTGAATCAGGGGAACAAAACCACACACGTCGCCTTTGGTTTCCGGCTTGCTCACAGACCCGCCTGTGTATCTTCTGTCGCTCGCTCGCGCACCGCCGCGATCGCGGCGTCGCGCGCCTTGCGGTACTCCTCCCGCGCGAGACGCCGGATCGACGGGTTGGCGCCGCGGAGCATCGTCTTCCACGTGCCGAGGACCTGGTCCTGCAGCAGCTCCGGCACCAGGCGCCAGTGCGGCCAGCACATCAGCTTGTACTCGGGAATTTTCGCGGCGCAGACCGGGCAGCGGTTCATGCCAGATCCTCCCGGCGGATTGGACGCACGAGCCGCCAAATGCCGAGCGCACCTTTCATGGGGATCGGTTCGCGCAGTTTGAGCGGGTAACCGCAGACGAACCCGTAACGACCCGACGTATAGTCGCCAAACGCGCGCTCTGAGATATTCCGAAAGGACTCCGTGGGCCGGCAATCGGTGATGCACGTCACTGCGATCACGCGGCCGAGCGGAAGATCGTTCAGATCTTCGACGCCGGCGCTCAACAACGCGGACGCGAAAGGCTCGGTCAAGCATAGCGTCTTGCAATTCGACGGGAAGCCCTTGGCCGCGTGGATTGCGATCCAACCGCGGTAATTCGTACGCCAGCTCCGCGTTTCTATACGTTTGGCGCCACTCGCCATGAGCGTCGCCCAGGGTTGGGTCAAACTGAGGCCACGCTCGATTATCACGCCGCCTCCCGCATGGCCGCGTGCTTCAGGGCGCGCTTGATGTGCGTGTTCTTCGCCGAGTCCGCGCGATTGTGGCGGCGGCGTTTCTTCTCCAGGTGCTCCGGGTTGATGCAGGGCGGGGTATCGCACTTGTGCGCGATCTCCATGTAGAACGGGATCTCCTCGCCGTGCGCGAGCCACCACGAGAGGCGGTGCGCGAGGTATTTGACGTGGCGTCCATATTTGCGCTTGGAGAGCACGCCGTAGCCATCTTGTGTCTTGCCGGCACCATAGAGGATGCAGCCGTTCTCGCCCGCGACCGCGTGGCGCTTCAGGCGCGCGGCGAGGCGCTCGCTCTCGTCCTCGGTGAGGAAGGGGATGCAGTGGCGCCACGCCTTGAAGGCGGTAAAACTGACGACGGCGGTGCCGTCGTCGTCAGAGAGCGTGAGGTCGATGTGCTCGACGTCGCTCATAGGGTCTTCCCCTCGCGCCGCGCCTTCTGGTCGGCGGCGACGTAGGCCGCGGTGTATAGGCCAGTGAGCACCTGCAGCATGTCGTAGGCGATATTGCGCGCGGCGGCAGGCTCCCCGGCCCCCATCGCCGCGACGTGTTTGTCGAGCAGTTCGCGCATGCGCGCGGCGCGTTCGTCGAGTTCCTTCATGCCGTGGCCTCCTCATCCTCTTTGAGGAGCGCCTTGACCAACTTATCCACGTCGCTCGCGGTGTCCTTGATCACAACCACGTCGCCCGTCTCCTCGACGGTGATGCCGAGCTTCTTCAGGTCGGCCGCGGCGAGCTGCTCGAGCGCCTCCTTGGCGGGCTTTTCTTTCGTGACGATCAGCACGTCGGCCTGGTCGCCAAAATATCGCTTGATCAACTTCACCACCTGGCCGTCGTCTTCCCAGTCGAGTTTGCCGACGGCCTTGCGAAAGCCCACCTTGATGCCGTGCAGCGTCAAGGTTCGCGGCTTCACGAACAGGTCTGGGTTGCCCTCGATCGTCGCGCGCAACGCCGCTTCGGCGTCCTTCGCCGCCTGGACGCGACGCTTGATCACCGGCAGGTGCTTGCGGGTCATCGATTGAATCGCTTCCTGCAGCAGTCCGACCGCGTCGGAGAGTTCGCCGCGGGCGGCGGAGTAAGCCTTGGTCTGGCTATCGATTTCGTTCAGGGTTGCCATGTCGTCTTCTTCCTTTTCAGGTTTTCACGTCTTCAAGCGCATCTGCCCGAGCAAATCCGGGAGTGGGACGTGACGCAATTTCGATTCGAGGGTGAGGCTGTGCAGGGCGCGCGAGCGCAGGAACCGGCAGGTGCGCTCGACCTCGTCCGCGTTGGACGCGATGTAGTACCCATCGCGCGGGTGGCCGCACACGGCCACGCCGTCGAGGCGCAGCTCGCTCACCATCGTGCGCACGCGCCGCTTGGGCACGCCGATGGCGAGGGTGATCTGCTCGGCGGTGATGCCGGAGGCCTCGCCGATATGGCGCGATAACAGGGTCAGCAACTGGTCTTTATTGGCCATTTAAGAGAGCCTCCAGACGCGCACGCCGGCGCGATCCTTGCGCGTGGTTATGGTGATGCCCATCTTCTTGGCGACGACGTAGACCTGCGTCGCGTCCGGGACCACGAATGACATATCGCCGTGCATCGCCCGCAGGGTGTTGCGGTATTGCTCTTCCTTTCCGAAACGCGGGCCGGGGCAGGGCACCTGCTCGGTGAGCTTGAGCATCGGCCCCTCCGGCGTCTTGGCGAGCGCGGCGGCGATCGGCGTGCCGGTCGGGCGCGGGCGTGCGTTCACCTCGGTCCCCTTTGAGGGGATGAGCCGACCTCGCCGCGATCGAGCGTGCGCACGAACTCGATCAGTGCGCTCGATTCGCCGCGGTTGAGTTCGAACTGCCCGGCCGCGGCGCCGAGAAAGATCATCGCGCCGTCGGATGCGATCGCCGCGCGGAACGCGCCGGCATCTGCGTTTGGCATACGCAGATCTGCGCGGGCTGTGCGCAGGCCTGGCCCCCTGCGTACCGGGAGGGGCAGCTTGATCGTCTTGCGC
>SCTY01000066.1 GCA_004297625.1 Betaproteobacteria bacterium | reverse complement strand
GAGCAGTAAAACGACAACAAGTAGGCTTCCCGAAACCGTTTCGGGCGTCCTTTAACCCAAGACTCGCGCATGATCGACATCGATTGCATCGTCTCAGTCACTTGCGCAGAGCTTCCCTAAAGAGGACATCCACCGGGCGAAGGCCGACGCCATCATGGGACGCATCTACGACGTGGGCGAGTCCGATCGCGGCAAGGAGCTGATGCACGACATCATGGACGCTGCCTACAACGCGAACGGCTCTAACGCCAACGCGAGCGGCGGCGCGAGCGCGCCCGGCGTGCCCGGCGCGGCAGCGACGGGTCAGAAGTTCGCCGAGGAGCTTTTCACCGCCTGCATGAAGACGGGCGGCAACATGGACACGATCCTCGGGCGCCGTTCCTGAGCGTGCAGGAACGCCGGGTACGAGCGGCGTCGGCTCGCGGCGATGAGCCTCACGATCTGTGCTCCTTGAGATGCGCGGTCAGGTCCACGGCGATCTTCACGCCGAGCAGAGCGAGCAGTGCCCACAGCGGCGAGCCGAGCGCCATCGCGGCTGCGCCGCCCAGAAGGATGGCGAGGTGCAGGACCACCACGCGCCCGTACGGCTTCATCATCTGCTCCTGCAGCCCGGCGCGCCGGTATTCGCCGCGGTGGACGAAGTTCCAGAAAAAGGAAAATGCGTGGCTCGCCGCGAGCGCCCCGAGCGGCAGCCACAGGTTCCAGTCGGCTACCGCTCGCGCCGCCGGCGCAAGCACGTAAAGGCCATCGACGGGGTACTTGCCGAACATCGAGAACACGAAAAGGCCATGAATGGTGGTGAACATGCCGTAGTGAAAGCAGAAAAACGGCACCATGAAGAGCTTCCCCGCCCAGAGCGCCGCGTTGCCGGGATCGATCGCCAGCATCCGGGTCGCATTCAGCACGCCGATGATCGCGTTCTCCATCCAGAAAAGCGCCAGCAGCGGGAACACTTCCCAGTTCCAGAAGAGAACGCCGCAGAGCGGCAGCAGGTTGGCGGCGACGAGCACCCAGGCCGAGACCGGCTTTTCCGCCGGGGCCAGGTCGGCAGCCTCGGGAAGGCGTGCAACGACCGCGCCGATGAATTTCTCGGCGTCCACGCCGGCCGGCGTCTCGGCGCGCATTTGTTCCGCGATCTCGGCGGCGCCGAGCCCGTCCACCTCAGCGCGCGAGGCGGGTGTTGGCAAGCGCGAGCCGGTCCACGACGTTGCGCACCAGCGCGCGCGTGAGGTGCAGCTGGGCGCTGAGGCTCATTTTCTCGAGCGTCTCGGGCTTGAATTCCGCAAGCACCACGTCGGTGAGGCACTCCACCGTCGCGTGCCGCGGCTCCTCGCCGCCGCGGATGAACGCCATCTCGCCGAAGCACTCGCCCTCGTTGATCATGTTGAGCAGCCGTCCCTGCTTGGTCACCTTCGCCTGCCCCTTGGCGAGGAAGTAGAAGCTGTTGCCCGGCGTGTCTTCCTTGATGACCGCCTTCGCTTTTTCCGCGCGGCTCCAGCTTCCGGCCGCGGCAAGCTCCCAGAATTCCGCGTCGGAAAGAAGCTGCAGCATCTCCACCTTGGAGAGCGCCAGGTACTTCTCGCTGTCCGGGATCGCGCTCGCCGGCATGACCACGCTCACCACCTTGGAGAGCTCCACTGCGAACTGAGCCCACGTGCCGTAGCGGTGCGCCGGGTCCTTGTTCATCGCGCGCAGCACGACCGCGTCGAGCTCGCGCGGCAGGCCGGCGCGCGCCTGGCTCGGCGGCACCGGGTCGGTGCGCAGGATTTTTTCGATCAGCGCCTCGAGCTTGTCGGCGACGAACGGGCGCCGCCCGACGAGGAGCTCGTACATCACCACGCCGAGCGAATACATGTCGCTGTGGAAGGTGGGCTCGTGGCCCTCGATCTGCTCGGGCGCCATGTAGAACGGCGAGCCGAGCGCGGCGGTCTGCGCCGCCTGGCTTTTCTTGAGGAACGCCGCGCCGAAGTCGGCGATCTTGATGTCGGTGCCGCGCGCGATCATGATGTTCGCCGGCTTGATGTCGCGGTGCACGATCCCCTGCTCGCGGTACGCGTAGTCCATCGCCCCGCAGCACTTGAAGCCGATTTGCAGCACGTCGGCCGGCGGCAGCAGCTTGTCGGGCTTCACGTGCTGCGAGAGATCGCCCCCGATCACGTACTCCATGGCGATGTGGCCCGAGTCCTCGCCGACCACCGCATCCAGGATGGCAATGATGTGCGGATGGCGCAGCTTCCCGGCGAGCGAGGCTTCGTTCAGGAACTGCGAGCGATGCACCGTGCCGAACTCCGGCTCGCGGAATACTTCGGGCTCGATCACCTTCAGCGCGACGAGCCTGCCGGTGAACGTGTCCTTCGCCAGGTAGACCGTGCCGGAAGCGCCCTTGCCGAGCATCTTCTGGATGTCGTACTTTCCGACCTGGAGGCTTAGATCGAGCTCGAAGCCGGGAGTTGCGGTGTCGGCCATTCGCCTGGCAGCGTTATATTGAATCCCCTGCCTGCATCATGCCATGAGCGCCGCCCGATGATGCGATTGCCGCTTCTGCTGCTGCTTCTGCCCTCGATCGCCTGCGCGCAGGTCAGCGTGCAGGAATTCACGCTGCCGAGCGGGCACGGCGCGCACGACGTATGGGCCGACCCGGCGCCCGGCGGCCCGGTCTGGTTCTCCGCACAGGGTAGCGGCCATCTCGGCATCCTTTATCCGAAGAGCGGAAAAGTGGAGCTCGTGCCGCTCGGCGAAGGGGCCGCGCCGCACGGCGTCGTCGCCGGGCCGGACGGCGCCCCGTGGCTCGCCGATGGCGGCCGGAATGCCATCGTGCGGGTGGATCCGAACACGCGGGAAGTGAAAGCATGGAAGCTGCCGGCGGGCAGCGGCTACGCCAACCTCAACACCGCGGTCTTCGATCGCAACGGCGTGCACTGGTTTACCGGCCAGAGCGGCGTGTACGGGCGGCTCGATCCGCGCACCGCAGACATGAAGGTCTTCAAGGCGCCCAAGGGCCGCGGCCCGTATGGCATCCACGTCACGCCCGACGGCACGGTCTATTTCGCTTCGCTCGCCGGCTCCTACATAGCTCGCATCGACAGCGAAAGCGGCAACGCGACGGTGATCGAGCCGCCCACGCCGCGCCAGGGCGCGCGGCGCGTCTGGTCGGACTCGAAGGGCCACGTCTGGGTGGCCGAGTGGAACTCGGGCAACCTCAGCCGCTACGAGCCGAAAAGCGGCAAGTGGTCTTCGTGGAAAGCGCCCGGCGAAGCGCCGCAGCTCTACGCCGTCTACGTCGACGAGACGGACAAGGTATGGGTCTCCGAATGGGCGGCGCAGGGGATGCTGCGCTTCGATCCGGCGAGCGGCGAATTCGAGCGCTTCAAGTCCTCGAGCCCCTACCCGAACGTGCGCCAGATCCACGGGCGCAAAGGCGAGGTATGGACCCCGGAATCGGGCGCGGACAAGATCGTGGTGTACCGCTACAAATAGTCATCGGGCGTGGAGCTCGAGCACGTCGCCGTCGGCGAGCGCGTGCTCCGGGCCGACCTGCTGGCCGTCGAACTCGCCGCTTCCCCAGATGCGCGCGTACTTGAGCGTGGCGGCGACGTCCTGGTGCACGAGGCGTGCGACATCGAGCACCCGATCGCCGCGCCGTACGGCGAACGGCCGCTGGCGGTCGGCGGGCTTGCCGGGCACCTTGGTGTACACGCGCACCACGCCGAGCGAGCGAAAGAGAAAGCGCGCGAGCTCGCCGAGCCCTTGACCCGTCGAAGCCGAGACGGCAGCCGCGGGATAGCGGATTTGCAGCAGCTCCTCGAGCACCTTCACTTCGTCCGGATCGGGATCGAGGTCGATCTTATTCGCGACCAGTAGAGTGGGCAGCCGGACCTGGAACGCCTCCTCCGCCGCGCGCGCCGGCCAGCTCTCGTCGAGCACGATCTTGCGCCGCGCGAGCTCCTCGCGGATCGCGATGACCTGCTCCGTGCACGCAGGATCGGAGAGATCGACGACCAGCCACGCGGCGTCCGCCGCCTGCAGCACACCCATCAACCCGGCCTCCATGTGCTCTCGCGACACCGGCGGCAGGTCGATCAGCTGAAACGCGATGTCTTCGAAAGGCAGCATTCCGGGCACGGCGCTCTGCGTGGTATAGGGAAACGGTCCCGCCTCGCTGTGCGAGCCGGTCAGCGCGGCGTGCAGGCTCGATTTGCCGGCGTTCGGCGGTCCGACCAGGCACACCTGGGCGGCGCCCTCGCGGCGCACCGAGAACTGCGCGGCGCGCGCGCCGGCCTTCTTGGGCCCGGCGAGCTCGTCGGTGAGCTGCTTGATGCGCGACTTGATGTCGGCCTGAAGGTGCTCGGTTCCCTTGTGCTTCGGGATCGAGCGCAGCATCTCCTTCAGAGCCTCGAGGCGCGCGCGCGGCTCGCGCGCGGCGCGGTACGCCTGCTCGGCCTTCTTGTACTCCGGGGAGAGGTTCGCCGGCATCGTCCAAGCATAGGACGATGCCGCCTACCTTGTCAGTGCAGGGTGCGCGCGAAAGTGCGGCCGCGCAGGTAATCGTAGGCGTGCGGCTGCTCGTACACGAGGTCCGAGATCGCGAGCGTGATCTCGTCGTAGATCTCGCTGTACTGCTCGTCGTCGAGCTTGGGGAAGATGCCGATCTCGGTGACGAAGAGGTCCGCGTCCGGGATGCGGTTCTTGTCCATGTCCTTCGGCAGGCCGGCCCGGTCGCGGACCGAGAAGCCGCAAAGCGCCGGGCAGCGCGCAAAAAGGGCCTTGATTTTCGCATCGACGTCCGCCTCGAGCCTGCCGAGAAGCGTTTCGGGAAGGCCGGGCTTGAATTCGAAAGTCTTCACTGGTGCGTGCCTCTGGAACGGGTGATCCGTGTAGGAGGCGACGTTACCGGCGTGTAGTGAAAACTCCAATAAGGAAATACCCTAGGCCACTACACCAAAACCCCTAGCGGGGAAAAATACGGGCCCGTAAAAATACGGGCCCGTCAGTGCAGGATGCGCGCGAAAGTCCGCCCGCGCAGCTCCTCGCAAGCGTCGGGCTTCTCGGCCAGCAGCTCCGCGAGCGTCGCGGTGATCTCCTGGAACATCTCGCCGTAGTGCTCGCGCGTAAGCGAAAGCGAAACGCCGACGTCGGAGACGAAAAGCTCGGCTGCGTCGCCGCTGCGCGCACAGTTGTCGGGCACGTCGGCAAGCCCGCGCACCGAGAATCCGGAGAGGCTCGGATAGCGCGCGAAGAGCGACTCGATCGGCGCCGGCAGCGCTTTTTTCATCGCCTTAGCGTAGCGCCGGCGTTTTTCATAGAGCGGGCGCCCACCGGGGTCCGGGCGGAGCAGGGCGCTGCCTGTCGCTGATGAGCGACGGGTCGTCAGAGTTTGTGATTTTTAGTGCAGATTGCGGACGAACGTGCGCCCGTTCAGGACCCCGCGCGCGTCGGGGCGCGTGCAGATGAAGTCCAGGAGCGCCACGGCGATCTCGTCGTAGACGCGCTCGGTGAGCGCCGGCTCGAGCTCCGGATAAATGCCGATGTCGGTGACGACCAGACCCTCTAGCGCCGCCGCCTGCAGGTTCTTCGGAAGGCCCGCCGCATCCTGGATGGAAAAGCCCTGGAGCGACGGGCAACGCTCGAAGATCGCTTCGACGCGCACCGCCAGATCCTCTTCGATGTGGGGCAGGTCCTGATTCAGGCTGCCCAGCTCGACTAGTTTCACGAGGGGCAAGCCGCAAGTTCCGGGCCCGCCCGCCGGGAATGGCGCTAAGCCCGCGCGAAACTGCAAGAAATTCCGTTCAGTGCAGCGCGCGGACGAAAGTCTTGCCGCGCAGCTCGGCGAGCGCTTCGGGGCGCTCGTCGACGAGCTGGGTCACCGCGCGCGCGATGTCGGCATACACCTCGTCGTACTGCTTGGTTCCGTGACGCGGATACAGCGTGATCTGCGTGATGAACAGCTCGCCCTCGAGCGCCGCGCGGTCGATGTGATCCGCGAGCCCGGACTTGTCCTGAATGACGAACCGGTGCAGCTCGGGGCGGCGCCGGAATACCGCGCGCAGCCGAGCTTCGGCCTCTCCCCTCCTGGGACCCCCCTTGTCCACAGCGTCACGATACCACCTACAGACTATAGTTGCGTATGCGCGCGCTCCCCGCTCGCTGAATTTTGACGGATCTCAAATAGCAAGGCTTTTCTACGGCTGGAAAATGGTCGCGGCGGGCTGCGGGCTGCAGTTCCTGCAAGCGGGAATGCTGCACCATGCGTTCGGCGGCTACGTGGCGCTGCTGCAGGAGGATCGCGGCTGGAACAAGACCGAGCTCTCCGGCGCGGCCGCCATGCAGCAGATGGAGGCGGCGATCCTCGGGCCGATTCTCGGCTGGATCATGGACCGCTTCGGCCCGCAGTGGGTGATCCGCTTCGGCGTGCTGCTGTTCGGCACGGGCTTCATGCTGCTCAGCCGGATCGACACGCTGCTCGAGTTCTACGGCGCGTTCATCCTGGTGGCGCTCGGCTCGAGCCTGTGCGGATTTTTCCCGCTCAACGTCGCGCTCATCAACTGGTTCGAGCGCAAGCGGGCGCGCGCGCTTTCCGCGATGTCCCTCGGCATGGCGCTCGGCGGCATTTTCGTCCCGGTGGTCGGCTGGTCGATGGTCCAGTACGGCTGGCGCGCCACCGCGTTCGCCTCCGGGGTGTTCGCGATCCTCGCCGGCTTCCCGCTCTCCCTGGTGATGCGCCGGCGGCCGGAGGACCAGGGAGAAACGGTGGACGGCTTCGCGCACCGGCCGGGCGCGCGGCACGAGCCGAAACCCGCCAGAGACGACGCCAACGGCGACTTCACCTCGCGCGAGGCGGTGCGCACCCCGGCGTTCTGGCTGCTTTCGCTCGGCCACGGTTTCGCGCTCTTCGTCGTCGGCGCGGTGAGCGTGCACGCGATCCCGCACATGAAGGAAGCGCTCGGCTACAGCGTGAGCGCCGCCGCGACCATCATCACGCTGCTCACCGTGTGCCAGGTCGGCGGCATCGTGATCGGCTGGACGATCGGCGATCGCTACGAAAAGCGCCTCATCGCGGCCGCATGCATGCTGATGCACATGCTCGGGCTGCTCGCGCTCACCTACGCCACGAATCTCGCCTGGCTCGTGGCCTTCGCGGCGCTGCACGGGGTCGGCTGGGGGCTGCGCGGGCCGTTCATGCAGGCGATCCGCGCCGACTACTTCGGGCGCAGCGCCATCGGCATGATCATGGGCCTGTCGCTGATGATCATCGTCATCGGCCAGGTCGGCGGGCCGATGATCGCCGGCATGGCCGCCGACCTGACCGGCAACTACCGCGCGGGCTTTACCGCGCTCGCTTTGCTCGCAGGTCTCGGTTCGGTGTTCTTCGTGCTTGCCAAGCGCCCGGCGAGACCGCTACGCTCGGCGCCATGAGCAGCTCCGAAAAGCAATCCCAAGGCTACAGCGACCCGAACCTCGAGCTGGCACGCGAGATCTTCGTGGGCATGGCCTGCCGCATCTACAGCGCGCCTTCCAGCCCCGAGCAGAAGAAGCCCGACCCCAAGGCGCTCGCCACGATGTGCTTCCGTCTCGCCGAGGCTTTCGACGCGGCCTCGCGCGAAACGCCCAAGGTCAAGGCGGCCCTGGAGGCAGCGTCCAAGGCCGCGGTAAAGCTCGACGAAGTGGACCTGTCCGGGATGTTCAAGACGCTGAAGTAGGGCTGACACTAGCCTTTTGCTTCAACAAGTTATAGAATGTCTGGCTTCGAAGCTTGGGGATCCGACGTGCCGCAGTCCTCTGCTTCGCCCCTTCATCCGCAGAGGACTTTCATGGCTCTTCCCGCAGTCGAGCGCAGGAATTTCAAAATCGGCAAGTACGACATCGTGGCGCAGCCCGCCCTGGGTTCGGCGCACATGCTTCGTTACACGGTCATGCTCAACGGCAAGCGCCTCGGCGCGCTGCTCAGCGTACCGACGGAATCCGATTGCAAGTTCCTGGAGTGCCCGCCTGCGGTGCCGCCGGTGAAGATCTTCCAGGTCACCCACCGGCCGGGACGCCCGAAAAAGAACGCCTCCGCGCCCGCGGTCCAGCCCCTCAGCGAGAACCCTCACCGCGGCCTGCGGCACGACGACCTGCCGCCGGGCACGCTGCCGATCGACATCAAGCGCTCGGAATAGGCGCCGGGGAATAGCCGCCCAGTAGAATCGCGCGCGTGACCACGCGCCGCGATCTGTTGCGCCTCGCTGCCCTGGCGGCCGCCTGGCCGGGAAAGGCTTGGCCGCAGCCGAAGAAGGCCAAGCCGGCTCCCGGCACCATCCTCGTCAACGACGTCCACTCGCAGCTCAACTCGGCGCGGGTGTACCGCATCGTCGCGCCGCAGACCCTCGAGGAGGTGCGCGCGGCGCTCGCCGCCGCCCGCAAGGAAGAGCGCCCGGCATGCATCTCGGGGGCGCGCCACGCCATGGGCGGCCAGCAGTTCTGCGCCGACGCCGTGATGCTCGACACGCGCAAGCTCAAGCGCGTGCTCGATTTCGACACCGAGCGCGGCCTGCTCGAGGTCGAGTCCGGAGTCGAGTGGCCGGATATTCTCGAGCACCTGCACGTCGCGCAGCGCGGCCTCGACAAGGCCTGGGCATTCGCCCAGAAGCAGACGGGCGCGGACCGCCTCACCATCGGCGGCTGCCTCGCGGCCAATATCCACGGCCGCGGCCTTTCGATGCCGCCGTTCATCAACGACGTCGAGTCGTTCAAGCTCCTCACCGCGCGCGGCAACCTGCTCAACTGCAGCCGCAGCGAAAACGAGGAGCTCTTCCGCCTCGCGATCGGCGGCTACGGCCTGTTCGGCTTCGTCTACTCGGCGAAGCTGCGGCTCGTGCCGCGGCGCAAGCTCGAGCGCGTAGTCGAGGTGCGCGACATCGACGGGCTGCCGCAGGCGTTTGCCGAGCGCATCCGCGACGGCTATCTGTACGGCGACTTTCAGTACGCGATCGACGAGAAGTCCGAGGATTTCCTGCGCAAAGGGGTGTTTTCCTGCTACCGCCCGGTGGACGACGCGACGCCGCTGCCCGCGCTGCAGCGCGAGCTGCCCGAGGAGGAGTGGACGGAGCTGCTCTACCTCGCGCATACCGACAAGTCGGAGGCGTTCAAGCGGTACGCGCGCTATTACCAGTCCACGAACGGGCAGGTCTACTGGTCCGACGAGCAGCAGATGAGCGTCTATCCGGACGACTACCACAAGGTGCTCGACCGCAAGATGGGCGCGCCGAACAAGGCGACCGAGGCGATCACCGAGATCTACTGCGAGCGAGCGGCGCTCGAGCGCTTCATGGACGAAGTGCGCACCTACGCGCGCCGCGACAACGTCAACATCATCTACGGCACCGTTCGGCTCATCGAACCGGATCGCGAGAGCTTCCTCGCCTGGGCGAAAAAGCCCTACGCCTGCGTGGTCTTCAACCTGCATATCGAGCACACCACCGGGGGCGTGATCCGCGGCGCAGACGCCCTGCGCCGCCTCGTGGACATCGGCCTGCGTCACGGCGGCGGCTACTATCCCACGTACAACCGCTACCCCCTGCAGCGCCAGGTGCTCGCCTGCTACCCGCAGTTTCCCGAGTTCCTCAAGCTCAAGCGCAAGTACGACCGGGAGGAGCTGTTCCAGAGCGAGTGGTACCGGCACTACAAGAGAATGTTCTTCGGAGAGAAATGAGCGCCTTGCTATGGGCGCTTCTCGCTCTGTTCGTGGCGCGCGTCGCAGGGCAGGCACTGGTCGCGTTCCTCGGCGTGGAATGGCTGCCGCCGATGGATCGCTGGTACTCGGGGCCCTGCCGTACGAATACCTGTCCCCGTCCCAGCTTTTTCTCATCGTCCTGATGGCGACGATATGCCTGGATTTCACCCGCGGACGCGGCTTCTTCGTGCAGCCACGCCGGTTTTTCGCCGTGCATTGGCTCTGGTTCGGCGGGATTTACCTTGCCGCCATGCTGCTGCGTTTCCCGATCCAGATGGCGCTCAAGCCGGACGCACCGGTGATCCCGATCTTTTTCCACTGGGGGCTGGCGTTGTTCGTCATCGCCGTCGGCCTCTGGCACAAGCGCCGGCTCGCGCCGCGATGATCTCCGAGCCCGTGACGCTCGTCACCGATTACCTGCTCGGCGCGGTATCGGCATGGCTCGCTTTCAAGACGTTGAAGATCTCGCGCTTCTGGGCGCGCGGCGCGCGGCGGTGCAGCGGATCTGTGCGCGCATTTCCGTTATTCTAGAATCTATGCAACAAGGAACCTCACGCATGATTCGAAAGGCAATCGTCCTGCTCTTTGTCCTGGGCCTCGCGGGCTGCGACACCACGGTGCGGCGCTCGGAGACCGAATCGGTCGACTACGGTCCCAAGCCCACGCACTGGCGCGAGGAGATCCGCAGCTACCTCGGCATCCGCCTCACCGATCCGAAGAACGCGATCGTCGAGTTCCGCACCGAGCCGAAAACCCTCTACCAGAAGGACACCGGCGTGCGCACGCGGCAGTACGGCTGGGCGGTGTGCGCGTGGGTGAACGACAAGAACCGCAGCGGCGCCTACGAGGGCTTCTATCCGATGACGTTCTTCCTGCGCAACGAGAAAATCGTCGCCGTGAACAACGGCCCGGACGATTTCGGGGTCATCGGCGCGGAATACGCCCGCGAGCAATGCGCCGAGCTCGGCGCCCCCTTCAGGCAGCAGCGCTAGAGCTTGAAAAGCCGCACGGCGTTGCCGCGGCCGATCTTCGCCCGGTCGGCCTCGGCGATCGCCGCCGCGTCGAACCACAGCGCCGCATGGTCGATGTTCTCGAACGGCCAGTCGGTCGAGAACATGATGCGGTCGGCGCCGAGCTCGAGGATCGCGTCGATCAGCGTCTGCGTGCGGAAGTTGCCCGACGTGGTGACATAGAAATTCTCGCGGAAGTACTCGCCGAGCTTGCGCTTCGCCGGATAGCGCGGCGGCTGCTGGGTCCAGGCGTTGCGGTTGTCGACGCGCCAGATGCTGTAGGGCAGGCCCTCTCCCATGTGGCCGAGGATGATCTGGATGCGCGGATGCGCGTCGAAGAGCCCTGAAGCCATGAGCCGCAGCGCATGCACCGCGGTTTCCTGGCCGAATGCCCAGGTCGGCCCGAGCAGCCAGGGATGGCCCTCGTAGATCTGCGCGGCGCTCGGCAGCGGGTTGCGCGGGTGCAGGTAAAAGGGAACGTCGAGCTTCTCGAGCTCCGCCCAGAAGCCGCGGTAGCGCGCGTCGTCGAGGTAGACCATCGAGTCGGGATCGCGTATCTGGGAGAAGCCGTTCACCAGCGCTCCGCGGAAGCCCAGCTCCTTGACGCAGCGGCGCAGCTCGCGCGTCGCCTCGTCGGGGTCCTGCATCGCGAGCGCCGCGAGACCCTGGAAGCGGGTGGGGCGCTTTGCGACCTCGCGCGCCAGAAAATCGTTCGCACGCCGCGCGATCTCCGCGGCCCGCTTGGGGTCGGGGATGCCCTGCACCGCCGGCGCGTTGAGCGACAGCAGCATGAGCTCCATGCCGTGGGCGTCCATGAGCCGCAAGCGCTTCTCCTGGATGTCCAGGAGCCGCGACTCGAGCTCCGGCCATACCGAGTCGCCTACAAAGCCTTTCGAGTCCTCCAGCGTCTCCGCGATCGCGAAATGCTCTTCGAGACCGATCTTTCCGTCCATGTCGCCTCCTCCGTGCGCCCGATGGTAAGCGAACGGAGGATGCGGCCGGCGAAACTACAGCAGGCGGTCCATGGTGCTGCGCTGCGAGCTGGCGAGCATCGCCACCAGGGCGCCGAAGACCATGCCCACGCCGAAGCCGATGCCCACGGCGGTCCAGGGATTGTGGTGCACCTGCCGGTCGGCGTAAGCGGCGGCTTCGCGCGCCCGCTCGGCGGCAGTGCTCCAGTATTCGTCGACGGCCTCGCGCACCTTGCGGCGCCTGTCGGTGCCCGCTCTCATTTCCTGCACGGTGCTCGGCGCCTCGTTCATCTGAGCGTATTCCATGAGTGTCCCTCGGGTGAAGTTTGTGCTCTGCACCAGCAATCGCCGTGCCGCGAGGTGCGCGACCGCCTGGACGTGCGCTAGGGCGCGCCGATGTAATCGCGTTTCCCGATTTCCACGCCGTTGGCGCGCAGGATATTGTACGCCGTGGTGACGTGGAAATAGAAATTGGGATAGGCATGGCCGAGGAGGTACTGGATGCCGCTGAACGTGGTGTCCTTGCCGCCGAGCTTCAGCTTTACCTCTTTGTCCTCGCTGCCATCGATGCTTTCGGGCTTCACCGAAAGAATGAAATCGATGGTCTTGGCAATGCGCTGCTTCAGCTGCTCGAGCGTCTGCTCCAGGTCCTCATGGCGCGGGATATCCACACCCGCGAGCCGCGCCACTGCCCCCTTGGCTGTGTCGCACGCCACCTGCACCTGGCGGGATAGCGGAAACATATCGGCGATCAGCCGGCAGCCGCAGAACACCGAGGAATCCATTTTCTTCGCCTCGGCGTGCGCCTGCGCCCTGTCGAGGATCACGGAAAGGTTGCGAAGCGTGTTGGCGAAGCGCGGCGCGCTCGCCTGGTACATGGAGATTTTCATGGGCAGCTCCGGAGCGACTGACCGGAGGATACAACGCCCGGCGCCCGAAGATCAGTGCAGCGCGCGGGCGAAAGTGCGGCCGCGGATCAGCTCGGCCGCCTCGGGCTCCTCGTCCACCAGCTCGGAGAGCGCGCGCACGATGTCCTCGGCGATCACCCGCGCGCGCCGCCGGTCGAGCGCAGGATGGCAGGCGAGCTCCTCGACATCGAGCTCGCGGCTCAGCGAAAAGCCGCAAAGCGGGGGGTAGCGCCGGAAGACCGCCGCGACGCTTGCCTCCAGATCCGCCTCGAGCCGCTCAAGCCCTTGCTCGTAACTCATGGCTTCAGAATGCGCCCGCGCCGGGCAGGGGGCGAGGAACAAGTCGTGCCGTACAGACTTTTACAGCCCGGCCGTGGAAAAGCTCACTGTGGCGTGGCGACTTTGATCCGCCCGATCCCCTCGCGCGCAAAAGCGCCCGACTGGTAGTCGGCGATCGCCTGCTCGATCTCCTCGCCGCTATTCATCACGAACGGACCGTACTGCACGACCGGCTCGCCGAGCGGCTTTCCGGCAAGCAGCAGGAGCCGTGCACCTTCGGCACCGCCCTCGATACGCACGCTGTCGCCTTCAGACAACAGCCCGGCGCTGCGGTGCGCAAGCGCCTTGCGCTCCTCGCCGACGAGCGCCTCGCCCTCGTACGCATAGGCGAAGGCGTTATGGCTTGCCGGAAGCGCGCACTCGAACACCGCGCCCGGCGCAAGCTGCACGTCGAAGTAATACGGATCGGTGCTACCGCCGTAGATCGGGCCCGTGACGTCGCCCAGTTTTCCAGCGATGATTTTCACGTTATTGACCACGGGAATCTGGCTCGACGCGATGTCCCGATATGCGGCGGGGCTCATCTTTTCCTGCGCCGGCAGGTTCAGCCACAGCTGGAACCCGCGCATGCGGCCCTCGGTCTGCTGCGGCATCTCCGAGTGGATGATGCCGCGCGCCGCGCGCATCCATTGCACGTCGCCCGGCCCGAGGTCGCCGGTATTGCCGTGGTTGTCCTCGTGGCGCATGTGGCCGTCGAGCATGTAGGTGACCGTCTCGAAGCCGCGGTGCGGATGCGCGGGGAAGCCGGCGAGGTAGTCGTTCGGGTCGTCGGAGAAGAACTCGTCCAGCATCAGGAACGGATCGAGGCGCGCGTACGGGCTCGAGCCCAGGCTGCGCCGCAGTTTCACGCCCGCGCCGTCGGAGGCCGGGACCGAGGCAACGACTTGCTGCAACTTGCGGAAGGTCGGCATAAGCCTCTAGGTATGGGCGCAGCGATCCGGTATCAAGCTTTCATCAGGCCTCGACGAGCGCCTCGCCGGCGCGCGCGAGGTATTCCTCGTAGCCGCCGCGGTAGTCCACGACGCTCGCCGGTGCGCCCGCTTCGCCGGGCTTGAGCTCGATGACGCGCGTGGCGAGCGAGGACACGAACTCGCGGTCGTGCGACACGAAGATCAGCGTGCCGGTGTATTTGTCGAGCGCGGTGTTGAGCGACTCGATCGCTTCCATGTCGAGGTGGTTGGTCGGCTCGTCGAGCAGCATCACGTTGGGCATCGACAGCACCAGCTTGCCGATGATCATGCGCTGGCCCTCGCCGCCGGAGATGACCTGCACCGATTTCATCGCATCGTCGCCCGTAAAGAGCAGCTGCCCGAGGGTGGCGCGCACGATCTGGTCGCTGGGGCCTGCGGCACCGCCATCCGGGCCGCGATCCTTGCGCCGCCAGCGGCCCAGCCACTCGGTGAGCGGCTCGTCGGCGGTGAACTCCTCGGTCGGATCCTGCGGCCAGTACGCGGGACGCGCCTTTTCGGCCCATTTCACGCGCCCGCCCTCGCCTTTGAACAGGCAGCGCAGCAGCGTGCTCTTGCCCACGCCGTTCGGCCCGATGATCGCCACTTTCTCGCCGGCCTCGATGGCCAGATCCACTCCATGGAAAAGCCGCTTTTCGTAACTCTTCGACAGGCCCTTCGCCTCGAGCGCGAGGCGATGCAGCTTCTCCTTCTCGTCGACGAGGAAGCGGACGAAGGGGTACTGGCGGCTCGAGGGCTTCACGTCCTCGACCTTGAGCTTCTCGATCTGCTTCATGCGCGAGGTCGCCTGGCGCGCCTTCGCCTTATGCGCGCGGAAGCGGCGCACGAAGTCCTCGAGATCGGCGATGCGCTCCTTGGCGCGCGCGTTGGCGTTCTGCTGCTGCTGCTTCGCAAGGGTGGCCGCTTCCATGTAGTCGTCGTAGCTGCCCGGGTAGACGCGGATGTTGCCGTAGTCGACGTCGGCCATGTGGGTGCACACGCTCGAGAGGAAATGGCGGTCGTGCGAGATGATCACCATCGTGCTCGAGCGGCTGTTCAGCACGTCCTCCAGCCAGCGGATGCTGTGGATGTCGAGGTTGTTGGTCGGCTCGTCGAGCAGCAGGATGTCGGGCTCGCCGAAAAGCGCCTGCGCGAGCAGCACGCGCAGCTTCCACCCCGGAGCCACCGCGCTCATCGGCCCGTTGTGCTGCGAGGCCGGGACGCCCAGGCCGAGCAGCAGCGCGCCCGCGCGCGCCTCCGCGGTGTAGCCGCCGTACTCGGCGTATTTGGCCTCGAACTCGGCGGCGCGCATGAACGCCTCGTCGTCCGAATCGGGGTCCGCGTAGATCGCGTCGCGCGCGCGCATCGCCTCCCACATTTCCGCGTGGCCCATCAGCACGACGTCGAGCACGCGCTCGTCCTCGTACGCGAATTGGTCCTGCCGCAGCTTGCCCACGCGCTCGTTCGAGTCGATCGCCACCGTGCCGGCGCTGGGCTCGAGGTCGCCGCCGAGGATCTTCATGAAGGTGGATTTGCCGCAGCCGTTGGCGCCGATCAGCCCGTAGCGGTTGCCGCCGCCGAACTTCACGGAGACGTTTTCGAAAAGGGGCTTGGCCCCGAACTGCATGGAAATGCCGGAGGCGACGATCACAGGGATTCCAGAAAATAAAAAAGCCGGCCGCAGCCAGCTCGAACGAGGCACGCATTGTAGCAGTGATAATGCGCGCCAGCCTGGCAAATGCGCTGCCGAGGTGGCAGTTTAAGAAACCCGATGAACCGCGCGATCACCGCGATGTTTTTTCTCTCCGGCGTCGGGGCGCTCGTCTTCGAGAACGTGTGGTTCAGCCAGGCCGGCCTCCTCGTCGGCAACAGCGTCTGGTCGGCGGCGCTCGTCGCCGGCGCCTTCATGGCCGGGCTCGCGCTCGGCAACGCCGCCGCCGTCCCGCTCTCGCGGCGTTCGCGCAATCCGGTGCGCACCTACGCCGCGATGGAGGCGATCGCGGCGCTCTCGGGCGCGCTGCTGGTTGCCGGCTTTCCGTTCTTCTCGGTCGCGTTCCGCCCGGTTCTCGCGCCGCTTCTCGAAGCGCCGGCAGCGCTCACCGCGGTGAAGCTCGCGATTGCCTTCCTGCTCATGGTGATTCCCGCGACGGCGCTCGGCACGACGCTGCCGCTTCTCGCCAAGCCGCTGGAGTCGCTCACCGGCAACTACGGCTTCGCTCTCGGGCAGCTTTACGGCTTCAACACGCTCGGCGCAGTGGCCGGAACGCTGCTCGCGGAGCTATGGCTCGTTCCTGCGCTTGGGCTGCGCAATAGCGGGCTCTTCGCCGCCGGGTGCAGCCTTTGCGCTGCCGCGATCGCCTGGCGCATGTCTCAAGAATCCACTTTGGAAAGGGACGCGGAGCAGCGGTTCCGAGTGAAAGAAAGCAAACGCATCCTCGTTGCAGCCTTCCTGGCAGGGGCCGTTCTTCTCGCGCTGGAAGTGGTGTGGTTCCGTTTTCTGCTGCTTTTCGCGGACGGCACCACGCTGATTTTCGCCGTGATGCTCGCGGTGGTGCTCGGCGGAATCGGGCTCGGCGGCATCGCGGCGTCCTATCTCTCGCGCCGCGGGCAGCTCGGCGCAGGCGCGGCGAAGGCCGTGGCCGCCGCCGCGGCGGCGACGGTCGTCGTCACTTATGCCGCGTTCAATCCGCTGGCGCGGTTTCTCGCGCCGATCCAGAGCCACTTCGCGCTCTTCGCCGTGCTGCTGTCGCTTTTCCTCATGGCGCCGGCGGCGATCCTCTCCGGAGCTCTCTTCACCGCTCTCGGCGGAGAGCTGCGCCAGCGCATCGGCGAGGCGGGCGCGACGACGGGCGTGCTCACGCTCGCCAATACGCTCGGCGCGATGCTCGGCTCGCTCGCCGCGGCGTTCGTCCTTCTTCCGGCGCTCGGCATGGAGCGGTCTTTCTTTCTCCTTGCGTTCCTCTATGGCGCGACCGCCCTTCTTATCCCTGCTCGTTTGAGCGGATGGCGCGCGGCGCGCCCGGCGCTGGCCGCGGCGCTCGTCCTGGCGGTATTCCCGTTCGGCACGATGTCGGGCGGCATCCATCGCAGCATGGAGAAGCACTTCGGCGGGCGCCTCGTCGCCGCGCGCGAGGGCATCTCCGAAACCGTTTTCTACCTGGCGCACGACTTTCTCGGCGCGCCGCTCTTCTACCGGTTGGCGACCAATTCGTATTCGATGGCCTCCACCGCCATCGGCGCGCAGCGCTACATGAAGCTCTTCGCCTACCTGCCGGCGGCGCTGCATCCGAAGATCGAGCGCGTGCTTGTCATCTGCTTCGGCGTCGGCGCCACCGCGAGCGCGATCACGGATCTGCCCGAGGTGCGCGAGATCGACGTCGTCGACGTGTCGCGCGACATCCTCGAGATGAGCGACATCGTCCATCCGGACGCCGGGCGGCACCCGCTGCGCGATCCGCGCGTGAAGGTGCACGTCGAGGATGGCCGCTTCTATATGCAGCAGACCGGGCGGCGCTACGACCTCATCACCGGCGAGCCGCCGCCGCCGAAGATGGCCGGGGTGAGCGCGCTCTACACGCGCGAATATTTCGAGCTCATGAAGGACCGCCTGAATCCCGGCGGGCTCGCGACCTACTGGCTGCCGGCGCACCTGCTTCTCGAATCCGACGCGCTCGCCGTCATCCGCGCTTTCTGCGATGCGTTCGAGGATTGCTCGCTCTGGTCGGGCGTGAATCTCGACTGGATTCTCGTCGGCAGCCGCGGCGGCCTGGCAAGAATATCCGAGGAGCAGTTTTCCCGGCTTTGGAAAGCGGAAGGAATCGCAAAAGAACTTTCGCGTCTTGGTATCGCCGGACCCGGCGCGCTTGCCGCGCAATTCATGGCCGACGCCGGCGCATTGCGCGAGCTGACCCGGCAATCGCTGCCGGTGATCGACGATTTTCCGCGCCGCATCAGCGCTTCCTTTTACGCCGAGCCGAGCGCGCCGCGTTACGTCTGGCTGATGGATGCGAAGCTCGGCCGCAAGCGTCTCGAAGCCGCGAAGCTGCTGCCCGCGTCGCTCGTCGCGCAAAGCGCGGCGGGCTTCCGGCAGCGCGAAATCCTGCAGGACGCGCTCTATCCGGCGTTGCGGCCGGCCGACTACAACTTCTGGCGCGATCTCGCGGAGCTCATCCGCGGCTCCGATCTCGTCGATCTGCCGCGCTGGGTGCTCGGCAGCGGCGCGACCGCGGCGCAGATCGCCGCGCGCGTCGGGCCCGCCGATCCGCTCGCCGCGGAGCACCTCGCGATCGATGCCGTGGCGAACCGGCGTGCGGCGCAGCCGCTGGAGAAAGAGGGCTTCGTGGCGATGACGCCGAAAGCGCAGCTCGTCACCGCCTTCCAGCATTGCCTGCAGGGACGATCGCTCCTCGCATGGATTCCCGGGGAGCGGCGCGCGGGCGAGCTCTACCGTTCGCTTGCCGCCTGGGCGGCAACGCAATGCCCTGCGCCTACTTCGAGCGAAGGAGCGAGCGCAGGTAATCCGGGCTGAGCGGCTGGCGATCCGCGATGACGCCGAAGGGCGCGAGCGCGTCGTTCACCGCGTTGGCGATGGCGCCGATCGAGCCCATGACGCCGCCTTCGGCCATGCCCTTGGTGCCGACCGGATTGCCGCGGCTCGGCGTGTGCATGGCGAGGATCTCGAAGCGCGGCAGGTCGGTCGCGGTGGCCACCAGGTAGTCCGCGAGCGAGCCGGTGATGTTCTGCGCGTGCTCGTCGTAGCGCATGTGCTCGAGCAGCGCGCCGGAGAGCCCCATGGCGATCGCGCCGTGCTGCTGGCCCTCGACGACGAACGGATTGAGCACCGTGCCGCAGTCCTCGGCGACGAAATAGCGCAGGATGCGCAGCGCGCCGGTCTCCGGGTCGAGCTCGACCTCGCAGGCGTGCGCGGCGTTCGAGTAGGTCATCGGCGGCGGATCGTAGGTCTTGGAGAAATCCAGTCCCGGCGCCATGCCGGCGGGCAGCGCCGTCGGGTCCAGGTACGCGGTACGCGCAATCTGCGCCAGCGCGATGCCGGTTTCGATGCGCTCGCCCAGGACTTCGCGCTCCACCCTGCCGTCCACCATGCGCAGCCCTTCGGGCGAATCGAAGCCCAGCATCTTCGCCGCGATGGCGAGCACCTTCTCGTTCGCGTCGCGCGCGCAAAGGAACAATGTCGCGCTGCCCGCGGTGCCGCCGCGCGCGCCGCGGCTGCCCATGCCGTAGGGCGCGACGTCCGTATTGCCCATATGCACGCGCACGCTCGCGGGCTCGACGCCGAGCCCCTCCGCGACCACCTGCGCGAACGCCGTTTCGTAGCCCTGGCCGGTCGGGCCAAGCCCCACCGAAGCGTTCACCGCGCCGCTCGGCTCGATACGCAGCCACGCGGCCTCGTGCCCGGAGCCGGGAATCCCGGCCGCCTTGTAGAAGCGCGAGCCGTAGGTCGTCGACTCGACCACCGAGCACAAGCCGAGGCCGAGGTAGCGCCCTTCGCGCCGCGCGGCCGCCTGGCGCGCGCGAAAGCCCGCGTAGTCGATCGCCTTCACCGCCGCTTCCAGCGTCTCGCGCGGCGTGATGTCGGCGATGACTTCGCCCGTCGGCATCGCGTAGGGAAGCTCGCCCGGCTCGACCATGTTCAGGCGGCGCACCTCGAGCGGATCGAGCGCGAGCTCGCGCGCGATCGCGTCCATCGTGCCTTCCATGACCCAGCTCGTGATCGCCATCGGCGCGCGCATCGGGCCGTTGCCGCACTTGTTGGTGAGCGCCACTTTCACCTCGAAGGCGTAGTCGCGCACCTTGTAGGGGCCGGTGAGGATCATCGCCACCACGCGGGCGAGATAGTTCGCCGGATAGAAGCAGTAGGCGCCGAAATCCTCTTCGATCTGGAGCTCCAGGCCGAGGAGCCGGCCTTCCTTCGTCACCGCGGCGCGCGTGCGGCAGCGGTCCTCGCGCGCGTGGCTCGCCGCGAGCAGGTTCTCCATGCGGTCTTCGCGCCAGCGCACCGGGCGCTTGAGCTGCCGGCTCGCCGCGGCGACGGTGAGCTCTTCGCGGTAGAGCGCGATCTTCTGGCCGAAGCCGCCGCCCACGTCGAGCGACGAGATCGTGACCTGCGACTCCGAGAGCCGCATGCGCGCCGCCACCTGCGTGCGCAGCGGGTGCGGCACCTGCGAGCCGATGTGCAGCGTGAGGTGCCGCCGTCCCTCGTCCCAAACGGCGGCGCAGCCGCGCGTCTCGACCGGCAAGTGCGTCATGCGCTGCTGCGAGAACGTGCACTCGACCACGCGATGCGCCTCTCGCTTGCGTGCCGCAACTTCTCCGGTAGTGAAGGCCTGCCGGGAGACCAGGTTTGATGGAACAGATTCGTCGACGAGCGGCGCGCCCGGAGCGAGCGCCTGGTCGAAATCCGCCACGGCGGGGAGCGCCTCGTAATCCGCTTCGACTTGCTCTGCCGCGTCCTCGGCGAGGTAGCGGCTGGTGGCGATCACGCACGCGACCGGGTCGCCATGAAAGCGCACCTTGTCGACCGGCAGCGTCGTCATCTCCACCGGATGCAGGCCCTCGATCGGCGGCGCCATGCGCAGCGGCGTGGTCCACTGCGCGAGATCTTTTCCTGTGAAGACTGCGAACACGCCAGGCATCGACAGTGCCGCTTTTGTATCGATGCCCGCAATGCGTGCGTGCGGATGAGGAGATCGCACAAAGCACGCGTGCAACGCGCCCGGGATCTCGATGTCGTCGACGTAGCGCCCGTGTCCGGTCAGCAGGCGCAGGTCTTCCTTGCGCGGCAGCGCGGCGCCGATGTGGCGGAACCTAGGCTTTGGCATGCGCCGCCTTGAGAATTGCCGCCACGATGTTCTGATAGCCCGTGCACCGGCAAAGGTTGCCCGAGAGCACGTCTCGTACCTCCTCCTCGCTTGGATGCGGGTTTTCCTTGAGATAGGCCTCGAAAGTCATCACGATGCCGGCGGTGCAGAAGCCGCACTGCAGCCCGTGCGCCTCGTGCAGCGCCTGCTGCAGCGCGCCCGGCCTGCCCCCGGCGGCGATCGCCTCGATGGTGGTGATCTCGTGGTCCTGCATCTGCACCGCGTAGAGCAGGCACGCGCGCGCCGGCTGCCCGTCGATCAGCACCGTGCAGGCGCCGCACACGCCGTGCTCGCAGCCCACGTGCGTCCCGGTGAGGCGGCAGTCCTCGCGCAGCACGTCCGAAAGCAGCTTCCTCGGCTCGGCGCGCACCGAATGGCGCTCGCCGTTTACGTTCAGTTCGAATTCAAGCATTTTTGCAACGCCCTGCGGGTAAGCACTTCGACGAGCTCACGGCGATAAACGGCCGGAACGCGCGGATTCTCGGCCGGCGAAACGGCCTCGCGGGCGGCCGCTGCGAGTGCGGCGGGCTCCGGCACCTTGCCCTCGCTTTGCTCGATAAGGCGGGTGGGCACCACGGGCTTGTCCTCGACGCCGCCGATTCCCAGGCGGAGCCGTTGGATGCGTTTTTGAACATCCAAAAGCACGCTCACGGCCACCGCGGCCATCGCGAAATCGCCGCGCCGGCGGCTGAACTGCACGAAGGCATGCGCCTCGCGCGGCGCCGCTTTTGGAAAGCCTACCGAGACGATGAGCTCGTCCGGCTCGAGCACGGTCGTCATGAGCGAGACGAAAAAATCCTGCGCCGCGATGCGCCGCTCGCCGCGCGGCCCGGCCACCGCGATCTCGGCGCCGAGCGTGGCGGCGACGAGCGGCAATTGCGCGGCGGGATCCGCGTGCGCGAGCGAGCCGCCGAGCGTGCCGCGCGCGCGGATGGCGTAGTGGCCGATGGACTGAGCCGCCTCGGCAAGCAGCGGGCACGCGGCCCGTACGAGGGAAGACGATGCAATGGTTTGGTGGCGTGTCAGCGCGCCGATCTCGACTGCGTTTTCCGTTTCATTCAGGAAATCCAAACCCTTGATCGCGTTCAGATCGATGAGCCGCGCCGGCTGCGCGAGGCGCATGTTCATCATCGGCCCGAGGCTCTGCCCGCCGGCGAGCGGCTTCGCCTCGGCGCCGTGCTCGGCAAGAAGCGCGAGCGCCTCGCCGAGCGAGCGGGGCCGGTGATAAGCGAAGGAAGCCGGCTTCATGCGCTGCCGTCCCAGAGGAGGCTCTCGCCGGTGGAGGCGTCGAAGATCTGCGCGCGGTTCACGTTCACCGAGAGCGCGACATGCTCGCCCTCCTTGTGGCGCAGGTCGCGGCCGACGCGGAAGAAGAGCAGCGATCCTTCGACCTCGAAGCCGAGATACTGGTCCGAGCCTACCGGCAGCACCGAGGACACGCGCCCGTGCAGCGTTTCGCCGGCGCGCGGCACGCTGTGCTCGTCGACTTCCTCGGCGCGCAGCCCGAGCTTTACCGGCCGGCCAGCCTGGCCGCGCAGCCTCTCCGAATATTGTCTCGGCAAGATCAACGAGAGGGCGCCGCGCGCGAAGCAAATTTGATTTTCCTTTTCTCTCAAAAACCCTTCCAGATAGTTGATCGGCGGATTGCCGAGGAAGGAAGCCACGAAGGTGTTGCGCGGACGGTCGTAGATCGCCTCGGGGCTGCCGATCTGCTGGATCACGCCGTCGCGCATCACCACGATGCGGTCGGCGAGCGTGAGCGCCTCGGCCTGGTCGTGCGTCACGTAGACGAAGGTGGTCTGCATCGTGTGGTGCAGCTGCTTGATCTCGGCGCGCATCGCGATGCGCAGCGCCGCGTCGAGGTTCGAGAGCGGCTCGTCCATCAGGAACACCGCCGGCTGGCGCACCAGCGCGCGGCCGAGCGCGACGCGCTGGCGCTGCCCGCCCGAGAGCTGGTGCGGGCGGCGCTCGAGCAGCGGCTCGATTTCGAGGCGCCGCGCGGCGTCGCGCACGCGCTTCTCGATCTCGCCGGCCGGGTGGCCGCGCATGCGCAGCCCGAACGCGATGTTCTCGTACACCGACTTGTGCGGGTAGAGCGCGTAGCTCTGGAACACCATGGCGACGTCGCGCCGGTGCGCCGGCACGGCGTTCATCGTCGCGTCGTCGAAGTAAAGCGACCCGGAGGTGAGCTCCTCGAGCCCGGCCACGAGGTTCAGCGTGGTCGACTTGCCGCAGCCCGAAGGGCCGAGCAGCACGACGAACTCCTTGTCGCGGATGTCGAGCGACAGGCTCTCGAGCGCGGCGAAGCCGTTGGGATAGCGCTTGCCTGCCGATTCGAGCCGGATTCTTGCCATGGAGCCTCCTTCAGCCCTTCACCGCGCCCGCGGTGAGCCCCGAAACGATGTAGCGCTCGAACACCACCGCGAGAATCACCGGCGGAATCACGGCGAGCACGCCGGCCGCGTTGATGAACGAGAAGCTGATGGTGAAGTCCGAGGTGAACGCGGCGACGATGATCGGCATGGTCTGCGAGGCGGGCGTCTGCGTGAACATGAGCGCGAGCAGGAACTCGTTCCAGCTCGTGAGGAACGTGAAGAGCACGACCGCCACGAGCGAGGGCACGGCGAGCGGCAGGTACACGCGCAGCAGCGTCTGCAGCCGCGAGCAGCCGTCGATGCGCGCCGCCTTGTCGAGCTCGTCGGGCAGCGACTCGAAATAGCCCACCAGGATGAACACGCCGAAGGGCACGGTGATCGCGAGATAGGTGATGACGAGCGACCCGAGGTGGTCGAGCAGCCCGAGCTTGTGGATGAAAAAAAAGAACGGCACCACGAGCGCGATGTCCGGGATGACGCGCGTCGTGAGCATGAAGTAGATCGACGCCGAGCGCCCGACGAAGCGGATCTTCGCCATCGCGTAGGCGGCCGGCACGCTCACCACCAGGTTCAGGATGACCACCGCGACCGCGACGATGAGGCTGTTCCACATCGCCGGCACGAGGTTGCGCGCGGTCGAGGGAATGTAGCCCCCGGTCGCCGGGTCGCCCTGGCGGCGCGTCTCGTAGGTGACCTGCTTCTCCTTGGCGGCGAAGATCGCCTCGAAGTTCTCGAGCGTGGGCTCGCGCGGGATCCAGTGCGGCGGCCGCGAGGTGATCTCGGCCTCCTGCTGCACCGACGAGGACACGAGCCAGGCGACCGGCGCGAGCACGTAGACCAGAAAGACCGTCGACGCGCAAAAAAGGAAAATCCTTTTCAAAGTTTCTTCCCCAGTGCGCGGATGAGCGCGAAGGCGAGGAGGAAGGTGAGGATCGCCATGATGTAGGCGAGCGCGGAGCCGGTGCCGAAGGAGAGCTTGCGGAACGTCTCGACGTACACCTCCCACGCGAGCACATGCGAAGCCTCGGCCGGCCCGCCCTCGGTGAGGATGAAGAAGAGGTCGAAGTGGCGGATCGCCATCATCGCCTCGTAGATGAGCACCAGCATGAACGACGGCCGCAGCGCGGGCAGCGTGATGTGCACGAAGCGGCGCCACACGTTCGCGCCGTCGACGCGCGCGGCGCTATAGAGGTCGCCCGGGATGGACTTCAGGCCGACGAGGATGAGGATCGTGGCGAGCGGCACTTCCTTCCATACGAAGGCGTTCGCGATGAGCGCGAGCGTCTTCTCCGAGTCGCCGAGCCAGACCATGTACTTGTCGATGAAGTCGAGCTGGAAGAGCAGCCCGTTCAGCGCGCCGTAGCCCGAGTCGTAGATCCACTTCCACATCAGGCCGTTGGCGACGTAGGGGATTGCCCACGGCACGAGGAGCACCGCCGAAAGGAATCGCCGCCCGCGGAACTCCTCGTTGAGAAGCAGCGCCGCGAGCAGCGCGATCACCATGATCGCGGCCACGGAGATCACCGTGAACCACGTGGTGCGCCACACCGAAGCCCAGAAGAGCGGATCCTGGAAGACGGTGGCGTAGTTCGCGAGCCAGACGAACGGCACGCGGTGCGGCCGGGTGAGCTTGAGGTCGAACAGGCTCACCCAGAACGAGTACAGCACCGGAAAGACCGCTACGACCAGCAGCACGACGAGCATCGGGGCAAGAAGCCCGAGCGCGCTCATCTGGTCGTAGCGGCTCACCGGGGCGCGGAACGCCCCAGGGAGGGAGGGCGTTCTCAGCCCTGCTTGCGCAGCTTGTTCCAGCTGTCCGCCGACTTCCTGAGCGCGTCGTCCACCGAGCTCTTGCCGACGATGGCCGCCTGCCAGGCGGTGCCGTTCACCTCGTCCCATTCGCCGAACCACGGGCTGATGACGTCCTTCTTCTTGGCGAGCGCCTGCTGTCTTTCGTACATCCCGATGTCGGAGTACTGCTGGTAGGCCTTGATGATCTCGGCATCCTTGAACAGCGGCTTGACGGCGAAGCCCGAGCCCACGTCCATGAACATGAGCTTCTGGAACGCGTACTTGCCGTCCGCCTTGCCGCCGAACCACTCGATCAGCTTCACCGCGTTGGCCGCTTTTTCCTTGTTGGCCGCGGCCTGCGAGGTAAGCCCGTAGAAGCGGTTCCAGCCCACCGTCGCGTGGCTGCCGCCGGGGCCGGCGGGCATCAACGCCTGGCGCACGCGGCCGGCGATCTGCGACTGCTTGGGGTCGTTCAGCGTGCGCACGCGGTAGCGGCCGAGGAGCGCGAAGGCGTGGTTGCCGGAGGTGAAAGCCTTGAGGCCGTTCAGCTCGCCGATCTCGACGCACGCCGGCGAAACGATCTTGTGCTTGTTCACCGCCTCGACGATCCAGGAGAGCGCGGCGTGCGCGCCGCGCTTCTTGTCCTGCATCACGGCGACGCCGGAGTCGTCGACGAAGCGCCCGCCGTGCGAGAACACCATCGCCGAGAGGAACTCGATGAGCCAGGTCTCGCGCGCCATGGAGAGCATCAGCGGGTACTCGGCGAGGCCCGCCTTCTTGATCTTGAGCGACTGCTGCACGACCTCGTCCCAGGTCTTGGGCGGCGCGCCGATGCCGGCCTTCTTCAGCTTGTCTTCGTCGTAGAAGAAGCCCATGTAGTCGGTGTAATAGGTCAGCCCGTACTGCTTGCCCTTGTACATCATCGACTGGGTGCTGAAGTCGTCCACGTCGGCGTTGTACTTGAGGAGCTGCGGGTAGCCGTCGATCGGCGCGAGCCAGCCGGCTTCGGCCCACTCGGGCAGCCAGCTGTCGGAGACCCACAGCACGTCGAGCGGCGCCCGCCCGACGAACTTGGTGACCAGGGTGTCGCGGTACTGCGCCCAGGGGGCGTTGTTGTACGCGACCTTGAGGCCCGTCTTCGCCTCGAAGGCGCTGATATGGCTCTTCACCTGGTCGACGCCCGCCGACCAGGCGAAGAAGTTGATCGGGTCGGCGGCGAATGCTTGCCGCGCGAGGGAAAACGCGCCGGTTCCGGCGAGCGTGGCGGCTGCGGACGCCTTCAGAAACTCGCGCCGGCGATACGAACGCTGACTCATGACTCCTCCTGGATGGGCGCCTGGGGCGGCGCGCCGCGACGATAGCAAACCCAAATATAAGTCGTCAATCGACGACTTGAGACCCCTGACGGCTCCTGGCGGGCAGCGCCTCGGCGAGGCCTGCGAGAAAGAGTTTCACTTGCATTGCGAGCACCTCGTCGACCGCGGTCGGATTGGTGTTGCCGTAGATATGGCGCCGGATCGCGAGGTGCGACACCGCTCCGTGCAGCATCCAGCCGAGCTCGTGCCGGCGCGCCGGGTCCGCCGGCGGCTCCACGCCGCGCTCGGCGCACGCTTCCGCGACGATGACTTCGAGCATGCGCATGATCACCTCGGCGATGTAGGTGGGCGCCATGTCGATCTCGGCGAGCGAGGCGTACAGGAAAAGGCGCAGCCACCGCCGAACCAGCACCGTGTCGTAGTACTCGCGGTAGAACTCGTTCAGCCGCTCGGAAACCGGGCGGCTGCGGTCCTCGAGCCGCGCCAGCCAGGTGGCGTTGAACGGCCCGGCAATGTCGCGCCGGTACACCTCCTGGATGAGCGCTCCCTTGCTGGGGAAGCAGCGATACAGCAGCCGCTGCGAGATGCCGCAGGCTTCGGCGAGCGCGCGCGTCTGCGCAGTGAGTCCGTACTCGGCGAAGAACTCGCCGGCCATGTCCAGGATGCGCTCGCGCCGCTCGTGCAGCGAAATGCGCCCCCCGTTCTTGCCGCGGCGCTTGGGCTTTTTGTTGCGGCGCCTGTCGGCCAGCGCCTCCGACTTGGCTTTCATGACGGTCGGACTTCGCATAAGGCCTCCTCGGCGCGCATGTTAGCATGTCGTCAACTGATGACTTCTCGCCAGGCGGCTCCATGATCTACGAGATGCGCACCTACCAGGTACCCCCCGGCAAGGCGCCGGAGTTCCTGAAGTTCTACGAAAAGAACGGCCTGCCGATCATCAGCCGCTACGCCCGGCTCGCCGGTTGCTGGACCCAGGAATCCGGGACGCTGAACTCGGTCGTATTCCTATGGGGCTACGAGGATTTCGGCCACCGCAGCGGCCAGCGCGCGAAGCTCGGGCAGGACAAGGAATGGCAGGCGTTCATCCCGACGCTGCTCCCCTACCTCGTGCACCAGGAAAGCGTGTTCCTCGTGCCGGCGCCCTTCTCGCCGCTCTAGCTCATGGAAACGATCGTCTTCATCGAGCGTGATTCGCTCGAGGCCGACGTCCGCCGGCCCCGCTTCGAGCACCAATGGCACGAGCACACGGGCATCCCGAGCCCCGAGGAGACGGGGCGGCTTCTCCAGGACGCGACGCTCGCCGTGATCAACAAGACGCCGCTGCGCGCCGAGACGATCGCGCGCCTGCCGAGGCTGAAAATGATCGCCGTGGCCGCGACCGGCACCGACATCGTCGACCTCGCCGCGTGCCGCGCGCGCGGTATCGTCGTGTCGAACGTGCGCGGCTACGCCGAGCACACGGTGCCCGAGCATACGTTCGCGCTCATCCTCGCGCTGCGCCGCAATCTGCTTGCCTACCGCGAGGACGTGAAGCGCGGCCGCTGGCAATCGGCGACGCGCTTTTGTCTTTCCGACCATCCGGTGCTCGACCTGCACGGCAGCACCCTCGGCATCTTCGGCGAAGGCTCAATCGGCCAGGGCGTGGCGCGCCTCGCGCGCGCGTTCGGCATGCAGGTGCTTTTCGCCGATCACGCCCCGCCAAGAGCACCGGGAGTCGATTTCACGCCCAAGGAAATTGTTTTTCAAAAGGCCGATGTCATTTCGCTGCACATGCCGCTCGCGGCCGAGACGCGCAACCTCATCGGCGCGGCCGAGCTCGCGAAAATGAAGCCCGGCGCGCTCCTCATCAACACCGCGCGCGGCGGCCTGGTTGATGAACATGCCCTAGTAACTGCCTTACAAAAAGGAACCATCGCGGGAGCCGGCTTCGACGTGCTGAGCGTCGAGCCGCCGAAGAGCGGCAACCCGCTCCTCGAGCTCGATCAGCCGAACTTCATCCTCACGCCGCACATCGCCTGGTCGGGCCGCCAGGCGCAGCAGGCGCTCGCCGACCAGGTGATCGACAACATCGAGGCCTTCGCGCGCGGCGCGCCGCGCAACGTGGTGAGCTGAATGCGCTACACCATCAAGTAAGCCTCGCGGGTCGCCCGATCGTCGGCGAGGCTTTGCGCCGTACCCTCGTACTTGATCGTGCCTTTCTCGATGATGTACACCCGGTCGGCGAGCTGGAGCGAGAACTTCAGGTTCTGCTCGGAAAGCAGGATCGTGACACCGGTCTGCTTCAGCTTCCTGAGCTGCTCGAGGATGTCCTGCACGACCAGCGGAGCAAGGCCTTCCGAAGGCTCGTCGAGAAGAAGCAGACTGGGGTTTCCCATCAGCGTCCGTGCGATGGCGAGCATGCGCTGCTGGCCGCCGGAGAGCGAATCGGCGCGCCGCGACTGAAACGTGCGCAGATCGGGAAAGAGCTGAAAAATTCTTTCCTCGTCCCACGCCTCCGCGCCGGCCGCCCCGTGCCGCGGCGCGCGCCTGCCCGCCTCCAGGTTCTCGAGCACCGAGAGTCCGCGGAACACGCGGCAATCCTCGGGCACGTAGCCCATTCCGCGACGGCAGATTTCGTCGGATTCCAGCGCGCCGATCTCAGCGCCTTTGAAGCGGATGCTGCCGCTGCGCGAGTCCAGGACACCCATGACGCTTTTCAGCGTCGTGGTTTTCCCAGCCCCGTTCCGGCCGAGCAGCACCACCACTTCGCCGGCGCCGACCCCCAGATCGATGCCGAAGAGGACGTGGCTGGAGCCGTAGAAGGCGTCCAGCCCCGAGACGGTGAGCACCGGCTAGGGCTTGCGCACCCGCGCGATCTCCTCGCAAGAACGCGCGTAGTTGGCGGTGTTGTAGGCCTTGACGTCGGCGACCCCGATGCCGTCGGGAAACCTGGCGTCCTTCTTCACCGAGCCGACATAGAAATTGTAGAGCGCCATATGGTCGCAGGCGCGCACCTTGACCGGGCCCACCGGGCTCGCGAACTGGAGGTTGTTGAGCGCCGCCGCGACCGACTTCGGCTGGTCCGGGTTCTTCGCGCGCCGGATCGCCAGGGTCAGCATCTTGCCCGACACGTAGCCCACGACAGTCGACCCCACCGGGTAGGTGTTGGTGCGCTTGCGCACCTCGGCGATGAAGCGGGTGTTCTCCGGATTGTCGATGGCGTAGAACGGGTACCACACCGTGACGAGCGAGCCCTCGGGGATCGAGTCGCGGATCGCCGTCATCTTCACCAGGTCCGCGCCGCTCGTGAAGAACTTGATCTTGCCGTTGCCGAAGAGATCGAAGTCCTTCGCCGCCTTGAGGAAGTTGATGAGGTCACCGCTGAAGAGCGCCGACACGATCATGTCGGCGTTCGCCGCCTGCAGCGCGGTCGCTTGCGGCGTGAAGTCGGCGGCACCGAACTTCGGCCACTCCTGGCGCACCACCTGGATGTCGGGCCGCGCCACCTTGATCGCGGCCATGAAGTCGTCGACGAAGTGCTTGCCGAACTCGAAGTCGGGCGCAATGGTCGCGATACGCTTCACCTCCGGCATGCTTTTGATGTGGTTGGCCATGATGCGGCCGATTTCCACGGTGCTCAGATTGCCGCGGGCGATGAGATCATGTCCTTCCTCGCCCGTGAACCGCTTTGTAGTCGCGAATGCCCCGAGCCCGAGCGCGTTCTGGCCTCGGAGGAGGTCGGCAAGCGCGACGGCCGCGCCGCTGTGGCTGCCCACCGTGACGAACTTCGTCTTGTCGTCGAGAATCATGCGGCGCGCTTCGGTGATCGCCTTCTCGACGCTGATGCCCATGTCGGCGGTGTTGAGCGCGAACTTGCGCCCTTTGACGCCGCCCGCGGCGTTCGCCTCGTCCACGGCGATCTGGAAACCTGTCCGGATCGCATCCGCCTGCGCCGCGAAACCGCCCCCGTACATGTCAATCAGCCCGACGCGAACGTCCTGTGCGGCGGCCGGGCCCGCGAGCGCCGCCATCACCAGCAAGGCTGCCCCTCCTGACAATGCTTTCATGACTTGTCTCCTCTCAAGGATTTTCCGACAAACGCTACCGCTTCTATTTCCACCAATGCCTCGGGCGCGTTGAGCTGCGCCTGAACGGTCGAACTGGCGAACGCCACATCGGCCAGCACTTCGCGCCGCACCTCGTTCATTCCCGCGTAATCGCGCAAGTCGCGCAGGAACACCGTCACCTTCACGAGATCTTTCAGCGATCCGCCGCCCGCGCGGATGATGTTTTCGATGTTCTTCAGGCACTGCCGCGTCTGCCTGCGAACGTCGCCGATCCCCTGGATGCGCGCCTTGGCGTCGCGCGCGACGACGCCGGATGTATAGATGAGCGTGCCGTCCGTGACGGCGACGCCCTGCACATAAGGTCCCTTGGTCTTCGCGACCCTGGGTGATTCGAGTGCCTTTTTCATCCGCCCTCCTTGCCGAATCCGCCGCCGCCCGGGGTTTCCAGGACGAGCTCCTGCCCCGGCTCGAGCTGAAAAGCCTGCTTGGGATCGATGCGCTTGCCGTCGAGAAGCACGCCGGCAGCCCGGCCCGCACCTCCGCCGAGCAGGCCGCGCGGCGCCGCCTGCGTGCGTTCCACCATGCAGGACACCGTGGCGGGATGCTTCCCGCGCAAGCGCACGCCGATCCGCTGCCCGGCCCCGCCGCGGTACCGGCCGGCGCCTGCAGAGCCCGCGATGAGCTCGCGTCGCGTAACGAGCACCGGGGTAGCCTGCTCCATCACCTCGACCGGAACGTTCGCCACGTTGCTCGGGAACGCCGTTGCGTCCAGGCCGTCCTTGCCGTTGCGCCCGCCCATGCCGCCGCTCGAGAAAAAGGTGAACACGTATGGCTTGTCGCGCAGATCGCGCCCCGCAAGCGTCACGGCCGAGAGCACCGAGCTGTCCGCCAGTACCCGCTGCGGCACCACATCGGCGAGCGCGCCGAAGAGGATGCCCGGAATGTACAGGCCGACGAGGTGGCGCCCGTCCACCGGCGCCGGGTGGCGCGCGTTGACGATCGAAGCTTCGGGCGCCTTGACGCGGATGGGCGCGAAGCTGCCGTCGTTGTTGGGCGATTCCGGAGCGAGCAGGCACTTGAGCGCGTAGCGCGTGAAGGCCTCGGTAAAGTTGATGACGCAGTTGATGCCCTTCGGAACCTGGGGCGAGCTGCCATCGAAGTCCACGGTGATGGTGTCGCCTTTGATACCCACCGCGACGCAAATCTCGAGCGGCGTATCGAAGCCGTCGAGGCTCCCCCGGTCGCGGTAGACCCCGTCCGGCAGGCGGCGAATCGCCTCGCGCATGAGCCGCGCCGTGCGCGAAGTAATATTGTGCGAAAGCGAATCCAGCGAATCGAGCTTCTGCCCGGTCATGAAGTCAACCAGACGCCGCGCGGCGGTCTCGTTCGCGGACACCTGCGCCATCAGGTCGCCGAGCACCAGCTCGGGCGAGCGCACGTTCTCTTCGAGGATGCGGAACAGCGTGGCGTTGCGCACGCCCGCCTCGAAGAGCTTCATGCGCGGGATCTGCAGTCCCTCCTCGTACACCTCCGCGGCCCCCGCCGAGAAGATGCGGCCGCCGATATCCACCGTGTGGCAATTGCTGGCCGCAAACCCCACCAGTCGTTTGCGCAGGAATACGGGCGTGACGACGGTGATGTCGTGCTTGTGCCCGGACACGAGCCACGGATCGTTGGTGATCAGCACGTCGCCGGGAGCAAGGTCCTTGGCGGTGTAGCGCTCGAGAAACGACTTCACCCCGGTGCTGAGGCTTCCGAGGTGGCCAGGGGCGCCTTGCACCGACTGCGCCATCATCACTCCCGCGCTGTCGAAGACCCCCGCCGAAAGATCCTCCATTTCGCCGAGCACCGCGGAAAAGGAGCTGTTCACCATTGCCGCGGCCTGCTCGCTCGCGATGGAGATAAGCCGGTTCCAGCTCACCTCCAGCTTGATGGGATCGAAGCTCTCTCTGTTCACCCGAACCTCCGTCCATCGGGCACGGCAATGATGAGATTGCCGAATCCGTCCATGTTCAGGCGGCCGCCCGGGCCGACGATCGTCGCGGATTCGTCCTCTTCCACCACCGCGGGGCCCTGCAACACCGCGCGCGGCTGCAGCTCGTAGCGGCTGTATACCGGGCACATCCGGTACTTGGACCATCCCGGGAACAGCATCAGCCGCGAGCGACGCGCTCGCGTCTTCGGGGTCCCTTGAGCCTTCGATTTCGAGGAAGGAAGGCGCATGGTTCGCGGACCCGTGGCGGCGAGCCGCCAGCAAAGCACCTCGACCGGGTGAGCGTCGTGGCGCCGGTGATAGATCTTCTCGTACTGCCGCTCGAACGATTCGCGCAGCGCCTTCATCCGTCCCGCGTCGAAACGCGCGCCGGATAGCTCGACGGTGATTTCCTTGCGCTGCCCGAGATAGCGCATGTCGGCGCGCCGCGTGAAACGCGCTTCACGGCGGTTCACCCCGGCCTGCATCAGCGCGGCGAGCGCCTCCTCGGCCATTTCGTCATAAGCCCGCTGCACCCGCTTCCAGTCGAGCGCCTCCAGCGTGCCGATGTACGTGCGCGCGAGATTCAGCGCTCGCGGCGCCAGCAGCAGGCCGAAGGCCGAGCCGACACCCGGCGAGGGCGGCACGACGATCTTTTCCACGCCGAGCTTCTGGGCGACGCCCCAGGCGTGCACCGGGCCTGCGCCGCCGAAAGCGACCAGGACGTGCCCGGACGGGTCGTGCCCGCGCTCGACCGCCTGCACGCGCGCGGCGTTGGCCATGTTTTCGTTCACCACCTCGTAGACGCCGAGCGCCGCCTGGTCGACGCTGAGGCGCAACGGCTTCGCGACATGCTCGGCAAGCGCTTTCAGGGCTGCCTCGACGTCGAGGCGCATGCGTCCGCCGAGGAAGCTCTCGGCGCCGAGATACCCAAGCGCGAGGTCGGCGTCGGTCACCGTGGCGCGCTCGCCGCCGCGCCCGTAGCAGGCCGGGCCCGGATCGGCCGCCGCGCTTTCCGGACCGACCTTCAGCAGGCCGAGGCCATCGACGTCGACCAGGCTGCCGCCGCCGGCGCCGATCTCGATCAGGTCCACTACCGGCATGCGCAGAGGCAGGCCGCTGCCTTTCTTGAACCGATAGATCCGCGCGACCTCGAATTCGGTGGTTACGGTCGGCTCACCGTCGTGAACGACGCAAGTTTTTGCCGTGGTGCCGCCCATGTCGAATGAAAGAATGCGCGGCTCGCGCAGTTGCTGGGCGACCGCCGCGGAGGTCACCGCGCCGGCCGCCGGGCCGGATTCGCAGATCCGGATCGGCATCCGTTTCACGAGCTCCGGCGCCGCAATGGCGCCTTCGGAAAGCATGATGAAAAGCGGGCAGGCAAGTCCCATCGTGCGTACGCCGGCCGCGAAGCGGTCGATGTAGCCCGAAGTCAGCGGTTGTACATACGCGTTCGCGACCGCTGTCGTCGCGCGTTCGAACTCGCGCATCTCCGGAAGGATGTCGCTCGAGATGCACACGCTCGCCTCCGGCACGGCCGCCCGGATGCGCTCGCGCAGCGCCCGCTCGTGCGCCGGGTTCATATACGAATGCAACAGGCAGACGGCCACTGCCTGCGCGCCGCTGGACTTGAGTGCGGCGATGACGGCGTCGACCGCCTTCTCGGTCAGCGGCTCGAGCACGCTGCCGTCTGCGGCAATGCGCTCGGGCGCCTCGATGCGGCAGTCGCGCCCGACCAGAGGCGCCGGCTTGTCCAGCAGCAGATCGTAAATATCGAATTTTTTCTCGCGCGCGATGTCGATCACGTCCTTGAAGCCGCGGGTCGTCACCAGCGAGGTGCGCGCGCCCTTGCGCTCGATTAGCGCATTGGACACCAACGTAGTGGCGTGCAGCAGGACCGCCACCTCATCGGGCCGCACGCCGGCTTCGCGTAGCACGCCCTCCAGAGCTTCGAGGGCGCCGATGGACGGATCGGCCGGCGTGGTGAGTGCCTTGTACCGCGCAGAGCGGCCCGATCGGGTGTCGACCATCATGACATCGGTAAAGGTGCCCCCGATGTCGAGACCCACGACCCAGCCTGTGTTTTTCAGCGGCATCGCGCTTTGTGCGAGAAATTCACGAGGCGTTCGATCATCGAACCGCAATGGAAGAGCCGCTCCTCACCACCGTGCCGGGCGGCGAGCTGCACGCTGATCGGCAATCCGGCCCCGGACAGGGACACAGGAACGGTAAGAGCCGGATGGCCCGAGCTGCTGAATGGGAGGTTGTGCGTCCAGTCGCCGGTGGCGCCAAGCCCCTTGGGCGCCGGCGCCGGCGTGCTCGGCGTCATCAGGCACTGGATCTGCGAAAGCACGCTCGAGAGCTCGGCGCCTGCGATGCGCCGCACTTGCTGCGCGCGCAGGTAATCGACAGCGCTCACCTCCCCGCCGGCGTCCAGGAGGCAGGCGAGCTTCCAACCATAGCGCTCGCGCTGCGTGGAGAAACGCTGCCGGTGCACCGCGGCCATCTCTGCATACATGGTGACAATCCCGGCGTCCACGCCGGCTTCGAAGCTCGGCGGCAGCTTCACTTGCACGAGGCGCGCGCCCGCGGCCGTGAGCGTCTTTACGGTCTCCTCGAAGGCGCGGCGGGTGTCGTGGTCGGCACGCTCGTAGAAGTAGCGATCGGCGACGCCGATCCGCATGTCGATTTCACCGGCTGGGTGCTTGTGATCCCCGGCGAGCGTCGCGTAGAGCAGAGCCACGTCCTCTACCGAGCGCGCCATGGGCCCGACGTGATCCATCGACCACGCGCACGGGAAAACGCCGGCGCGCTCGACCGCGTCGTACGTCGGCTTCAGCCCCACCACGCCGCAATACGATGCCGGACGGATGATCGAGCCCGCGGTCTGTGTGCCGATCGCGCCGGGCGCCAGGCACGCCGCCACCGCGGCCGCCGAGCCGCTGCTCGAGCCCCCGGGCGTGTGCTCGAGGTTCCACGGATTGCGCGTAGGCGCCGGGTCCATGGCGGCGAATTCGGTCATGGCGCTCTTGCCGAGCACGATGGCGCCGGCCTCGCGCAGCCGCCGGACGAGCGGCGCGTCTTCGGCCGGGACAAATCCCGCGAGCAGCGTCGAACCGACGTTCGTTTCGATCCCCGCCGTGTAGACGATGTCCTTGATCGCGAGCGGCACGCCGTGCAGCGGGCCGCGCAGGCGTCCCGCGGCCGCTTCGGCGTCGAGCCTCGCCGCCTCGCGCAGCGCGCTGTCGCGCGCGAGCCGCACCCAGGCCTTGACGTCGCCGTCGATGTGGTCGGCGCGCTCGAGCAGCGACCGCACGAGCGCCGATGACGTAAGCGCGCGCCCGGCGATGGCGCGGCCGGCCGCGGCGATCCCGAGCTGCCAGGGCTCATTCATGCGGCGGGCCTCCCTGCAGCGGCGGCGCGTCCGCCGGAACCTCCATGCTGCGGATGCGCTCCAGGCAGCGCTTCATGAGCTCGGCGAGCGCCGCGCGGTACCGCGCGATTTCCTGTTCCGTGGGCGTCACTAGACCACCCCCCCGAGATACACGCGCTGCACGTCTTCCGACTGGCGCACTTCGGCCGGCTTGCCTTCGGCGATGATGCGGCCCTGGTGGAGCACCGAGATGCGATCGGCCACCGCGAAGACCACCTGCATGTCGTGCTCGGTGAAGACGACGGTAAGGTCTCTCTCGTCGGCGATTCGCCGCACCATGCGGATCGCGTCGAGGCGCTCGTTCGCCGCCATGCCCGCGGTGGGCTCGTCGAGGAAAAGCAGGCATGGCCGGTTGGCGAGCGCGACGGCGAGCTCGAGCTTTTTGCGATCGCCGTGCGAAAGCGTCGACGCGTGCTGCAATGGATCGCCCGCCAGGCCGACGAGGGCGAGCAGCTCCTCGGCCTCGCCGCGCAGCTGGCGCGCGGCGCGCTGCAGGACGCGGTACAGCCGGCCGTGATGCGAGAGCAGCGCGATCTGCACGTTTTCGATCACCGACAGGTTGGTGAAGATGTTCGTGATCTGGAAGGTGCGCGACAGCCCCTGCCGGAACAGGCGGTGAGGCGGCGTGCCGGTGATCTCGCGCCCCTCGAACAGCACGCTGCCCGCATCCGGGCGCAGGAAGCCCGTGATCAGGTTGAACAGAGTGCTCTTGCCGGCGCCGTTGGGACCGATGATCGCGCGGAACTCCGCGCGCGCGACGTCGAAAGAAACATCGTTCGCCGCAGCGAGCCCGCCAAAGCGCTTGTGCAGTCCGCGCGCGCGGAAAATCGGCTCAGCCACGGAAATAGCCCATGATGCCTTCGGGCATCAGCATCACGATGCCGATGACCAGGGCGCCGAGAATCAGCGCCCAGTACTCCGTATAGCCGGTGAGCACGGTCTGCAGCACCACGTATACGGCCGAGCCGATGATCGGGCCGACGAAACTATGCATGCCGCCGAGCACGGTCATGACGATCGGCACCGCGCTCGCCGTCCAGTTGAGCCAGCCCGGGAACACGCTTTGGTTCGCGAGCGCGAACAATGCACCGGCCAGCCCGGCGAAGGCGCCGGCGACCACAAACGTGATGCCACGATGCAATGCGACGTTGATGCCGATCGCCGCGCTCTTTTGCGCGTTGCTCTTCGCCGCTTGCAACGCCTTGCCGAACGGCGAATGCGCCAGCCGCCAGAGAAAAAGCAGGCTCACGGTAACCACCGCGAGCGAGAGGTAGTACAGGGCCGCAGGCGTCCCAAGGAGCCCCGGAATTCCGAGGCCCGACAGCCCGTCGTCCCCGCCGGTAAGCGAGTACCACTTGAAGATCACCGTATAGAGGAGCATCTGGAAGGAAAAGCTCAGCATGCCCAGATAGATCCCGGTGAGGCGCACGCAGAACAGCGCCACGAACGCCGCCGCAGCAGCGCAGACGAAGGGCGCGGCGCCCAGGGCAAGCAGCGGGTGCCAGGCGGCTTTCTTGACGAGCACGGCGACCGCGTACGCGCCCAAGCCGAAGAACGCGGCGTGACCGAATGGAAGCATTCCGCCAAAACCGAAGAGCAGGTTGAAGGTCACCGCGTAGAGGGCAAACACCACGACTTCGATCGCCACGAACACCCAGAACGGCCCGGCAAACGCCGGTATCAGCAGCGCGCTCGCGGCGATCAGAATCAAGGCGAGGCGCGCGCTCAATCGGGCCTGCCGAAGAGCCCCAGTGGGCGGAACATCAATACCAGCGTCATCACCAGGAACGGCAGCACGATCGCGAGCGCCGGCGCAGCCAGAACGCCGAAGGCATTCGCCTGGCCGAGCAGGAAAGCGCCGACGAGCGCACCGGGAAAGCTGCCCATTCCGCCGATCACCACGACCGCGAACGCTTCGATGAGGACCTGCGAGTGCAGGCCGGGACCGACCGAGACGATCGGCACGGAGAGGCCGCCCGCCAAGCCGGCGAGCCCGCATCCCAGTCCGAAAACCAGCGTGAAGATGCGGTCGGTACGCACGCCGAGCGCCTTGAGCATGTCTCGATCCACCGTCGCCGCGCGGATCAGCACCCCGATGCGCGAGCGGTAAAGCACCCGCCAGAGAGTTATGCACACCAGCGCACCGACTGCGATGAGGAATATGCGGTAGGTGGGCATGACGACGCCGAATATGCGCACCGCGCCTTCCAGGCCGGCCGGCACGAGCCCCGAGTTTTCCTCCCGGCCCCAAATGAGCCGTACCGCATCGCCGAGGATCAGCACCAGCGCAAAGGTGACCAGGAGCTGAAACGCTTGCTCGGAGCGGTAAATCCGCCGCAGGAAGAGCATCTCGAAGAGCACTCCGAACACGAAGCTCGCGAGCGTGGCGAAGACGATCGCGGCCGCAAAAGCAAGCGGGCTCCTGCTCGCGGCACCGACTACCGTCCAGGCAAAGTAAGCCCCGAGCATGTACACCGCACCGTGCGCGAAGTTGATGATGCGTGACACGCCGAAGATGAGCGAAAGGCCGGCCGCGACGAGGAACAAGAGCGCGCCATTGGACAGGCCCGCCATGAATTGACGCGCCAAGACCGTCGGATTCGTAATCCACTCGAGCGAAGGAATGAAATCCATGGCGTCTTCCTGTTGATTGTGGGCAATCCGGCCCGCCTTGCAAACATCGCGGCCGTACAACCAGCTATGCCGAATACGAAGGATCGGCGTGTTTTGCGGTATGCTGCCCCGGCTCATATGGATCGGTCGCGATGGACCTGCGCCAGCTGACGTTCTTCGTGCGCGTAGCGGAGCACGGGAGCCTGACCCGCGCAGCCACGGACCTTTCCGTCGCGCAGCCGGTGCTGAGCCGGCAGATCCGCGATCTGGAGCTCGAGCTCGGCGCGCCGCTGCTTTCGAGAAACGGCCGCGGCATGGTTCTCACCGAGGCGGGCAAGCGCTTTCTTCCCCGGGCGCGCTCGATCATGCAGGACGCCGACTCGGCCCGCGAGGAGGTCCGCTCGCTGCGCGAGCGGCCCGCGGGCACCGTTTCGGTGGCCATGGCGCCGGCCGCCGGGGCGATACTCTGGGTGCCGCTTCTCGCGCAGGTGCAGCGCAACCTCCCCGACATGCGCATCCAGGTCGGGGAGGGATACAGCGGCCACATCATGGAATGGCTGGTCCACGGCAAGGCCGACGTGGGCGTCGTGTACCAGCCGCAGGAGAGCGTGAGCATCCGGCACGAGCTGCTCATCGATGAGCGGCTGTATCTCGTCGGGTCGCCCGATGTCGAGGTCCTTCGGAGTACGAGCCTCGCGTTCGACGAAGTCTGCAAGCTGCCGCTGGTCCTGCCCGCCATGCCGCACGCGATCCGCCGCTTGCTGCAGGCCGTGGCCGCGAAGCGCCGCCAGACGCTCAACGTCGCGCTGGAAGTCAACGCCTACCCGGCCATCAAGAGCATCGTCCTTGCCCGGCGCTGTTACACCGTGCTGTCGGCCGCATCGGTGCTCACCGAGGTGCACGCCGGCCAAGCGGCGATTGCCGAAATTTCCTCCCCCGCGCTATCGCAGAAGGTGGTGCTCGCCACCTCCACGCATCACGCCGCCTCGCTCGGTACCCGCGCCGTTTGCCGCTTGATCAGGGAGCTCGTAGAGGAGTTCAAGTCGAGCGGGCGCTGGCCTTCGCGCTACCGCTGAACGCTCAAGCCGGACCCGTAAGCCACTTCACCGCATCTTCCTCGCGGCTGAATGCGCGCGCCGTATACCCGCGGTTGCGAGCCACCGTCTCCATGAAATCCACCGCGTCGAATTGCGAGGGACTGTAGAAGGCGATGCGGAATTCCAGCGGCATCCCCAGCGCGCTCGCCCGTTCGGCGTGCCTCACCGTTTCGGCGAAATAGCCCTTCGGATCGGCGAAGGTGAAATCGAACAGGACCGACGTGACGCCCGCTTGCTTCGCCAGCCGGGCGGCATCCGCTATGGAGTTGTTGGTGGTCTCGAAGTCCTGCGGGCCGCGGTAGATCACTCGGATGAAACCGTCTTCCACTACGAGGTCGTAAGCGGACGACATGAAACCATCGTCCGCCGCCGCGGTTACGGCTATAAGCGGGCCGGTTAAGCCGGTTTAACCGAGCGCAATGGCGCGCAGCTTGGCCGCGAAGTCTTCCGGCAGCGGCGCGCTTTGCCGTTTCGCGGTGTCGAAGCACACCTCGACCGCCTTGTGCGTCGCGCAATGGCGCATCGAGTCCGGCTCGTAGAGGCGCATCTCGTAGTTGAAGCTCTTCGTGCCGACGCGCGTGATGGCCCCCTTGATCAGCACCAGCTCGCCGGCCCTGATTTCGTTGTGGAAATCGGTGGTCATGGTGGCCACGACGGTGCCGAACCCGCGGGCGCGCAGCTCCGAGAGCGACAGGCCGGCCATCGCCGGGAAGTGCCACGCCGCGTCATCGAAGAACCCCGCGTAATAGCGCACGTTCATGTGTCCGTAGCCGTCGCACTGCGCCGGCATGACGATGGAGCGGAACAGCTCGAACCACTTTTCCATGTTTTCTCCCGACATCAACGATTTTCTCAGGCGCGCGCCAGCACCCGTCCTGGCCGCGCCCCGCTCGGCTTCCCCCCGCTCCAGACGAGCGCGCCGTTCACGATCACGGTGTCGATGCCCTTCGCCGGCTGAATGGGCTTCTCGAAGCTCGCCGCATCCTCGATCTCGTTCTCGTCGAAGATGACGATATCGGCGGCGTAGCCTTCCTTCAACACGCCGCGCTCGGCAAGGCCGAAAGTCTTTGCCGTGAGCCCGGTCATCTTGTAAACCGCGGTCTCGAGCGGAAAGAGATTGAGCTTCCTCGAGTAGTGCCCGAGCACCCGCGGGAACGTTCCCCACAGCCGCGGGTGCGGCGCGGCGTCGTGCGGCAGGCCGTCCGAGCCGATCATGGTCGATTCGAAGGCGAGGATGCGCTGCACGTCGGCCTCGTCCATGGAGAAGTAGATCGCCCCGGCGGGAACCAGCTTTTCAACGGTTTTTTCAACGCTCAACCCCAGCCGGGCCGAAATTTCTTTCAGGTCAAAACCTGAAAACTCAGGGTGGGCCTTGGACCAAGTGACGAGCGTCTTGGAAGCCACCAGAGTTCTACCAAAGGAAAGAACGGTCGAGGAGGCGCAGTACGGGTAGCAGTCGAGGCCGATCTTCTGCCCGCGCATGCGCGCGGCGATGAGCGGCAGCGTCTCGGCCGAGCGGCCGTGGTTCGGCTTGCCGGCCACCTTGTGGTGCGACACCACCACCGGCACGCCGAGCGCCTTGCCGATGCGGAAGCTCTCGTCGAGCGAGTCCATGACCCGGTCGCCCTCGTCGCGCATGTGCGTGCAATAAAGGCCATTGCGGCTGGCGAGGGGCCGGCACACCTCGATCACTTCCTTGGTCGGCGCTGCGCAGGCCGGCTCGTAATAAAGGCCGGTCGATACGCCGATCGCCCCGGCCGCGAGCGCCTCGTCGACCATCTCGCGCATCCGGCCGATTTCCGCCGGCGAAGCGGGCTTTCCCAGGTTGCCCAGGGTCTGCACGCGCAGCATCGAATGGCCGACGAGCAGCGCGCAGTTCGTCGCCGCCGGCTGCGCGCGCAGCGCCTCGACATATTCGCGGAACGTGCGGAAGCGGAACCAGCCGCCTTCGTCGTCCAGGAGATCGAGGGGAACCGGGACCGGCGGCCGCATCCCGTTCGGCGCCGGCGCGAGCGAGATGCCGCAATTCCCGGCCACCACCGTGGTCACGCCCTGGCTCACCTTCGGCGCCATCTCCGGGAACGAGAGCATCAGCCGGTCGTCGTGCGTGTGCGCGTCGATGAACCCCGGCGCGGCGATCTTCCCCGCGGCGTCGACCACCAGATCGGAAGGTTCGCTTTTCAGATTTCCAATCTTTTCGATGCGGCCATTCACGACGCCGATATCGGCCTGAAAACGCGGCGCGCGCGTGCCGTCGATCACGCTCGCATTGCGAATCACCATGTCGTAGCGCATCGGCGCATTTTGCTATAAACCCCGCTCGGTGAACCAGCAAGACGAAGAGCGCGAGCGCGCGCATGTGCCGCTCCTGAAGAAGCTCGGCCCCGGGCTGGTCACGGGAGCGGCCGACGACGATCCGAGCGGCATCGCGACCTATTCGCAGGCGGGCGCGCAATACGGCTACGGGCTGCTCTGGTCGGTGCTTTTCACCACCCCGCTGATGATCGGGATCCAGATCGTCAGCGCGCGCATCGGCCGCGTCACCGGGCACGGCCTCGCGGCCAACATCCGCGAGCGGTTCCCGCCGCCGCTGGTCTACCTCATCGTCTCGCTGCTCGCCGTGGCGAACACCCTCAACATCGCCGCGGACCTTGGCGCCATGGGCGATGCGCTCGTGCTCTTGCTTGGCGGCACTAGCAGCGTGTACATCATCCTGTTCGCGCTCGTCTCGCTGACGCTGCAGATCTTCATCCCGTTTCCGCGCTACTCGCCGATCCTCAAGCTCCTCACCCTCGCGCTCTTCGCTTACGTCGGCGCTGTGCTGGTCGTCCACACGCCGTTCGAGGCGCTCACCCAGACGCTCATTCCGACCCTCTCGGCGGACAAGGACTACGTGTCCGTGCTGGTCGCGGTGCTCGGCACGACGATCAGCCCCTACCTTTTCTTCTGGCAGGCTTCGCAGGAGGTGGAGGAGCAGCGCGCGACCCCCGGACACGGGCCCCTCAAGGAAGCGCCGGAGCAGGCGCGCCAGCATTTCCGGCGCATCAAGATCGACACGTATGTCGGGATGACGTTCTCGAACATCGTCGCGTTCTGCATCATGCTCACGACCGCCGCGACGCTCCACGTGGCGGGCATAACCGAAATACGCAGCGCCGCGCAGGCCGCGGAGGCGCTGCGTCCCCTCGCCGGCGATTTCGCGTTCCTGCTTTTTGCCTGCGGCATCATCGGCACGGGACTGCTCGCGGTCCCGATCCTCGCCGGCTCGGCCGCGTACGCGGTCGCCGAGACGTTTCGCTGGCCGATCGGCCTCGGCCTGCCTCTCGCCGAAGCGCGCGGCTTTTACTCGATCCTGACCATCGCGACGGTGCTCGGCGTGCTGATCGACCTCTCGGGTATCGATTCCATGAAGGCGCTTCTTTGGGCCGCGATCATCAACGGCGTGGTCTCCGTGCCTATCATGCTCGTCCTGATGATCCTGGTCGCCGATCCGCACACCATGGGCCCCTTCGTCGCGCGGCGTCGGCTGAAGCGCCTCGGATGGCTGGCCACGGCGGTCATGGCTGTCGCGGTCGGCCTAATGTTTTATCTTCTATAGGCATGAGGCTCCTCACCGCGATCGCGATCGCGTTGCTCGCCCTGGCCGCGGCGCGCGCCGACACGCTGCCCCTTGCGCCGGAGCTCATCAGCCTGGGAAGCGAAGCGGGCGAGAAGCTGCTGCTGGAAAGCGAAGCGCGCAAGCCCTATCTGCCGCTCAGCCTCCATTTCGTCACGCAGAAGACGCAGTCCTACTGCGGCGTCGCCGCCACGGCGATGGTCTTGAACGCGCTCGGGGTCCCGGCGCCGACCACCCCCGAATACGCGCCCTACCGGCTCTTCACCCAGGACAACGTGCTGAACGAAACCACCGAGCGCATCCTGCCGCAGGCGGTGCTCTCAAAGCGCGGCACGACGCTCGATCAGCTCGGCGCGATATTGGAGAGCCATGGCGTCCACGCCGCGGTGAGGCACGCGTCCGACGTCGGCTTCGCGCGCTTCCGCGCCGAGGCGCTCGAGTACCTGTCCCGCCCGGACCATTACGTGCTGGTGAATTACCTGCGGCGCGAGCTCGGCCAGGAGCGTGGCGGGCATATCTCTCCGCTCGCGGCTTACGACGCGAAGACCGATCGCTTCCTCGTCATGGACGTCGCCCGCTACAAATATCCGCCGGTCTGGGTGCGCGCCGAAAGCCTGTTCGCGGCGATGAACACGCCCGATGCGTCGAACGAAAACAAGAGCCGCGGCTACGTCCTCGTAAAGCGGGCACCCTAGCCCGGCTGCCACCACGCCATGGCCGAGCGCATGCCGTCCGGCCAGTAATACTGTCCGTCCCTGAAGGTGAGGCGCTGCGCGAGCGTCTCGCGGATCTCGTCGTCCCAGACGCTGCCGCTCTCCAATTGCAGATGGCGCCGCGCGCGGCTCAGCGCATCTTCCAGCGTCGCGTCGGTCCACGGGCGCAGCGAGGGCTCCATCGCCACGCTGGCATAGATGCCCATGTCGTAGAGCGCGTTGTAGCCCACCCAGAAGTTCGGGCTGTCGTGCGGCTCGCCGTAGATGCGGCGCGAGAGCTCGCGCATGACCCCGTCGTGGCTGGGCACCCGCATCACCAGGAAGCAGAAATTGCGCGCCTTCGCTTCCATCTTGCGCACGAATGCCGCGAAGTCCTCGCTGCTGTACATGGCGTGCGAGCAGAACGCGACGTCGTGCGGCTCGACTTCGGCATCCTCCCATCGCGCCTGGAGCAAACGGAGGTTCGCCACTCCACTCTCGCGCAGAAGCGCAATGCTGCTCGCGGAAGGCTCCACCGCCGTGACGCTGCGTGCAACCCGCGCGAAGGGGATGGCGCAGCGCCCATTGCCCGCGCCGATGTCGAGCACCGTGTCGCCCGGCCGCAGCTTTTCGATCACGCGATCGAGCAGCGGGTCGGGACGTGCGGTTCCTTGCTTGTTCGTCCCTTCCGGGCGGCGCGCGCGCTCAGTGAGCCGGCGCCACAGCCCGGCCCAGTTCGGCTCGGTCATCTTCGCTGCGCGCAAAAACGGGAAGGCAGAACTGCGTTTCGAGCGCATGGCCGCAGCCCCGGCATTCGAGGCGCACCACGAGCTGCTCGCACTTGATGCCGCGCCGGCGCGAATGCGCGAGGTTCAGGGACGCATCGCATTCGGGGCAGGCGCGCGGCATCACGATCGTCACTTCGAGGCGCTGCAGGGGCGATCCGTCGCGCGCCCGCAGATCCTCCTCGAGGACGACGACGCGGCGCTCGAACGAGGCGATGCCCCAGTCCTCGAGGTCCTGCAGCAGGTCGTCGAAAAAGGCGAGGGTCTTCGCGGCCTGCTCGCACGCGAGCCTGCGCCCGGTTTCCGTGAGCATCGAGTACGGCGCAGCGCGCGCGTAGGTGAGCTCGCGGCTGAGCGAGCTCGTCAGCGCGGCGACGAGGCCTCGGCCGCGCATCGCCGCCTTGGTGAAGAACGCGCCCACGCCGAGCACGCCGAGCTTGTCCAGCCGGTCCGCATCCTGGACCACGCGGCACGCGGCGCTCGCGGGCAGCGCATCCTTGTACAGCGCGCGCAGGCCGTGCAGCACGGCGTCGATTTCGCTGCGCTTCAGGCCCGATGCGCTCAGCATCGGATCGGCGAGCGCGGCCGCGTGCTCCTCTTCGGGCACGTCGTCCTTGTGGTAGGCGCCGCCGTGAAATTTTCCGGCGTCGTGATAGAGCGCGATGAGGCACGGCAGGAAAGGATCCACCTTCTCCATGAGCGCGATCCGGTAGGCGATGGCCGCGGTGCGCCGGCTGTGCTCGAGGAGAAATTCCGAGGGCGCCTGCATGGCATTGCGCGTATAGCGCGCCTCGGAATCGGCGAGCATCTTCTCGATGCGCGCGTGCAATCCGGGCGCACGTGCCTCCAGCGCTTTTCGCACCTGGTTCATCCCTCTGCATCTTACTGCGCGTTTCTATCCCGACTGATTTACTCGACATTCGCAAGCTTGACCTACCGCAATGAAACAGCTCGAAGCACCGGCACCATCGCTCTGGAAAGAAGAGGAGCACGTGGACGCGGTAGCGCCTATCAAGGAAATCTCCGACCTCGTCAAGGAGAAGGGCGGGGCTTCGTTCCAGTTCTGCTACCAGTGCGGCATCTGCGACGTCGTGTGCCCCTGGAACCGGGTGCGGCCCTTCAGCATGCGC
>SCTY01000065.1 GCA_004297625.1 Betaproteobacteria bacterium | reverse complement strand
GCCGAATCCAGCTTCACCGTGCTGCCCGTCAGGTCCGCGCTCAACGTGAGCGTCGAGGGCGTGCCCGTCTCGGTCGCCCCGTCGGTCTCGCCCGTGGTGAGCGTCACCGTGCCCGCATTAGCACTGACGGCGCTTTGCGCATTAATCGATCCCTTTCCGGTCGCGACGAGGATTCCGCCGGTACCTAAGGCCGTGAGCGGACCTAATGAAATATCGGCAGTTTCACCGGCAGGCGAAGTACCGGTAATACCTGCCCGAACCGTGATGCTTCCCGTACCTTGCGTCTGGAATTCAACACCCGCCAAGTTAATGCCGGGCGCCTTGGAGCTTCCTGTGCCATCTCCAGCGGCGTTCTGAGTATCTAACGTCAGAGATCGATCGGTCTTTAAGCGAACGATCGAGCCTGTTCCTTCCCCGTTGGTATTAACGTTGAATGTGCCAGTAACTGTGATGGAGTTTCTTGCCTGGAGATTGATGTTCGCGTCCGTGTTCTCGATCTCGGATTCGTAGATATTGAAGAGATCCGGACCATCCGTGAAGAGAATTTCCCCCCCGGTACCGCCATTCTGCTGCAACAATGTGGCCGAGTTTCCGGTTTCGGTGTCGGACCCGTCGGCGGTGCCTCCGTTAATTACAATGTCTTGAGGGTCGAGCAGCAGCGTGCCGGAGGCTCCCTTTGGCGCACCAAGGTCAACGTGGGCTATCGAAGCATCGAGACTAATCTTGCCTGAAACCTCAGCGAAGCCACCGTTGCCGGCCTTGCTGCCACCACGGGCCGAAAGGGTTCCGTAAAAACGCGTCGTCCCGTCTGACCAGACGATGATCTTTCCGCCGTCGTCATCAGTACCTGCGTCAGCCCGAATAACGGCATCGCGACCCACATACGTCTTCTCGGCGTTTTGCACGTCCGGGTTCTTGCCTTGGTAATCGCCGCCCACTAAAACCATTCCGCCGCCTCTATCGCCCGACGCATCGACACTCGCATTGCCGATCAGTCCAACCTGCTTCCCGAGCAGCTGAATCTCGCCGCCCTTTTCTTGCTCGCCTTTCGCTTCAACAACGCCTTCCGCGAGGAGCGTGCCGCCTTCGGCCTGTAGCTTGATCGCCCCGCCCTGCGCGCCGGTCGCCTCGATCCTGCTCGTGGCGTCGAGCGTCACGTCCTTGACCGCTTTGAAGACGATCTTGCCGCCGTCGCCGATTTCGGCGCGGCTGGCGGAGACGAGGCCGGAGTTCTTGATGAGCGTGCCGTAGATGCCGACGTTGCCGGAGGAGGCGACGACTTGGCCGGCGTTGATGGCTTCGTTTTCGGGGGCGCTGAGCTCGACGCGGATGCCGGGGGTGCTGGCGTTGACGAGCTCGACGGAGTTGCCGGCGGCGATGACGACTTCGCCTTTGGGGCTGGTAATGACGCCGGATGCCTGGTTCTCGACATTCGGCGCAATGAGGTAGACGTGCCCGCCTTCCGGGGTGCGGATGGTCCCCGCGTTGGTGAGCTTGCCTTCCGCGCCTGAGCCGACGAAGCGCATTCGGCCGCTTAGCCAGTCGGCGTCGCTGATATTTAGAGTTGAGGCGGCGAAGCCGGCGACATCGATCACGGCGCCTTGCCCGAACGCTATGCCCGAGGGGTTGATCAGGAAGACGCGGCCGTTCGACAGCAGCTGGCCGAAAATGGCCGAGGGGTTCTGGCCGGTGACGCGGTTAAGGATGCCGCTGGCGGCGTTCTGCTGGATGAAGCGGGTGATTTCGTCCTTGCCGATCGAGAACTGCTGCCAGTTGATGATCGCGCCAGGCGTGTTGGTGATGTTCAGCGTGTTGCCGTTCAACTGGAACGTTGCGCCGCCGCTGACCACCGTGCCGCCGGAAGGGTTGGCGAGCGTTGAGGCCGCGTATGCCGCGAACGCGGCGCTTACGGCAAGCGCGAGAACGCGACGGTGCGAAGGCGCACCGTGCCGAGAGTCGTCCCGGAAAACGGAATACGGGCCAGACCGCCGCCGGCTGCTCACCGCCCCCCCTCGTCCCGACACACTTGCCAGGATTTGTCGTTCGGATGCTACGCTGCGAAAAACCGCCAAATCAGGAACTAAGTCACACTCGGATGTTACCGTTCCCCGGAGCGCAACCTTCGTCGCGACTGGCCGAAAAGATGACCGTCCTCATCGTTTCGATCGTTCGCCGGTCTTTGCAGGTTTCGCTTAGGGACGAGAGCGGTTTCCTGGCTAGATAAAGCAGGACAAAGAGATAAGCTGTCAGAAAATGTAAGAAACGCTCGCGTGCATTCGAGAGTCGCCCCTCGTCTGCGCGCCCCCCTCGTCGCCCACGATGCCGACATCGACTCTGAAGGCGAAGTTGGTCCCTCGCGAGAGCCTTAAGCCGACCCCGGTGCTCCAGACGTGAGTCCCGTGCGGCTCCGCCGGCCCCGGCTGGTTGCGTCGCACGCCGCCCCAATCGAAGAAGACGAGCCCGCGGCTCCTCGCTGCGGTGACACCCGTCCAGCCGCCGAAGTCGGGCGTGTAGAGCTCCACCGTCCCCCGGTAGCCCTTGTCGTTCGTGATCTCGCGCTCGAAGAAGCCACGCACGGAGTCAGCGCCGCCCAACCCGAACTGCTCCCCGGTCACCAGCATTTCCCTCGTGTACTGGCCATTCATCGCCACGCGCATCTGCCAGTCGGCTGGCAGCGCGCGGTTGTGGTTGAAGGCCCACTTGTAAATCTCGTAGTTCGCGTCCGCGCAGCGGCCGATGCCGTTGTTGCGTGAGCGGCAGAAGTTGTCGCTTCGACCGTCCGGGCCGCCGGGAATATTCCGCGAGTAGCCGACTGAGAAGCCGGTCTCGCTGTCCTGAAGCCGCAGAAGACCGGAGTAAAGGACCGTGATGGGGTGTACCACGATGTCGGGTATGAGCTGCGTGTTGGTGTCGTCGCCAACGAGCCGCACGCCCTTGTTCTCGTAGCTTCTGTAATCGGCTGAAAGCGCCAAGCGGTGCTCGTAATCGCCGATCTTGTCGAAGTTTCGGGTATAGCGCGCGCCGTAGATGCTGCCGCGGCCGGTGATGTTGAACAGGCCCGCCACCGTACCCGAATTGACGTTCGAGTAGCCGGCTGAGAAATCGATGGAGTCGCCGACACGGTAAAGCGGAATCCGGTATCCGGCGCCGAGGATGGTGACTTTGCGACTTGGCAGAAGCGACAGCCGAGTTACCTCGCCATTCGGCTTCACGAAGTCGGTGTACGGCGCAGTCACGTACTGCGCCGTGAAGACGTCGTCGTGACCCGTTGCATTGGCGTTCTGCACGCCCAGTCCGACGCGCAGCCGCCCGGTTTGGGGGTTTCCGGTGTTGTCAACGGTGACGCTGTATTTCGTCGGCGCTTCGTCGACTACGCGCAGCACCGCATCCACGGTCGCCTCTTCCTGTCCGCTGCGCAACAGCACGGTCGCCTGCTTCGCAGGATTTTCGTTCGCCACGCGCAGGTTGCGCGAGATCTCATGGATGTTCGGCGAGTTTCCCGGCGCCAGCGAAGGCACGCTCGCACGGATATTCGCTTCGTCGAAGTGCTTGTTGCCCTCGACGAGCACCCGGCCGATCTTCGCCTCGATGATCTGGAAGCGAATCTCCCCGCGCTCGAGCTCCTGCTCGGGCAGGATGATCTGGACGGCGTTATAGCCGGCGTCGCTGTAGGCACGCTCGAGTACCTCCAGCGCGTGCTGCACGTCGCCGAAGGTGCGATTAGGCCCCGTGAACGCCGCCGTGGCGCTTTCGAGTTCCTCTTTGGGAATAAGGGAGGCGCCGTCGAAGATGAAACGGCGTATCTCGAAGTGCGGGGTATCGTCGGGCTGCGGCTTGCTGGGTGCCTGCGCAAAGGCAAGCGAGGTCGCAGCAAATGCTGCGGCAACCGTGACTCGGCACGCCGCCGTAAAGAAACCCAACCCCTTTCCCCTCTTTCTTGCCCCCAGGCCGCTTCGCGGGCATTACATCAAGAAAACCCGGAAGAATCAAACGCTTGTTTGCAAATTCGCAATTTTATGCGAGGTTTAGGCAGGCTCCCTCTCCTTTATAATCGACGAGCTTTTTCCCATTTGAAACCAGAAGCTTCGCGATGCCCACGCGCCACGCCCGTCTGCTTATCCTCGGTTCCGGCCCCGCCGGCTATACGGCCGCCGTTTATGCCGCACGCGCCAACTTGCACCCGGTGCTCGTCACCGGCATCGCGCCCGGTGGGCAACTGATGACGACGACGGACGTGGACAACTGGCCGGCCGATTCGGAAGGCGTCCAGGGTCCCGACCTCATGCAGCGCTTTCAGAAGCACGCCGAGCGCTTCGACACTGAGATCGTTTCGGACCACATCCACACCGTGCGCCTGGAGCGCCGGCCGTTCACGCTCGAGGGCGATGCCGCGACATACACCTGTGATGCTCTGGTGATCGCGACCGGCGCGTCGGCGAAGTATCTCGGGCTCGCCTCGGAGCAGAAATTCATGGGCCGCGGCGTGTCGGCGTGCGCCACGTGCGATGGTTTCTTCTACAAAGGACAGGACGTCGTCGTGGTCGGCGGCGGCAACACCGCCGTGGAAGAAGCGCTCTATCTCGCCAATATCTGCCGCAGCGTCATGCTGGTTCATCGTCGCGACAAATTCCGCGCCGAGAAGATCATGGTGGACAAGCTCATGCAGCGCGTGCGCGAAAAGAAAGTCACGCTCGTGCTCGACTCCGTCGTTGAAGACGTGCTTGGCGACGCAACCGGCGTCACTGGCGTGCGCGTGCGCAATCTGAAATCGGGAACGACCAGCGATGTGGCGGCCAAGGGATTCTTCGTGGCCATCGGCCATACGCCGAACACCGGCATCTTCACCGGGCAGCTAGCGATGGAAAACGGCTATATCGTCACGCGGGGCGGCCGGGAAGGCTTTGCCACCGCCACCAGCATCCCGGGCGTATTCGCTGCCGGCGATGTGCAGGATCACGTCTACCGGCAGGCGGTCACGAGCGCCGCCACCGGCTGCATGGCGGCGCTTGACGCGGAAAAATATCTCGATGCGCTCGCCGCCTGACGACGAGGAATTTCGGCGCGCGACGGCCGACGTCGAACCGCTCACGCCGCAGCGGCGCATGCTATTACGGCGCACGCCGCCCGCGCCGCTGCCCGAGCAGAAGCGCCGCGACGAGCGCGCAGCGCTTGCCGAGTCTCTCGAGGGTCCGCTTTCGATCGACGACGCAATAGAGTCCGGAGAAGAGCTCGTCTTCTTGCGCGAAGGCCTCTCGCGCCAGCTGCTGCGCAAGCTGCGACGCGGCCACTGGGTAGTGGAAGACGACCTGGATCTTCACGGCATGAACCGCGTGCAGGCGGCCGAAAGCGTCGCCGCGTTCCTGCGCGGCTGCACCCGGCGCGGGCTGCGCTGCGTGCGCATCGTGCACGGCAAGGGACTCGGCTCGCGCAACCGCGAGCCGGTGCTCAAAGGAAAACTCAGGAAGTGGCTGGCAGTGCGCGACGAGGTGCTCGCCTTCTGCCAGGCGCCCGCCGCGGACGGGGGCGGCGGCGCTTTGCTGGTGCTGCTGAAGCCGGGGCGCTAGACCGCCGCCTCCTCGGGCGTTAGACGGCCGCCTCGTTGGTCTCGCCGGTGCGGATACGCACTACGTGCTCGACGGCGGTGACGAAAATCTTGCCGTCGCCGATCTTGCCGGTGCGCGCCGACTTGACTATGGCGTCGATTGCGCTTTCGACCTGGTTGTTCGCCACGACGACCTCGATCTTCACCTTGGGCAGGAAGTCGACCACGTATTCGGCGCCGCGGTAAAGCTCGGTGTGCCCTTTTTGCCGGCCGAAGCCCTTGACTTCAGTGACCGTCAGTCCCGTTACGCCGACCTCGGATAGCGCCTCGCGCACTTCGTCGAGCTTGAACGGCTTTACGATCGCTTCGATCTTCTTCATGCCCTGTTCCTCCTGGGTGTCGCGGTCATTGTATCGCGGCGGAGCGCGCCCGTAGAATCGGTCCGGCATTGGAAAGCTTCCAGGTCGTCGAATCCCTCGCCGGGGTCGATCCCGCTCAGTGGAACGCGCTTGCGGGCCGGCAGCCGTTCGTCCGCCATGAGTTTTTCTCGGCGCTGGTCGACACGGGATGCGCGGCGGCGCGCAGCGGCTGGTTGCCCCGCTTCCTGCTGATGCGGCGCGCGGGTGCGCTGGTTGGGGCGATGCCGCTGTTCTCCAAGTCCCACTCCTATGGCGAGTACGTGTTCGACTGGGCATGGGCCGATGCGCACGAGCGCCATGGGGTCGACTACTACCCCAAGCTTCTGTGCGCCGTGCCGTTCACGCCGGTAAGCGGCCGAAGGCTGCTCGCCAGCGACGGGCGCGACCGGCGCTCGCTGGTGGCGGCGGCGCTGGAGCTGGCGCGGCAGACATCGTCCCTGCACGTCCTCTTCCCCCCGGAAGACGAGGCGAGCCTGTTGCGGGAGCATGGCATGCTCCTGCGGCGCGCCGTCCAGTTCCATTGGCGCAACGCGGGCTACGCGGATTTCGACGCTTTCCTCGCCAGCCTCAACCATGCGCGCCGCAAGACCATTCGCCAGGAGCGCCGCAGGGTCCGCGAGGCGGGCGTTGCCTTCAGATGGCTGGAAGGCACGGCAATCGAGCGGCGTCATTGGGAGTTCTTCCACCGCTGCTATCGCTCGACGTACGCGGCGCATAGCTCGAGCCCTTATCTGAATCTGGCGTTTTTTCTCCGGATCGGCGCCGCTCTGGCAGATAACACCGCCATGGTGCTTGCCGAGCGCGACGGCCGCCCGATTGCCTGCGCGCTGTTTCTCGCCGATGAGACGACGCTCTACGGCCGCTACTGGGGCGCGGTGGAATACGTACCGCTGCTTCATTTCGAGTGCTGCTATTACCAGGCGGTCGAGTACGCAATCCGGCGTGGGCTGCAGGTGTTCGAGGGCGGCGCACAAGGCGAGCACAAGCTGTTCCGCGGTTTGCTGCCGGTGGAGACCTTTTCAGCGCATTGGCTTGCACATCCGCGCTTCGCGCGGGCCGTGGAGGATTTTCTGCGGCGCGAAGACGCGGGCATCGAACGCTATGTCAACGAGTTGTGCGAGCATAGTCCGTTCAAGAAATAAAGGAGAAGCGGGATGCGGCTCAAGGACAAGCTGGCCATCGTCACCGGCGCGGGATCTGGTTTCGGCGCAGGCATCGCGCGCCGTTTCGCGCAGGAAGGCGCGAAGGTCATTGTCAACGACATCGATCCGCGCAGCGGCGAGCGCATCGCGAAGGAAATCGGCGGCGTCTTCGTGCAGGCGGACGTCACGCGGAGCGAGGACTGGGGAAGGCTCGTGCGCGCAGCCGCCGGGGGCCTCGACATCGTGGTCAACAACGCGGGCTGGACGCACCGGAACAAGCCTTACCTCGAAGTCTCCGAAGCGGAGTTCGACAAGGTCTACGCGGTAAACGTAAAGAGCGTTTACCTCTCCGCCGTGCACGCGGTTCCGGTGTTTCGCAAACGTGGCGGCGGATGCTTCGTGAACATCGCGTCTACCGCAGGGGTTCGCCCACGGCCGGGTCTCACGGTTTACAACGGCTCGAAAGGCGCGGTGATCGTGATGTCGAAGTCCATGGCCGCCGAATTCGGCCCGGACCATATCCGCGTGAATTGCGTGAATCCGGTCTTTAGCCCGGAAACGGCCTTGTCGGCCGACTTCGCGGGCGGAGCGCTCACCGAGGAGGCCAAAAAACGCTTCCTTGCCACCATCCCGCTCGGGCGTTTCTCCACAGCGCTCGACGTGGCGAACGCCTGCCTCTATCTCGCCTCGGACGAGGCGAGCCTGGTGAGCGGCGCTTGCATCGAAGTCGACGGCGCGCGCTGCGTCTAGGCGAGCCGCTTCTAGGCTCGCTTCAGGCCGCCGAGCAGCGCGGCGAGCTGCGGCCGCCTGCGCTTGGACCGGGACGGCTCGGGTTTCGGCTCGGAGGCGACCGGCGCCGTCGCGACAGCAGGCTCGTAAGGCTTTGAGAAGATCGGATCGGCGAGCGCTTTCGCCGTTTCCCGTTGACGTCCGGCGCGCTTGGACGGTTCGCCGCCCATCAGCGCGGCAAGCGTCCCCGCGTTCGGCTCGAAGCCGGGGACCAGCACCCGTTCGATGCGCTTCTTGATGAGCTTTTCGATTGCGGCGAGCGCGTCCAGATCATCCGGAGCGACCAGCGAGATCGCTTCGCCGGTCAATCCTGCCCGGCCGGTACGCCCGATGCGGTGCACATAGTCTTCCGGCGAATGCGGAACGTCGAAATTGATGACCTGCGGCAGCCCCTCGATGTCGAGGCCGCGCGAGGCGACATCGGTGGCGACGAGCACCGCGGTCTTGCCTGCCTTGAAATCCTCCAGCGCCACCAGACGCTCGGCCTGCGACTTGTCGCCGTGGATGGCGTCAGCGTGAATACGGTCGCGGCGCAGTTGGTGCGCGAGCCGGTTCGCGCCGATGCGCGTCGCGGTGAAGACGAGCACCTGGCGCAGCTCACGCGTCTGGATAAGGTAGGTGAGCAGCTCGCGCTTCTTTTCGCGCGCCACCGGGTGAAGGACGTGGGTAACGAGCTCGGCCGCCGCATTGCGGGCCGCGATCTGCAGCTCGGCAGGGTTGCGCAGCAGAGTGCGGGCGAGCGTGCGGATCTCGTCCGGAAAAGTCGCGGAGAAGAGCAGGTTTTGGCGCTGTGCGGGAAGAAGCGCAATGATCCGCTTGATGTCCGGCAGGAACCCCATGTCGAGCATCCGGTCGGCCTCATCGAGCACCAGCACGGACACTTGGCCGAACATCACGGTCTTGTTCTGCACGTGGTCGAGCAATCTTCCCGGCGTGGCGACGAGGATCTCGACACCGCGACGCAACTCCTCGATCTGCGCGTTCATGTCCACGCCGCCGTATACGACGGTGCTGCGCAATGGAACGTGCTTGCCATAGCCGCGGAAACTGTCGGCGACCTGGATCGCCAGCTCGCGCGTGGGCGTGAGCACGAGCGCCCGCACAGGGTGCTTGGCCGGCGAAGTGGATGCGCTGGAATAAACCGAAAGCTTCTGCAGGATCGGCAGCGCGAACGCCGCGGTCTTGCCGGTACCCGTCTGAGCTCCGCCCATCAAGTCCCGGCCCGACAACACTACGGGAACGGCCTGCTCTTGGATCGGCGTGGGCTTTTCGTAGCCCAGTTCAGTAACCGCCGCGATGAGCGGCGCGATCAGGCCAAGTTGTTCAAAAGCTGATGAGATAAGACAGCACCTACAAAGAAGTAAAAAGAAGACGTTGAATTATAAGTCAATTCAACGTACGAACGGGACGCTCGGCGGCATCCGGCGCATCGATGCCCGGGAGCTTGAGCTCCATGTCCCAATCGCTTTTCTTCACCGCGGCCTGCAGCAAACGGCAAAGCGAATGCAGCAGGACGGAGTCGAATGTGAGCGTGATGCCCTGACCTTCCGACGGATGCAGCGCAACGACCGGCTGACCGTTGCGGTCGTGCCCTGTTTGTATGCGCGCAAGCAGCAGCGGCGCCTCGCCAAGTGGCGTCGCGCTGCCCGCCGCGTCATAGGGCTTCGAGAAATCCGCCTTGGACACCGCGTACTCGTGCTCCAGCCCGAGCAGCGCCTTGCGCGCCTCGGGATTGGGCTGGGTGCGAATGCGCGGGCTCGCGTCTTCGGCAAGCTTCACGAGGAGCGGCCACAGCAGCTTTATGAAGCGGCGCGTCAGCGCGAGCCGCAGCTCTACGCCCTCGCTCGTCGCGACGAGCATCAACAGCCGGTCCTGCTCGGCGTCGTAGTCAACTTTGAGCTGCTGAAGGCGCATGGCGAAATAGTATAGGGCGGCTCACGATGCCGCGCCGCGGATGCGGCTGATCAGGCGCGTCGTCGAGCGTTCGTGCTCGAACGGTATCGATACCACGCGGCCGCCGCGCGCCAGCACGTCCGGCGCACCGACGATCCGAGCTGCCGGCCAATCGCCGCCTTTGACGAGCACCTCGGGCCGGCAGGCGCGAATCAGCGACTCGGGGGTGTCGTCCTCGAACCAGGTCACGGCGTCGACCGCGGCTAACGCTGCGAGCACCGCCAGCCGGTCATCCAGCGCATTGATCGGCCGCTCCTCCCCCTTGCCGAGCCTGCGCGCGGAGGCGTCGCTGTTCAGCGCGACGAGCAACGCCGCGCCGAGAGCACGCGCACGGGCCAGATACGTGACATGCCCGCGGTGCAGGATATCGAACACCCCATTGGTGAAAACCAGCGGGCGCGACAGCTCGCCGAGCCAGCGATCGAGGTCCCGAGGGGGATGAATCTTTGCTTCGAATGCCGGCGCCTTCACGCCGCCGGCTTGGGGTTTTCGGCCGGCGGCTTGGCCTGCGGCCGGCAAATTTCGTCGGTGGGCTGGCAGTAATCGAAGACCTTCACCACCTTGCGCACGCCGCCCGTCGTGCGCGCGATCTCGACCGCGTCGTTCGCTTCCGCCTCGGTCACGAGGCCGAGCAAGTACACCACGCCAGCCTCGGTGACCACCCTGACGTGGACCGGATTCACCTTGCCGGAATCGAGAAACCGTCCCTTGATCTTCGAGGTGATGAACGAGTCGTTGGTACGCCCCGCGAGCGACGACACCGGCGCGATCTGGATGTCGTTCACGATGCCGCGTAGGTTGGCGATGCCGCGCACGTCCGCCTCGATGGCGGCACGCGTCTGCTCATCGGGCGCCTCGCCGGTAAGAAGAATCATCCGGTTGTAGGGCGCGACATTAACGTGCGTGAGATTGCCGAAGCGCCCGCTGATCCGGTCGCGGATGGTGAGCGCCATGCTTTCGTCCTGGTAGATCGCGCTCGACGTTCGGCGATCGAATGCCGTCACGGCCGCCGCCCCGCCTGCGCCGATAAGCGCGAGCTCGCAACCCTGCAGCGCGAGGAGCACCGATAGAGAACCGAGCCACAGCGCGCGCTTCATGCCGCGGCGCCGGAGAGCTGAAAATCGATTCCGTCGCACAGGCAATGCAGCGTGAGCAGATGGACCTCCTGAATCCGGGCCGTGCGCTTGTGCGGCACGCAGATGTGGACATCCTCGCCGGAAAGCATCGCGCCCATCTTGCCGCCGCCGTTGCCCGTCAGGGCAATGACGCGCACTCCGAGATCGTGGGCCGCGTTCATGGCTTCCATCACGTTCCCCGAGTTGCCGCTGGTGGAAATCGCGAGCAGCGCGTCGCCGCTGCGGCCGAGGGCGCGCACCTGCTTCGAGAAAACCTGCTGATAGGCGTAATCGTTGGCGATGGACGTAAGGGTCGAGCTGTCGGTAGTGAGAGCGACCGCGGCAAGCGGCGCGCGCTCGATCTCGAAGCGGTTGATGAGCTCGGCGGCGAAATGCTGGGCGTCGGCCGCCGAGCCGCCGTTTCCGCACGCCATCACCTTGCCTCCGTTGCGCAATGTTTGCGCGAGCAGCGCGGCGGCGCGCGCGATGGGGCCGGCAAGCGACTGCGATGCGTCGAGCTTGAGTTTGGCGCTCTCCGCGAATTGCGCTGTCACGCGCGCCGACAGCGCCTCCTCCATCTGTGCCATGCGAACGATTTTACACCGTCACTCGATGAATACTTCGAACTCGATCCGCCGCGCCGGGTTGGGATGCATGCTCAGGCGGCTGATGCGCGCGCGCAGCCGCTCGCCGCGGTCGAGGCCCCACGCCAGCGCCGCGTTGTCGCGCCCGGGCACATAGCCGAGCTTGCGCCCGCGCCACGCGACGGCCACTGCGTTTGCGTCGTGCGGATTGTCGGCCTCGCGCACGAGCTCGAGCGCGTCGCCTACGTGCAGCTCGTCCCATACTTCGCCGGCGGCGTGGTAGCGGAATCCGGCAAGCGGTGCGCTTTGCACCAGGAGCCGTACGCTGCCGGCACGCTCTTGCGCGGCAAGCGGCATGCAGACGGCAAGCCCGGCGAGAAGCGCGGCAGCAAGGCTATTCGCCGAACGCATTGCGGATCCACTTCACGTCGCCCGCCGGGCCCTCGACGAGGAACACGTCGAAGCGGCATTGCGCCTGCGGCTGGCGGGAGAGATAAAGCCGTGCCGCGGCGAGGAGGCGCGCGCGCTTCGCCGCCGTCACGCTCTCCCCCGCCCCGCCGAATCCCCAGCCGCGCCGCATCCTGACCTCGGCAAACACCAGCACGCCGCCCTCCTCGGCGATCAAATCGATCTCGCCGAGCCGGCAGCGCCAGTTGCGCTCGAGCAGCCGCAGGCCGGCGCCGCGCAAAAGCTCGGCGCAGCGGTCCTCGGCTCGCGCGCCTGCGCGGTTCATGGCACGCTTAACGGTTCCATCCACCGCGCGGTTGACCCGCATGAGCGCCGGCACGCTTTTCGTCGTAGCCACTCCGATCGGCAATCTGGCCGACGCGAGCCCGCGCTCGCTCGAGGCCTTGCGCGCCGCCGACCTGATTGCCTGCGAGGACACGCGCACCACACGGACCCTTTTGGCGCGCCACGGCATCAGCGCGCAAGTCATCGCCGTCCATGAGCACAATGAGATGGCCGCTGCGGCCGGCTTGATCGACGCGCTGCGCCAGGGACGCAACGTCGCGCTGGTGACCGATGCAGGGACCCCGGGCGTTTCGGATCCGGGAGCACTGCTCGTCGCAGAGGCGCACCGCGCGGGCATCAAGGTGAGCCCGCTCCCCGGCCCGAGCGCAGCGGCCGCAGCCTTCTCGGTTTCCGGCTTTGCCGCCGACGGGTTCCTCTTCGCCGGATTCCTGCCTTCCACGAGCGCGGCGCGGCGCAAGGCGCTTGAAACGCTCGATCTTCCGTTTCCCGTGATTCTCTACGAGGCGCCGCACCGCATCCTCGAGACGCTGACCGATCTCGCTGCACGCTTCGGTCCGGAACGGGAAATCGTGATTGCACGCGAGCTCACCAAGAAATTCGAGGAAGTCGCGCGGCTGCCTCTCGGCGCGGCGCAGAGATGGCTGCTCGCCGATCCGCACCGGCAGCAAGGCGAGTTCGTGCTGGTGCTCGCTCCGGGCGAGGCAAAGCCCGCCACCGCGCTCGACGCCGAGCGAACGCTGGGGGCGCTGCTCGAATTCCTGGCTCCGAGCGAGGCGGCGAAGATCGCGGCGCGCCTCACCGGTCAGCCCCGGCGCCTGCTCTACCGCAAAGCGCTCGAGCGGGCCAAGTAGAATTACGCGATGGACCGCCTCACCATCAAGCGACCCGACGATTGGCACCTGCATCTTCGCGACGGTCCCGCGATGGCTTCCGTCGTGGGCGACGCGGCGCGCCGCTTCGCGCGCGCGATCGTCATGCCGAATCTCAAGCCGCCGGTGCGCACCACCGAGCAGGCGCTTGCGTACCGCGAGCGCATTCTCGCGGCGCTGCCCGAAGGGGCGGCCTTCGAGCCGCTCATGACTGTGTACCTCACCGACGACACGACGCCCGAGGAAATAGCGCGCGCAAAGCTTTCCGGCCGGGTGCACGCGGTCAAGCTCTATCCCGCCGGCGCCACGACCCATTCCGATTCCGGCGTGACGCGCATCTCGCGTTGCTTCCACGCGCTGGAGAAAATGCAGGAGGTCGGGCTGCCGTTGCTCGTCCACGGGGAATCGACCGATCCTGCGGTGGACGTGTTCGACCGGGAGAAGGCGTTCATCGAGGAGGTGCTGGGACCCACCGTGCATCGCTTTGGCGGCCTCAAGACGGTGCTCGAGCACATTACGACCCGCGAGGCGGTCCAGTTCGTGGAGGTCACCGGAGCGAACGTCGCGGCAACCATTACCGCGCATCACCTGTTGATGAACCGCAATGCGCTCTTCCTGGGTGGAATTCGCCCGCACCATTATTGCCTCCCGGTGCTGAAGCGCGAAGAGCACCGGGAAGCGCTCGTCGAAGCGGCGACCTCGGGCAACCCGAAATTTTTTCTTGGCACCGATAGCGCACCGCACCCGCGGCGAGACAAGGAGACGGCTTGCGGGTGCGCAGGCATGTACACCGCGCACGCAGCGCTCGAGCTCTACGCGGTCGCTTTCGAGGAGGCGAACGCCCTCGACAAGCTGGAAGGCTTCGCCAGCGTGCACGGCGCGCAGTTCTACGGCCTGCCGGTCAACCAGGGCACCGTCACGCTGGTGCGCGAGGGCTGGAAGGTTCCTGAGCGCCTGGAGTTCGGCACCGAAGAGCTCGTGCCTTTGCGCGCCGGCGAGACGATTCCCTGGAAGCTTCTCTAGGGAAACTCTGAACAAGTCCCCGCGAATCGTGTCTGATGAGAAAGCGCATCAGCGCGATCGGCGGGGAGAATAAGATGAAACAAATGAGCTTTGCATCGGCGGCGTGGAGTGCCAAG
>SCTY01000064.1 GCA_004297625.1 Betaproteobacteria bacterium | reverse complement strand
ATTCGAGCAGTAAAACGACAACAAGTAGGCTTCCCGAAACCGTTTCGGGCGTCCTTTAACCCAAGACTCGCGCATGATCGACATCGATTGCATCGTCTCAGTCACTTGCGCAGAGCTTCCTTAGCGGACCGTGTGGGCAATTCGATTAAGCCATTCGTCGCGGGCCTTTACGGGAAAGCGAGCATGCACGTTCCGGCAGAGATCGTGGCTGAAGCTTCAAGCCTGGCGCGGGGAACGGGCGCGGATTGCTACCTTCCGATAGGTGGTGGCTCAACGATCGGACTTGCAAAGGCATTGGTTTTGAGCTCGCCGGCGCCTGTACTTGCTATCCCAACGACGTACGCCGGGTCCGAGATGACGACGATTTACGGCATCACCGAACGTGGAGAGAAGAAGACGGGTCGCGATGAGCGCGTTTTGCCGCAAACCGTCATCTACGATCCCTCATTGACTGTTGGGCTACCAGTCGGTTTATCGGCGTCGAGTGGGATGAACGCCATTGCGCACTGCGTGGAAGCGCTCTACGCGCCAGATGGTAATCCCGTGATCTCACTCATTGCCGAAGAAGGGATTAGAGCCCTGGGCGAAGCGCTTCCCGTCATCACCCAAAATCCAACTGATCCAACGGCGAGAACTAAAGCCTTGTACGGGGCTTGGCTTGCGGGAACAGCGCTTGGTTCGACGGCAATGGGCTTGCACCATAAGCTCTGCCATGTCCTCGGGGGCGGTTGGCGCCTGCCACATGCGGAAACGCACTGCGCCATCTTGCCGCATGCCATGCATTACAACCGCATCGCTGCTTCCGAAGCTGAACGCCGAATATGCGCAGCTCTTCGCAGCGCGGATGCCGCTGGCGGACTCTACGACCTTGAAGCGAAGCTTGGCGTGACGACCAATTTGGCAGGCATCGGCATGCCGCAAGCGGGATTAGCCGATGCCGCTCGCGCCGCTACGCAATCTTCCTATCCAAACCCCGTCCCTCTCTCATTTGACGGCGTTCTGCGGTTGCTTGAGAACGCCTACGCCGGTATTCGTCCAGGAGATTGAAAATGACGAAAAGTGAATCCTTTCTGCCGCACCCTTCGATCTTTCTTGGAAAAGAGCGGCTCAAGCTTATTCGTGGTTATCGAGTGCATGAGCAGCGAACTCCCAGCCAGGCGCTGCTTGTGGTAACACCTTCGCAAACCATTGGTCCGTTTTTCAGTGGCGGACTTGTGCGGCCTGGAGATAACGATGTGGCGTGCGTTACGCCGGGCGGAGCTCGGGCTCAGGGAACCCCAATAACGATCCACGGCCAAGTCTTGGATGAGAACGCCAACCCGGTGCGAAAGGCCTTGATCGAAATATGGCAGGCGAATAAATGGGGCAAATATGAGCATCCGGACGACATTACGCTTGCGCCCTTGGATCCAAACTTCAAGGGCTGGGGACGGACTCTGACGGATGCAGATGGACGATATGCGTTTCGATCCATAAAGCCCGGTCCGTATCCGAACCTTGGCTATGACAACTGGATGCGTCCACCCCACGTCCATTTTTCGTTGTTCGCCGCCGGAGTCATGCAGCGACTCATTACCCAGATGTATTTCCCGGATGAGGAATTGAACGATATCGATCCGATTCTGAACGGCATCGACGATCTTCGAGCGCGAGCTTCATTGATCGCCCGTCGTATGCCTGACGCCGCCGACGGATCGAGCGTGTTCTCGTTCGATATCGTGCTACGCGGCGTCGAGGAAACGCCGTTTTTTGCCGAGCGTTAATGAGGCCACGCCGGATAGCCGAGATCTTCGCCGAGCAAAGCACGCTTCAGGCTTACCTTCAGATCGAAGCCGCCCTTGCTCAAGCTGAAGCCGACCTTGGGGTAATACCAAAGGACGCTGCGCAGAAGATTTGCCATTACGCCAGGCTGGACATGCTCGACATGCCGCGCCTTCGAGCGCAGGCACAACGCTCGGGATATGCGGTTGCGCCACTTGTGCGTCAGTTAACAGAGGTCTGCGGCGATTACGGCCATTTTTTGCACTGGGGTGCAACAACCCAGGACGTCGTAAATACGGGTCTCGCGCTGCAGGTGAACGAGGTCTTTCGGGCGGTTCTTGGAGACCTTTCCCGACTGACCGACATATTGGTCGACAAGGTGCAAGCGCACCGCGATACTGTCATGGCTGCGCGAACTTTCGGTGGCCACGCACTCCCCATTACGTTCAGCTTCAAGGCTTCCGTCTGGCTCGCATCAGTTCTGCGGCACGTCGAACGCGTCAAATCCCTGATTGAACATCCCTTGGAGGGCGAATTCGCCGGCGTGGCGGGAACACTCGCCTCGCTCGGGAAGGAGGGGCTCGCCGTCAGAAAACGGTTGATGGAGCTGCTAGCTTTGCCGGAACCAGTCATCACATGGGCGAGTATGAGGGACGATGTTTATGAGCGAATGTCAGTGCTTGCTGGTATTACCAACACGCTCGCGAAGATTGCCCAGGATATCGCCGAGCTTTCCAGTACGGAGATCGGTGAATTAGCAGAACCAAACACCGGAGGCAAGGACACAAGCAGCACGCTACCGTACAAGTCGAATCCGATCCTTTGCGCGCAGATAACTGCGGCCGCCGCGCTGGTGGCTCAATATACGGCGACCGCTCTTTACGCGGGCCGTCAGCGGCAGGAGCGCAGTGGAGAGGGGTTATTGGAAATCCAAGTAATTGCCCCGGCATGCGTCGAGGCGGAGAACTGCATCAGTAGATCCATGGTGCTGCTGGTGGGCCTACAGGTTTTTCCGGATCGCATGCGAGCAAACCTTGATGCCACGCATGGAATCATCCTGGCAGAGCGGTTCATGATGGCACTCGCCCCGCGCCTTGGGCGCTTGCGCTCCCATGATCTGGTTCACGACGCGTGTCGAGTCGCGGTTGAGAGAAATGTCGATTTAAGGACAGCGTTAAGAGACATTCCCGAGGTGGCAAATCACCTATCGCCAGAGACGCTCGATTCGCTGGCCGATCCAATGGGATACCTTGGAAGTGGAAATGAGATCAGCGAGGCGGTTGTAAATCACGCAAGGCGTTGCGTTCCAAGAGCAGAATCGTGACCTCGCGCGGAGTTCCCGATTGCTTCGAGCCCCGTCCGTTGGCGTCCAAACCAAGTTGGCGGCTGCCGAAGGGAGCGTGGGATACACACTTTCACGCCTTGGGCCCGCAGTCGCGCTTCCCATACTCGCCAAGTCGTAAGTACTCTCCTCCAGACGCGCCAGTTGAGAAATGTCTTCGGTTTCACGATTTTCTCGGTGTTGAACGTGGATTGGTCGTACACGCCAATACCCATGGCTACGATAATTCAGTGGATCTCGATGCAGTAAGCCGTTCGAACGGACGCTACCTTGGCGTTGTTAGGCTTGACATGAAAGCCTCGCGCCAATACTGCCGGGAGCTTAATAACAAAGGCTGCCGCGGTGTGCGGTTCGCGTTCAATCCACAGCATGGCGGCTCGTTGGAAAGGCCTATCTTCGATCACGTCATGCGCTGCATCGAGGGATTGGGGTGGTTCGTCGAACTGCACTTCGACGGCGCCGAAATACCCGCGCTGAGGCAATGGCTTGAAGAAATACAGGCAAATGTGGTCATCGACCACTTTGGCCGGATCGACGTAGCTCTTGGAGTCAATCAAGAGCCTTTTCAAATACTGCTTTCGCTCCTGGCGCGGGGAAACTTCTGGGTCAAGCTAAGCGGTGCTGATCGAATCTCTCGGTTGGGCTATCCTTATTCCGACGTAGTGCCCTTTGCGAGGGCATTAACAGGCACCCGGATCGATCGCTTGCTGTGGGGTAGTGATTGGCCGCATACGAGCTATTTCGAAGCCTCTCGCGTGCCCGACGACAGCAAACTTCTCGAGGCATTCACCGCCTTCGTACCTCTGGATGAGGACCGGCACCAAATACTTGTCGAAAATCCTGCCCACCTGCTTTCCGGGAGTGCGAGTGAGAAGGTGCGTCCGGCTATTTCTCGATGAGCCTATGACCGGGCGTTATGGCTGTCGTCGCGTCCGGAATGACACAGCTTCAGCGGTCTTGATATGGGTCAAGCAATGCGCCCCCGCTGGCGCTATCGTGGCTGCATGAACGCGCTTCTCATCGCCCTGATTACCGTCCTGGTCAGTCTTGCCGCGCTGGCGGTGTTCGTCTCCGGACGCCGTGTGGTGCGCGATACAGGCCGGCTGCGCCTGACCGAAGTGATGCAGTACCGCGGAGCTAGCCTTCCCGACCCGCTGGACGAGGCGGGCGCGCGCTACCATGCCCATGCGGTGCGCATCTGCATCGCCTGCCCCAACAAGCCGCTGTGCGACGAATGGCTCCGCGCCGGCCGGCCGGCCAACTCCTGCGCCTTCTGCCCGAACGCGCATTACATCGAGCACCTTCGGCTCGGCGGCCTCGCCTTCACCTGAATTTGATCTAGGGAGTATCAAGACGCGGGTAAATTCCGAACTTCCGATTAGCTCGACGCCCGCTGCAGCAACTGGTGGAGGCGGCGGGAAATCGAGCCCGCGTCCGTGAACCCTCAGGCGCCGGCCGGGCGCCGGTATGCCAATATGTAGAGGGTGACATTCAAGGTCGGAATCGATGTAGGGGGCACGTTCACCGACTTCCTGCTGATGGACCGGCAGGGTCGCACCTCGGTGCACAAGGAGCTCTCGACGCCTTTCGACCCCTCCATCGCCGTATTGAGCGGCCTTGCGGCGCTCGCCGCGCTGCGCGCAATGCCCTTCGAGCGCTTCGTGCGCGACCTCGAGCTCATCGTGCACGGCACTACCGTGACCACCAACGCCGTGCTGACCGGCAATGCGGCGCGCACCGGGCTGCTCGCCACGCGCGGGTTTCGCGATGCGCTCGAGATGCGCCGCGGCGTGCGCGAGGAGATGTACAACAACCGCTACCATCCGCCGCCGCCGATCGTCCCCCGGCGCCTGCGCCTGCCGGTCACGGAGCGCGTCGATGCAGAAGGCAACATCGTCACCCCGCTGCACGAGGAAGACGTGATTTCCTCATTGGAGGAATTCCGAAACCAAGGCGTGGAGGCCGTCGCGATCTGCTTCCTGCACGCGCACGCCAACCGGCAGAACGAGGAAGCGGCCGCCCGGCTGGTGCGCGAGGCGCTGCCCGACGCTTACGTGTCGGCCTCCTGCGAAGTGCTGCCGCAAGTGCGCTTCTACGAGCGGACCAGCACCACCGTGCTGAACGCCGGCGTCGGCCCGATCCTGTCGCGCTACCTGCGCAATCTCACACAGAAGCTGGAAGCGGCGCGCTACCGCGGAAAGCTGCTCATCATGCAGTCGAACGGCGGCGTCGCCTCGCCCGCGACCGTGGCTCGGCTCGCGGCGATGACGCTCCTTTCAGGCCCGGCGGCGGCGCCCGCTGCCGGGCTCGCGCTCGGCTACCAGGACTTCATCAGCGTGGACATGGGCGGCACGAGCTTCGACGCGGCGCTGGTGCGCGGCGGCCAGCCGGCAGTCACGACTTCCGGCACCGTGAACCGCTACGCCCTCGCGCTTCCGAGCATGGAGATCAACACGATCGGCGCGGGCGGCGGCTCCATCGCGTGGATCGACGACGGCGGCCTGCTGCGCATGGGGCCGCAAAGCGCCGGCGCCGACCCCGGACCCGCCTGCTACGGCCGCGGCGGCGCGCAGCCCACCTGCACCGACGCGAACCTGGTGCTCGGCTATCTTTCCGCGGAGTTCTTCGCCGGGGGGCGCGTGAGATTGGATTTGCAGGCTTCGAAAGCCGCAATCGGCGAGCGCATCGGCAAGCGACTCGGCATGGACGTCGTCGCGGCCGCGCACGGCATGTACCAGGTGATCAACGTCAACATGGCCTCGGCGATCCGCGAGATCTCGGTGCAGAAAGGCTACGACCCGCGCGAGTTTCCGCTCATCTGCGCCGGCGGCGCCGGGCCGATCCACGGCGCGGCGATCGCCGCGGAGCTGGGCATCCGGCGCATCGTCGTGCCGCGCGATTCCTCGATTTTCTGCGCCGCCGGCATGCTGCGCACCGACCTCAAGCACGACTTCGTGCGCAGCTGCGCGCGGGTGCTTCCTCGGGGAAAGGATTCCCGGGTAAAGGCGTTGCTCGCCGAGATGCAGCGCGAGGCGCGCGCCACGCTGAAAACGGAGGGGATCGGTTCAGCCGCTCAACGTTTCCTCTACAGCATGGACCTACGCTACCTCGGCCAGTATCACGAGGTGAATGTCGGCGTTCCCCCTAAAATGCTGGAGGATTGGAAAGCTATGCGCGAGCGCTTTCATCAGCGGCACGACGCGCTCTACGGTTATTCGCTGCGCGAGGAGCGCACGCCGGTGGAGCTATTGAATCTGCGCCTGACCGCGATCGGCGTGACGCGCAAGCCCGCGTCCGGGCGCGAGCCGCGCCGCCCGGCGAGTTGCCGCCAAGCTTTCAAAGGAAAAAGAAGCGTTTATCTGGGCGGGCGCTTCTCCGCCGTGCCGGTCTACGACGGCGAGAGGCTTGGCCACGGCAACCGGCTTGCCGGGCCGGCGATCATCGAGAGCGTGAACACCACCCTCGTGGTCCCGAGGGGCTGGAACGCTGAGTACGATGCGCTCGGAAGCTGTATTTTGAAAACATGAAAACCAGGATCGACCCGATCCAGCTTTCGGTGCTGCAACGGCGGCTCAAGTCCATCACCGAGGAAATGGGCCTCACGCTGCTGCGTACGACGCGCTCGCCGATCCTCAACGAGGCGCGCGATTTCGTCACCGGGCTCTACGACGCCCAAGGGCGCATGCTCGAGCAGACGGAGTACATCCCGGTGCTCGCCTTCGCGCTGCAGCCGGCATGCGAAAACGTGCTGCGCTTCTTCGGCGACGACATCCACCCGGGCGACGTGATCCTGCACAACGATGTCTTCAGCGGCGGCAACCAGAACAACGACGTCGCGGTGTTCAAGCCGATCTTCCATGGCAAGAAGCTGGTCGCCTGGACAGCGTGCAAGGGCCACCAGGCGGACATCGGCGGCGCGGTGCGCGGCGGCTACAACCCCGAGGCGCGCGAAGTCTGGCAGGAGGCGCTGCGCATCCCGGCCGTAAAGATCCACGAGCGCGGCAAGCTGCGGCGCGACGTGTGGAACCTGATCTTCGCCAACATCCGCCTGAAGATCGTCGAGGAGGACATCAAGGCGCAAATCGGCGGCTGCACGGTGGGCGAGCGCGGCTATCTCGCGCTCGTCGAGCGCTTCGGCCGGCAGCGCCTCGAGGCCCTGCTCGCGCAGCTTTTCGACAGCACCGAGACGATGGTGCGGAAGGAAATCCGGGCGATTCCGGACGGCACTTACCGCGGCGAGTCCTGGGCTTTCTACGACGGCGTGAGCGACGGCTCGAAGATGAAGATCAACCTCGCCGTCAGCGTGCGCGGCGACGAAGTGACCTTCGACTTCAGCGGTTCTTCGCCGCAGACCCCGGGGTTCGTGAACGCGCCGTATTCCGCGACCGCCTCCGCCCTGATGCTGACCTTCCTGATGCTGATCAACCCGGATATCCCGCACAACGACGGCATCCTGCGGCCGATCCGCATCGTGAATCCCGAAGGCTCGTTCCTCAATGCGCGCTTTCCCGCGGCGACCACGTTCGGCAACTCGATCACCGGGCCCACGTCCGACGCGATCTTCCGCGCGTTCTCGCAGGCGCTGCCGAAGATGGTGAGCGCGGGCTGGAATCGCTTCCTCGGCTTCGCGATCTCGGGACACGACCCGCGCCACGACCGGCCTTACGTCGACATCCTGTTCCTGTCTCTGAAGGGCGGCTCGGGCGGCACCTGGGGCGCCGACGGCTACGACCACATCGGCCTCATCAACTGCGCCGGCGGCATCCTGGCGCAGGACTACGAGATGTTCGAGATCCACGATCCGCACTTTTTGCTGAAGCACGAGTACCTGCCCGACTCGGCGGGCGCCGGGCGCTGGCGCGGCGGGCTCGGCGTGGAGACCGAGTTCGTGATACGCGGCGAGAACGTCATGGGGGTGGCTTTCGGCGACGGCGTCGAGGAAGAGGCGCGCGCCTTCGGCTTCTTCGGCGGCAAGCCGGGCTCGCGCAACGCCATCACGCTGCGTTATCCGAACGGCGAAACAAGAACCGCGAAAACGAAGGAAATCATCCGCGGCATCCCGCAAGGCACGGTATTCCATCAGCTCGCGGGCGGCGGCGGCGGCTACGGTGACCCGCGCGAGCGGCCGGCCGAGCTCGTAGCCGCCGACGTGAGCAACGGCGTGGTCAGCATCGAGGCCGCGCGCAAGGATTACGGATATGAAGAAAATTGATCACATTGGAATCATCGTTACCGACCTGGAAGCCGCGGTCACCAAGCTCGGCGTGCTTTTCGGGAAAGCAGAGATCAAGGAGCTCCCCGACGTCGGCCTGCGCGTGGCGGAGTTCCACGCGGCGAACGTCGCCATCGAGCTTCTGCAGTACACGCAGAACGCGGAATTCGCGCGCCGCGTGATGGGCAGCCGCATCGGGCTCAACCACCTCTCGATCAGCGTCGACGACACGGATCGCTCGATCGGCGAGCTGCGCGGCGCGGGCTTCGTGCCGATGGAAGGCTTCCCGCGCCAGGGCGCGCATGGCCGGGTCGCCTTCTTCGAGCCCGATGCCGTCACGGGACTTCTTTTTGAAATCTGCAAACCCAGTAGCTGAGCTCTGGAACGAGCGCATCGAGCGCATGCCGGGCGAGGAGATGCGGCGGCTTCAGCTCGAGCGCCTGAAGCGCCAGGTTGCGTACAACTACGCGCGCTCGCCTTATTACCGCGAGAAGATGGACGCCGCCGGAATCGCGCCGGCCGACATCCGCAGCTTCGAGGATTTCACGCGCGTGCCGCTGATGACCAAGGACGAGCATCGCGCGGTGCAGGAGCGCTCGCTTGCCGAGCACGGCACGCCGTTCGCGCTGCTCGCCTGCGCGCCGCCCGAGAAGATCGTGCGCGTGAGCGCCACCTCGGGCACCACCGGCATCCCGACGCTGTACACGGTGACCGCGCACGACGTCGGCGTGGTGAACGAAATGCACGCGCGCAAGTACTGGCGCGCCGGCATCCGCCCGGGCCACGTGATGATCCAGGCGGTTTCGCTTTCCATGTTCACCGGCGGCCTGCCGCTCTCGGACGGCATCCAGCACCTGGGCGCCTGCGTGGTGCCGGTGGGAATCGAAGGCGGCACGCGACGCGTGCTCGAGTTCACGGGCCTCACGCGGCCGCAGGCGCTGATCGCCACGCCGTCGTTCGGCCAGTACCTCATCGACGAGTGCGAGAAGCACACCGGCAAGCCCGCGCGCGAGCTTGGCTTTCGCCGGTTCTTCTGCGTCGGCGAGCCCGGCGGCGGCAACCCGGCGGTGCGGCGCAAGCTCGCCGACGGCTTCGGCGCCAAGGTGTTCGACCACACCGGCGGCGGCCACGCCTTCCACGGCATTTCCTGCGACGAGCCGCCCGAGGAATACAAGGGCATGCACTTCGTCTCCGAGGACCATTGCGTGCTCGAGCTGGTCGATCCGCGCACGCGCAAGCCGATCGAGCTCTCGGAAGGCGCGGTCGGCGAGATGGTGTTCACGTTCATCGACTGGGAAGGCGGGCCGTTCATGCGCTACGCGCTGGGCGATCTTCTCCAGGTTTGGACGAAGCCGTGTCCCTGCGGCATGCCCGGCATGCGCTTCAAGATCGTCGGGCGCACCGACGACATGCTGATCGTCAAGGGGGTCAACATCTACCCCGAGGCGATCCGCAAGCTGCTCCTTGAGTTCGCGCCGCAGGTGACCGGCCAGTTCCGCATTCGGCTCTCCAAGCCCGGGCCCGCGGTCGAGCCGCCCTTGCGCTTGCGTATTGAAACAACGGAAAAGAATACGGGGGATTTGGAAAAACAAATCCTGGCCCGGTTCCGAAGCGAGCTGCGCGTAGCACCTGCCATCGAATGGCTTGCGCCGGAAACGCTGCCGCGCGAAGCGCACAAGACGAAGTACATCGAAATCCAGGAGGACTGAATGGACCTCAAGCTCAAGGGTCGTTCGACGCTCATCACCGGCGGCTCCAAAGGCATCGGCTTCGCCATCGCCCGTTTCCTCGCGGCCGAAGGCTGCAACCTCCGTCTCGTCGCGCGCTCCGAGGCCGACCTGGCGTCCGCCCGCGAACGCCTGAAGAAGGAATACGGCGTTCAGGTCGACACCTACGCCATGGACCTCGCGCAGCGCGGGCGCGCGCAGGTGCTGGCGTCGAAATGCCCCGATGTCGACATCCTCGTCAACAACGCCGGCTCGACGCCGCGCGGCACGCTGCTCGAGATCGACGAAGACCGCTTTCGCGCCGCCTTCGACCTGAAGGTGTTCGGCTACATCAATCTTTGCCGCGAGTTCTACCGGCAGATGAAGGCGCGGCGCAAAGGCGTGATCGTCAACATCCTCGGCAACGGGGGCGAGGCTCCGGATGCCGGCTACATCGCCGGTGCGGCGTGCAATGCGTCGCTCATGGCGTTCACGCGCGCGCTCGGCGGCCAGAGCGACAAGGACGGGGTGAGGGTGGTGGGCGTCAACCCGGGACCGGTGGCGACGGAGCGCCTCGTCGGCCTGATGAAGACCGAGGCCAAGAGAAAACTGGGCGACGAGTCGCGCTGGCAGGAATTCTCCAAGGGCTTTCCCTTCGGCCGCGCGGCGACCGTCGACGAGATCGCGGCCACGGTGGCGCTGCTTGCCTCCGACCTCTCCAGCTACACCACCGGCACCGTCGTCACCATCGACGGCGGGATGGTGAACCGCGGCTCGCTGATCTAGCCTCGCGCCTACACGCGCAGGATTATCTTGCCGAAGTGCTGGTTCGCACGCATGCGTTCCTGCGCCGCGGCGGCGGAGCCGAGCGGCATTTCGCTGTCGATCACCGGCCCGAGCCGCCTTGCGGCCAGCGCGGGGAGCATGTCCGCGCGAAAGAATCGCACCGCCTCGATGCGCTCCTCGAGCGATCGCGTGCGGAAGGTGACGCCGATCATGTGCGCGCGCTTGCGGGAGAACTCGTCCAGGTTCATGGTCGCGTTGACGCCGGCGACTCGGCCCACGCAGATGATGCGCCCGCGGATCGCCAGCGCGTCGATGTTCACCTGCGCCGCGCTTCCTCCGACGATGTCGATCACCAGATCCACGCCTTTGCCCGCGGTTTCCCTATTGACGATCGCGGCGACATCGTCCTCGCGGTAGTTCAGCGCCACGTCGCAGCCGAGACTGCGCAGCCTGGCCAGCTTCTCCGGGGCGCCCGCGGTGGCGAACACCGTCTTGGCGCCCTTCAGCTTGGCGATCTGAATCGCCGCAATGCCGGCGCCGGTGCCGCCGCCCTGCACCAGCACCGTCTCGCCGGGCTTCATCTGCCCGGCAGTAAGCAGCGCGTCGTGCGCGGTCACGAAGGTGATCGGCGTGGCCGCGGCTTCCTGCCACGACAGGCTCTCGGGAACCGGGATCACCAGCCGATGATCGATGCAAGTCTGCTCGGCATAAGCCCCGCCGGCCATGGCCATGACGCGATCGCCGATGCGGAATCCCTGCACGCCGGCTCCCATGCCGGCCACTTCTCCGGCCATCTCGACGCCCGCGATGGCGAGCGGGCGGGAGCTGTCCGAGGCCGCAAAATGGTTCGCGGTGCGCCTCAGGTCGGCCCTGTTGAGCGCCGCCGCGCGCACCGCGACGAGCAGCTCGGACTCGCCCGGCCTAGGGTCGGGCACCTCGCGCAGGGCGAGGGTTGCCTGCGCTCCCGGTCCTTCGATCACTACCGCTTTCATCGTCGGCTTTCCTTGTTCAGTCCCAGGCCGGCGCCATGGGAGGATCGACAATCCTCCCGTTGCGCTGCCTCAGGGAGCTTATCTCCGCCATTTCATCCGCGGTGAGCTCGAAGCCGAAGACCTCGAGGTTCTCGGCGACGCGCCCGGCCTGGGATGATCGCGGAAGCGATGCAACACCCTGCTGGACGAGCCAACGCAGCACCACCTGGGCTATCGACTTGCCTTTGGCCCGCGCCAGCTTTTCCAGCTTCGGATCGGCAAGAACCCGGCCGCGCCCGAGCGGGCAATAGGCGGTGAACGCGAGCCGGAGCCGGCGGCATGCCGCCAGCAGCTTGCTCTGGTCGAGATACGGATGGTATTCGGCCTGGAGGACCGCCAGCGGCTCCGGGCAGGCGCGAACGGCCTCCTCGAGCATCGCGATGTTGAAATTCGCCACGCCTATCTTGCGGGTCAATCCTCCGGTTTTCGCCTTGCCGAGTGCTTTCAGCGTTTCGGGGAGCGGCACCCCTTGGATGCTCGGCCAATGCACGAGGAGCAGGTCGACATAGCTCAGTTGCAGAGCGTTCAAGCTCGCTTCAACGGAGCGGGCGAAGTCCGGCGCGCGCAAATCCTCGTGCCAGACCTTGGTGGTGATGAAAAGCTCTTCACGCCGCACTCCGGACGCTCGGATAGCCTCGGCGATCTCCGCTTCGTTGCCGTAGTTGCGCGCGGTGTCGATGTGGCGGTAGCCGGCGCGAAGCGCCGACGCGACGAGCGCCGCGCAATTTCGTACTTGCCACGTTCCAAGACCGATGACGGGCATGGCGCCGCCTCCGGTCACAGAGAGGTTCGGTACCTCCACGGCTACGGCGCCGCCGAAAGAAACGTGGGCCCGTCGGCGTTGAGGTAAGTGAGAGCGTCGAGAGCGTAAAAAAGACGCGGCAACAGCTGCTGCGCCGGCACGATGGAATCGAGTCGAAGAGGCATGTCGTCAGCTCTCGGCGACGACTGCGTTCCTGAGAACCCCGATTCTCGAGACTTCCACCTCGACGACGTCGCCTGCCTTCATCCAGAGAGGCGGCTTGCGGCCCAGGCCGACGCCGTGCGGGGTGCCGGTGGAGATGACGTCCCCGGGCACGAGCTCGGTGAAGCCGGACACGTACTCGACGATGGCGGGAATGTCGAAAATGAGGTCGTCGATGGTTCCTCTCTGCACTTCCCGGCCGTTCAGCCGGGTGGTGAGCGTCAAGGCGGCCGGGTCGGGAATGTCCTCCGCGGTGACGAGGCACGGCCCGAAGCCTCCGGTCGCCGGAAAGTTCTTTCCCGCGGTCAGGGAATGCTTGAACTGGATGTCGCGGACGGAGGCGTCGTTGAAGCACGAGTAGCCGAAGATGTGCTCGAAGGCCCGGTCTCTCTTGATGTGCCGGCCGCCTCTGCCGACGACGAAGGCGAGCTCGCCCTCGAAGTCGAACTCTGCCGACGCCTTCGGCAGCACGAGCGCGGCCTCGTGCGCTACGAGCGTGTTCGTGAGCCGCAGGAAAAGCGCAGGGAACTTGGGCACCTCGAGCCCGGCCTCCGCGGCGTGCGCGCGGTAGTTGAGCCCGATGCAGACGATCTTGTCCGGGCTCGGGATCGGCGGCAGCAGCTTTACGCGCTCGCGGGCGATCCTGCGCGCCCGGGAGAGTAGGCGATCGGCGCCCGATGCAAGCGCTCCAGCCGCGATGGCCTCGCGCAGCGTCGGATAGCGCTCGCCGAGAACCCCGGCAAGATCGGCAACGCCGTCACCCTCGATCGCGCCGTAGGATGCTTTTCCATCGAGCGCATAGCTAACGAGCTTCATGCGCCGCTTTCCGAAAAGACGAGCTTCATGTCAGGCATCCACGGATCGTAGGTGCTCAGCGGCGCGTCGGCGGACAGCAGCGTGCCGCAGCCCGGGCAGCAGTACTGGCGCACGACGACCTCTGGCTCGGCCACCAAGGCATTCACCGGCGCCAGCTCGGCGATCGGCTGCTCGACCAGGAGCAGCAACCGCCGGAGGTCCTCGTCGGCCGCACCGAGCACCTTGGAGCAGCATTCGCAGCGATATACCGGTGCCCGGTCGCCGCGATAGATGCCGAGCATCTCGCCGCACGGGAGCAGCTTTTCGCCGACACCCTGCCGGTCCTCGCTGTCAGCCCGGCCTGCGAAGCGCTTGCCGGCCTTGAGCCGCTCCTTACGGCGCGCCTCTCTCGAGCGCGAGGTCTTCTCCGCGTCTACGGCGAGGGTCTCGTCGAGGCAAACGCCGTACAGCGCCTCCGCCATGGGCGCGGAGCACAAGCCGATCTTCACATCACGCTGCACTTTGGAGGGATCGCGCAAAAGCGGGTCGCCGTAGCCGCCGCCGCCGGAGCAGTAATTCACCCAGATATCCCCCGGCTTCAGCTTGGCCGTGTCCTTGCCGAGGGGGATCTCCACGCGCCGCGATTTCAAGTCCTCGGCGCACCCAGGGATGGCTCCCTTCCGCAGCATTTGCTTGAGATTCGTCCTGCGCAAAAGAAGATTGCGCTGCACGGATCCCGGCAGTCCGCCCCATACGCCCTTGTTCTCGGGATGGCTGCAGCCGCTGGAAAAGAAGATGGCGTCGATGTCGTGCGGCGTCCCGTAAGGCGTGATCATGTACTCCAGGCTGACGCCACCGCGATACTTCCCGGCTCCCGCGGTGTCGGGCTTTTCCTTGCGGTACAGATAGAGAACGGGGAACAGGCTCTCGATCCGTTCGACGTTCGGAATGCCGTAAGAGGGCGCGATCAAGTTCCCGCAGGTATCGATTCCATCAGCGAAAGTGCGCGCTCCACCGCCCCCAACGGAGTCGGTGAACATGTTGACGAAGGGCGCGCCGCTTGCCTGCCTGCCGGCGAGGACCGCCATGTTTACGCCGCCATAACCGAGCGCGATGACCTCGTCCTTGAGCTCCTCCGAGCAGCCGTAGAGCTTCGCCATCGCCTCCCAGACGAGGTTGCCGGTCGCCTGCGAGGCATTCACCGTCGCCATGCTCGTCGCCGCCGGGAACGTGCAGTTGTTGATGGTGCCGTCCTCCGACACGATGTCTATGCAGCCGAGCAGCGCGCCCTGCGACCAGGGCAGGTCGAAGCACAGCAGCGGAAAGAGCACCTGGGTGACCCCGCCGATGAGGCCGCTGTAGGCGCAATTGACCGCGCCGCCCGCCTGCTTGTCGGTCCCCGTGAAGTCGAACTTCAGCCGCTCGCCGCTCTTGGTGAGCTCGAGCTTCAGCTCGTACAGGTGATCGTTGACGCCGTCGTGCTCCAGCAGGCAGGTGGCGTGGAACACGCCGTCTGGAAGGCGCGAAACCCTCTTGCGCACGCTGCGGCTCACATAATCGATGATTTGCTCCTGCAGGGCGAGGAAGGTGCTGAGCCCGTACTCCCGGATGATCTCCCGCAGGCGCTCGTGGGTGGTGGCCTGCGAGGAGATCTTCGCGCGCAGATTCAGCGCGTTGATCTGCGCGGTGCGCGAGTTGCGCAGATACACTCCCTCGACGTCCTTGCGGAAGCGACCCCCGCTCACGATCTTGACCGGCGGCATCAGCGGGCACTCCTCGTAGACGTTGCGCGCGCCGACGCTCCAGCTGCCCGGCCGCGGGCCGCCCACGTCCATCTCGTGCATGACTACGCCGCTCCACGCGACGCATTGCCCTTCCCAGAAGACCGGCGCCACCACCGCGTAATCCATGGCGTGCAGCGCGCCGTACCAGGGGTCGTTGGTGAGGAACATGTCGCCGTCTTCGATGTCGCCGTCGAACGAGCGGATGACCGACTGCACCATCACGTCGAGCGCCGCCGACTGCCTGATGACGTAGACGCCGGTGAAGAGGCCTCTGCCGTCGGCCGTCAGCAAGGCGGAGTTGAAGTCGCCCGACTCGTACACCGCCGGCGAGCCGGAGATGCGGCCCGCCATGACGCCCATCTCGTCGTTGATCTCCCACAGGCGATGGCGGAGGACTTCGAACGTAACGAGGTCAAGCTGTTTTCGCGTGTCCATGAGCTCACTCCACTGTCAGTGCGATACCGCCGAAGCGATCCACTACCGCGTGCGCGTGCGGCGGTATCACGACGGTGTCGGCGAATCGCTGGATGATTGCCGGGCCCTCGATTCTCTGGTCCGTCGCGAGGTGCTCGCCGGAGTGGACCGCGGTGGCGACGAAGCCGCCCGCGCTCGGAAAGTAGGCCATGCGCTCTCCGATGAGCGAAGCGCGGGAGGCGCGCGCTTCCCCCGCGCGGAGGTCGGGACGCGTCATGGGGATGATGCCCGAGGAGCGCAAAGTCACGAGGTCGATTCCCGCGGCAGTATAGGCGCTGTTTTTTCCGTAGGTGGCTTCGTAAAGCGATGGAAAGTCCTCGCCCAGCCTCCGCGCATCCTCGAGGCTCAGGTCGCGTGCCGGGGCGCCGACCTCGAGCTCATGGACCTGCATGCCGAAGCGCATATCGACCGAGCGCACGAGCTCGACCCGGCCGCTGCCGAGCCCCGCCAGCTGGAATCGCTTCCGCACTTTTTCGTCCAGAGCGTTGAACTGCCGGTTGAGCTCCTCGAGGTCCGAGCCCTCGATCGGAAGCCGGTAGGAAACCGAGCTTTCCTCCTGCAGCTTGATGTCGGTGGTCAGCATGCCGAGCGCGGAGAAGACGCCGGACTCGGAAGGGATGTAGGCGAGCGTAGTGCCGATCTCCTTCGCGAGGAATGCGGCGAAAACCGGTCCGGCGCCTCCATAGACCAGCAGGGCGAACTTGCGCGGATCCAGGCCGCGCTCCACCGTCACCTTGCGGATCAGGTCTGCCATCTGGGCGTTCGAGATGCTCAGGATCCCCGCGGCCACCTCGATCGTTTCCATTGCCAGCCGTTTGCCGAGCCTCGAAAGCGCTTCCTCGGAGAGGTCTTTTCTGACCTGCACCGTGCCACCGAGGGGAAACTCGGGCGTGAGGTAGCCGAGCGCGACGTGCGCGTCCGTGACCGTGGCGTCCGTGCCCCCCGTCCCGTAGGCCGCGGGGCCCGGGTTCGCCCCGGCGCTTTGCGGCCCGACGCGCAGGCTGCCGCCGTCGTCGATCCAGGCGATGCTGCCGCCGCCTGCGCCGATCGACTTGACGAAGATCTTCGGCACCAGATACGAGTAGCGGTCTATCACGGGCGCCGGATCGGTTTCGGTCCGATCCTTGGCGACGATGCCGACGTCGAAGGTCGTGCCGCCGACATCGGCGCAGATCATCTGCTTCTGGTCGATCAGCTCCGAAAGGAAGCGCGCCCCGAGGACGCCGCCGGCCGGGCCGGAGTCCACGGTGAGAAGCGGACGGCCCGCCACCGCGCTGACGGTGGTCAGCCCGCCGTTCGATTGCATGACGAGCAGATCGCACTTCATTCCCTGCTCCTTCAAGCGGCGGTCGAGCGTCGCCACGTAGCTGCCGACGATCGGTCCGATGTAGGAGTTGAACACCGTGGACACGCAGCGCTCGTATTCGCCCAGGCGAGGGGCGATCTCCGACGAAAGCGAGACGAAAAGCTGCGGATGCTTCTTGCGTACGAGCGCGCCGATCTGGTGCTCGTGGGCCGGGTTCACGAAAGACCAGAGCAGGCAGATGGCGAGCGCCTGGATTTCGCGCTCGACGAGCTCGTCCACCGCGCGCTCGGCGCTTGCCAGGTCGAGAGGCACGACGATCTTGCCGTTCTTGTCGAGCCGCTCGGTGACCGGCTTGATGAATTCCGGCGCCACGATCGGCGGCGTCGCCTTCGCGAGGTGCGTGACGTGGATCTTTTCCCGCTCGGAAAGGCCGGTGACCTTCTGCCGCACCCGGCCGATGGTGATTGCCTGCTCGTGCCCCTTCGTCATCAGCAGTCCGGTCCTCACGCCGCGCCGCTCGGTGAGCGCATTGGTGCCGACGGTGGTGCCGTGCACAAACGAAACCGTGCGCTCCAGCAGCCGGCTGACCGGCACGCCGAGGCGGGACGCCGCCGAAGCGAGGCAATCCATCACTCCGATCGAGGGGTCCGCCTTGGTGGTCAGCGCCTTGGATACGAACCTGAATCCGCGCTCTCCCTGCAGCACGCAATCGGTGAATGTGCCGCCGATATCCACCGCAATGTGAAGAGATTCGTTGCCGACCACTATCGCCTCCTGCTCGCTTGACATGGCACTTCCTTGCCGCTACTTTCGGACCTGTTTGAACGTTCAGTCAAGACCCTGTTGCGACCCGTTCGTCGCGGCACGCGGGTCATAGGCACCTCTAGAGGAGGGGAATTATGCGAAGCTGGAAAAGCGCAATTGCAGTCCTGGCTGCGGGTTTGTTCGTCGTTCCGGGCGCGGCGCAGGCCCAAGGCAAGCCGCCCTACGTGCTGGGCGCGGTGCTTTCGTTGAGCGGGCCGGTGGCGCCGAACGGCGTGCCGACGAAGGACGGAATCGAGGTGGCCGTAGCCGAGATCAACGCGCGCGGCGGCGTGAACGGCCGGCAATTGCAGGTGCTCATAGAGGACGACCAGAGCAAGCCCGACCAGGCGGTGATTCTCGCCAGCAAGCTCATCACCGAGAACGGCGTGCACATGATCCTGGGCGCGAGCTTCGGGTCCACCGCGAACGCGTTGGCGGCCGTGGTCGAGAAACACCGCGTCGTGCAGCTGTCGCCGACGGCTTGGACGAAGCAGGACCTGCGCCTGCTGCCTTACACGTTCTACTTCCTTGCGGACTTCGAGTCGGTCGTGGATCGGATGCTCGCTTACATGACCAAGGACCTGCACGTCAAACGCGTCGGCATGCTGCGCCTGAGCCGCGAGTACGGCCAGATCGGCTCCGAATCGTTTCAGAAGCTGAAGGGCAAGTACGGCGTGGAGATCGCGCGGGAAGAGCGCGGCAACGACGGCGACACCGACTTCACCCCTCAGCTCACCAACATTCGCGCAGCCAACCCGCAGGTGCTCGTGTCCTGGTTCGCCAACCCCGCGGGCGCGATCAGCGTGAAGAACGCGCGCCTGCTGGGGATCAACGTCCCGATCATCGGGCCGGTATCCATGGCGACCAAGCCGATGATCACGACCGCCGGCCCGGCGGCCAAGGGCGTGATCCTGCAGTCCTTCATCGCCGCCGACGACCCCTTGCCCCGACAGAAGCATTTCGTGGAGCTTTTCCGCAGCAAGAGGAACAAGCTGCCCGAGGTCTTCGAAAGCGTCGGTTACGACATGGTGAGCGTCGCGGCCACGGCGCTCGCGAAAGCGGGAAACGATGCGGATTCCGACAAGCTCCGCCAGGCGCTCGAAACCGTGCGTTACGACGGCGCGGCCGCGATTCTGCGCTATTCCAAGAGCGTGCACGAGCCCGATCCGTCGAGCATCGTGTTCGTGAAAGTCGAAAACGGCAAATTCGTCCGGGCACAGAAGTAGTCGAAACAGGAGAGAACTCTTGGAGCACTTCTACCGTTGGAGCCGGATTCCCGAAGAGGCGCACGGCTCGCAGAACATCGTCACCGACCGTATCACCCGAAAGTTCATCGTCGGCGAGCAGGGCATGGCATGCATGTTCCGTTTCAAGGACATCATGACCATGAAGCCGCACAAGCACCCGCACGAGCAGATATCGGTCATCCAGCACGGGCGTTTCCGTTTCCGAATCGGCGGGGTCGAGCGCGAAGTGGGCCCGGGCGACGTCGTGCTCATCCCGGGCAACGTGGAGCACGGCTACGACGTCCTCGAACCCGACTCGGTGGACCTGGAGTTCTACACCCCGATTCGACAGGACTTCCTGCAAAAGCGCTGACCGGACGCGCGGCCGGTGCCCGGTCGCGCTGCTGCCTGGGAACCATCGTGCTTCTATGAACACCGATGTGCTGCTGCAATTCGCCGTGAGCGGCGTGACGGTCGGCAGCATATACGCGTTGGTGGCGCTCGGATTCACGTTGATATTCAATGCGACGGGAATCATCAATTTCGCGCAGGGGCAGTTCGTGATGCTCGGCGGCCTGATCGCGACCACGTTCGCCAATACGCTCGCCTGGCCGCTGCCGCTCGCCGTGTTGGCGGCGATAGTGCTGACGACGGCCGTCGGCGCGGCGGTCGAGGCGCTCACCATCCGTCCCATGCGTGGCCGCTCGGTATTCACGCTGATCATGATCACCCTCGGCGTATCGATCATCCTCGAGACCGCGGCGCTGCTCATCTGGGGCACGGATCCGATATTCCTGTCCTCGTTTTCGGGCGAAGCGCCGATTCCGTTCTTCGGCGCGACGCTTCAGCCGCAGATGATCTGGGTGCTCGGCGGCACGGTCGCCGCCATGGCCGCGTTGTGGGCCTTCTATCGCTACACCATCTTCGGCCAGGCGATGCTCGCCTGCTCGATCAACGTCGATGCGGCCGCATCGGTGGGCATCAATCGCGGCCGCATGGTGATGGTCGCGTTCGCGCTGGCCGCGGCGCTCGGCGGGCTCGGCGGCGTGCTGATCGCGCCGATCACCAGCACGAGCTACGGCATCGGCCTCATCATGGCGCTGAAGGGCTTTGCGGCCGCGATCATCGGCGGCATGGGCAGCAGCCTTGGAGCGGTCATCGGCGGCCTTGCCCTGGGGCTCGCGGAGGCCTTCGGCACCGGCCTTATATCGTCGGGGTACAAGGACGCCCTGGCGCTGGGCCTGCTCATCGTGTTCCTGGTGCTCAGGCCCCAAGGGCTTCTGGGTGGAAAGTAGGAAGAAGAAAAGCGGGCTGCAGCGGCCCCTGATCGGCGCGATCCTGTTCGCGCTCGCCGTGCTGCCGGTCGTGTATCCGCATCCGTTTGCCATCACGCTGCTCGTCTTCATCGGCATCTACATCATCGTGTGCACCGGCCTAAGCCTGATCTTCGGCTATGCGGGCCAGCTTTCGCTGACCCAGGCGGCGTTCTACGGCATCGGCGCCTACACGTCCGCGATCCTGACCACGCGCTACGGCGTTTCGTTCTGGCTGGCGCTTGCAGCCGCCTCCGCGCTTCCGGGACTGATCGCGTGGGCGCTCGGCGCGCCGATCCTGCGGCTGCGGCACTTCTACCTCGCGATGGCCACGCTGGCGTTCAGCGAAATAGTGCTGGTGTTCTTCATCCAGGAGGTCGACATCACCGGCGGGCCGACGGGAATCACCCACGTCCCGGCTCCCGAGGTGTTTGGCTACAAGCTCGACACCACGACGAAGTACTACTACCTGGTGTGGCTGCTTGCGGTAGCGGTGGTCGGGTTCTCCTACAACCTGATCCGCTCCAAATACGGCCGGGCCTTGCGCGCGATCGCCGAGAACGAGGTGGCGGCGAGCGCCATGGGGGTCAACGTGCCGGCCATGATGAGCATCATGTTCGTGCTGAGCGCGGTCTTCGCCGGCCTCGGCGGCTCCCTTTACGCGCACTACGTTTCCTTCGTCAGCCCCGATACCTTTTCCGTCAGCCTCTCCATCATGCTGGTCATCATGGTCGCGATAGGGGGAGTCAACAGCTTGTGGGGGGCGGTGTTCGGCGCGGTGTTTGTCACCGTGCTGCCCAGCATGCTCGGCGCATACCGGCAGTACGCGATGCTCGTGTACGGCGTGGTGCTGGTCCTCGCCCTCATGTTCATGCCAAACGGGATCACCGGCTTGTTCCAGGACGCGGCGCACTGGATCGGCCGGCGTCGAGCGGCGTCCAAGGACGAGGTAAAGGAGCCCGCGGGGTGAGCCGGCTGCAGCTCGAAGGCGTGTCGCGCCGCTTTGGCGGGCTGGTCGCGGTATCGGATCTCAGCTTCACGGTCGAGCCTGCACGCATCACCGCGCTCATAGGGCCCAACGGCGCCGGCAAGACGACGACGTTCAACATGGTGTCGGGCCTGATCAGGCCGACGAGCGGCCGTATCACGCTCGGAGCCCAGGACCTCACGAGGCTCGCTCCGCACCGCATCTGCATGGCGGGGATCGGCAGGTCGTTCCAGACGCCGCACATCTTCGGGCAGATGACGGTCCTCGAGAATGTGATGGTGGGAACAAGGGTCGAGGCGCCCGCGGGACTGCTCGCTACCGGGTTGCGGTTCCCTTCCGCGGTCCACGAGGACCATGACGTGGCCGATCGTGCAATGCAGGAGCTCGTGTTCATGAACCTGGCGCACCTCGCGGATCGGCGCGCCGGCGCGTTGGCGCTGGGCCAGCAGCGAATGGTGGAAGTGGCCCGTGCTTTGGCCACGCGACCGAAAGTCCTGATGCTGGACGAGCCGGCCGCCGGGCTCACCCACGCGGAGGTGCGGGGACTCAAGGAAACCCTGATCAAGATACGCGACAAGGGGATTGCCGTGTTTCTCGTCGAGCACAACATGCGCTTCGTGCTGAGGACTGCCCAGCACGTGGTGGTGCTCAACTTCGGCGAGAAGCTGGTCGAGGGACCTCCAGACCAGATCGCCAACGACGAGCGCGTCATCGCGGCATATCTTGGTCGCGGTCGGGAGGCGCAGCTTGCTCAGGGTTGACGATATCTATGTCTCGTATGGGAAAGTCGAGGTCCTCCACGGCATAACGCTGAACGTGGCAGCGGGCGAGGCCGTCGCGATGCTGGGCCCGAACGGCGCGGGGAAGACAACGCTCCTGCGCACCCTATCGGGTTTTCTGCGCCCGACGCGGGGCCGCATCGAGATCGCTGGCCGGAGCGTACTGGAAACGGAGCCGCACCAGCTCGTCGGAGCGGGCGTCGCACAGGTGATGGAAGGCCGCCAGCTCTTCGGGCCGCTTACCGTGCAGCAGAATCTCGGCCTCGGCGCATATGTACGCTATAGGCGCGGGGGTAGGTCGGCCATCGCGGAGGATCTGGAAAGGGTATTCGCCCTGTTCCCCCGATTGAAGGAGCGACGCAACCAGCAAGCCGGGACGCTTTCCGGCGGTGAGCAGATGATGCTGGCCATCGGACGCGCGCTGATGTCCAGGCCGAAGCTCTTGCTCCTCGACGAGCCCTCCATGGGGCTCGCGCCCCTCGTGGTTTCCTCGATCGTCGAGGCGTTGACCGAGCTGCGCGACTCCGGCTTGACCATGCTTCTGGTTGAGCAGAACCCGGACGCCGCCGTGGCGGTTGCCACCCGCTGCTATGTGCTCGACGTAGGGCGGGTCGTGCACGAGACCAGCGCGCAAGGGCTGCTTGCCGACCAAGAACTGGCGCAGTACTACCTCGGATTCGGCGCCGATGAGTGAGATGCGAAAGAAGAAAAGCGGCCTCAAGGTGATGGTGCGGCGTCAACGCCTGCCGGCGAAATCGCGCGACACCCGCGGCGCGATACTGAGAAGCGCGGAAGAGTTGTTCGCCAATCAGGGGCTGCACGGCACGTCGATCCGGGACATCGCGGTTGCGGCGGGCGTCCCGCCGGCCCTGGTGCTCTACTATTTTCAGACCAAGGACGAGCTCTACCAGGAGATCTTCCGCTGGCGCTCGAAGACGCTCGGCGACCTGAGGGAAGAGCGGTTGGCCGCGCTCGTGCGCTCGAGCGCCAAGCCCGATCTGCGGCAGGTGCTCGACGCCATGGTGAGGCCGCTGATCGAGCTGAGGAACGAGCCGGGCGGCGTCGCTTATGCCAGGCTCATCGCCCGCGAAGTAAGCGATCCGAGCGAGGCGAGCCGCGGGATCATCAGCAAGACGCTGGACCCGATCGCGCGGCGCTTCCTGCAGGTGTTGGTGGAGGCGGCGCCCGACCTTCCCGAGGCCAAGGTGCACTGGGCCTACCACTTCCTGATCGCGTCGCTCATCTGGATCATGGCGAATACCGGGAGGATCCGGCGGCTGTCGAAAGGGCGCTGCAATGTCGCCGACCCGGAGACCGTGATACGCGAGACGGTCGAGTTCTTCGCCAGCGGCATCGAAGGGCTGCATCGACGATGACTGCCGACACGGTGAGCTTCCGCGTCAACGGCGTGCAGCACTTGCTCGCGCTGCCGCCCGAGACGCCGCTGCTCTACATCCTGCGTAACGACCTCAAGCTGAAAGGTACGCGGTTTGGCTGCGGTCTCGGCCAGTGCGGCGCATGCACCGTGCTGGTCGACGGGCGCAGCGTCCAGTCGTGCGACGTACCGCTGTGGTCCGTGGCGGGCAAGAGCGTCACCACCGTCGAAGGCCTCGGCGGCGCCGGCAGGCTTCACCCGCTTCAGCAGGCGATCCTCGACGAGCAGGCGGCGCAGTGCGGGTACTGCCTGAACGGCGTCCTGATGAGCGCCGCCGCGCTGCTTGCCGAAAACCGCCATCCAACCGAGGCGCAGATCCGTGCAGGGCTCGACCGCAACCTCTGCAGGTGCGGCACGCACGCTCGCATCGTTCGAGCCATCCAGCGCGCCGCCAAGGCGCTCGCCGAAGCCGGTGCTCCATGACGGCGGCGGTTCCCGCCGCGCTGCCGGCTTCGCTCGCCGCCAATCGGCGCCTCGACCGTTGGGTGAGGTTCCTTCCCGACGGCACGGTGGCGGTGCGCAGCGGAAAGGTGGAGCTCGGCCAAGGCATCGCTTCGGCGCTCGCGCAAATTGCCGCCGACGAGCTCGACGTCGCCTATTCGCGCATACGCATGATCCCCGCCGATACCGCGGAAAGCCCGGACGAGGGAATCACCGCAGGCAGCATGTCCGTGGAGCAGAGCGGCAGCGCGCTGCGCCAGGCCTGCGCCGAAGTCCGTTACGAGCTCCTCGAGGCTGCGGCGGACCTCCTCGACGTCCATCCGATGGACCTCGACGTCGAAGACGGAACGGTCAGGGCGCCGACTGGCAAGACGCTGAATTACTGGCAGCTCGCCGAAAAGGCGGATCTAGGGCGCGCCGCCGACGGCCGCGCAAGGCCTAAGTCAGTCGATTCGCTGCGCCTGGTGGGCAGGCCGTTGCCTCGCCTCGATATCGCCGCCAAGGTGAGCGGCGCCGCCTTCGTGCACGACCTCGAGCTGCCCGGCATGCTCCACGGGCGCGTCGTTCGTCCGCCGTCCTACCGGGCCCGGCTTGTTTCGCTGGTCGCCGAGCCGGTCCGCGCAATGCCCGGTGTTGCAGCGCTCGTTCGCGAAGGCCGCTTCCTTGGCGTGGTTGCGCAGCGCGAGGAACAGGCGATCCATGCGATGCAGGCGCTCGCCAAGCACGCCGGGTGGGAGGAACAGGCGGACCTGCCCAACGTCGAGGCAGTGCCGCAGTTCCTGCGCTCGGCTCGGGCGCAGACCGAGACGCTTTGCGCGACCGGCGGCCGGCCGGCGGATGCTCCCAGCCTCAGCGCCTGCTACAGCCGGCCGTATCTTTTTCACGGTTCAATCGGCCCGGCTTGCGCCGTCGCGTGGTGGCGCGACGGCCGCCTGCAGGTATGGAGCCACAGCCAGTCTATCCGCCCGCTGCGCCGGGATCTCGCGATCGCGCTCGGCGTGGATGAAGAATCGATCCTGGTCCATCATGCCGAGGGCGCGGGCTGCTACGGGCACAACGGTGCAGACGACGCAGCGCTCGATGCGGCGCTGCTCGCCCGCGCTGTGCCAGGCTCCCCGGTCCGCGTGCAATGGATGCGCGAGGACGAATTCGGATGGGAGCCGCTCGGCCCTGCGATGGCGGCCAAGGTCGAAGGCTGGCTCGATGACAGCGGAAAGCTGGCCGCGTGGCGCTGCGAGCTGTGGAGCAATCGCCACATCATGCGGCCGGGGCGCGATGCGAATCCCAACCTCCTTGCCGCTTGGCATCTCGATCGGGGATTCGAGCCGCCGGCGCCGATCGATGTGCCGTTTGAGAGCGGCGGCACGAGCCACCGCAACATCGTCCCGAAATACGATATTCCGAGGCTTGAAATCGTGCACCACGTGCTGCAGGACATTCCCCTGCGTACCTCGACTTTGCGTTCGATCGGCTGCTACCTGAACCACTTCGCCATCGAGTCGTTCATGGACGAGCTGGCGCTATCGGCGGGTGTCGACCCCGTGGAGTTCCGCCTGCGCCATCTCCCGGATCCGCGCGAGCGGGCCGTCATAGAAGCAGCCGCGAAGAAAGCCGGCTGGGACACGCTGCGAAGCGCGGCGCGCGGTAATGCGGCGCGCGGAACCGGTATCGGCTTCGGGCGCTACAAGAACACGGCGGCGATCGCGGCGGTGATCGCTGAGGTGGAGGTTGCCGCGACCGTGCGCGTGCTGCGTTTCGTGGCCGCAGTGGACTGCGGGCGCGTGGTCAATCCCGACGGAGTCGCCAACCAGATCGAAGGCGGGGTGGTGCAGGCCGCAAGCTGGACCCTGAAGGAGCAGGTGCGGTTCGATCGAACGCGCATCACTTCGCGCACCTGGGAGGACTACCCGATCCTTTCCTTCAGCGAGGCGCCCGCGGTGGAGGTGGTGCTGATCGACCGACCCGAGGAACCTTCGTTCGGCGTTGGCGAGGTAGTGGCGGGTCAGACGGCAGCCGCGATCGCCAATGCGGTGCACGACGCCCTCGGCGTTCGCGTGCGCGACCTGCCGCTCACGCGCGAGCGCCTCGTTGCGCTCATCAACGGGTCCTAGGCGGCGAGCGCCTCGGACGCGCGCCAGAGCAGCCTCGCCTTGCGGCGCACGCGCACCACGCGCCCGGCCTGGCCGTTGGCGTCGGCCCAGCGCGATTCGTCGTAGTAGGCCTCTTCCGGCGACACCTGCTGCCAGGCCCAGCGTGCGAGCGATCCGGAAAGCTTGCACGGTCCCCAGACGTTCTCGAATCGATCGCCGTCGATCACGACGAGCACGTCTATGCCCGCACAGCGCAGATCGTCCGTTTTTCGCAGCCGTTCCAGCGTGCGCTCGTCGGCGAAGAGGAGCAGGCCGTGCTCGATCAGCCAGACGGAGCGTGCGTCGAGGCAGTACGCGACGAGGCGGGCTGCGTAGGCCGAAATTTCTCGCGTATCCATGGGGCCATGGTGAACGCGATTGCGCACATCCCGTCGTTACGCGCCATGCGCCGCCCGAACCATGCTGTCAGCGCAACGCTACGCTGGCCGCATTCTTCTTGGACAGCAATGCGATAAGTCCGTCGACGCCGTTGTTGCGCACTTCCTCGGCGAACACGCTGCGGTAGTTCGCGACGAGGCTTATGCCGCCGATCCGCACGTCGAACACCTTCCATTCCCGGCCGGTTCTGGCGAGGTCGTATTCGATGGCGATCGGCTCTGTTCCGGCCTGCTTGACCCGCGATTTCACCGTCACCTCGGTGTCGCCGGCCGCGGCCCGCAGCGGCAGGAACTGGATCTGCTGGCCGCGGTAGCTCGCGAGCGCGCCCGAATACGTGCGCACGAGAAGCGTTTTGAACTCGCCCGTCAACCGATCCTGTTGCCGCGGATTCGCCTTGCGCCAGTTGGCGCCCATCGCCATCTGCGTGATCCGCCGGAAATCGAAATGCGGAATGACCTTGGCATCGACCAGCGCCGCTATCTTGGCGCTGTCGCCGGCTTGGATGTGCTTGTCGTGGCGGATCTCGCCGATGATCTCTTCCGAAATTCTTTTCATGAGCGCGTCGGGCGCTTCTTCCTGCGCCAGCGACACGGACGGCGAGACAAGGCTGAACAGCAGCGAGAATGCGAGGCTGAGCGTCTGTCTCATGAGGTCTCCCCGATTTAGTCCAGGCGCCTACATTGGCGGAAAGGCGCGTCGGCAGTATTTCGCCTCCAGGCCGACCCCGTTACATGCGAAACGCACGCTTTTCAATTTTTATCGTTCGAACGGTGACCCCTCTTCGAGCAAGCGGGCCGGGCGCGGATAATCAGTCGTCTACCGTAAACTGGTTACGGCATTCCCGCCGGCCCTGGCCCTCTAATCCCAGCGCAAAGGAAGTGACATGGCAAAAGCCGGTAGTTTCAAGCTCACCTACGCGACGATGTTCGACCCCCCGGAAGAGCTGCACCAGCGCTTCGAATCGGCGGTCGAAAAGGCGCGCGCGAGCCTGGGCGGCGGCCATGCGCTGCACATCGACGGCAAAGACCGGCCGGCCGAGAAGAGCTTCGAAAAGCTCTCGCCGATCGACACGCGCTGGTCGCTCGGCCGCTATGCCGCGGCATCGAGCGCCGATGTCGGCGATGCGATGGAGGCCGCCGCGCGCGCTTTTGACGGGTGGCGCAGGACCCCGGTTCGCGAACGCCTTGCATTCGTCCGGCGCATCGGCGCTCTCATCGAGGAGCGCGTCTACGACCTCGGCGCCGCGATGGCCGTCGAAGTGGGCAAGAACCGCATGGAATCGGTCGGAGAAGCCTTTGAAACAGCGGAATTCTTTCGCCTTTACCCCGACATGTTCGAGCAAGCGAACGGCTTCGACCTGCGCCTGCCCGACGATCCGCTCCCCGGCTGGAAGAGCCGTAACCGCTCGGTGCTGAAGCCATACGGCGCCTGGTGCGTCATTTCCCCGTTCAACTTTCCGTTGGCGCTGTCGGGAGGACCGGTCGCTGCCGCGCTAGTGACGGGCAACACCGTCGTGCTGAAGGTGGCGACCGACACGCCGTTGAGCGGTCGCCTGCTTGCCGATTGCGTGCGGGATGCGGGGCTGCCGAAGGGCGTCTTCAACCTCCTCGCCGGATCCGGCGGCACGGTCGGCGAAGCCATGCTCGACAATCCGCATCTCGCCGGCATTACGTTTACCGGCTCCTACGACGTCGGCATGCGGATCTATCGGCATCTCTCTTCCGGCCGCTACCCCAGGCCGGCGATTCTCGAGATGGGAGGCAAGAACGCCGTGGCCGTCACCCGAAATGCGGACCTCGAGCGCGCGACGCTCGGAATCGTCCGGTCGGCGTACGGCTTGCAGGGACAGAAGTGCTCGGCGCTTTCCCGCATCTACGTCGACAAACGGGTCGCCGACGAGCTCGTCGATCGTCTCAAGAGCGCCATCGCCGCGATCAAGGTTGGCGACCCGACGCGGCGTGAGAACTGGATGGGGCCGGTGATTCACGGCAAGGCCTGCGACCACTTCGCCGAATACGCGGGCGCTTTGGCGAAGCGCGGGCGCATTCTCGCGGGCGGCAAGCAGCTGAAGGACGGGAATCTCGCTCACGGCTATTACTGCGCGCCGACGCTCGCGGACGCCGGCGCGGAGGATGCGCTATGGGGCGTCGAGATGTTCGTGCCGATAGCGATGCTCGCGAGAGTGGAGAGCAACGACGAGGCGATGCGCCTTGCCAATCGCAGCGAGCTCGGCTTGACCGCGGGCGTCTACGGATCGCCCGAAGAGGTGGAATGGTTCCTCGACCGGATCCAGGCGGGCGTCACCTACGCCAATCGGCCGCAGGGCGCGACTACCGGCGCGTGGCCCGGCTACCAGGCCTTCGGCGGCTGGAAAGGCTCAGGCAGCACCGGCAAGGCGATCGGCTCGGCGTACTACCTGCCGCTCTACATGCGGGAGCAGTCGCAGACCGTCGTCGATTAGCGCGCCCGGTGCCGCAGAACCCATAGCGCGAGCGCGATCACCGAGCCTCCCGGCACCACGAGCGCGATGAGCAGGTAGGAGCCGATCTCGCGCACGCCATGCAGGACTCGTTTCATGGCGCCAGTCTGGCGCGCGCGCATATACGGAGTATTTCGAGCCGATTCCCGGCCGTTACACGCGAAACAGAGGACGATTGATGTATCTCAATCGACCGCCACAACGCACTGGTAGGCGCGACGCCTGCCGAGCTGTCTTCATGGCTCGCGGGCCGCGAGCGTACGCCGATGGCGGTGTTCCGAAAGGCCGTCGACATCGTGAGCGACTTCGCCCTTATCCAGCTCTCCGCCGCCAAGCCCTAGTTTTCCGTCGCAAGTGCGCGGTTTGTCGTCGCTATTGCGACACCGCCTAAGATCCGTCCGAGCCAATTATCAGAGAAGCGGAGATACCCATCCGCGCGCTCTGCGCCGGCGGATGTGGCGAATTGGCTCTCGGAACTCTCTCAGCCGCACGATGCAGCCTTTTTCGCCGCTCTCGACATCGTGGCGGAAGGGCCGAGGGGCGCTGCGCTAAGCGTATCGAAAGCGAAAAGCGCCTTTGTCGCGATCGACGTAACCGGCGGAAGGCGAAGGGAAGTGCGTCGGCACGATTAGGGTGCGCTGCTTCGCCCACTCGGAGGGCCGGCTGGTGCGAGGACTGGAAGGACCCCGAGCCCGAGAAGCACTACTACACCGAGGGGCCGGGGTCGGCTACGATGCCGCCCAATGCTCTGCGGCTCGCTCGTTCGACCCATTGCCATCGGCGCTCCCGCCTAGCCACTCATGAAATACGAAAAACGCGACGCCAAAGCTTATGCGCGCGACAACCTGAGAGGAATTTGGGCCGCAACGCTCACGCCCTTCGATACGCATCTCCAATTGGACGAGGCGGGCTGGCGCAGGAACTTGGAGCACTGGTATCGCAACCTAGGCATCCAAGGCCTGTTTGTGAACGGCAAGCAAGGCGAGTTCTTTTCAATGACCGTCGCGGAAAGAAAGCGCACCGCGGACCTCGCCATCGAAGCGGCGGGAAGCGACCGGGGCGTAATGGTGTCTTGCTCGGACCAGAACCTTGACACGGTCGTGGAGCTCGCAACGCACGCGGAGAAGGCCGGCGCTGACTATATCGTTGTGCATACGCCGCTGCTTTACTTCGGCGCGCATACCTCGGACACGCTTTACGAGTATTACCGGTACATCTGTGAGCAAGTCGACATCGGCGTCGCGCTCTGGAACCAGCCGCCCGACTGTGGCTACCTGCTGGAGCCGGACGTGTGCCTCAGGATTGCCCAGATCCCGAACGTGGTCGCCATCAAGTACAGCGTCCCGCGCGAAATCTATGCTCGCCTGACACGCATGGCGAAGGGGCAGTTGATCGTCAGCACTTCCAACGAGGAGGAGTGGCTGGACAATATCGTGGAGCTGGGCTGGCAAGTGTACTTGTGCTCGACCCCTCCGTATCTGCTACAGACGGGGAGCGACAAGCGGATGCACGAGTACACGGAGCTTGCCATGCGAGGTGAAGTTGAAAAGGCAAGAATAGTCAAGGAAAGTCTAAGGAGCGTACGCGAGGCGCTTAAATCGTCGCGGCCCGCGGGCAAAGCCGCCGCTCAACAAAAGTATTGGCAAGAGTTGCTCGGCCAGGCCGGAGGGCAAGTACGGCGGCCACTGCTAAACCTCACGAAAGAAGAAAAAGCCGCCGTCCGGCACGCGTTCGAGCGATGCGGGCTGCGCGGTTCCGCAGCCGCGATAGCGTCGCTCGCGTCCAGCCAGTAATAGCGTCCCTCGGCGATAGGGAGTAGGCTGCACTGAAGCTACTGGCAAGGATTATGGTGAACCTGAATCCCCTGAAGTATTGCTTCCATGGTCAGCATTCCAAACCGAGAGCGGGGTTCCGCACCTTGCCCGGTACGCAAACCAAGCGGCAAGTTTGCTCGGAGTGCTACGACAAGATCATGGCCGAGCGTAAACAAAGAAAGTTGTTGCAGAAGTAAGGCCCGGGCGGGCCGACGCGAGCCCGTGATGCCAAAGAGCCGGCCGATCAGGCCGGTGAGCGCCATGGCAGCGCCGGAATGCCGATCTCATCGCGCGCGTGTGCGAGATCGGCTTCTTTCATGCCGACGGTATACTGCGTAAGCAGTCTCTCAAACTCAGTCCGAATGAACAGAAACAACCTATTGGGCCATCACACCTAGGTCGACGCGTTTCGCTTTTCGGTAAAGGATGACGGAGAAGTACCGAGAGCCACGAATGGATAAAGAGCGCAACAAGGAGCCCAGGATTGCATTTATAGGCGCGGGCGCGATGGGTTCCTATATCGGAGGAAGGATCGCGCAGTCGGGTCGCAACGTAACGTTAATAGATCCTTGGAACGAGCATATCGAGGCAATCAAGCGCACCGGGGTGCAGCTCTTGGGCACCGAGGGCGAATCTTCGGTACGCGTGACCGCCTTGCATGTCGACGAGATACATGAACTGGCGAAGTGGCCGATAGACGTGGCATTTATTGCAGTGAAGTCGTATGACACCGCATGGGCCGCCGAGCGGGTGCTCCCGTATCTCGCGCCCGAAGGGTTTGTAGTCTCGCTGCAGAACGGCATCAACGAGCAGACGATTGCCGGCATCGTAGGCGCGGACCGGACGCTGGGCTGCATTGCGAGCACCATGGGAGTCGCGCTGCGCGGTCCAGGCAGGGTGGAGCGCACCTACCGGCCCGGGCGCGACACCTACACGGTGTTCCGGGTGGGCGAGCTCGACGGGCGTCTTACGCCTCGCGTGCAAAGCGTTGTGACCATGCTCAGGTCGGTCGACAGCGCGGAGGCCACCACGGATTTAAGGGGCGAGCGCTGGGCCAAGCTGGCGGCGAATTCGATGCACAACGGTCTTGCCGCCGTGACTGGACTCGGACATCTGCAGATCTACGGCCAAACGCAGCCCCGCTGGCTTGCGATCCGATTGGGCGCAGAGGCCGTGCGCGTCGGCCGCGGCCTCGGCTTGCGCTTGCACCCCGTGAGAGGCATCCCGGCGGCCGATCTCGAGGCAGCCGGCTACGGCGACCGATCCGCGCTCGAGCGGGTCGAGCGGGTGATTCAAGGCGGGATGGCTCGGCTAACCGAGAGCTTGCGACCGTCTACCGCACAGGACGCGATGAAGGGACGTCGCACTGAAATCGACTACATCAACGGCGCGGTTTGTGCGAAGGCGGCCGAAGTGGGCGTTACCGTGCCTTGCCAGCACGCCATCGTCGAGCTCGTCAAGCGTGTGGAGCGTGGGGAGCTTTTCCCTGCACCCGAGAACATCTCAGGGATATGAATTCAGCGGCCTGCGGCGTTGCGCAGCCGCGCGAGGCATTCGCGCGCCGTTCGCGCCGCCTGCTCGCCACCGGGCATGTCGCCACGCACTTGTAACGTGCGCAACGCCTCGATGCTGTCGAGGGCCGCGAGGGCATCGGCGGCCTTAGCCGCGACGCGGCGGCGCTCGCCGACCGTGAGGAATTCGGCGTGCATCGCATCGCGCGTCTCCGGAAAAAGCTTCGTTCGATGCAGCAGTATGTTGAACCAATGGGTACCGGCCAGCATGGCGCCTTCCACGATCGCCTCATAATCGGCGTCGGTCAGGCGCGCGAGGGAGTGCTCTATGCGAAGCGCCTTGGCTCGATGTTCTTCGGGCGTCATTGTGTTTTTCCCTTTGTTCCAAGCGCACCGAGAAGACGCTCAACGCAATCGCGATACGCGCGCACCCATTCGTCCTCCGCGCCGGGACGGATAGGCTCGCTGCCCCGCACATGGGGCTCGCGCAGGTCCTCGATGACCTTCAGGGACACGCAAGCCTGCTGGATCTCGGAAGGCAGCGGCTGCGCGATGGGCGGCTGGCCGACGTGCATGACGTCGCCCGGCTCATGCAGCACGTCCGTGAAAACGCCGCGCGTCCGATCTGGAACCGCGTAGAGCCCCTCGACCTGCGTATGAAACGAATCGACTTCGCGCGTAACGCCGGCGTTATGGAGCGCGGCATTGAGCAGGTGCACCCCGGCGTTCATCGCGGTCCAGATCCACAGCTCGCTGTCCGAGCGCGGGTCGAGGCGTTGCAGGCTGGCGTCGAGGTTTCCGAATTTGCCGAGATGTGCGGCGATTTTCATCCTGCCTCCGTCAGCATTGCATCGGCGAGTATACGAGTGGCAAGCAGCAGGTCATCGATGTCCATGCCTTCGCGCGGATTATGCGATCCATGCGCATTGCGAATAAACAGCATGGCCGTCGGGACGCCTGCATGGGCGAACACCGCCGCGTCGTGTCCGGCGGCGCTTGCAAGCCGCATGTGGGGAATTCCCGCGCGTTCGCAGAGCCGGTCCAGCCGGTCGACCCAGCGCGGATCCATGGGCGCAGGCCGGTTGGCGATCGCCTCGTCGAAGTCAAACGAAACGCCGCGGGCCAGGGAGACGGCCTCCGCCTCCTCGCGCAGCAGCCGGTGAAAGCCATGCAGGCTTTCCCAATCGTCCGACCGAATCTCGACGCTGAAGCGCACTTCGCCCGGCACGCGCGATACGGCGTGCTCCTTCGGGTCGGTAGCAATGACTCCGTGCGTGAGCGCGAGTTGCTTTCCGTCACCGAGCCACCGCGCCCAGTGTGCGTCCATGCGCATTACGAAATCGGCGACGGCAACGACGGCGTCACGTCGCAGGAAACGCGGGGTCGCGCCAGCGTGCGCCGCTTCCCCGCGGCAGACGATATTCATGTGCCGGACGTTGCCATAAATGCCGGTGACTACGCCTAGCGGCAGCGCCTGCGCCTGGAGTACCGGCCCCTGCTCGATGTGCGTCTCGATGAAGACGTCGATGTCCGAGGGGCGCACGATTGGCTCGCCGCGCGCGATCGCGCCTACGTCGGCGCCGATGTCCTCCAAATAGGCACGCAGCGGCCGGCCCGTGTCGAACCGTGCCCGGGCCAGGTCGCTGGCGTCCAACTGGCCGAAGAGCGCGCGCGAGCCGATCCACGACTTGCCGAACCATGCGCTCTCCTCGCCGCGCAGGGCAAGCAGCTTGAGCGTACGGGACGGAGCGACGCCGCGCAGTTTGATGCACACCAGGGCGAGCAGTCCTGCCACTACGCCCGCCGCTCCGTCGTAGTTCCCTCCGCGCGGCACCGTATCGAGATGCGAGCCTGTAGCCACGAAGGGCGCGCTCGGGTCCGCGCCGGGCAGCGTCACGACAAGATTGCGTACGCGATCGCGCGCGACCTGCAAGCCGTGGGCGGCGGCCAAGGCGGCGATGTGCTCCTGGGCGGCGGTCTCCAGCAGTCCAAAACACTCGCGCGTGACGCCAACCCCGTCGAATGACATCCGGCGCAGGTCTTCGAACAGGCCCGCGGCGAGCGCTCGCAGCCGATCTGCCGGAAAGTGATTCAGGGCGCTGCCCGACTCGCTCACCTGGGTGATGTCAGAGGTTGGCAGGCGCCGGGTCCGCCGACATGTACCAGTCGGCAATCTGCGAGCCCGTCATCCAGATGACGTCCGCGCGTTTCTTCAGGATCTTGAGGCACTCGACCAGGTACGGCATGCGGTGCGGTACGCCGATCTGATGCGGGTGCAGGCCAAACGTCAGCACGCGCGGCTGCGTCTTGAGCTCCGGTCCGAACGTCTTCAGGGTGTCCTTCAGCCGCTGCAGTACCTCGGGCGAGGATTGGCGTTCGACCGCGTACACGAGGCTATCGTTCAGCTCGAATCCGTAGGGCATGCAGACGAGCGGGCCGTATTTCGTGCGCATCCAGCAGGGCAGGTCGTCGAGGATCCAGTCCAGATTGAACTCCACACCGTGCTTCTTGAGGTAATCGGGGGTGTCGAAGGTTTGCGCGAAGCCGGGGCCCATCCAGCCGCGCACCTTCTTGCCTGTAAATGCCGAGATTTGGTCGAGCGCCTTGCGGATCGTTGCCTCCTCGTCCTCCTCCTTGTGGAGCAGGCGCTGGGTGTACCCGTGCCCGATGAAGTCGAGCCCCGCTGAGCGCATTGCCTCAGCAACGCTCGGGTAGCGCTCGATGACCGAGGAATTCAGGTTGACGCTCGCCGGCAGCTTGAGGTCGCTCAGCAGCTTCAGCAGCCGCGGCATGCCGCAGCGAAGGCCATACTCGGCCCAGCAGTAGTTCGGAATGTCGGGCACCGGCTCCAGGCCGTGCGGCGTCGACAGTATCTTGCGCGGCATCGGCTGATCGAACGGCCAGTACTCGACATTGAGCACGACGTGCGCGATGAGCATCTTTCCCTTGCGCGGCGGCTTGAGCGGCTTGCGCTCGCTTGCCATCTGGAACGGAACTCGCGGATTGTTCATACGATAGCCTTCTGTTCCTTCAACGCGCGGCGCAGCGTCGCCACGTCTACGGCGCGCGGCGCGACGCCGCGCTCGGCGGCGAGGGCTGCCGCCGTCGCGGCGGCTTCGCCGTAGGCCATGCATTGGGCGCCCATGCGGGCCGAACCGATGGCTTCGCGCGAAGCGGAAAGGCAGCGTCCGGCAACAAGCAAGCCGTCCATGTCCCGCGGGACGAGACAGCGGTAGGGAATGTCGTAATCGCCGCCGTCGCGAACAAACAGGTGCTCCCGCACGCCAGGCCTCACGGCCACGCTCATCGGATAGCTGCCGCGGGCTATGCCGTCGGCGAAGCGCGCGCCGTTCTCGACGTCGTCGCGCTTGAGCTCGTACTCGCCGACGATGCGGCGGGAGGCGCGCACCGAAACCCCGGGAAGCACCGTATGCAGGAACGAGCGCGCGAAGCCGGGGACGTAGCGGCGCAGGATCTCGAGCGCCAATTGCATCTGGCGCAAACCCTCCATCTCCGCCCGGCTTCGCTGCGCGCCATCCGTCGCGTCGAAGGTGAGGCTGGTGACGTTAAGGGTCACCACGTCGCGGCGATGCGGCAGAGGCATGATGCTGAATCGTGCGCCGAAGGGCTTGAGCCGGCCCCACTCGCTCTTGTCCTCGCCCGTGATGCCCCATTCCCCCCAGTCGGATCGCGGCACGTAATCGCGGACCAAATTCGACAGGTAGATGTACGGGAAATCGTAGATGTCGCTCACCCGCTCGCGCATCACCTGCCCAGGCGAGAGCTTTTTCACCTGCCGAAGGTACGGATCGGAGAGCAGCACGAACTTGTGTGGCGCGCCGCGCGCGTCCGCGATCAAGGCGTCGGTATCGACTCCCGCCACTCGAAACAGCAGCGTCGCATTGAGCGCCGCTTCCGGCGTGTCCTGAACGTAGGCGGCGCCCGCGCGCTGCGCCACGTCCGCGTCCCCGGTGGCGTCGATCACCACTTTCGCCGACAGCGTCTGCGGCCCCGATTTGTTGTGCGCGCGAACGCCGGTCACCGTCGTGCCCCCGGTCAGCGCGTCCACCATCACCGTGTGCAGCCACAATTCCACTCCGGCCGCCTCGGCGAGCTGGAACAGCGCGACCTTCATCGCTTCGGGATCCACGGGCGTGAACGATCCGCCGATTCCCGCGAAGTTCGGCAGATGGGGCTTTCCCCGCGTGCCCCCTTGCGCGCCGATGTGCTCGACAAGCTCCTGGGCGAGGCCCTGAACCACGGCTTCGCCGCGGCTGTTGTGGAAGGGGGTGATGTTAGCGAGGGCGACGCAGGTTCCGCCGAGGTGCCCGGCGCCGTCAACAAGGCAGGTATGCGCGCCGCGGCGCGCGGCGGCGACGGCCGCGATCGCTCCCGCGGTCCCGCCGCCCACGACGATGACGTCGAAACGGTGCACGAACCTATTTCAGCTGCACAAGCTTCGGTTGCACCTGACGAAGTGGCGCCGGATCGATCCACTCCCGCGCCTTCGGCTGGGATTGAATGCGCTTCAAGCCATACAGGAAGGACGCGATGCCGTCGAGGTCCTGTACGAGCACATCGTTGAGCTCCAGGGTGTAACGATTTGACTCCATCACGTCCGCCATGTCAGCCGGCTCCAAGCCAAATTCCTTGGAAAGGATCGCGGTTGCTTCGCGCTTGTTGGTGACGATGAACCTGTCCGCCTTCGCGAGCGCCTTGAGAACCGCGCGCACAGCCTTGGGCTGCCCCTTCAGAAACGTATCCGTGCCGAACAGCACAGCGTGATCGCCATAGATGCGCCGCGGTCCCTCCTTGCCGGGAATGTTGGATTTGGTGCCGCTCACCAGCAACTTGCCGTTGGAAGTCTTGCGCGCACGCGTGGTGTTCGGCTCCCAGACGGAGATGGCATCCACCGTACCGCGGGCGAAGCTCGCCAGCATCTCGGCCGGCGCCATGTTGACCAGCTCAACCTTGCTGGCGTCGAAGCCGTAGGCCTTTACGAACGAATTGAACAGCGCCTCTGAACCAGTACCGCGCATGATCGCGATCTTTTTGCCATAAAGCTCATCGGGGCTCTTCACGTTCTGCTTCACGATGATCTGCTGCGCTCCGGAGATGTCCGCTATCTGGGCGACGATCTTGATCGGATACGGGCGTGACCGGAGCGTGGTCACCGGAGTGGCGCCGGAGCTTCCGAGCCCCACGCTGCCGCCGACCACGGCGGTCATCAGGTCGCCGCCCGAGGGGAAGTACTTGACCTCCACGTCGACGCCGGCTTCCCGAAAGTAGCCCTTCGCAGCGGCAACCGCGATCTGGGCCGCAAGGTTGGGGTCCTTGGCGGTGCCGAGAGCGATCTTGTTCTGCGCATGCGAGGACAGTGGCATGGCGGCCGATAGAAGGGCGAGCAGCCCCGTAATCACGGTGTAACGAACGCGGTTCATTGCCTCCTCCTTTTTGCGGATTGACAGGGTCACGGCGATTTCCACTTCAGCAGCCGGCGCTCTACCTCGAGCAGCGCCTTATTGAGCGCAAACCCCAGGAGGCCGATCATGGCCATCCCGAGGAACATTTGATCGGTGCGGAAGTTGTAGCGCGCGTCGCTGATCAGAAAACCGAGGCCGGCACTCGAGGCGATCAGCTCGGCGGCGACCAGCACGATAAACGCCATTCCCATGCCTACGCGAGCGCCTACAACGATGAAGGGAAACGCGGAGCGCAGCACCACGTCGCGAAAGATGTGATGCCGCTTCGCTCCAAGCGCCCGGGCAGCGCGCACGTGCACGAGATCCACCTCCCGAAAGCCCGCCATGGTGTTCAGCAGGATCGGGAAGAACGCGCCATAGGCGATGATAAGGACCTTCGAAAGCTCGTCAATGCCGAACCAGAGGATTGCCAGGGGGATTAGCGCTATCGGAGGAATAGGGCGAAGCAGCTCGAGGAGCGGCTCAAGAATGCCGCGCACCACCCGGGAGACGCCCATCGCGATCCCGAGCGGAACCGCAGCCGCCAGGGCTATAGCGAAGCCTTCGAGTACTCGTAGCAGGCTTGCCGCCACGTGACGCAACAAGCTGCCGTCACGAACGGAATCGAGTAGCGAGCGGAAGACTTCCTGGGGCGAGGGCAGAAGGACGCGGTCTACCCAGCCTGCCGAGGTGAATACTCCCCAAAAGACCAGCACGCCAGTAATCGATGCGACGGCGAGGAGGGCGCGCTGCCGGGAACCGAGCAGGCGTGCACCGAGGACATCGGTGCGGGCGGTCGTTGTGCTGGAAGGCGTCATGGCGGCGTTCGGTCCAAGTCTAGGTCCGGTCTCTCAGGGCTTCGTCCACTTTGCGATACATGGAAAAGTAGCTGTCGGAGGTGCGCGCTCGTGGTCGAGGCGCGTCGTTCCGAATAATGGCGCGGATGCGTCCGGGCTGCGCCTGCATGACGATGATTGTTTCGGCGAGGAAAACCGCCTCGCCGATGCTGTGCGTGACGAATACGCAGGTTCTACGCTCGGCTTCCCAGATGCGCACCAGCTCGTCCTGCAGCGATTCCCGCGTCATGGCGTCCAGCGCGCCGAACGGTTCATCAAGCAGCAGGATTTCCGGCTTGGCGGCCAGTGCGCGAGCGATCGCTACCCGCTGCCGCTGTCCACCGGAGAGTTGGTTCGGGTAGTGCCTCTTAAAATCACTGAGACCCACTAGCTCCAAGTAGTGATCCGAGATGGCATTGAGCGCTTTGCGGTCCACGCCGGCGAGCCTCGGGCCATATTGAACGTTCTGCTCGACGGTGAACCACGGAAAGAGCGCGTACTCCTGGAATACGACGCCGCGTTCCGCGCCGGGACCGCGGACTTCATGGCCGTTTACCGCTATGCCCCCCGCGGTCGGAAAGATAAAGCCAGCTATGGCATTTAGCAGCGTCGTCTTGCCGCATCCTGACGGTCCGAGCAGGCAGACGAATTCTGCGTCGGCGATGTCGAGTGAGATTCCGCGCAAAACCTCGTGCACGCCGTAGTGCAGTACGAGGTTGCGGATCGCTATCCCCGGTCTTATTGCTGTGTTATCGGGCACGGGGGTACGCCTTTATTGACCAGCGCCGACGAGCCGTGCAGCCTTTAGAGCGGCGGCACGGAAAGCGGAGAACGCCGGATGCTCTTGCTGCCCGGGCCGATACTGCAGCATGACGGGGCTTGAGGCGAGCGATGGCTTGGTGCGGAGGATTTTCACCATGCGCAGGCGCTCCAATCGTCGGGCGGCGAACTCGGGCGCTATGGTGATGAACTTCGTTGCCGCGACGACCGAGAGGTTCGATTCGAATGAATCGCACTCAATCACCGGCACGATGGGCGGCAGGCCGGCTGCGGAAAAAAGCGCGTCCAGCGAGTCTCTCGAATAGAAACCGCGCTTGGGCAGCACCCAGGGAAGTTCGCCGAGTTCGGCGAGGGCGCGTGGGGTGGCGGACGCGCATGGATTCTGCCTCCCGCACACCACCACGGTCTTCTCGCTATAGAGGCTCTCGGCTTCGATGTCCCGGCCGGCGCGTGGCGCGGCGCGCCGTGCAATCACGAAGTCCAGTCGAGCGAGCTCCAGCTCGGAGGCCATCTCGGCCGACGTGCCAACCGAGACCTGGAGGCGAAAGCCAGGATTCGTGCTGCTCAGCTGCGCAAGCAAGTGAGGGATTAGCACGTGCATGACGCGCGGGATACAGCCGAGCCGGACGGCTGGAAGGGCTTCTTTTGCGTTCTCCGACACGCCGTTCAGCGCCCGAAGGGCGAATGCCGCTTGTCTTAGCACCCGCTGCCCACGCTCCGTAATCTGACTGCCTGAGCGCGAGCGCTCAAATAACTCAATGCCGAGGACATTCTCGGATGCGGAAATCAGCCTGGACAGCACGGGCTGGGGGATGCCCAGTGTCCGGGCCGCAGCATGCACGGAGCCTGCGTTCGCCACGGCGACGATCGCCTCGAGCTGACGGGGCTGGAGAAGCGATTGACGGCGTTTGGGCACGATGCGGAAAGTGTATCAGTTGGCCGCGAGATACTGGCATTGACAGCATCATGCGCGCAGCCTAAGGTTGCCGGCTGACCCAGGCTCGCCCGGCGATTTGGCGCGTCGCGGCGGACGGAAAGGATTCATTTCGAATGGCACACGAGGACCTGCTGGCTGACCTTGATCGCCGGCGTGAGAAGGCGCGTCAGATGGGCGGCACCGACAAACTGGCGAAGCGCAAGAGCCGCGGCCAGCTCAATGCTCAGGAGCGCCTCGACTGCCTGGTTGATCCAGGCTCTTTCATCGAGATCGGCCTCCTCGGTGCCTCGGGAGTGTTCAAGGAAGACGAGAAGCGCACTCCGCGTGACGGCAAGCTCGTAGGGTTCGCCAAGATCGACGGGCGCGACATAGCCCTGGTCGTCAATGACTTCACCGTCGCCGGGGCCTCTACCAGCGCGACTAATTCCAAGAAAATGGCACACGCGCGACGCACTGCCACGGAGAAGGGCATGCCGTTTGTGCACGTAGGCGAGTCCACCGGGGCGCGACTGCCCGATGCCATGGGCTCGCGCGGCATGGGTTCGCTGCTCGGTAATGACCCGACGCAATTCCGACGGTCTCGCGAGACGCCATGGGCGGCAGCGGCACTAGACACGGCATTCGGCTCATCTGCCTGGCTGTGCTGCTGCTCGGATTTCGCAGTCATGCGTAAGGGCTCGATCATGGCTGTGTCGAGCCCAAGACTGGTCTCCATGGCAATCGGCGAGCAAGTGGACCTTGAGGAGCTCGGCGGCTGGCGTATTCATGCCGACTTCACCGGCCTGATCGACCGCTTCACGGACACCGACGTTGAAGCGATGCAAGAGATCCGCACGTTTCTCAGCTACATGCCATCGCACAACATGGAGCTGCCACCTGCGCGAGAACCGGCTCCGGACGCGACCCAAGACCAAGAGGCCATCCTTGACATCCTTCCTGAGAAGCGCACTCAGGTGTACGACATGCGCAAGATAGTCGAGATCGTTGTTGACCGCGGCAGCATGTTCGAGCTGAAGCCGCGTTTCGGGCGCGCGGCGGTGACCGCACTCGCGCGCCTGGGCGGCAAGCCGGTCGGCGTCATCGCCAATAATCCGCTGGTCGGAGCGGGTGCACTTTCAATCGATGCGGTGCGCAAGATCATCGATTTCCAGGTTCTTTGTGACAGCTTCAATATCCCGTTGCTACGCCTCATTGACACGCCAGGGTTCGTCGTCGGCAAGGACGCCGAGCGAAAGGGGGCACCGGGCTGGATCATGAACATGATGAACGCGACGTCGTTTGTCACGGTCCCGTGCATCACAGTCATCGTTAGGAAAGCGTATGGACGAGCTTACGTCGCGATGGGCGGCGGGCGTCATAACGACGAGATGATCGCGTGGCCAAGCGCCGAAGTAAGCTTCATGGATCCCACCTTCGCGACCACGATCGTCCATGGCGTGAAGCCGGGCGAGCCGGGATTCGAGGCGGCGCTTGCGCAGATTCGCAAGAACGATGAAGTTTGGGACATGGCCACGATATTTTCGGTTCAGAACATCATCAAACCCCGGGAAACCCGCGATTACCTGATCAGGATGTTCGACGTCTACCGTTCACGCAGAGGAGCCGGCGTCGGCAAACACCTCTTGCAGAACTGGCCCACCAGCTATTAAAGGTCAGGATCTTGGAGCCGCGTGAAATCGTCACGGGTGCCCGCGCGGCTGGCCGCCGCACCCTTAGTGAAGCAGACGGAAAACGGTTGCTTGCCAGTTTCGGCGTTTCAGTACCGCGCTTCGCCGTAGCGAAGACTGCAGACGACGTTGATTCCTGCATCGACGGTATGGAGGGACCGTTTGCGGTCAAGGTGCTATCCCAGGACATCCTGCACAAGAGCGATGCGGGTGCGGTCATCCTTGGCGTCGAGACGCCGGACGCCTTGCGCAGTGCAATCGTCACCATCGCCCAACGGCCGGCGGTGCGGCGAGCGCGGGTAGACGGCTTTCTTATCGAAGAGATGTGCGCTGCTGGCCGCGAGATAGCGATTGGCGCGGTACGCGATCGGCAGTTCGGCATGATGCTCATGGTCGGCCTGGGCGGAATCTTCATCGAGGTGCTGAAAGACGTGTCGTTTCGGCTATGCCCAATCACCCGGCAAGACGCCCTCGCAATGCTGGCAGAGCTGCGCAGCGCTCCTCTGCTCGACGGTATTCGCGGCGAGCGGGCGCTCGACAAGAACTCCATTGTCGAGCTGCTTCTAAAGCTTGGCGGTGAAGGCGGCGTGCTGAGCTCGCTCGATGCCGAGATCGCCGAGCTTGACTTGAACCCGGTGATCGTGCGGGAACGCGGAGCGACGGTGGTAGATGCGCGTTTCGTGCTGGCGGAAGACACGCGGCCACGAAGTATTCTGAAAAAGCGCCCACTCGACGACTTGCCCGTTCTGAAGCGCTTTGCCGCACTTTTCGCGCCTAAAACGGTTGCTGTGCTGGGTGCGTCGACATCGTCTACGACACTTGCAAACACGTTTATCCGGCGGCTCAAGGAATTTGGCTACAAAGGGGCCATTTATCCCATCCATCCGAAGGCACAAGAAGTGGAAGGCTTGCCTTGCTATCCAAGCCTTGCGCAAACGCCGGAGGTAATCGATTACGCGTACATCGCGATTGGCGCGCGCTCGATCCCCGAAGCGCTGCGCAAGGCGAACGGGCGGCTGCGTTTTGCGCAGGTCATCTCAAGCGGTTTCGGTGAAGTTGCCGAGGGTACGGCATTACAGCAGACGCTGGTGGAAGAAGCGCATGCCGGTGGTTGCCGCGTTCTCGGACCCAACTGCTTGGGGATGTATTCGCCGCGCGGTGGCGTGACGTTTCCAGCCGGCGCGTCAACCATTGTAGGCAGCGTGGGTGTCATCTCGCAAAGCGGCGGCCTCGGCACGGACATCATCAAGCGGGGCCGATGGCGCGGCCTACGGTTCAGCGGGTTAGTAACGGTGGGCAACAGCGCGGACCTCGGACCGGTGGACCTCCTCGAGTTTTATCTTGAAGATCCTCAGACACGGGTCATCGGCCTATACCTGGAAGACGTCAAGGATGGGCGGACGTTTTTCGACTTGCTGCGCGCATCCCGAGGAAGAAAGCCGGTGGTGATTCTGCGAGGCGGCCGTTCGCGTCAGGGGCGGGCGGCAGCCGCGTCGCACACGGGAGCGATGGCGGGTGACGATCGCGTATGGGAAAGCGTTGCCAAACAGACAGGTTGCGTACTAGTCCAGACTATCGACCAGTTCATCGGCGTACTGCTTGCACTGCAGTTCCTCGAGCCGCATCAACATCCCACGCAGCGGGTCGTACTGTTTGGCAACGGTGGCGGCACCAGCGTCCTCGCTACCGATTCGTTCGCTGAATGCGGACTTGACGTTGCGCCGTTCGATAATAAAACACTAGCGCGCCTCGAAGCGTTGAGCCTTCCCCCTGGGACAAGCGTAACGAATCCAATCGATGCGCCGGTCGCTACGTTGCAAGAGGACGAGGGCCGGGTAGCCAACAAAATCTTTGACATTGTCTACGAATCAGCCTCGCCCGACGCAGTGGTCATGCACATCAACCTGGCAGCGTTCGTTGGCCGCGGCGGCGGTGACCCGATCGATAATCTGATCCAAGCGGCGGTGCGTGTCCAGAAAACCAATCCCGGCCGCGCGCATTTCGCCGTTGTGCTCCGGGTCGATGGCTCTCCGGAGCTTGACGAGCGCAAGCGCCGCTATCGCGAGCTGGCATTAGGCGTCGGGATCCCAGTTTACGACGAGCTTGTAGAGGCCGCGGAAGCGTTGAGCGCGGTGCAGTGCATTGAACATTACCGGATAAACGCTGCACAGAGTATTTAGGGGAAGGCATGGCGAGCATCGAAATCAAATCCGACATTACAGGGAACGTCTGGAAGGTATTGAAGAGCCCCGGCGATTCCGTGGAGGCAGACGAGCCGATCGTAATCATGGAGTCGATGAAAATGGAAATACCGGTCACCTCGCCTGAGCGCGGAGTGATCAAGGAGATTTTGGTCAAGGAAGAGCAGACCATAGCGGAAGGGGCCGTTGTCGTCCGCGTCGAAGTCTGACCTGCATACCGCGTTCAACCGGCCATTTTTTTCAGCGGCACCTAGGAGGATTGATGCAACTCGGCTTGGAAGGAAAAACGGCCATCGTGGTCGGCGGTAGCCGGGGGATAGGCAAAGCCATTGCAACCGGTTTAGCGCGCGAAGGCGTCGATGTCGTGATAATTGCGCGCTCGCGAGATCAACTGGAGACAACGGCGAGGGAATTGCAGGCAGAGACGGCGCGAAAGGTGGTCCCAATCGTCGCCGACGTGACTGTAAGGCAACAAGTCGATAGCGCGGTTACCAAGGCGGCCGATCTGTTGGGGAAGCTGAACATTTTGGTGAACAGCGGCTCTGTGCCGGTCGGCAAGGCTGGCGGATCGATCGAATCAATCGTAGACGATGATTTTCTGGATGACTTCAATGTCAAGTACATGGGCGCATTGCGTTGCGCACGAGCCGCGATTCCTCACCTGATAAATCAACGCTGGGGCCGGATCATCAACATCAGCGGCAATAGCGCCCGCATCGCCGGCAATCTAAGCGCCGGAGCGCGCAACACTCCGCTCGTGCATTTGACCAAGACGCTGGCCGGACAGTTAGGCCGGCACGGAATCACCGTCAATTGCATTCATCCGGGCGCTACTCGGACGGAACGTACGCCGGGCGTGCTGGCCAAGCGTGCGAGAGAGCTAGGCATTACCCCAGTCGAGGTGGAGCGGCGGGATTACGCCCATGACTCTCCGAGCGGCAACTCCATCGGGCGCATGGTGGAGGCGACTGAAATTGCCGACTGTGCAGTGTTTTTGGCTTCTGATAGAGCGCGTGCAATTACCGGAGGGCTCGTTGTGGTGGACGGCGGCGCGGGGCAAGCGGTTTACTATTAAGGTCGATCTGACGGTCGAGCGAAGGTACGGAGAGGAAGTTATAAAAGAGGAGGCCTGCATATGAAACGCCTGCTGTCATTTGCCATTTGTGCCATGTTCGCGATCGGTAGCGCGCAGGCAGCGGACAAGGTCCGGGTTGGCTATATCAATAATGTCCAATCTGCTGTGCTGGCACATCTCAAATCAATACAGAAGGACGAGAATCTCGATATCGAGCTCGTCCCCTTCACGCGGTACCCGGATGTTCAGAAAGCGTTGAGCGTTAACAGCGTGGATGTGGGAGTCATTGCCCCGAACGGACTGCCCGCTGCAGTCGCCCAGGGCGACCGGAATGTCATCGGCGTGTTGGATCTCGTGTTTGGTGGCAATTCCTTCGTCGTGCGCAAGGAGGTGAACGTCCAGAAGTTCCACGATCTCAAGGGCAAGCGGATCGGCTTGGCGGAGGGCGGCATCAGCTGGATGATGTTCGTAATGCTGCTCGACAAGTACGGGATGAGCTACAACGATATCCAGGCGGTCAATTTTTCCGGCGCCACGGATATGGTCACTGCACTCAAGCGTGGCGATGTCGACGTGGTCGACCTCTGGGAGCCTTTTGTAGCCGAGATCGTGGCGGCAGGATTTGGCTATAAGACGCCCGCCGTGAACTTCCGTGAGACGCCTTTGGCAGCGATGAACGGTCTCCTCGGAGCGAGCAGGGAGTTTGCCCGGAAGAATGACGACGCTTTGGTAAGGACGCTGAGGCTCGTTCTCAAGGGTGAACGGCAGCTTGAGAGTGACAGGAATCTCTGGATCGGCATCGTGCGCGGGTACAGCAAGCTCGATGACGCCACGATCAAGCTTGCCCTTGGCGGTATCAATTACGGTGGGCCGCAATTGAGCCTGAGCAAGATGGATAGGGTGGCGACATTCATCTTCAAGGCCGGCATTGTGAAGCAGGATGTCACGGGTAAGCTGGGCGAGAATGTCAATCCCCGATTCTTAGCCCGAGCCGTGGGCAAGAGCGAAGCCGCCGTTCTTAAGTAGTCGCGTTCTTTATGCGATCGCTTCTAAACTGCCTGCTCGCTCTGCTTGTCGCCCCATAGGACCGCGAGGGCTTGCCGCTTGTAATCTAGAAAGTCCGGCGTGGTGAGGAACTCGCGTTTCCGAGGCCTGGGTTCCTCGATGGTGATTTCGCGCTCAATTCGCCCGGGTCGCGCGCACATGACGAGAATCCGGTCGCTGGTGTAGACGGCTTCATCGATGTCGTGTGTAACGAAGACCACCGTCTTGCGAAACTCCTGGTGAATGGTCAGGAGGTATTCTTGAATCTGCAGGCGCGTAAGCGCGTCGAGCGCGCCGAAGGGCTCGTCCATCAGCAATATCTGCGGATTGTTCATCAGCAGCCGCGCGATAGCGACGCGCTGCTTCATTCCTCCGGACAGCTGGTGCGGATAGTGATTCTTGAATTCTTCCAACCCCACGCGCCTGAGCAGCTCGAGAGCTTTCGCCGTGATATCGTCGCGGCGGCCTTGGGCCTGCGGTCCGAACAACACGTTGTCGAGAACGCGGAGCCAGGGGAACAAAGCGGCTTCTTGAAAGCAGACACCCCGTTCCGGCGCGGGACCGCGGACAGGCTTCTCGTATACCCATATCTCTCCGCCCGTGGGTTCCAGGAAGCCGGCGATGAGGTTGAGGATTGTGGACTTTCCACATCCGCTCGGGCCGAGCAGGGATACGAACTCTCCTTGCCTTACCCGGAACGAGACATGATTGAGCGCCGTGATCTTGGAGCCGACTAGGGGGTCGTCAAAGACCTGAGTCAGGCCGCGCACGTCCACCACGGTTGCAGAGGCGGCGGCAACCATTAACGGGAGGCCCAGAAAAATTTCCTGCGGGCGTAGACATAGACGATCCGGTCGGAAACAAATCCCAGAACACCTATCGTAAACACCGTGCAGATAAGCATATCCATGCGGTTCCAGTAATACGCCTGCCAAAGGATGTAGCCGAGACCGGACTTCACGCCGATCATTTCCGCGACGATCACTGCGACCCATCCCATGCCGATTCCCAGCCGCAATCCGGTGAAGATTTGCGGAAGTGCGGAAGGCAATACCACGCGGCGCAATAGATAAGCTTCGGATGCTCCAAGCATTCGTGCCGCACGAAGCATCGCAACCGAAACGTGTTGTGCGCCAGCGGTCGTATTTACGAGAATCGGAAAGAAAGCCGCTATGAAGATCAGCGATATGGCCGCGGCCGGGCTGATGCCAAAGAAGATTAGAGTAAACGGCACCCACGCCGTAACCGGGACCGGGCGAATGCCCTGGATAGTCGGATCGAAGAGAAGCTCGACCGCGCGGCTGCGGCCAATGAGAATCCCGAGAATGATGCCGATCAAAGCAGCGAACGATACGCCGATCACGACCCGCAAGAAGCTGGCGGCCACGTTTCGCGCCCAGGTGCCGCTGAATGGATCTACAAGACCGCGCGACTTGCCTGCAATCCAGTCGATGTAAGTCTCGGCGGATTCCATCGGCGTCGGCAGCAGCCCCGCGCCGAAGATGTGCTGCGTGCTGCTGAAGGTCCACAACGCGAGCAGCAGAACCGGCAGCACTATGGCCAGCATCTGCACGCGAAGATGATCGAGCCAGGATTTACGAGGAAACGTCGCTGCGATTGCTTCCCTTTGCGCGGCTTCCGCCCGGCTGCGTTGCACCGTGAAAAACTCGGCTACGCGCTATTGCAGGACTTCGGCCTCGCTCTTGCCCGCAGCGCGTGCCAAAAAACGAGGATCGACGGTATCTCCCAGCTTTCCCGTCACGTCGTTCTTCGCGATCCCCGCCTTGAAGAGGAACGTTGCCGTGGCATCCAGCTTTGTGCGACTCAAATGCGGTCCAGCATAGCGGATGCCGGCGAGCGAGCGTTGGAGTATGTCGTCGTTAAGCTTGCTGTAACCACGGACGATGCTGATCCAGAGCTTTCGGTCCTTCTCTAGTTGCTGTTCGGCCTTCAGGACAAGCCGGATTGCGCCTACGAGAGCATCCGGTTGCTTATTTGCAAACGCCTTGCTCGCTCCGAGTATGCCGTTCATGGCGCCTAGCGCAGTATCCCGGAAATCTACGCCGCGCGGCATGTAGGCGTAGCCTTCGGCAAGTGCCTCGGTCACGAAAGGCTCCCACAAGTTGACTGCGTCCGTATCGCTGCGTTTGAGAGCATTAAGCATGTCGGTGGCACTGGAAAAGTTAGCCGGCTGGATATCGGCGTAGGACATGCCGTTCTTTTCCAGCAACATCACAAACATGATCCAGGCGATGCCGCCTTCAGCTACGCCAATCCGCTTCCCCTTCAGATCGCTGAACTTCTGGACATTCACGCCCTTGCGGACGATTACGGCATCGCCTCCGTACACGAGGTCCATTACGGCGACGACATTGCGATCGCCCTGGGCGACAGCGGCAGGAATACCGTTCGGAGCTATAGGTCCCAAGTCGACGCTGTTGACGGCGAGCGCTTTCTGAACGTCAGGATAGCGCGTGAACGGTATAAGCTCGATATCCAGATTCTGTTCCTTGGCGAGCGTCTTTATGTGAGCCAGCACCGCAGATTGAATGTTGTTGATGTAGGCGACTCGAACTTTGACTGGATCGGCGGCCAATAGACCACCGGGACTAAAGCCGAGTGACAGTATCGCGAAGATAACGAACGACCGCAGGCTTATGCGTTTCATTTTGTGTACCTTCACGTAGGAAAAAGTCGAGACCTTATAGTCTACGGTGCACAGGCGGTCAAGCGATACGCTCTGTATCTCACGGTAACTCAACTCAAGCATTGCCGCGCTCTTTGCGGCGGCGCGCAAATCAAGAATTCCCGGCCCGAACCTCGGCAACACAACGAGCGGTATGATTCACGCGCTCGGGCGAGCCGGATGCATGTCAATCGGTTCGCTTGATGGCCTGAGCCACCACCCCAACGCAAAGAGGACAAGAAATGATCATTGATGTTCGCTGTCGCCTCACCACCAAGGAAGGCTCCGACTACTTCCGGACGCAGACGCAAAAGTCGGGCATGTTCGGGCGGATCGACGCCTTCAAGGATGGAACGGAGGAGAAGTTCTTCGCGGAAGTCGGCGAGGCGGGCGTGACGACCGCCGTATCCGTTTCCGGCAATAACCCGGGAATGAAGCTTGGCTACAAGCAGCTCCCGGACAGGACGACCTCAAACGACATGATGGCGGAGGTGCAGAAGCGCCATTGGGGCAAGTTCATCGGCTGTGCCGGCATCGACGCGGGCGGCGTCTACCATGATCCCATTGCAGAGCTTCGGCGCTGCGCGAAGCTGGGTCTGCGCGCAGTGTTCATTGAGCCGGGTCGTTCGCCGGGATGCGACCTTGACGACAAGCGGCTTTGGCCGATCTACGAGGAATGCGTCAAGCTCGACCTGACTTTGATTCCGCAGACCTCGGGCCCGCTGGGAGGCAAGAACATCGATTATGCGAACCCGGTGCATATCGAGCGAGTCACCGAGGATTTCCCCGATCTGCGCATCATCTGCGGCCACGGGCACTATCCGTACGTCAGGGAGATCATTACGGTCGCGACGCGAAGGGACAACATTTATCTCTCGCCCGACGTCTATCTCCGCATGTTCGGTAAGGCAGAGTGGATCGAAGCCATCAATGAGAACTACCGCGCATACTTCGGAAATTACGGAATCGCCGACCGTTTCGTCTTCGGCAGCGCTTATCCGCTGTTTGACTTGAAAGACTACATCCGCTTCTTCTTTTCCCTGCCGTGGAAGCGCGAAGTCTTGAACCGCATCCTTTATAAGAATGCGCTCAAAGCTCTGAAGCTCGAGGACGATCCTACGTTCCGCAAGATGTACAAGCTCGACCTGCCGGACGAGGAAGTCGATCCGACGCCGGCGTTCATCAAGGCGGAGCAGCGAAAAAAATCCTAGGCGGGAATTGCTGTATCAGGCAGCGGCGCGAGGAGCGAAGGCGCCATGGCTACGCCATATGGCAAGGATTTCATCCACGGTGGTAACCAGACCGAAACGGTGGGTAACGTTCTGCAGCGTGCCTTCGCCCAGCTCCTTGCTCCATGACGCGGTCCCATCGCCCGGTACTACGACGTAGTAGCCATGCTCGAAGGCATCCCGAAGCGTGGACTCGACGCATACGTTGGTGGACACGCCGGTAACTATGCAGGTGCGGATGTCCTGCGCCCGCAGGATCATGTCAAGGTCAGTGCCCTTAAATCCTGAATAGCGATGCTTGTGAATCGTAACTTCTCCGTCCTGCGGGCTCAGCTCGGAAATGAACTCCGCGCCCCCGCTGTTGGCCATGGCAAAGGAATCGCTGGCATACGTAGCGCGGCGCCGTTGCGACAACCACGGCCCGCCGTCGCTTAGGTGGTTCGGAAGGGTTAAGAACCCGATATGGGCTACCAGCGCGCCGCTCTCTCTGGCGGCTTGGCGCAGCCTCACCAAATCGGGAATTATCGCTCGGGTGCGCGACAGGTCGCGGCCGGGGCGGCGCGACGCTCCCATGCCTTCGACGCAGAAGTCCTTCTGCATGTCAATGATGAGGAGCGCCGTGTGCTGCGGAGTGACGCGCTCGCGCAACGTTTCAAGCATTACGGGCTCGGTAGTCATCGTCTTTTCTCGCCTGCATCCGCAGCGACGAACCAGTCAGCGATCTGGGCGCCAGTCATAAATACGGTGTCCGAGCGCGATTTGAGCTCGTCAATCATGCGCCGCAGGTAGGCGATGCGGTGAGGCACCGCAATCAGATGCGGGTGGAGCGCGATAGTAAGGATGCGTGGTTGCTTCTTCGCCTCTTCGCCGAAGCATTCGATGGTGTCGCGAAAACGGCGATAGATCTCGTCGGACGAGTGCTGCTGGATTGCGAAGATCGGGACGTCGTTGATCTCCAGGGTATAAGGAACGCAAATCAGCGGGCCGTGCTTGGTGATCATCCAGTCCGGCAGGTCATCGAGTACCCAGTCGCATACGTAATCGATGCCCGCGGCCTTGAGGATATCCGGCGTGTCCGCCGTCTCCTTCAGGCCGGGTCCAAGCCACCCGCGTGGCCGCTTGCCGTAGAACGTATTGACGCGGTCGAGACACGCCTCGATCAGCTCGGCCTCCTTGCCGTCGCTTTGCAACGCGCGCTGCGTCAAGCCGTGGCCGATGATTTCCCAGCCTGCTTTGGCTACCCTCTCGGCGAGCTGCGGATAGTCGTCGCAGATACGCGCGTTCATCACCGCGCTGACGGGGATGTTGCGCTCGCCGAACAAGTCGAAAAGGCGCGGCATGCCGGCGCGCAGGCCGTATTCGACCCAGGAGAAGTTCGGCACGTCCGGGAGCGAGTCGACCCCGTGCGGCCCAGGCAGCAGCTTGCGCGGCATGGGCTGATCGAAGGGCCAAGTCTCGATGTTGACGGCGAGGTGAACGATCACCCCCCTGCCTTGCGGCGGGGCAAGCGGGCGTCGCTCATCCGCAAGGGCATAGGGCACGCGGGGATTCGGCATGCGTCGTACCTTTAATGTGGTTTGGCGCGCGGCGTAAGCACCAGCGAGCCGGTTGTCTGACCACTTTCGAGCAGGCGGTGCGCGTCCGCCGCCTGCTCCAGCGGCAAGGTTCGTTGCAACTTCGGGCGTACGGCACCCTGCTGTAGTGCATCGAATAACTCTCGTGCCGAGGCTTCCAGCTCGGCACGCGTGCCGACGTAGTCGCCAAAACGCGCCCACGTCACCGAAAGGCTTCCTCGATCGCGCAGCATGTTCACCGAGAACGGGGGCACGAGTCCCGACGAATTGCCGAAGCACACGAGGTGTCCCCGGCGCGCAAGGCAAGCGATCGAACCGTCCCAGGTCGCCTGCCCGACGGGGTCATAGACCACCGACGCGCCGCCGCCGGTAAGCTCGCGCACGCGCGCCGGCCAGTCATCCCTCCCGCGCACGAACACCGCCTCATAGCCGCTCTCCTTTGCGATCGGGGCCTTCTCTTCGGAGCCCACGATGCCAATGGCGCGCACACCGCGCGCGCGAAGCCATTGGCCTGCGACGCTTCCTACGCCGCCCGCTGCGGAGTGAAACACCGCCCACATTCCTTCCTTTACGTCGAAAACACGGCGCGTGAGTATCTGGACGGTCAGTCCTTTCAGGAAGCACGCCGCGACCGCCTCGTCGGCCAGGCCTGCCGGCAGCTTCACGCAGCGCTCGGCCGCGAAATTGCGCGTATCCGCGTACGCGCCCAAAGGACGCGACGCGTAGGCGACGCGGTCCCCAGGTACGAACCTCGGGTCTTCCGATCTCTCCACGATTCCAACCGCTTCCATCCCGAGCACCAGCGGCTTGGGCAGGTCGAGCAGGTCTTTATGCTCGCCTCGGCGCCCGTGGACGTCGGTGAAGTTCACGCCGATGGCCGTGTGGACGATACGCAGTTCGCCCCGAGCGGGCGGAACCTCCGGGCCCTCCATGAGCTCCAGAACCTCCGGGCCGCCGAAGCGGTAGAGCCCGATCATGCGATTCATGAGTGGGCTCCCGCCAGCGTTTCGACGAGCGCGTTCGCAAAGTCGCGTTGCCGCTCCGCGTCATCGAGCAGCTTGGCGGCGGCCGACAGGCATTCGGCGGTGCGCGGGTGCTCGGACATCCCTATGCACGAGCGCCGCTTGCGCTCCATAACCGAGGCGTCGCGCGCAGATTCGAAGCCCTTTGCGAGTTTTCCGCAGGAGCCTCGAAGGACAGCCCCCTGGCGCAGGGTTACGCTGACCTGCGCCGGGGCAAGATCGTTGTAGGCAAGCGCCGCGTCGGCGACCACCTCGACCGCCGCCGCCAGCTCCTGGCGCTCCGGCTGCACGACACGGGCTTCGGTGAAGTCGAGCAGCGTAAGGTCGCCTTCGAGGAGCACCACCGCCACGGTATAGGGAATGCTCAAGTGGGCGCTGACGACCGCCGCCGCCCCGCCCTTTGCCGTTCCCTTGCCCGATATATCGCGCAGGATGCCCGGCCCGCTGACCACGACGCGCGCGATGTCCTGCAGCTTCAGTCTCCTGCCCTGCAGGGCGTCGAGGGCGGCGAAGATGGGCGCATGCGTCTCGCGCGCGCATGGGAACGGCTTCACGCTGATGTTGTCGACCTCCCACTTGTCGCCAAGCCCCTCGAGCGCCGCATCGAGAGTGTGCTTCCCCCGCTCGTACAGCTCGTAGTAGCCGTACTTGCCTTCCAGGATGTCCTTCGGACCGGTCAGCCCCTTCCCGGCAAGCAGAGTTCCGAGGACCGCGGCCCGCGCGGCGAATCCGACCTGCAGCTTCTTGGCCGTGGCTGCGTCTACGATGGTTTGCGAGTTTCCGGCCGCCTGCATATAAGCGATGCCTGCCGCGTTGATCAATGCATCGCGGCTGCCTTTCGATACCCGCACCGCCGCGAGCGCGCCGCCGATGCCGCCAAGCGTCGCGGTTCTCGTCCAGGTCAACGGGCTGGTGCAGGCCATGCCGAGGCGCGCCAGCACCTCGAGCCCCACCGCGACGGCAGACAGGAACTCCGGCCCGTCGACTGGCTCGGCCGACCACTCGGCCGCGGCAAGCGCGGCATAGAGCACCGGCGACATGCAATGGACGATCGCCGCGTCATGCGTATCGTCGAAGTCCCACGCTTCGGCCAGCGTCGCGTTCGCCATTGCGGCCGTCGGGGGAGGAAGCTTGAGGGTATTGAAGAGAACTGATGCGCCGCGCTTCGCGGGCCACTGACCGAGCAGATCGAGTATTTCGTGGCACCCTACTGCCCGGTAGCCCGCCGGGAGGACCGTGAACGAGTCGAGCAGCAGCGACTTCACGTGGGCCCGCGTCTGCGCCGGCACATCCGGCCACCGGGTCCGCGATGCGAAGTCCAGGATGTCGTCGATGTGCCGCTGGGTTTTCATCGTGGCCGCGCCTCCGCTCGCGTCTGCCCGGTTGCCCGGGGGAACAATTTATTGTAGCGTCAAAAAATTACGAAGACCCAACCCGTCGGCGACCGGCTTGGCATCTGCCCGCTCGTGAATGCGCATTCGCGCCTCACGCGCCTCGGCGGCTCCATCCTGGCGCCCCACGTTCTCGAGGCGATGACGTGGGCCGCGCAGCATTACTTCGATATTAGCGAGCTTCAGGCGAAGATCGGCGCCCGTCTCGCAGAGCTGACCCGCAACGAGGCCGCGTATGTGACGAGCGGCGCCGCGGCCGGGCTCGTGCTGTCGGCCGGCGCCTGCATCGCGGGCAAGGATCCCGCGAAGCTCGCCAGGCTTCCTTGCGACGCCGGGGAGCTGAAAAACGAGATCGTCATTCACCGCTTCCAGCGAAACCACTACGACAACAACGTGCGAACGGCCGGGGCGCGCTTCGTCGAGATCGGCGCGCACCGCGCCACGCATCTCTGGGAGCTGGAGGATGCCATCGGGCCGCACACCGCCGCCATTCTGTATTTCGCAGGTCCGTATGAAGGCCCCAACCTCCTGCCGCTGGAGAAGGTGTTGGCCGTGGCGAAGGCGAGGGCGGTTCCGGTGATCGTCGATGCCGCGGCTCAAATACCTCCCGCGGCGAACCTGTGGGCTTTCACGCAGATGGGGGCGGACCTGGCGCTCTTCAGCGGCGGCAAGACGCTGGGCGGGCCGCAGAATACCGGGCTCATAGTCGGGAAAAAGGAGCTCGTCGAAGCCTGCGCGCTCCTCGGCAGCCCGAACTATGCGATCGGCCGCCCGATGAAAGTGGGGAAAGAAGAGATGGTCGGGCTCCTCGCGGCCGTCGAGTTCTATCTGGAGCGCGGCGAGAAAGAGCAACGCGAGCGCTGCGAGTCACGTACCTCCTGGCTGGTCAGCGAGCTGAGCGGCGTGCCGGGATTGCAGGTGAGGCGGCAATTTCCGAACTTCAAGGTTCAACCGCTTCCGGAAGTGGTCGTGGAAATCGACGAAGAGGGGTTAGGCTCCCGGCGCGATGAGATCGTCGAGCGGCTTGCCGGCGGAGACCCGCGCGTCGAGGTCGCAATCCGCGGCCGGACGGGCATCGTCATCAACCCCGATACGCTGAAAGACGGCGACGCCGAAATCGTCGTTGCGCGCCTGAAGGCGGCTATCCGCGTTCGCGCGCGACCACGTCCTTGAGGTCGACGAACTGATTCGCGACGGCGCGGAAGCGCGCGTACGCTGCCGCGTCGAACGCTCGCGCACCCGGAAGCGAGTCGCCCAAGGCAAACGCGGAAAACGTCGCTTCGATCGCTTCGCGCATCAACCCCCGCACGATGAACACGATGCGCGTGCGCTCGTCCGGCGTCGGCCAGGCATCGAGCTTGAACGGCGGGTGAACCACGGACTGCACTACATCGACGACGTAGGGCTCGCCCGCCACGTTCACGATGCCTTTGACGCGCAGCAGCTGCAGGCCCTTGAAGCTGGCGAGCATGCTGAGCCACGTAGCCAGGCCGGCCGCGCTGATACGGTCTTCGAGCGAAGCGCAAAATGTGCTTATGCCGGCCAGGTGCGGCAGACCGCCCGCCGCGTGCCGCTCGGCCGCGGTTGTCTCCAGCCAGCGCGCGACGTCTCGCTGCGCGGCCGCGGCGCTCGCATCCAGCAGCCGATGCGCTTCGATCGATCCATGCGCGACTGGAAACACGTCTGCTCCGGCGTTGATCCGCTTGACGGCTGCTTCCAGCTCCGCCAGCTCTGCGCGCTCGACCAGGTCGGTCTTGCTCAACAGAACGACGTCCGCGACCGCCACCTGCTTCCTTGCTTCCTCATAGCGGCTGAGCTGCGAGTGCAGGTGAACGGCATCGACGACCGCGATTACGCGATCGAGGCGATAGACGGCGCTCAGGTCTTCGTTGTTGACGATCGCATGAACGATCGGTACCGGATCCGCGAGCCCGGTCGTCTCGATGAATATGCGCTCGAAGGCAGGCAGCGCTGCGCGCTCGCGCTTGCGCGACAGGTCGGTCAAGGTCTCGACCAAATGGCCTTTCGTCTGGCAGCAGATGCAGCCGTTCGCCAGGAGCCGCACGTTCTCCGCGGGGGCCGAGACGATCAGATGATCGATCCCGATCTCGCCAAACTCGTTGATCACGACTAAGCTGTTTCCGGCGAGAGGATGCTTCAGCAGGCGGTTGAGCAAGCTGGTCTTGCCGCTGCCGAGAAAGCCGGTAATGATCGTCGCCGAAATCATTTTGCCAGTCTAACGCGCGGGACGCGGTGATTATTATGAGCGATGAACACGAGCGCTTCATGAGGGCTGCCTTGGAAGAGGCAAGGAGGGCGCGCGATTCCGGCGACATGGCCGCCGGCGCGGTCATAGTGCGGGACGGGGAAATCCTGGCGCGCGGTCGCAACGAGGTCAATTCCACCTTCGACGCCACCGCGCACGCCGAAACAGCCGCGATCCGCAGCCTCACGACGGGCAGGCGCCAGCTGAACACCAGCATGCAAGCCGATTCAGGGCCCTTCGCCGGGGCGATCCTGTATGCCACGCTGGAGCCTTGCCCGATGTGCTGCTGGGCGGCGTGCATAACCGGGCTGAGCGCCATCGTGGTCGGAGCGCGGCACGCGGACCTCGGCATCCCGTTCGGGCAGTACACCGCGGAAAAGCTGATTGCCCTGTCGGAGCGGCGTATCCGCCTCGTTACCGGAATTCTGAAGGAAGAGTGCATGGCGGTGTGCCGGAGCGGCCCGTTTCAGCCCGGGCCTCGATAGAAGTGTCGCCAGCGCTCGAGCGGCTGTCGGTAGCGGCGTTGAGTTCGCGCATTGCGCGCAAGCAGGTTTCGCCGGTCGAGGTCTTGGAGTACTTCCTCCGCCGTTGCGAAAAGCTCAATCCGCACGTGAATGCGATCGTCGCCGTCCATGCAGACTCGGCGCGTGCGGCGGCGCATGCCGCCGAGAAGAGGGCGCTGAACGGCTCCCGCCTCGGCGCTCTCGACGGCATCCCGGTCACGATCAAGGACAACCTGTTCGTTCGGGATTGGACGGTGACCTGGGGAAGCCGCCTGTACCGGGACTTCAGGCCCGGCCGCGACGACGTCGCGATCGAGCGGCTGAGGTCGGCGGGCGCGGTTTTTCTCGGGACGACGAACACGCCCGAATTCGCGCTCAACCAACATACGGACAACCTTCTCTTCGGTGCTACGCGCAACCCCTGGTCGCTTGAGTTGACGCCTGGCGGGTCCAGCGGCGGAGCGGTCGCGGCGCTTGCGCTCGGTTTGGCGCCGCTCGCCGTGGGTACCGACGCCGGCGGGTCGATCCGGCGGCCGGCGTCGTACGCCGGAGTCGTCGGCTTTCGCCCCTCGACGGGGCGTATACCAAGGGCATATGGGTTTCCGGCGCTCGCCCACGACTTCCAGGTGATAGCGCCGGCGGCACGCAGCACCGAGGATGCTTATCTGCTGTTTCGAACCGTGGCCGGGGCGGACAAGAGGGATCGATTGTCCGGCGCCTTCTCCGAGCTGCCGGGGGAGCTGGGCAGGCCCGCGTTGCGGCGGCTGCGGGTTCGGCTTGTCCTCGCCGCCGGCGACGCGCCGGTCGACCCGCAAATCAAAAGGAGCGTAGAGCTCGCCGCCAGGGAATTGAGCGCCTTGGGCCATCACGTGGATAGCGGTCCTGCGCCGTACGCGATCGAGCGAATTGACGCCCTCTGGGCGACCTTGAGCTCCGCGGGGCTAGCGCGCGTGCTTGAAAAACGCCACGCCTGGCGCGATTCCGTGAATCCTTCAGCCCAGGCCGTTGCGGATCGCGGCGCAGCTGTCGACGCCAGGCAATATATAAAGGCGCTCGACGACGTGGCGGCGCTGCGCCTGGAGTTCGCCGAGTTCTTCGAGGCCGTGGACGTGCTGCTCACCCCGACCTCCGCCGCGCTGCCCTGGGCGCTAGGCCTACCTTACCCAACGCTAATCGATGGCCGGACCGTGGGCCCGCGCGGGGCGGCGGTTTTCGCTACCTTCGTAAATGCCGCGGGACTTCCCGCGATCAGCATCCCGGGCACGCCGGCCGCCGGCGGCCTGCCGATCGGACTTCAGCTCGTCGGCCGCTTCGGCGACGACATCACCGTCATGGCACTCGCCGCCGAATACGAGAAGGCGCACCCGTGGGTCGAACGCTGGCCCGACTTGGCCGCGCGAGCGACGGCGGCTGAATAGGACAAGAGGAGGAAAGACGATGAGTTCCATGAAAGCACTCACTGGCGCAGCCCTTATCGACGGCAGCGGCAAAGTCGTGCGCGATCCGGTGCTCGTCCTCGAGAATGGCCGGATCCTCGCCGCGGGGAGTGCCGCGAGCGTCGACGTGCCGCCAAACGCCGAGCGAATCGACGCGCGCGGATGCACGCTGATGCCGGGGCTCATCGACACGCACGTGCACCTCGGGGCGTTCAACTGCACGAGCTTCGGCAGCGCGCGCACCGCCCGTTTCGAGGTCACGCCGCAGCTGCAGTCTTTTTATGCGCTGTTCCACGCGCAAATCTGCCTCGAGATGGGTTTCACGACCCTGCGCGACGCGGGCCGTGGCACGCCGCGCGGCGACTTCGCCGAGGAAATGTGCGCCGTTCGCGATGCGATCAATGCGGGCATCGTGGCCGGCCCGCGCCTGCAAATCCTGGCGGAGACCGTGATCACCGGCGGCCACCTCGAGCTGTTGACGCTTCCCAGGGCGATGCCGCGGCCGGAGAACTTCACGGCCGACGGGCCGTGGGAGCTGCGGCGCAAGGTGCGTGAACTGATCCGCAGCGGCGTAGACGGAATCAAGACAAGCGTCTCCGGCGGCGTGGCGCTGGGCACCAGCCCCGACGTACGCAACATGACTCAGGAAGAGCTCGACGCCATCGTCGACGAAGCGCATGCCTTCCGCAAGCCCGTGGCGGTGCACTGCTTCAATCCCGAAGGCTTGCACATGTGCGTAAACGCCGGCGTGGACACGATCGAGCACATGGTCTACAGCGATGCCGAATCGATCAAGCGCGTAAGCGACTCGGGGGCCTGGGTAATACCGACACTGCTCAACCGGTCGGACTACGTCATCGACAAGAACGTCCAGCTCGGCTTGCCCCCCTCTTTGATCGCAACGCAGAGAAGCATTCAGCCTGCCTGCTTCCGCACCTTCCGCGCCATGAGAGAAGGCGGCGTGCGCATCGCGATGGGCACGGACATCCATAACGTGCCCGAAATGGGATGCGCCGCAATGGAATTGGAGCTGTACGTGCGGCACGGGATGACGCCGATGGAGGCGATCGAGGCGGCCACGGAAAATGCCGCGCGGGCGATCGGCCTGGGCGCAGACCTCGGTACACTCGAAGCCGGGAAAATCGCGGACGTCATCGCGGTGCGCGGCGACCCGCTCTCCGACATCGCCTTGCTGCAAGACCCGGCCAACATCGCACTGGTCATGAAGGAAGGCCGAGTCTACGTCGATCGCACCGCGGCCGTTCCGCGGCTTGTCCGGCATCCCGAACCGGGCGCCTGGAAAATAATCGACCGCGCCTAGGAGCCGAGGAGGTCGGCGATGCCCGTAAGCCAATACGACAGCATTATTGTGGGGGCCGGACTGAACGGTCTGGCCGCTGGCGTCGTCCTCGCCAAAGCTGGATGGAAAGTGCTGATGTTCGAGTCTCAATCCGAGCCGGGCGGCGCCGTAAGGACCGCAGAAGTTACGTTGCCTGGCTTTAGGCATGACCTCTACGCTACAAACCTCAACGGCTTTGCTACTTCGCAGCTCTTCCACGATTTCGGCGCTGACCTTCGGCGACTCGGTCTGGAATTCGTCCGCGCATCAAACGCTTTTTGTTCCGTATTTCCGGATGGAGATATGGTGGGCGTTACGACCGACCTCGAGGAGACGATATCGGAAGTAAGGCGGTTGTCTGCGGCGGACGCCGAGGCGTGGCGTGCGTTGACGGAGCGGTTTCGGCGCATGGCTGACTATGTTTTCCCAGTCATGCGTCAGCCAATGCCGTCGTGGGGTACTTTGCGAACCCTTTTGCGTGGGACCAGGGCGTTAGGCACTCGATGGCCTATAGGGCTTTTTGCCTTGTTGATGACATCGCAGAGGGAATTTGTAACACGCCATTTTCGGCATCCGAAGATTGCCGCGCTTTGGGCCGCGTGGGGCATGCATTTGGATTTTGCTCCAGAAGTGCGCGGTGGTGGCTTGTACGGCTTCATTCAATGCATGTCTGCGCAGGCCAACGGCTTGCACTTTGGTAAAGGCGGGGCCAGCGTGGTGGTCGACGCACTTGCGCGACTGTATTGCGAGCTTGGAGGTGAACTGCGATGTTCGAGCCCAGTGGCAGAGATCGTTGTAGAAAATGGTCGCGCGGTTGGCGTCAAGCTTAGCGGCGGCGAGCTGATTGCTGCGCGGCACGGCGTTATCGCCAATACCACTCCGACGGTACTATTCGGCAAGCTTATTAAGGCTGGCGTATCGCGTCGCTTGGCGCGCAAAGCACAACGCTATCGGTACGGCCCTGGCACCATGATGATTCATTTGGCGTTGTCGCAGTTGCCTCAGTGGCGTAATTCCCGCGCGGCGAGCTTTGCCTATGTTCATGTTGCGCCCTCGCTTGAAATCATGTCGCGCGCCTACGACGACGCCTCGCATGGCCGATTGCCAGCGGAGCCCGTGCTGATTGTCGCCCAACCGACGCTGTTCAACGCCTCGCGGGCGCCACATTCGAGGCATGTTTTGTCCATCCAGGTGCGCGTCTTACCTTCCAGGTTGGACTGGGACACCGTCAAAGAGGAGTATGCGGATCGCCTTTTAGCCCTGCTCGAACGCTATGCGCCTGGCGTACGGCAGCAAATCGTAGGTCGCTGCGTACTTTCCCCTGTCGATCTCGAGCGCGCTAATCCGAACCTGGTCGGCGGGGACAACCTCTCCGGCAGCCATCATCTGGCTCAGCAGTTTATTTTTCGACCCTTCCTCGGTTGGTCCCGGTACAGGACACCGGTGAGGGGTCTTTATATTTGCGGAGCCTCGACGTGGCCAGGTGCCGGCGTCACGGCCGCCTCCGGTTATCTGCTCGCAAATCTTCTTACTCAGACCGCGGACCAGCCGCCATCAACCGGGATGTCGACACCCGTGACGTAGGACGACCGCTTCGAGCAGAGGAATAGACATGCGGTAGCGATTTCGGCTGGGGAACCGAACCGCCCAAGCGGAATCCGCTCACACATCCTCCGGTACGCCGCCTCGTCCGACACAATGCCGCGCGTCACGTCGGTTAAGAACGGTCCCGGAGAAATCGAATTCGCGGTAATACCGTAGGCCGCCCATTCGACGGCGAGACTCCGTGTGAACTGCAGCAGCCCTGCTTTGTTGGCAGCATAGCTCGCTCGAAGTGGCATCGCGGTACGCGCGAGGACGCTGTTCACTTGAACGAAGCGGCCCCAGCCTGCTTTTCTTAGAAGAGGCACGGCTTGTCTTGCAATGAAGAAAGCTCCGGTCAGATTTGAGCGGAGTACTTTCTCCCACTCCTCTGCGGTCGTCTCCTCGACCCGCTTGCGAAGGTTTACGCCAGCGCAGTTAACGAGAATATGGAGCATTCCGTCCCAGCGCCGAGACAGTTCATCGAATGCCGAAATAACGGAATGTTGATCACCTATATCTAGCGGAATCCAATCGTGCGCCGCGCCAGCATGCCGCGCTCGGGAGGCGATGCAGACGGAAGCACCATGAGCAACGAGCGCTTCCGCCATAGCAGCGCCAAGCCCCGTACCCCCTCCCACGACAAGGGCCCTTGCGCCCGCAAAATCAAACGCAGGCGCAGCGGCGCTCATGCCTTCATCTTCTTGAGCACGTGAGCTTTGAACTTCCTGATGCTCCTGGTTTGCACCTCGTGAGCCCTAGCCGGGTCTCGCGCTTCGACCGCCCGCAGCAGCGCCCGGTGGGCTTCGATCATTACAGCTCGCATTACTGGATCGCTCATCGTCCAGCGCCGGATAAGATGCAGTGAGTGGATCGTCTTGGCGAGGGTTTCAAGCAGCAGCGGATTGCTAACTCGCTGCATCCAGGCAGCACGAAAGTGCATGTGCGCCTGAAGGAAGCCGTTGATGTCGTCGTTCGCGTGCGCTGTAATTTCCTCGGTGATCGCCTTCCGCATTTCGGCGAGCCCGGCGTCGGTTTCGTTGGCTGCCGCCTGTTTGGCCGCTTGCGGCTCCAGTAGCAGGCGGATTTCAGACAGGTTAATGATGTCCTGAATCGTAAACGCCGGCACACGATAACCGCGGCGCGTTGCTACAAGAAGTCCTTCTGTGGCGAGGCGCGCTAGTGCTTCCCGCACGGGGGTCCGCGAAACGCCGAGCTGCTCGGTGAGATCCTTTTCGACGATACGCTGGTTGGGTCGCATATCGCCATGGGTTAACTGATCGCGCAGGATACGGTAAACGTTTTCCTTGACCGTTGGCGGACGAGCGAAGGCCGGCAAGCGCAGATTCGTGTCACGGGGCTTGTTCATTCCCTGGTGCCCCGGTCATATGTCCAAGAGATAGGGCTCCGCCGCGCGCGCATTGCCTGCCGTCGTGCCTTCGTGCCGGCTTCATCGTAGATTCGTCGCCCGCGGTCTATCCCAACGACGCCGTACCGGTCAGCCGCAGACTCCATGGATACCTTGTCGTCTACGACGTCTTGCACTACGACGCCAGGGTCCCGGTCGAGCGCATCACCGTAGCCGGCACCTCCCGTGGCCCAACAATGAATCCGTTCGCCGGCGAGGAGCCGGAACACTCCTTTGGATGGAATTACCGTCTTGCTGCCGTCGAGGTGGCGGATTTCCGCGTGGGCGAATGGCGGCGGCTCGCCGCCATACAACCCCCAAGCTTTCGTACGGTGGCGGTCTTCGCGCAAGGTGACGGTCGCCTCACCGCGCAGAAGTTCAATTTCACGCTCCACACCGAGCCCGCCGCGATGAGTACCGGCTCCGCCCGAGTCGCGAATAAGCACGTAGCGATGAACGCGTAGCGGGTAATGCAACTCGAGTGATTCCGCTGGCATGTTCATCGTATTGGCAATATCCGTTTCCAGCGAATCCACGCCGTCGCCCTGCGGATGGCCCCCGGTGCCCCCAGTGCTGAAGTCGGTGCACACAAAGGTTCGACCGCTTGCGGGATCGTTGCCGCCGAAGACGAGCACACGCACGAGTCCTGAGGGGGCCGCTGGAATTTTTTGCGGCATGGCTGGCACGAGAGCCCCAAGGATCGTGTCGGCTATGCGCTTCATTGTGATTGTCCGCCCGTTTACCGCAGCCGGTGGCCGGGGGTTGACGATGGAGCCCTCTGGAAGGTTGACGGTGATCGGACGATAGCAACCGCCGTTGTTCGGCGCCGTGGGATCGCCGATTGCCTTGGCGACGAAATACACCGCGGACATTACCGCCGCTTTGTCCGCGTTGATCGGCCCCCTCACTTGGGCATCGGAGCCGTTAAAGTCGATGTGCAAATCTGAACTTCGGACCGTAACGGTCACACGAATGCGGACTAAGCGATCGGCGTCGATTCCGTCGGAGTCCAGATAATCTTCGAACGAATACGATCCTGGACGGATCTGCTCGATGGCGCGGCGTGTCAGTATTTCCGCCCGATTGAGCAGTTCGGACATATATGCAATGAGTTGCGCGGTGCCATGTTGCTCAAAAAGCGTAATGAGTCGCGCCTTTCCAACATTCAACGCCGCAAGCTGGGCACCCAAATCGCCCAACACAATGTTCGGAATTCTTACGTTGCGCTCAATGAACGCGTGCACGACGGCATTCGGCGTTCCCTTGTCGTACAGCTTCACGAGTGGAATCCGCAGACCTTCCTGAAAGATCTCCGTCGAATCCGTGGGAAGGCTACCCGGGGTCTTTCCGCCGATGTCCTGGTGGTGTGCTATGCAAGCGGTAAAGGCAACAACGCTTGCCTCATGGAATACGGGCGCGATAAGGGCGATGTCAGGCAGGTGGGTGCCGCCATCGTACGGATCGTTGAGGATGAACACGTCGCCATCGGACATCGATTCCGGCTTGAACTGCTGTAGTACTCGACGGACCGCGGACGGCAGGCAGCCCAATTGGGCCGGTAAAGCCGTTGCCTGGGCCGCCACTTCCCCATTACAGTCGAATAGCGCTGCGGAGCAGTCGTGGCCCTCCTTGATGATGTTGGAATAGCCACTGCGAACCAGCGCGTCCTGCATCTCTTGCGCGATAGCGTCGAGGCGATTGCGCACCACCTCCAAGGTAATCGGGTCGAGCGCTCTAGCCTCCATGCGGTTCAACCTCGAGCATGATGCTTCCTTCCGGAAGTACTCGCGCCGTTTGGCCGGGATAAACCACTAGCGTGGTGTCCGCCTGCTCGACAATTGCCGGCCCGACCACCACCGTACCGGGTCGCAGGCATGCCCGGTCATGGACCGGCGTATCGACATATTTATTGAGAGACTCGAAGTACGCGCTGCGCGATGCTCTTGCGCCACGTGCTACGGATACATCGCCGGAACGTAAAGGAGGAGGAGGGAGCCGATGTACATGAACTGTGCGCAGATTGACGAACTCGACGATGCGTCCGGGATCCGAGTGACCATAGAGCGTGCGGTGAAGGGTGTGGAATGCCGCTACGGCCCTTTGCAAGCGGTCTTCTTTCGAAAGCGCGACGGTTAGCTCGTATGACTGGCCGACATAGCGCATATCGGCGTACTCGTGTATCTCCACCTTATCCACCGGGACGCCGTCACGCCTCATCTTTTCCTTTCCACGAGCATTAAGGCGTTCGAGGGTGTCTTCAAGCGACCCTGGATCAAGCTCGTCCGTACGCGCGGCGAAGGTCTCTGACTGATCATGCTCAATGTTGGCGACTAGCAATCCGAACGCCGAGAGCACACCGGGTGCCTCAGGTACCAGGACGCGTGGCATACCGAGCTCAAGCGCGACTGCACCACCGTGCAATGGACCGGCACCTCCAAGCACAAGTAGAGAGAAATTCCTGGGATCGTAGCCCCGCTGGACCGAAACACGCCGCACTTCATCCGCCATCTTGGAGTTGACAATGCGATGGATGCCGGCGGCAGTGCGTACGGGATCGAGACCAAGGCGCTCGCCGATGCGCGCGATAGCCTTCTTGGCGGAATCGACGTCAAGCGAGAGCTCGCCGTCGGCGAAGTTAGCCGGATTTAGATATCCAAGGAGCAGGCTTGCATCGGTCACGGTGGGTTCATGACCGCCGCGTGAGTAGCAGGCGGGTCCTGGATCTGCTCCCGCACTTTGCGGGCCAACGCGCAATCCGCCTGCGTCGTCGAGCCAGGCAATGCTGCCGCCACCCGCCCCGATTGTGTTCACGTCAATCATCTGCGCACGCAGCGGCAAGCCTGCAACGCGGCTCTCGTTTGCAACCAGCGCTTTGCCCGCGCTGATGAGAGCGATGTCGCAGCTTGTCCCACCCATATCCAGCGAGATGACCTCATTGCACCCCGCCCGCACGCCCACGAACTGGCTTCCGACAACTCCAGCGGCCAAGCCGGATAGCAGCAGCGATACTGGCCGTCTCGCGACTGTGTCAGCCGTTGTTATGCCACCGCGCGACTGCATAACCTGCAAATTCGCGCGGAAACCTAGCACGTGCAGCGCATGGCCCAGGCGCTCGAGGTAATCGCCCACCGCACCTTGGAGGTAAGCGTCGAGCGTAGTTACCACGCAACGCTCATACTCCCTGAACGTAGGATCGACTTCGCACGATAGCGACACTTGCACGTTCGGGTACATGCCCGTGATGATTTCTCGTGTTCGCATCTCGTGAAGCGGGTTCCGGAAGGAGAACAGGTAACAAACGGATATGGCCGTCGCGCCCAGCTCATCGACAAGACATTCACACGTCTCGTGTACCTCTCCCTCGGCGAGGGGCAGGACAATGGTGCCATCGGCCGCTACGCGTTCAGAGATTCCGAACCGGCGGTGTCTAGGCGCCATGAAGGTCGGTGTCTCCGGTCGCAGGAACAAGTCATACATACGCGAACGCTTCTGGCGACCGATCTCCAGCGTATCCTCGAAGCCGCGTGTCATGAGCAGCCCAGTGACCGAACCCTTCTGCTGTAGAAGGGCATTAATAGCGACGGTACTGCCGTGGACAAAACGCGACACGTCTGCGGGCGACACTTGGGTCGCAGCCAGGATTTTTTCGACGCCTTGTCGGACACCGGCGATCGGATCGGCCTTTGTCGAGGGCACCTTTGTGCGATGAAGCTGCTCGCCGTCGCGCAACAAGACGATGTCGGTAAAGGTGCCTCCGATATCAACCCCGATCTCAATCATTCGCTTTGCGCCATCGCGTCAAACGCCACGGGCTTAAAGGGGGGGCGGATCCGAGGTCGGGGAATACTCGCGATGTTCGTAGAGGCTTCCTCGGCGATAAGCTGAGCCACAAGGTTCCGGCAGATCCGTCCCTGGCAAGGGCCCATGCCCGCGCGAGTCCAATCCTTGATGGCTTTTACGGTGGAGCATCCAGCGCGCACACACGAGCGCACGTCGCCGGCCGTGACTTCTTCACATCGGCACACCGTCGTTGCATCCTCTAAACCTTCCCAAAGGCCGGGCCGTGGCCGGAAACATTCGCTCAGTGCATCAGCGAAGCGCATAAGGTGTCGGCGGCTTTTCATGAATGGTGCTCGCAGCCGTTCGGCTTCGGCTGTCGGAATCCTTCCTAGGAATTCGGCAGCGCTGACGCCAGCGATTCGACCTTCCTCCATGGCAACGGCTGAGCCGGCGATGCCCGTGATCTCCCCAGCGGCATAAACGCCTGGAACGCTGGTCCCCATGTCGGAATCGTGCCGCACAAACCAAGTCTGCCCGTACGGATCCCACCGCATCTCACAACCACAACCGTCCGCTGCTTCAATATTCGGCAGGAAACCATAAGCAATCGCCAGCGCGTCGACCTCGTAGCGTTTAAGCGTGCCGGGCAGCGCGCGCCAAGCGTTATCCACGGCCGCGATCTCCACTGCTTCAACTTGCCCTGTGCCGATAGCTCGCATTACTTTGTGCCCATATAGGACCGGCACCTGGCGCAGGCTTTGCCAATACTTGAAAGCTTCTCTGAAGCGCGGCCACTGGCCCCACAAAGAGCCCGCATAGCGCAACCATTCGGCGGGGCGCGTTGCCTCGACTATCGCCACTATCTCGGCGCCTGTGCGGAGGACTTGCTGCGCCACCGGCATCACAAACGGACCCGCACCGGCGATTAAAATCCGGCTCCCTGGTTTGACCCATTGCGTTCTGGCAATGGTCTGAGCGCCACCGGCGCTCATAACTCCGGGGAGCGTCCAACCCGGAAACGCGACCGGTCGGTCATACGCTCCGGCGGCGATTACTACGGCGCCCGCTTCAAGCGGGAATGAGCGCCCTTCGCGGTACAGCATGAGCGTCTTCCCAAATACCGCCCAAACCAGAGTACCGCTTAAGACCTCAACTTTGCTTGCCGCAATCCCCTTGCGCAATTCCTCGCCGGCTCGGTGCTCAGCGCTCAGTTGGCTGGTGGCAAGCTCAAAATCGCTCGCCGCACGCTTGAAAAACTGCCCACCCAGCCGCGTGTATTCGTCCATCAGGACGACGTGTGCACCAGACTTGCTCGCCGCAAGGGCGGCCGACATGCCGCCCGGCCCGCCCCCGATGACGGCGATTTCAGCCTTCATTGCTTGTTCCCGTCTTGATGCACATGCCGGGCCTTACAGGCTCGAGGCAAGCTCGCACATTAAGGCGCCCGTTTACCTGAACGAGGCAATCGAAGCAGACGCCCATACCGCAAAGAAAACCGCGCGGTTGTTTTTTCAATGGGGTCACCCGCAACCGGCGTATGCCGGCAGCCCAAAGCACGCCCAACACGGTTTCACCCTCATGCGCGCTAACCGTTTTGCCGTCCACTTCGACAATGAAAGCCGCCCCACGATTAATGCCCGGGGTTCGCTGATCGGATTTAGCTGCCGGCATAGAACGTTTCTTGGGCGGCGCCCAGCTCCGCTACGCCTGTGTGCCCAAAGCGGGACACGTTGTAAGGACTAATGTCGATCGATGTCTTTCCTTCAATCATCAATTCAACAAGCAGTTTTCCGACGATTGGCCCGAGGGTTACGCCGCGATGCATAACCGCCTGAACGAGGTTGTCCAATCCCTCCACCTTTCCGATGATCGGATAGCCGTCCGGGGGAACCATGCGCACGCCGGCCCAGCAGCGAACGATCCGGGCGCGCTCGAGCGCTGGTAACAAGCGGCGAGCCCAGCCGAGAATTTCACGAATGCCGGCGATGCTTATGCCGGTGTCCCGAACGCCGGATTCGCGCGTAGCGCCAAGGACCACCGTGCCGGAAACGGTTTGTTTGATGTTATGGATATAAGTGTTCAGAAAACGGGGCACGCGGTCCGTGACAAACATCTGCCCACGCGAGTACGAGATCGGCATATCGATGCCCGTAGTGCCGAGAAGCGCTTCCGCGCCCACGCCCGCTACATTGACGACCCAATCCGCCGAGATTTCTTCATTCGCCGTACGCACGCCAACGACGCGGTTGCCCTTGCGCAAAATCGAGAGCACCGGCGTCCGGGTGCAGATCTCTGCGCCGGCCCGCTTGGCTGCGGCTGCCCATGCCCACGTAACGGCCGGGGGCGTGATATGCCCATCCACCGGGCAATAGGTCGCGCCGACCACCAGGTCGGAGACTGCAGGCTCGATATCTTGGACTTGCTTTCGATCGAGAAGCCGGCAGTCCACGCCACACGCGCGCAGTCCTTCCACGCGATCTTTGCGGCTCTGAAGGTCCTTCTCGCTGTAGAAGGGATCCAGACTGCCCGGTCGAGTGAAATCCATCGGAGGCCCGAGTTCGTCTTGCAGTTCGGTGTAGAGCGCAAGGCTTGCCTTCGATAGCGCAACATACGTATCAGGCACGCGGGCGGACGAAAAACTGTAGATACCCACCGACACACCGCCGAACGCCGCGCCAGAGGCGCCTGAAGCAAGATCGCCTGCCTCGAGCAGCAGCACGCGTAGGCCGCGGCGTGCAGCGAACATCGCCGTCGCAGTGCCGAGCAGGCCGCCGCCGACGATGCAGACATCTACGGTGCGCATTTAGAGCAGAACCTTTGACAACGGGAGTCTCAATGTTATATTGGCCGGGGCCGTAATGTCATTACGTATACATCATTGCAAGGGGAGAGGCGGAGCCATGAGGCGGAAAATTCTCGCGTGCTTGCTGACTGCTATTTGCGGGGCGGTAATTTCACCTGCCGGCGCACAGGAAAAGGTCGTACTCAAGGTCGGCATGCTGGGGACCACCGAGTACTTCTATTACAAGGGCGCAAAGCGCATGGCGGACCTCGCTGCCGAGCGCTCAAAAGGACGCCTCGAGCTGCAGCTCTTTCCGAATCAGGGCCTTGGGAACGAACGCGACATGATCGAGGGCATGCAGCTCGGCACTGTGGACATGGCCATTATCAATACGCCGCTGCTCGCCAGTTTTGAGCCTCGCTTCATGCTGTTCGACATGCCATTCATGTTCAACGACTGGAATCACGTCAACAAGGTATTGAGTGGCCAAGTGGGACAGGAGCTGATGAAAGCACTCGAGCCCAAGGGCCTGAAAGCGTTCGCATTCTCAACTGCGGGTTTCCGCCATGTGATCAACCAGCGGCGGGAAGTCCGTACGCCCGACGATCTCAAGGGCCTGAAGATTCGAACGCTGGACAATCCGGTGCATGTGGCAATCATGAATGCAATGGGGGCTAACGCCACGCCGATGCAATATGGTGAGGTCATGACAGCCCTGAGGCAAAAGACGATCGACGGTCTGGACTTCCAGCTCGGATCGACCGCCACCGAAAAGATGTACGAGGTGAATAAATACATGGCGCTGACCGGCCACGTGTTTACCGGCGTTATCTATCTGGCGAGCCTGAAGCGCTTTAACGCGCTTCCTGCCGATTTGCAGAAAACGCTCTCAGAGGCGGCGGTCGCTGGCGCAAACACAGAGACCGAGCTTTTCAACAAGTTTGAGCAGGACGCTAGGTCAATCTTGGAGAAGAACGGCATGAAGGTCGTGGACGTCGACAAGGCTCCCTTCCGTGCCCGCACTACGTCGGTCTATCAGACGTTCCAGGATCGCGTCGGAAAAAACCTTATCGAGATGGCGCGCAAGCTGGGCCAGTGACCGCGCATGCGGGTGGCGCTGGAGACGCTTAGCGCGCGGCTGAATTGGGTCGCTGAGCAGCTGCTGGCCATTCTGATCGCGGTCACCGTTGTGGCGGTGACCGCGCAGGTCATATTCCGCTACGGGATCGAATCTTCGCTTACCTGGTCCGAAGAGGTCGCTCGCTATAGCTTCATCTGGAGCATCTTCATCGGGACGAGCGTCGCTGCTCGCCGAAATCAACACATCGTCGTCGACATCTTCGTCAAGGCGATGCCCTCTTATTTGCAACGTTGGCTAGGTGTTGCAAATCTGGCGGTTTGCATTGCGTTCTTTTCGCTGTTCGTTTACGTCTCAATCCTCCTGGTACAGAACGCCATCCCACAAAAATCGTCATCTCTTGAGATTTCAATTGCCTGGGTCTATTTGTCGGCCGTTCTTGGCGGCGGGTTGACTGTCCTGCATATCGTGAACGCGCTCTTTCCCCCGCTACAAGGGAAGCGGACTTGACGGTACTTGGCATTCTGATCACCGTCTTTCTGGTGCTTATGCTGTTGAGCGTGCCCATCGCGGTGGCCATGGGCGTCGCTTCGGCGTTGGCTCTCCTTATTGCGACTGACCTCCCCTTAGTGGCCGTTGGCCAGCGGATGCTTGTCATTCTCGATTCATTTCCGTTCCTCGCGCTGCCGTTCTTCATCCTGGCCGGGCTTTTCATGGAGCAGGGCGGCATCACCCGCCGGTTAGTCGACTTCGCCGCAATTTTCGTCGGCCGTATTACGGGTGGCCTCGCCCAAGTCCTGGTGGGCGCAAACCTCGTTATGTCGGGTACTTCCGGCTCTTCCGTTGCGGATTGCGCCGCTACCGGCACTGTTCTCATTCCCGCGATGGCGAAGGCAGGGTACTCCCGGGCGTTTGCTGCGGCGCTCACCGCTGCGGCTGCTACGGCCGGCCCGTTGATTCCGCCAAGCATCATGTTCGTTTTGTACGGCGCAATCGCGAATGTATCCATCGGACAATTGTTCATCGCCGGCATTGTGCCTGGGCTGTTTGTCGGCCTGTACCTCGGTATTGCCGCCTATCTCATCTCGAAGAAGCGTCAATATCCCAAGTTGCCTCCCGTGACGCTTCGGGAAGCGGCAATTACGACAGTCAAGGCTGCGCCCGCGTTGCTTATGCCAATCGTAGTTCTCGGCGGTATCGTGGGTGGTGTCTTTACCCCCACGGAGGCGGGGGCCATTGCGGCGGTTTACGGATTTGTCGTCAGCATGTTCGTATATCGCGAAATGAAGTGGTCGCACCTCAGAGGGATGCTCGTCACGACCGGCGTCATCAGCGCCGCTGTAATGCTCATTGTGTCGGCGGCTTCGCTTTTTAGCTGGATCCTGACCCGTGAACGGGCGCCGGAGCTGCTTGCCGGCGCGCTAACGCATTTCACCAACAATCCGATGGTGTTCCTGCTGTTCATAAACATCATCCTGCTAGTGCTCGGCTGCTTCTTGGAGGCGATTTCACTGCTCATCATGATGACGCCGATTCTCGTGCCGCTCGCGGCCGCGTATGGCGTCGACCCAGTGCATTTCGGTATCGTGGTGGTGCTCAATTTGACTATCGGCCTGAACACCCCCCCAGTCGGCATGAACATGTTTATTGTTTGCGCCATTTCGAAAATCACAGTCACAGAGTACACGCGCGAGGCATTGCCCTTTCTTCTTGCTCTCCTGCTCGTTCTTCTGCTGATTACATACGTGCCACAAACGGTACTGTGGCTGCCGGCGTCTCTCCCCAGCTAATGCGTTTCGTCATTGTGGGCGCCGGTGCGATGGGAAGTCTCTTCGCGGCCCATGTTGCAAGGACTGAGGCGGAAATATGGGTCTGCGATAAGTGGCAGCAGCATATCGATGCGATACGGTCACATGGCCTCGTCGTAAGGTGCGATGGCGCTGAGGCCGCTGTTCGCCTGCGAGCCACGTCCGACCCTCGGGAGCCCGGTACGGCGGATGTAGTCATGATTTTCGTGAAGTACAACCAAACGAGGGACGCCCTTCATGCGATGCGGCCGCTTGTCGGGCCGCGCACTGCCTTGCTGACGTTACAGAACGGCTTAGGCAACGTCGAATTGATTCGGGAAGCGTTTCCAGAGAACCGCGTTTTCTACGGATTCACGACGCTTACGAGTGAGTTGCTGGGACCGGGACGAATCGAAGCGAGCTATGCTGGCCGGGGAGAAACGTACTTGTGGGCTCAAGGCGGTAGCCGCGATGCCGAACTCGAGGCGCTGCGCTCGCTGCTTGAGAGCGGGGGTATCAACGCGATCATCGCACCCGAGATTGAGCTCATGATCTGGAAGAAGCTCATCGTCAACTGCTGTCTCAACACTCTTTGCGCCATCACAGGGCTTTCTGTAGGGCAGTTGGCCGATAACGCGGAAAGTTGGCCGGTGCTAGAGGGCGTGGCGGATGAAATCGTCGCTGTTGCTACCCGTAAAGCCATTCCTCTCGATAGCGCGCAGGCGCGCGAATTCTTGCGTTCGGTGGCGCACGAGGCGCGCAGCCACTTCCCTTCCATGCTGATCGACGTGAAGCAGGGCCGCCAGACGGAGATCGAGTGCCTCAACGGCGCAATCATTCGAGAAGCGGCGAAGTTTGGAATTCCGACACCTTTCAACCGCACTCTGTATTCGCTAATACGGATCATCGAATCGAAAGCGATTAGAGCGGCGCAATAGTGAATCGGGGGCGCCATGGCAACTGAAGTACGCAAGGTACCGGAATACTGCTATCAGTGTGTGGCTGGCCCAGACCTTCTCACGGTGAAGGTAGAGGATGGCATTGCCACCGAGATCGAGCCAAACCTCCGAGCGGCGGAGGTTCACCCCGGCGGTGGCAAGTGCTGTGTCAAGGCGTTCGGCCTTGTTCAAAAGACATACAACCCGGGAAGAATCGTTCAGCCGATGAAGCGAACGAATCCGAAAAAGGGCCGCGACCAGGACCCCGGATTCGTACCGATCTCGTGGGATGAAGCGCTGACGATAGTCGCGGATCACGTAAAAGCTATCCGGGCGAAAGGGATTCTCGACGAGGAAGGTTTTCCGCGAATCGCCGCAAGCATCGGCCGAACGAGTTCTCCCAGCGCCTACATCGGAACCTTTCCCGCCTTCCTCGAAGCGCTTGGGGCGGTGGATTGGTCGTTCGGCAGCGGCCATGGGGTGAAGTGCTACCACACCGAGCATTACCTTGGTGAGCTTTGGCACCGCGCATTTACGGTATGTCCCGATACGCCGACAACGCGGTACGTGCTGTCCTTTGGCGCTAATACGGAGGCTTCGGGGGGTGTCGTAGCGACCTGGCGGCACGCGGAAGCGCGGGTGAAGGGATTGAAGCGGGTGCAGATCGAGCCGCACCTGTCCATTACCGGCGCCTGCTCTGCGGAGTGGATACCTGTACGGCCTAAAACGGATGCCGCTTTTCTCTTCGGTTTTTTGCATTCACTGCTAAACGATCACCCGCGCGCGGCTCTCGATGTTGGTTTTCTTCTCGCTCATACGAGCTCCCCTTACCTTGTTGCGCCGAACGGGTTCTTTCTCAGAGATTCAGCGAGCGATAAGCCACTCGTTTGGGACAGCCTGCGCAATGCCGCGGTTTGTTTTGACACGCCTGGAATCGAGCCGGTACTGGAAGGCGTGTTTACGGCGAGCGGCCTAGAACGCGGCGCTGATGACGATCGATGGCGTCATGAGCAGGTGAGGGTGGAAACAAGTTTCATGCGACTAGTAAAACAGCTCGCAGCCTATACGCCGGAGTGGGCCGAAAAAGTCTGCGATATAGCACTTGGTACGGTGCGACGTATCGCCGCGGAATTTTTACAGCATGCGCAAGTCGGGGCAACGATTGACATAGAGGGTGAACGGCTGCCTCTTCGACCGGTGGCTATTGTCCTCGGCAAAACGGTGAACAACGGTTGGGGAAGCTTCGATTGCTGCTGGGCGAGAACCATGGCTGCCTGCCTAGTTGGCGGGCTCGAAGTACCGGGTGGCACGCTTGGAACTACGGTGGTGCTTAATCCACCGCGGAGCCCGCGCAAGGCGAGCATTAAGCCGGGCCCGGATGGTTTTATGGCGTACGCGTTTAATCCAACGGACCGCGCGCGCTGGAAGCTGAAAGGTCCGGCGAGAAACGCACATAGTGCGCTCGTGCCGCTTTCCACCAATTCGCCCGGTGCGACGACCCTGGGGCCGGCTCACCTTGCATGGATGTTCCTCGAGGATCGGCCCGCCAACGCGCCGCGCGTCACGTTTCCAGATTTGTGGTTCGTATATAGGACTAACCCGGCGATTTCGCTTTGGGACACTCCGGAAATCATCAAGCGAATTGCGAAATTTCCGTTCACCGTGGCATTCGCGTACGTGCCCGATGAGACGAACTACATGGCCGACGTGCTGCTGCCTGAATGCACGGACCTTGAAAGCACGCAGCTCATTCGCATTGGAGGCACAAAGTTCATCGAGCAGTTCTGGGATCATGAGGGCTTTGCCCTACGCCAACCTGCGGTGAAGCCGCGTGGCAACACGCGCGACATCACGAATATTTCGACTGAGCTCGCAGCGCGCAGCGGCGTCTTAAGTCAATACAACGATGCCATTAACCGCGGTGTGGCGACTGGGATATCACTCGCTACGGAAACGTACGATTTTCGCTTGGAACCTAAGTCGCATTACGACGTCGAGGACATTTGGGATCGCGTCTGTAGGGCGGCTAGTGCAGAAGTGACTGACGGCAATGCGACGGACGGGCTCGCGTGGTATCGCGAGCACGGCTATCGCACACGTCCGGTTCCGCGTCTCAACTGGTACCTATTCCCGGACTTGAAGAAAAACGGCATTCGTTTCGAGATGCCCTATCAGGAGCGGTTACTGCGTATCGGTGTGGAGCTCGGTCGCCGGTTACACGAGAGCGGCATCGAATGGTGGGATGAGCAGTTACATGAATATCAGGCCATTCCGGAGTACCGCGATTTCCCCGCGATCTGGGCGCGCGACGTCGTGCTGCACGGGGGCACTGCTGAGCAGTATGCATTCTGGATGCTCACTTCCCGAAGCATGCAGTACTCCTGGGGTGCGAACGCCGGAATCCCGCTCATGGACGAAGTCGCTCGCAATATCAAAGGCCACCGCGGCGTGGTCGTCAACACTGGACGCGCACGCGAACTAGGGATCGCCGATGGCGACCTCATAGAGGTTCGCTCGTACCTACGTGCGACGCGTGGGCGGGCAATACTGCGTGAGGGCATACGGCCCGATTGCCTGCTCATCATGGGGCAATTCGATCACTGGGTAATGCCGTACGCCAAGGATTTACAGGCCCCAAGCTTGAACACTATTACTCCTATGTCAGTCGCGTTAACTGACGCTACAGGCTCAGGCGCCGATATTGTGCGCGCCTCGTTGAAAAAGTTGGCATCCGCATGACGAGATACGCAATGACGGCAGACCTGCGCCGCTGCGTGGGTTGCCAAACCTGCACAACGGCCTGCCGTCACGCCAACGCAACGCCCGCCGAGGTGCAATGGCGCCAGGTGTTGGATTTCGAGCAGGGAACGTATCCTCAAGTTCGAAGAGTCTTCGTGCCGGTCGGCTGCCAGCACTGCGCCGATCCGCCTTGCGAGCATGTGTGCCCGACTACGGCTACCAAGAAGCGTTCCGATGGCATTGTGTCCATCGACTATGACTTGTGCATCGGTTGCGGATACTGCGCCGTGGCGTGCCCTTATCAGGCGCGTCATATCACGCATAAGTCGCAGTCCGCTTTTGGCGGAAAGAGAACCGAATCAGAGGAAAAGCGTTTCGACGAAAGCCGAATGTCGGTGGCCACGAAGTGCACTTTCTGCGCTGACAGAATTGATGCAGGAAAAGCGCGTGGGCTGACGCCCGGGGTGGACTCTGATGCCACACCGGCGTGCGTTAACTCCTGCATTGCCGGTGCACTCGCGTTCGGTGATCTAGAGGATGCCCGCAGCCCGGTGTCCGAGCTGTTGGCACGGACCGAGTATTTCCGCATGCATGAAGAGCTCGGCACAGAGCCCGGCTTCTACTACATCGTTGACGATAAATGACGCTCATCGATCGCACGCGCCCTTGGCATCAAACCAATTGGGATTGGCGAGCCGCAATGAACTTCATGTGCGGCGGCGCCGGATCTGGGTTATTGGTGGCCGCGCCGGTGGCCCCGCGATCGTGGTACCCGGCAATCGAACTCGCCGGAGCGTGTGCGATCAGCTTGGGGTTATTTTTCGTCTGGCTGGAGATCGGACGGCCATTCCGCTCGCTGAACGTTTTCATTCATGCAAAGACTTCCTGGATGACGAGGGAGTCTTGGGCGTCGCTAGTCGCACTTTCGGCTAGCATCATTGCGGCCATGCTTCCCAGCATGGCGTTGGTAGTAGTAGCAGCGCTCGCAGGCGGTGTGTTCCTCTATTGCCAAGCAAGGATCCTTACCGCGGCCAAAGGAATTCCGGCTTGGCGCTTACCGATCGTTTCGGCGGTAATCCTGATGACCGGCTTCTCGGAAGGCATGGCATTGCTGGCATTGTTCGGGAGACCCATGGTCGTCGGGCTGTTTTTGTGCATTGTGGTGCGCGGTGTGCTTTGGCGACGCTATCGCACACTCGCGCGGCGGGGCGCCGTACCAGAAAAGGCGTGGAGCATATTAAAGCGGTATTTCCCTCTAGTTGAAGTCACAGGGACGGTTGTTCCGGCTGTGCTGCTTCTCCTGGATCTCGCTTTAGGTCTCCCACTTGCGGCGACAATAGGGGCATTTCTAGCTTTCGCGGGTGGCTGGCTTTTCAAGTTCATCCTCGTCACACGTCTGGGTTTCAACCAAGGCTTTGCCGTGCCCAAATTTCCAAGTATTGGAGGTTTGCAACCTTTCTCCTCAAAGCCCGGCTGGCCGAATTCACGTTAGAGGATTGGGCCGCCGTATTGTTGCTGGGATGTAACTGCCGGTGCAGTTAAGTGCAGCTGCCGCCAGTAACCCAGTCAATCACTTCTTTTTCCCGATGGAACACCCGGCAGTGGAATCCCATAGCTGTCGCAACGTTACATAAGTCGCTGCAGACGTTTTTCATCGGCAGTTGGGGGTCAACTCTTATTAGCAGGCGACGAGGCCGGGCCGAGTCCACGCTAAGCCGTTGAGCCGCCATCAACGGCGAATTCGGCTCCCGTTATCCACTGCGACTCGTCAGAGGCAAGGAACAAGGCGCACCAAGCGATATCAGTTGGCTCGCCAACCCTCTTTAGGAACATCTGGCTTAGCGCGTATTCATGCCACTTCGGGTCGTTTAACCATGGTTCCGTCTGCTTCGATCGGACGACGCCCGGTGAAATTGTGTTGACCCTGATGCCGTGCTTGCCGCCCTCAGCTGCCATTTGTCGGGACATAGAGATTACTGCGCCCTTCGCTGCGGCATGCGCAACCGATGGCAGCAATGGATTCGCCCGTTTGGCGGCCTTAGAAGCAACATTAATTATCGAGCCCCCACCCGCAGCGATCAGATGCGGCCATACAGCCTGACTGAGCCAAAACACGATGTCTAGTTCGGACACGATAGTCCGCCTAAACATCTCGTGCGCCATCTCGGGCACCCAGCCAAACCAAGCCATGGCGGCGTTGTTATAGAGCACGTCGATACGGCAGTACTCGGTCAGTGCCAAATCCACCAGCTTCGCGACGTGGCCGGGCTTCGCTAGGTCGCACTCATTGTCGGCGATCATTTGTCCGCCAGTTTGCCTTACGAGCCGCAGCGTTTCTTCGCCGCTTTGCTTGTCCAGATCGCACCCGACGACACGCGCGCCCTCGCGCGCGAAAAGCGTCGCCGCCGCGCGTCCCATACCGCCGCCCGTTCCCGTGATAAGACACACTTTGTTCTGTAATCTGCCAGGCACTTTCTACCTCGCGTTGAACCCGCGGGTCATCACTAACGGAGCGCAAGGCCTTATTTGCTTTGGCGATGTCCGGATTTTTTCGCTATGGCGCTACATTTAAGCGCTGATAAGTAAAAATCAGTCGCGTGTTTTGCGATGTACGAGGCCGACAGCCTTCCATCTGGGCGATACCATCGCGCAATACCGTCGGCGATGCCAAAGAAATGGAAGATCGCCAGGGAAAGGTCCTGCTCAGGCAGGGCCTCAACATCGATCGCCTCCTGTAGTACCGCCTTCACCGTTCGTTCGTAGCGGTCCCGGTTGGAGATGAAGACGGCGCGAGCACGAGGCGGCAGATGGCGAATCATGTCCTGGAACAGCGCCCAACCGTCCCGGCGCTCGATCGCCACCTCGATGGTGTAACGCAGGATACGCGACAAGCGCTCGAGCGGCGGTTTGCGCGCATGCTCGGAAAGAATACGCTCCGCGCCGCGCTGCATAGGGAACATTTCCCGTTCTTCTAGGGCGCGCAGGATCGCACCTTTAGATGGGAAATAGTTATATATCGCCGAGTGCGCGAGCCCCACGTCTCGGCAGATATCGCGCGTTGAAGTCGCCGCGAAGCCGACCCGCGAAAAGCGCTGCAGTGCAGCGGCGAGAAATTCCTCGCGCCGGGGCATACCTGCTTTGTTGTGCTGCCTCGCGTTGTTGTCTTTGGTCATCAACGGCGGCTTGCTTTTCAGAGCGAGCGCTCTGTAAGATTATACAGCCATGCTCGAGGTAAAGGGAATCACCGCGATTTTCGGTGGTGTCACGGCGCTAAGCGCTGTTTCGTTTGGCGTTGAGCAGGGCGAGTTTCTCGGGCTGATCGGACCCAATGGTGCCGGAAAGACAACTGTACTGAACGCCATCAGCCGTCTCTCTACGCTCGCTGATGGAGATATCGAATTCGAGGGTGCGAGCCTTCTGCCCATGCGGCCGCACGAGATCATTCGCCGGGGGATAGTCCGTACTTATCAGAACATGGCCTTATGCCCAACCATGAGCGTATTGGCCAACGTAATGCTCGGTGGGTTGTGGCGCCGCCCATCATCGGCGTTTGCGGAATGGCTCGGTACACCGGCTGCACGCCAACGGTCGACGGAAGTGGAGCGCGATGCGATCGAGGCGATGCGCGCTGTAGGGATTGTTGACGCTGCACTGGCCCGTGTGGACTCTCTCGCGCACGGGATGCGGCGCAAGGTAGAGCTGGCGCGAGCACTCTGCGCTCATCCACGACTCATACTGCTTGACGAACCCGCAAGTGGGTTAAGCGATCAGGAAGCCGAGGAACTGGTTGCCCTTATTCGGCGGTTCCGAAGCTCGCTTGGTCTCACGATGATCGTTATCGAGCATCACATGGATGTTGTGATGGCACTTTCGGACCGCATCGTGGTTTTGGATGGAGGCCGCGTGATAGCGGAGGGCATCCCCAGTGCAGTGGCGGCGAATCCAGCGGTTCTCGAAGCTTATCTAGGGCAGCCAGCGTGACACTTCTGCGCTTAGAGCGGGTCAGCTCAGGCTACGGCACCGGCGACATCCTGCGCAATGTATCCATAGAAATCGGCACACACGAGTGCGTGGCAGTGCTTGGCGCAAACGGAGCTGGGAAGACGACACTACTTCGCACCATTTCCGGCTTACTGCACCGGAGGCTTGGTGCTATCGAGTTTGGAGGCAAACCTCTGCCCAATACGCCGCATCGCATCGCCGCTCTTGGGGTGGCGCATGTTCCAGAAGGTCGAGGGACCATTGCCGGCCTGACAGTGGAAGAGAATCTTCTGGTCGGTGCGTTCACACAGCGGTTTCGTGCCAATGTCGACGAAGACCTCAAGCAGTGCTACGAGCGCTTCCCGATATTACGTGAATACCGTCATCGCCCGGCTACGCACCTAAGCGGCGGCGAACAGCAGATGCTCGCGATTTCGCGCGCGCTCATGTTGCGGCCTAATCTTCTGCTTCTCGACGAACCATCGTTCGGCCTTGCGCCGAAGGTCGTCCGGGTGGTTTACGAAGCGATTCGAAAAATAATTGAAGAAGGTCGCCTGGCAGTGCTTCTTGTCGAGCAGTCAGCCGAGCTCGCGATGTCGGCAGCGACCCGCGCGTACGTCCTGAAACACGGGGAGGTGGTCGGTGCCGGCAGCCGCGATGAGCTGTGCGGCTCCCCGGAGCTATCTGACGCCTATATCGGCATGGCGAGGCGCGATGCCTGAAGGGCTGGTTCAGGTGATCCTGGACGGAAGCGCAAGCGGCACCATTTACGCGGCCGTCGCACTAGCCCTAGTGCTTGTCTACAAAAGCAGCGGCATCGTCAATTTCGCGCAGGGTGAGATGGGGATGTTTTGCACCTTCATCACATGGTGGCTGAACCAGCAGGGACTCGGGCTCCTTACAGCGATAGCAAGCGGGCTTTCCATTGCATTTGTCCTGGGCGTGCTTACTGAACGCCTTTTCATTCGCCCCGTGGCTCGCTTCGGGGAGTTTCCAGCTGTGCTGACTACACTGGGCCTATTCTTGGTATTCAACGAACTTGCGCCATGGCTCTGGGGACCGGAGAACCGTGCCTTTCCGAGTTTGTTCGGCGCAGGTGTGCTTGCCATCGGCAAAGCACGCGTGAGCACAGAGTCGGTCGGCACCCTCGTAGTCATGATAGCTGCGGTATCGGTGTTCTTCTTTGTCCTTCATCACACTAAGATTGGGCTCGGGATGCGCGCCGCTGCAGCGAACGCGGTTTCGAGCAGCCTTTCCGGAGTGCCAGCGCCGCAGATGTTCATGCTGGGCTGGGGGCTGGCAACTACGCTTGCCACCCTCGCCGGCGTACTCATCGCACCGCGCCTATTTCTGGACGCCAGCCTCATGCTCGGGGTGATCATCTATGCCTTCGCCGCGGCGGCTTTAGGCGGATTCACCAGCCTGCTCGGTGCGGTCGTCGGAGGCTTGGTCATCGGACTGGCTGAGACGTTAGCGAGCAACTATGTCGACTTTATCGGCTCGGATCTCAAGATTCTGGTGCCACTCACAGTTCTACTCGTCGTGCTGCTCGTGCGCCCAACGGGTCTATTCGCCAAGAGCGCGGAGCGCGCTGTCTAGATGAGCGATAAACACGCGACATTGCGCAGGTCCATCACCTTGGTGATGACACTCGCTGCCCTCTCCGGCGCCACTTTTCTCGGCACATACCATTTGGGTCAGTTCACGGTCGCCGCCGCCTACTGTATCGCTATCGTCGGCTTGAACATTGTGGTCGGTACAGCGGGGCAGGTAAGCCTCGCGCAAGGCGCGTTCTTCGCTATCGGCGCCTATGCGATTGCAATCTTCAGGATTCGATACGGTGTGCCCTTTCCGCTTGGGTTGCTTGCCGCTGGTCTTGTTACGAGTGTAGTTGGGTTCGTCGCTGGTCTACCTGCCCTGCGACTGCGTGGTCACTACCTCGCAATCGTAACGCTTGGGCTCGCGGTTGCTGTGTTGCCGATCGCGAACCGTTGGTCCAGCCTCACTGGCGGTGGCGCTGGGCTAAACCTTGGCCAGGTCAGCGTTCCGGCCGGGGTTGCCATGTCGCCGGAGCAGTATCTGTATATCTGGGCGATGGTTCTTGCGGCCGCAGCAATCGTTATCGCGTGGCGCGTAGTGCGCTCGCCGCTCGGCATCGCCATGTCGGCGGTGCGGGACAACGAGATCGCCGCTATGGGAATGGGCGTCGATCTCCGCTGGATAAAGACCGGCGCGTTTGCTGCGAGCGCCTTCTTTGGCGGTGTCGGCGGTGGCGTCTTTGCACTCTCTGTCGGCTTCGTCGCTCCGGAGAACTTCCTGCCAACGCTGTCCTTGCTACTGCTCGTGGGCATCATCATAGGTGGAAGTGGCTTTGTCCCGGGATCGATTCTCGGCGCTTTATTCGTGCAGTTCGTGCCCGACTACGCCGCCGCGCTAAACAAGCACCTCGCGGGAGTGTTTTTCGGGGCGGCGATCATCCTGTTCATTCGGTTCATGCCGGAAGGCCCCCTCAAGGCGCTACCGGCTTTATTCGGCACCCGACACTGGTTGTTTTTCAAAAGGAGAGGCACATGAACTGGCGCATCAGCATGATATTGCTGGGAAGGATCGCTTCGATCGCGCTCGCACTCGCATTCGCTCACGGCCCGGCAGCGGCTCAAGGCAGCTACAAGGATCCGGGCATAACTGATACTCAAATAAAGCTGGGCGGGAGCTATCCGTTTAGCGGACCAGGTTCTGCGTACGGCGCCGTGTACGACGGCGTCAAGGCGTACTTCGACCTCGTCAACTCGCGCGGCGGCGTTAAGGGCCGCAAGATTGAATCCATCGTTCTCGATGACGCCTACCAACCGAGCAAAGTTGTGGCGAACGTGCGCCAGTTGGTCGAGCAAGACAAGGTTTTCGCAATATTCAATATCGGCGGCACAGCGCATAACCTTGCGGTCGCCGACTACATCCTGCGCAACAAGATTCCGCATCTGTATCTGAACACCGGAGCGATCGTATTTGCGCAAGACCGTAAGAAATTTCCGTACACCTTGATCGGTATTCCCGCGTACGCAACGGAGTCGGCAGCCTTTGCGCAGTACATCAAGCAGGAGAAGCCAAACGCCAAGGTTGCCGTTTTGTATCAAAACGACCCTTTCGGCCAGGACCTGTTGGAACCATTCGAGGCTGCGGCGAAGCGGCAGGGCGTGCATATCGTCGCCAAGGAGCCATATAACGCGACTGAGCCGTCGGTCGATTCACAGGTGAGCAAACTTGCGCGCTCTGGAGCCGATGTGTTCGTGAGCTTCACCATCCCGAAGTTCGCAGCTCAGGCGATCCGCAAGGCTGCGGAGCTCAATTGGAAGCCCATGCAATTGCTGACCAGCGTCAGTGCTTCGACTGAGCTCGTTCTAAAGCCGGCTGGGCTTGCCGGTTCGCAGGGGATCATCTCCACAGCGTTCCTCAAGGACCCGTCCGATCCCGCATCCGCCAGCGATCCGGCGGTGAAGGAGTATGTGGCCGCCCTGAAGCAGTTCGTGCCCAATGCCAACCCGGCCGACCCGCTGCGGGCCCGAGGTTATGCGCTCGCACAGGTCATGGTTAAAGCGCTTGAAGGGATGAAGGCACCCAGCCGCGAGGCCCTGATGCAGTCGGCGTTGAACATGGACACCGAGATCCCGATGTTGCTGCCCGGCATTCGTATCCAGACCAGCCCCACCGACGCCCTGCCGATGAAGGCGCTTTACATGGAGCGCTTTCAGGGAGAGCGCTGGGTGGTCTTAGGCAAGCCATTGTCGCCGAGCCTGAAATAACGGTGGCAGCTGCGCCATGTTCTGCATGACGGTCGACGGATTTCTCTCGGCGTCCGCACTGCGCTGGCCATCGAAGCTTGCTGTCGTGGCAAGCGGTCGGTCGCTGAGTTATGCGCAGCTGGATGCGGACGTTTCGCGCTTCGCGCGTGCGCTTGTCGTGCGCGGCGTGCAGCCGGGAGACAGGGTAAGCGTCATTCTGCCGAACAGCCTCGAGATGGTGGTCGCGTTCTACGCCATCTCGAGGTGCGGTGCGGTACTAGTGCCGCTCAATCCTGCCTACACGGATCACGAGCTCACCTATATCCTTGGCGATGCTGGCGCATCGGTGGTGATCTGCCGGCGGTCGCATACCGGGCGCTTGCATGCGCTGAAGGCGAGCATCGGTCTGCGCGAATTTGTCGAGATCGACGACATCGAAGCGCTCAGTGGATTCATAAGTGGCCAGGAGTCCCGGCCAGTCAAGCCTCCTGAGGACGTAACGACGCACAGCATTCTCTACACGAGCGGTACGACCGGCCGCCCGAAGGGTGCTGTGATGTCGCACTGGTCCCGAATCTACAACAGCCTCACCTGCCAAATCGGCTACGAGATCGATTCGGACACCCGCATGAATTGCGCGCCGCCGCTGTTCCACAGCGGCGCAATGCTGCTCGCAATGATCAACGTAATCGCCGCTGGCGGCGCGCTTCTCGTTCCTACGGATGCCGGTCCCGATTCGACACGCCGGGCGATGGAGGAGCACGGTGCGAACTACCTGCTCGCTGTGCCGACCATAATCCGCCGTCTGGTGGACGACGCCGCCTTCAGCGCTGTCGCGCGCAGTCGCTCTTTTTCGCTGATGCATGGCGGTGCTGGCATGCCGATCGCGCTCGCCGAGCAGTTTATGCAGGACTGGCCGCAATGCCGGCCATTCCACGCTTACGGCGCAACGGAGTCGCCACAGCTCACCGTACTGCCTCCGGATGAATATGGGTCGAACCTCGGTGCGACCGGGCGCGCGCTTCCGGGTATGGATGTGCGTGTGTGCCGTCAGGACGGGTCGCCCGTAGCACCGGGCGAGCTTGGCGAGATCGTTACTTCGGGTCCGCACATCCTGGATCGGTATCTCAACCAGCCTGAAGCGACTGCTCAACGCATTCGCGAGGGCGCCTTCTGGACAGGCGACATTGCCACGACCGACGAGCGAGGCCTCGTCACCATTTCAGGGCGTTCAAGCGACCTCATCATTTCCGGAGGTTTGAACGTCTATGCGCGCGAGGTCGAAGACGTCTTGCATGCCGTTCCCGGCGTCGCGCACGCCGCAGTCTTCGGCATGCCGGACCCCGAATGGGGCGAAGCAGTGTCTGCTGCAGTGGTGCTGAAAGCCGGTGCCAAACTAAGCGCCGATGCGCTGATTGAGGCGTGTCGCCAGCGTCTCGCTTCTTATAAGAAGCCCCGCCACATCTGGTTCGTGGAGGGCCTGCCGCTCACGCCAGCGGGCAAGGTTCAGAAGTTCAAGCTGGTCGAGCAATTTTCCAAGAAATAGTGACTACCAAGGAAACAGCCATGTCGAATCCGCATGCCGAGCAATTCATCCTCTCCGAGCGCGACGGCAAGCTGCTCTATCTCACTCTTAACCGTCCGAAGCTCATGAATGCGCTCTGCTGGCCATTGATGGCGGAATTGGAGGTGCTGCTCAAGAAGGCTGAGCAAGATCCGAAGGTAGGTGTCATCATTCTCCGCGGCGCGGGCAAGTGCTTCTCCAGCGGCTACGACCTAAAGGAAACGGACCCGATGAATATGAAGCCGGGTGAAGGACCGGCTGATGGAACGCACGAACCGCGTGGCGTGCCGGAATATGGGCGCGGCATCTGGAATAGCCGCGCGCATGTGCAAGGCCATGTGCACTATGACCAAGTGGTCTGGAATCTCTGGAAACCGGTGATTGCGCAGGTCCATGGCTATGCCCTTGCCGGAGCGAGTACGCTCGCCCTTTCCTGCGATCTCACGATCATGGCGGATGACGCGAAGATCGGTTATCCGCCAACTCGCTGGCTTGCCTCAGGCGACAACATCGGCCTTTACTCCCTGCTTGCGGGTTTAAAGCGCGCACGCGAGATGTCGTATGGGCGGATGTTAAACGGCGTCGAAGCCGTGGAGTGCGGGCTTGCCACCCGGCATTTCCCAGAAGCGCGCCTCGCCGAGGAGACGCGCAAGATAGCCGAGCAAATTGCCACGATTGATCCCGAGCTGCTCATGCTCAACAAGATGGTGGTGAATCGCGTCTGGGAGATCCTTGGCATTCGTACTGCCATGGAGGTGAGCGGTGAATTCGACAGCTTGTGCCATCTCTCCAACACTGGGCGTGCCTTGAAGGCGTCGATATCCAAGCATGGAAACCTAAGCAAGGCGCTGGCAGAGATCAACGAGGTGTGGGGCGGCATCTAGGGAGTCTATTCCATGTCCGGCTTGCGCACCGAGCGCAATGGCGAAGTGCTGCGCATTACGCTTGATCGTCCGGAGAAGCGCAATGCACTAGGCGAGGCGGAGTGGGAGGAAATGCAACGCCTGGTCGATGAACTGCGCACCAGCGTTGAACTTGAAATCGTCGTGCTGCAAGCGACGGGCGATGTTTTCTGTGCTGGGGTAGACCTCGATCTCATCGCCGAGGCTCGTAAGAAGCCCGACGGCCTTGTCGAGCTTGTCGAACGCAATGGCGCCATCATTGAGGCCCTTGGGCAGCTACCCCAGATCGTGGTTGTCGCCCTTAACGGCCCGGCGATCGGGATCGCGGTTCATCTTGCCATGGCGGCCGACTTCGTCTTGGCAACGCGCGACGCCTATTTGCAGCTCCCTGAAGCACGCCTCGGCATGCCCGACGTCATGCATGTCCACGCGCTTGAACAGCGGCTTGGCCGCGGTGGAGTCTTAGCCTTTACGCTGCTTTGCGAGCGCTTAACCGTCACTCAGGCAACGGCGGCCGGCTTTATCCATCGCGAATACGTCGATATGGCGGAGCTTGCTCGGGGCTTAGAAGCGTTGATTGTCGATCTCACCAGCGTCAAGCCGGCGGTGCGCCGCGAAGTGAAGCGGGCTTGCATCAACCGTTCGGCAATGGGCGGGACCGATATGCAGGTCCGGGCGGTGAGATCTGTACGGTGACGACCGACGCACTCTTTAGCCTCGACCAGCGCGTAGCCGTTATAACGGGCGGTGCAAGCGGGCTTGGCTTTGCCATGTCCGAGGCGATGGCATCGTACGGGGCGAGGGTCGTGCTGCTCGACTGCAATGCGGAAAAGCTCGCTTCTACGCGCGCAAAGCTGAGAGCCGCAGGGCTCGAGGTAGAAACGCACGTGGTGGACGTCAGTCGCAGCGATGACCTGCGTCGTGCTTTTGAAGACGTCGTCCAGCGTCATGGTCGGCTCGATATCTTGGCGGCAAATGCCGGCATTAGCGGGGGACCCAGTTCAGCGAGCCGCAGCGGCTCCATCGAAATCGTGCCGCGGGCGCTTTGGGATCGGGTTCTCGCAGTGAACCTCACCGGCGCATTCGAAAGCTTGCAATGCGCAGCTCGACACATGAAAGCGCAAAAAAGCGGCCGCATCATCGTCACCTGCTCTGCCGCCGGATTGCACGCCGAACCGCTCGTCGGCTACGCCTATGCCGCAAGCAAGGCTGCGCTCGCCCAGATCGTGCGTCAGGCAGCTGTCGAACTGGCGCCGCATGGAATTCTTATAAATGCCATCGCACCAGGCCCGTTTGCCACAGGGATCGCGGATGGCGCCTTCACTGATCCGCGGGTGCAGGCAGTGCTTGCCCAATGTTCTTTGCTCGGCCGCATTGGTCAGCCCGAGGAGATTAAGGGCCTCACTGTGCTCCTGGCCTCCGACGCTTCAAGCTTCATCACTGGCGCGGTCATCCCGCTCGACGGCGGCTCCCTCGCTTAATCATGGAGAGAACATGAAACTTGCCACCCTGCGCGACGGAAGCCGCGACGGCGAACTGGTTGTTGTCTCGCGCGATCTACGGTCGATGCTACGGGCTGGCGCGGTTGCCCACACGCTGCAAGGTGCGCTTGATCGCTGGAGCGACGCTGCGCCCAGGCTTGCGTCTCTTTATGACGCCCTGAATAAAGGCAAGGCGCCAGGAATCGAGCCCTTCGATCCGCGGCAGGCTATGTCGCCGCTGCCGCGTGCCTATCAGTGGTGCGACGGTAGCGTCTTCGTCGCCCACATGGAGCGGATGTCGAAGTGGCGCAACCTCCCGGTCCCTGAGGACTTCACGAAATCGCCCTACATGTACCAGGGAGCGTCCGACGGCTTTCTTGGCCCCATGGAGGACGTACCGGCGGTGTCGGAAGAATGGGGCATCGACTACGAAGCGGAGGTGGCTGTGGTTACCGACGCCGTGTCGTACGGATGCAACGCGAGAGAGGGCGGCCAGCACATCGCGCTGGTAATGCTCTGTAACGACGTCTCGCTGCGTAACCTTATCCCGCCCGAGCTGGCCAAGGGATTTGGTTTCGTCCAATCGAAGCCCGCTAGCAGCTTCTCTCCGGTGGCCGTCACACCGGACGAGCTCCGCGGTGCTTGGCAGGACTTCAGGTTGCACTTGCCGCTGCGCTCGTACGTCAATGGGACCTTGTTTGGCGATCCGGACGCCGGCGCGATGGTGTTCGGCTTTCACGAACTCATGGCGCACGTCGCCAAGACCCGCTCGTTGACGCCGGGATCGATAATCGGTAGCGGTACCGTAGCGAGCCGTGATGACTCGCGAGGCACGAGCTGCGTAATCGAAAGGCGCGTCAAGGAAATTTTGGCACATGGCGAGCCACGCACGGCCTTCCTTAAGTTCGGCGACCGCGTACGGATCGAGATGCTCGATGCGAGCGGGGCGAGCGTGTTCGGCGCTATCGACCAGAAGATCACCCGGGTGGCATGACGCTCTTCGTCGGCACTGATATCGGCGGTACCTTCACTGACCTTGTCGCCTTCGACGCGAAGCGCGGGAAGCTCTTTTTCGGCAAGGCGCTAACGACTAATAGCGACCTGGTGGACGGCATCCTTGAGTGCATCGCCGACGTCGGCCTCGACCTCAAGGCAGTAGACGTGCTCAAGCATGGCACCACCCAAGTCATCAACACATTGCTCGAGCGCAGTGGCGGGAAGACTGCACTTGTCACCACGGCCGGCTTCCGCGATGTGGTTGAGATCGGCCGTGCGAGCCGGCCGCTTGCGTTCCGGCTCGATTACCGTCGTTCGGCACCCCTTGTGCCGCCTGAGCTGCGCTTTGAGGTGCGCGAGCGAATGGCCGCCGACGGTGCAGTGCTCGAACCGCTCGCGACGAGCGAGCTCGACGCTGTGGTGGCACAGTTGAAAGGCGCGCAAGTAGAGTCGGTTGCCGTAGCGTTCCTGAATGCGTATCGCAATCCGGCGCACGAAGCACAGGCTGCGGCCTATCTCCGGACGCGCCTACCGTCCATCTATGTTTCCGCCTCTAGCGAACTTTCTCGCGAGTGGTTCGAATACGAGCGAACCTCCACCGCGATTGCCAACGCTTATGTCGGTCCGCGTACCAACGGCTACATCGACCGCCTGGCTGGCCGACTCGGCGACCGCGGCTTCGTAGGCCGATTCTTCATCATGGGATCGAACGGTGGCCTGCTAACAGCCGAGGGCGCGCGGCGGGAGCCACTCGCGTTGGTCGAGTCCGGTCCTATTGGCGGTTGCATCGGTGCGGCGGCGTACGCCAAAGCACTGGGGATAGATCATCTCGTCGCTTTTGATATGGGCGGCACGACGGCCAAGTGCGCTCTTATCGAAGACTACCGGTTCGAGATCAAATCGACGTACGACGTAGGTGGCTACGACTTCGGCTTCCCCGTACGCACACCGGTTTTAGACATCGTTGAAGTAGGCACAGGCGGCGGCTCGATTGCGTATATCGATCCGCAAGGCCGGCTACACGTCGGTCCGCACAGCGCGGGCTCGGAGCCCGGTCCGGCTTGCTTCGGCCGGGGCGGAACAGAGCCGACTATTACCGATGCGAATCTCGTACTGGGTCGAATAGCATCGGGACGGTTCATGCGTGGCGCGCTTCACCTCGACGAGGACGTAGCGCGGCACGCTATCGATACGCGCGTAAGGGCCCCCGTTGGCGGGGCGGTTGCGGCCGCCTCGATCGACGCCGTGGCAAGTGGCATTTTGTCACTCGCCAACGCCCAAATGACGAGCGCGATCAAGGAGATCACCGTCGAACGTGGCCGCGATGCACGTGACTTCACTCTTTTCGCGTTTGGGGGCGGTGGACCGCTGCACGGCATCGAGCTCGCCCGTGCGCTCCGGATGCCGCGGGTCATCATCCCGCCCGAGCCCGGAAATTTTTCGGCGCTCGGCATGCTTCTCGGCGATGCGCGGAGCGAGGAGACCAGGACGCTGCTGCTGGAACTGAGCGATGCTGGTATGTCGGACTTACGCACTCGTGAAAGCGAGATGCGCGCTGCGCTAGGTGCGAGGCTCTCGCGGGAGGTCGGGCGAGAGGGAGTCGCATTCGAAAGTGCGCTGGAGGCGCGGTTCATTGGACAGCGTCATGCGATTAAGGTCTTGATTTACGACGGAGAAGATGCGAGGACGGTGCACGAGCGATTCGTTTCCGCCTACCGCAAACGCTACGGTTACGCGGATCCAATGAATCCGGTTGAGGTAGTCGGCATGCGCGTGGTCGGCATCGTGCTGACGGCTAAGCCCGACCTGCGCTCGTTACATGCGGCGCCGCGCGCAGGCATGAAAGGGCCGCTTGAGCATCGCGAAGTACTTCATCTCAGCTTCGGCCAGCGGCACCGCACGCCAGTGTACGTGCGCGAGAACCTGGCGATCGGAACGCGCATAGACGGCCCTGCGGTGATCGAGGAGTTCGGCTCCACCACAGTAATAGGGCCGGGCGACACGCTGGTGGTTGGGGGGCTTGGCGAGCTGGACGTTAAGCTGGCGGCAGCCGCGGAGCAGCGCGCCTTCTCAGGCGTAAATTCGATCGACGCGGAGGTCATATGGCAGAGCCTCGCTGCTGTGCCCAACGTCATCGATAAGAACATCACGAGAACGGCGTTCAGTCTGCTCGTGTCGGAGTACAAAGACTTCGCTGTCGGCATTGTGGACGCTGCTGGCAAGCTAATCGCACAGTGCAAGGGCGGCCTGCCTGTGTTCGCAGCCAACGCACTTTCCGCCGCCGTGATGGAGGGACTGAGCATCTACGGCAAGAATGGGCTGCGGGATGGTGATGTCGTCATAACTAACAAGGCCGCCACCATGGGGCAGCATCTTAACAACGTAGTGATGTACACGCCTATCCGGACAGGAGACGCCGACGCTGACCTTTTTGGTTTCATGGTCGTTGTCATGCACTGGATGGACGTAGGCGGTTACGCGGTGGGTTCATGCACTACTACCAAGACGACCGACGTGTTCCAGGAAGGGATTCAGTTTCCTGCGCTCAAGGTACATGCGGAGGGCAAGCGCGCCGACGACATCTACCGCCTGGTCGCCAGCAATACACGTTTTCCAGAACTGGTAATTGGCGATATGGAAGCACAGGTGGCCGGCTGCTTCATGGGCCGGGACATGGCGCTGGAGATCCTCCGCAAGTTCGGTGCGGCGGCGGTGCGTGGCGCAGTCGAGCAGGCGTGGAGCCGCAGCGAAGAGTTGGTCCGGTCGGCAATTCGCGCAATCCCGGATGGCACGTATGAGGCGGAGTCCTTCCTCGACGATGACGGCGTCAACAAAGACCGCCCATTACCAATTCGCGTGTCGGTCCAGGTTACGGGAGATCGCCTGATCGCCAATCTCGGCGGTCTTGCGCCAGAGGTCACAGGTGGTCCATGGAATGCCGGCTACCAGGGTGGCGCCGTGGCTGCCGTGCGCATCGCTGCAAAGTTCTTTTTCGCCTCTGATGATCCCGCGAATGACGGCGCCTTCAGGCCGATTGAAATCGTTTGTCCGCAGGGTACGTTGATGAGCGCGCGCCCTACGGCGGCGATCGCAGGCTCAGGTCACAACCTACCTACGGTGGTGGACACGATCCTCGCCGCGCTAGGCAAGGCCGCACCGGGTCGCGTACCGGCCGCGCACCACGGGACTTATGGTTCACAGGTGATTGTGGGCCGCTCGCCAAGAGGCGGCTGGTTCCAGCACATCGAGTCCTCTGCCGGCGGATGGGGTGCGGCACACGACCGGGACGGCAACGGCCCTTTCCGCTCAATGGCTCACGGCGATACACCGGAAGTTCCAATCGAAGTGCAGGAGGCTTCCTATCCATTCCGTGTGGAGTGTATGAAGCTGCGCACCGACTCGGGCGGTCCAGGCCGGCACCGCGGCGGGTTAGGTATCGAACGCGTTTATACGATGATGATGCCGGTGAACTACAGCGTGATGATTGAACGCACGAAGTGCCCCCCTTGGGGCGCAGCAGGTGGCCGGGCGGGTGAGCCGGGGCGGGCAGAGGTCTACCGGGATGGCGTTCTGGTCGCGACCCTGCTTAAAGACGACGTGGAACTGCGAGCCGGTGATCGACTGCGGTTCCTCTCTGCCGGAGGCGGAGGTTACGGTGATCCGCTACAGCGGCCCGCGGGCGATGTCGCGAACGACGTACGGCGGGGTTATGTGTCAGCTGCAGCTGCTGCGTCTGAGTACGGTCGGCCGGAATTTCTAGAGAGCAAAGCTAATAACCATTCGTAGAGACGCCAAGAATCTTCCTAGTCTGGCACGCCGAGTGGGTAAGCACCGGCGCGGGTTTTTTCCGCAGCAGATATTGGCAGATCATTAGGTACCGACAATGAATTCTCTCGCCGAATACTCTCGATATGACGCGGTGGGCCTAGCCGATCTTGTGCGCCGCCGTTTAGTGTCGCCGAGAGAAGTTTTCGAAGCAGCTATCGCTCGGATAGAGTATCTCAACCCCATCTTAAACGCTGTGGTGATTCCTATGTTCGACGAGGCATCTCGAATCGTCGAAACCGACCTTCCCGATGGTCCACTAGCCGGAGTCCCGCTACTTCTGAAGGATTTTGGAGCTCTATACAAGGGGTCGGTATGCTCATTGAGTAGCAGCTTGCTGCAGAACAGTGTTGCGGACCATGACTCAACTATTGTTCGGCTGTACAAGAAGGCGGGCATGGTGGTCGTTGGCCGTTCTAACATTCCAAATTTTGCCGCCGCCGTGACTACAGAATCGAGGTTCCGTGGTCCGGTGAGAAATCCTTGGGACCTTACAAGGATGGCTGGCGGCTCAAGTGGAGGAGCGGCGGCCGCGGTTGCCGCCGGTCTGGTACCGATCGCGCATGGAACGGATGCAGCTGGCTCTATACGCGTGCCCGCATCGCACTGCGGTGTCTTCGGACTAAAAACGACTCGCGGACGCGTATCCGTCGGGCCAGACCTTGGAGAACCAGCTGGTGGCCTTGGTGCTCATCACGCCCTCACTAGAACGGTGCGCGATAGCGCTATTGCTCTTGATGTCATACAGGGCTATCAAGTGGGAGACCCGTATACCGCGCCGCCTCCGCAAAGATGCTATTTCAAGGAGACAACTCGCGACCCTGGAACACTTCGCATAGCGTTTAGTACAAAAGCTCCCGGTGGATTAGCGGTGGATAAGGAATGTATTCGCGCGGTCGAAGATGCTGCCAAGTTGTGCACCGATCTTGGGCATGACTTGGAAGAGGGGGCGCCGGATTTCGATTTTGGCGCCATGACGATGCATTTCTTGCTGGTCCATGGAGCTCACTGGTCCAAGTCGATCATTGATCTCGCAGCAAAACTCAATCGAGACCCGTATCCGGACGAAATCGAACCATCCGTCATGGCATGGGCGCAGTACTGTGCTACCAAAAGCGCTATCGAATATGCCGAGGCACTGAAGATCACGCATCGCATTGCCCGGCAGATCAACGCATTCTTCGACGACTATGACGTCTTTCTATGCCCGGTTGCGACGTCACCCGCTTTGCCACTTGGCACCATCAACACGATGGAGCCCGACCTAATGAAATACGTCGACCAAATGTGGGCGCATATGGCTTTCACTGCACAATTCAACTGCTCAGGTCAGCCCGCCATGAGCATCCCGCTATATTGGACTAGTAACGGCCTCCCTGTAGGGACTCAGTTTGTTGGACGATTTGGCGATGAGGCGTGTCTTTTTCGCCTTGCCGGCCAACTTGAGCGAGCTCGACCTTGGAAACATAGATCGCCACCCTTCGATGCGACCCAGATACGCCCTGTCCACGGTTCAGCATCGATTCGTCCGTCTAGCCGAGGCGCTTCGGGGAATGGGCGGACGACCTGAGTGACCTCGTCCAGTCTGCAGCCGGTCCGAGTCTTATCCAACGCACGCGGCGTCACCGCAGACAGGCAAGCTGAGCGCGCATAAGTCGCTGCTGGCCTCAGTAATACCGCATCAAGCATTCTTGCTAAACCTGGATTCCGGGCGACTGTCCCGTTAGGGGGTCGCCATTAGGGCGGTAATTGATGCAAGTTAAGGGAACATGTAGAGAATGCTGGGAGTGTCATCCGCGGATTTAAGAAACTACAAGCGGGTGCCTCCGAAATGTCAAACGGATTTCAAAGCACTAGTCAGTCGATCCTCATAGAAGGGGCGCGATGCTTTGATGGCCTCAAGCTGTTAGCGCACCCGGTCGACGTCCTCGTAAAGGACGGCAAAATCGAATGGGTAGGGTCCGGCTCCATGCCGCAGGATGCACGCCGGATCCGAGCCGGCAACCGCCTCTTGATGCCCGGCCTCATAGATTGCCACGTGCATCTCGAGGGAGCGGTCGCTCCTGACAGGCTCAACTATGTCACGCGTACGACGCCGACGCTTATGGCGTTCTATGCCGCGCACAACGCGCGCCTCACGCTTGAGGCTGGCTTTACTACGCTGCGCAATCTGGGTTACTGCACGATGGGTGAAGTGGCGACCCAGGTCTCGGTGGCGTTACGTCAGGCGATAGAACGCGGACTGGTCGAAGGACCAAGAATAGTCGTAGGCAGCGTAGTGGACCGGGCCGGTGGTCACTTCGACATGATGCGTCCGCCGATGTTTGCACGCCAGGCGGACGAGACGGCCGATGGCGAAGCCGCAGTGCGCCAGTTGGTGCGCCGGCACGTGCGGGCGGGAACTGATTTCATCAAGTTTGCTGTTACAGGCGGCATCGCTTCCGAGGGCGACGACCCGGACTGGGTCATGTATTCGGAAGCCGAGATCGCGGCGCTTGTCGATGAGTCGCGCTCAATGAAGCGCCGTACCTCGTGCCATGCGTACAGAAGCGAAGGCATTAATCGGGCGCTTCGCGCCGGCATCGATACGCTAGAACACGGCGCTTTCATGGACGATGAGGGACTCGACCTGCTGGTCACGAACAAGACCTGCCTGATCCCGACGCTGTCGTTCTTTCATGGCGTAGTGACTCGTGGACGAGAATTGAACCTGCCGGCTTCCTGGCTGGAGAAATGCGGACCGGCCTACGAGGCGCAAAAGAAGACGGTGCGCAAGGTACGCATGGCTGGTGGGCGCATCGCGTTGGGTACCGATGCGGCCGGAGGGCGCAACAACCCTCACGGCGACAATGCGAAGGAGCTCAAGCTTTGGGTGGATCTTGGCTTCACGCCGGAGCAGGTACTAGCCGCAGCAACCAGCGTTGCTGCCGCGGCAATCGGTGTCGGGGAAATCACAGGCCGAATCGCGCCGGGATATAGCGCCGACCTGCTGCTTGTGGACGGCGATCCGCTGCAGGACCTGTCGGTACTCTCGGACAAGCACAACATCAAACGCGTGATCTGCCGCGGGCGCAGCGTCGTCGAACGGGAATAAAGCGCATGGCGGAGCTGCGACTCGTGAACGGCGTACGTCGGGGAAAGACCTTCGACATCATCCTGGACGGGCAGGCGCTGCTCGCATATGAAGGCGAGACAGTTGCTGCCGTTATCCTCGCCTCGGGCCGACGCCTGCTGCGGCTGACGCGTAAGCGTGGCGAACCCCGGTCGGTGTTTTGCAATATCGGTGTTTGCTATGAGTGCCGCATGGTCATCGATGGCAGTCCCAATGTTAGGGCCTGTCAGACACGAGCCAGCCCCGGGATGGTAGTGAACACACAACACGGACTGGGCGAGGACGACATCGCGTGATCGCTCGAGCGGACTTGGCGATAGTTGGCGCCGGTCCGGCGGGGCTCGCAGCGGCGATTGCGGCCAGGCAGGTGGGGGTAGCCGCGGTTGTGCTCGATGATAACGAGCAACCGGGTGGTCAAATCTATCGACAACCGCCGCGTGGTTTTTCCATCGACCCGGCAACCGGCATCCGCGACGATCAGGCGCGGGGTCGAAGATTACTCGATGACGCCGCGCGAGCAGGAGTATCAGTCCGTAACGGCGTAGCCGTCTGGAACGCCAAGCCTGGCGCCCTTTACTGCTGCCAAGGCGATGAGGCGTGGACGCTGCAGTACGAGACGCTCATCCTCGCGACCGGGGCCTATGAGCGCCCCCTGCCGTTCCCGGGTTGGACGCTTCCAGGTGTATTTACGTCTGGCGGAGTGCAGTCACTGCTGAAGGCACAGCGCATCGTTGCTGGAAAGCGGGTACTCCTGGCGGGCACTGGGCCGCTCAATCTGGTTGTTGCTAATCAGTTGGCCGATGCCGGTGCTCAGGTGCTGGCTGTCTTGGAATTAGCGAGGCCAAGCGTTTTTGACCTGTTACCCATGCTGGCCGGACGCTGGGAACTCCTTGCGCAGGGAATTGGTTATGTTGGCCGCCTCGCTGGCCGACGCATTCCGATCATGCGCGGCTGGACCATCATCGAAGCGCGAGGCAAAGAGGAAGTCCAATCTGCAGTCATTGCGCAAGTGGACGACGAATGGCGGCCGATTCCCGGCAGCGAGCGCGTCTTGGAGGTGGACACAGTTTGCCTCGGCTTCGGGCTGCTGCCGTCGACGGAGCTGTCGCAACTGATCGGAAGCGAGCATCGCTATGCACCCGAACTGGGCGGGTGGATCCCCGTTTGTGACGAGTATTGCGAAACCAGTATGCCGGGGGTGTTTGTCGCTGGGGACGGCGCCGGGATAGCAGGATCCCTGGTCGCATTGGAAGAGGGGCGCGTTGCCGGTCTGCGGGCCGCGATGCGGCTTGGGCGCATCGACCCAAAAGAGTTCTCGGCGCAAGCGGCGCGGAGCCTTGCACGGCTGCGCCGCCTGGGTCGCTCTCGCGCGGTCCTCGACCGGATCTCTCGTCCCCGGCCAGGGCTCTTCGAGCGGATAACGCCCGAGACTGTCATCTGCCGCTGCGAGGAGGTCACGGCGAGTGAGGTCCGTAAGGAAATTGAGGACGGCGCCACATCGCTGGTCGAGTTGAAGGCGCGATTGCGCGTGGGCATGGGTTTGTGCCAGGGAAGGATATGCAGTTCGACCCTAATCGAACTGTTGGCGCAAGGGACGGGTCAGCGCCCTGAAGACGTCCGCCCATTCAGCCAAAGGCCGCCGGTGAAGCCCATTCCGGTGTCAGCGCTGCTGGCTCTCGAGGAGGCCTGCCATGATTGATTCGACCTTCGACGTAGCCGTGATCGGGGGCGGCGTCATCGGTACGGCGGTCGCCTATCACGCGGCCAAGCGAGGCCTTTCCGTTGGTCTCTTTGACAAAGGTCCTCTCGCGGGAGGCTCATCGGGGGCAGCGCTGGGTTTTCGCACGCTATCGAATTTTTTTCCGCTGGAAGTGGCATTAAAGAACGATGAGCGTTTCATCCGGTTTACGGAGGAAACGGGAGAGGACATAGAACTCGACACCGGCGGGCGGATCAACGTGGCGGAGTCCGAGGACGATCTCCGATATATGCACGACTCCGTCGCAGCGCTTCGGGCAAAGGGTGTCGACATCCGTATGCTCGATCGGGCTGAAATGCGGGAGCGTGAACCGAACCTCTCGCCCAGGATGGTAGGGGCCTCATGGACCCCGATTGGCGGCAATGCCATGCCGATCAAATTGACCTACGGACTCGGCCGCGCTGCCCGGCAGCTCGGCGCCAGGATCTTCACTCACACCGCTGTGACGGCTATCCATGTGGCGGGGGGGCGCGTGCGCAGTATCGAGGCAGGCGGGCGCAAGTTCTCCAGCGGTTGGGTCGTCAATGCCGCCGGGGCATGGGCCGCCGCAATCGCCAAGTTAGTCGACATTGATATTCCAGTCGTGCCGCGCAAAGGACAGCTCTTGCTGCTGGATTGCCCACGCCGGATCGTGCGCCACAGTCTCTCCTCTTGGCACAAACCGGGCCCTCAGCCGACCGGAGGCACGAGTATCCGGTCCACTCCGCATGGTCAGATTCTCTGTGGCTCATCCAGCGAATATGTGGGATTCGACATCACGGCGACCGAGGAGAATGCGCGCGATGTCGCCAGCCGTTGTGCCGCGTTCGTTCCAGCATTGCGAGGGCTGCAGATTACGCGGACTTGGGCCGGCCTGCGTCCGAGGGCAGTGGACGGAAATTTCATCATCGGGGCCGCCGATGCACTGGACAACTTTCTGATCGCGACCGGCCATGATTTCACAGGCATCTCGCATTCACTTATCACTGGGGAGCTCATCGCGGAACTGATTGCAGACGGCCGCACCTCGGTCTCGATTGAATCTTTTTCTCCGCGCCGGTTTGCGAGGGATTTCAGCTCAAAGGTGAAGACGCCGGCACGAAACTTACTTTAGAGCAGCCGAATGTCTCGGCGGCTTGCAAAGGGAGGGACCAATGAAGCTCACACGTATTTTATGGATTGCACTTGCGTTGACCTTGGCATCGCCGGTCACAGCGCAGACATGGCCATCCAAGCCCGTAACAATCATCCATGGTTACACCGCCGGCACTGGGATCGATGTCGTCGCGCGATATCTCGCGCAAAATCTGCGGGAACGCACCGGCCAGCCTTTTGTAGTGGAAATCAGATCCGGAGCCATGGGCAATCTCGCGGCCCAGTACGTCGCACGCGCCCCAGCCGACGGCTACACCATTCTATTAACGGCGAACTCGACACATGCTGCGAATATTCACCTGTTCAAGGAACTTGGTTTCGATCCGGTGAAGGACTTTACGCCGGTTACTACCGTGCTCTCGCTTGGCTTCGCACTGTTAGTGAATCCCGCTGTAGTGCCCGTGAATTCGGTCGCTGAGCTAACCGATTACATCAAGGCGCGGCCAGGGAAGGTAGCGTACGGATCCGGCACCGCCACGGCGCGCATCGTCACAGAGCTTTACCTAGAACGTGCGGCGCTCAAAGAAGTGACCTATGTGCCGTATAAGGGATCGAGCCAGGCGCTCAATGACCTGCTCGGAGGGCAAATCCAGTTTCTCTTCGCCGATGCCGTTACGGGGATACAACAGATGCGCGGTGGCAAGGCTCGTGCACTTGCCGTCACGAATGCGACGCGCGTCTCGTGCGCACCCGAGATACCGACCATGGCCGAAGCAGGGCTACAGGGTTACGATCTCGTGGCGTGGTTTGCAATGTTTCTGCCTGCCAAAGCACCGCGCGACATCGCGCAAAAGCTTTCCGGATTCTCCAACAGCCTATTTGCGACGGAGAGCGGGCGCGAATTCCTTAAGAATCTCTGTCTCGACCCCTATCCCGGCAATCCGGAGTCGCTGGCCAAATTGATCGAAAGCGATACCGCGAAATGGGGAGGCATCATTAAACGTGCCCACATCGAGCCGCAGTAATCAACGGCGTAGCGCCGCCATGGAACGTGGTGATTTGGGTATGTGGTGGCGGCGTCCCTCGCATACCGCCCGGGGAGCCGCGTAAACGCTAGCTCCGGGCGATTTGGGAAAAGCTTGTTGCCCCCAGAGTTGCCCCCAGCATACTAGCCCACCGACTTGGAGCCCGAGGCCGCTCGCGCGTCCTTCTCACATGAACAAGCGGTAGTCATGGGGAATTTGATCCAAAGCGGTCCAGGAGCGCTCCGATTCGGGCGACTTTTCGCGAGGTTTCAATGGTTGCCGGGATCTGTGAGTAAAGGTCGAAGCTGTTCCAATTCATCTTCGACAGTCCCAAGATCTCACTTCCCACTTGATACAGTTCGCTTTGGCCAGAATAGCGTCGAATCATCATTGGTGCCGGAATGCGCCGTTTTCCTTGGTAGTAACGCAGCCGCGGATTGAGCGCGGTCGCGGCACCATGGACCCAGAGCAGGGCTGCTCGCTCGTCGACTACGACGGCGGTACCTCTTCGAATGGGAAAGCCATCCACCTCCAACCTTTCAGGCGTTAGGCTTTCCGGGGAGCTTCGGAGCCCAATTCCTACTGGATAGATCTAAGCAGGGGGTTTATTGGAAAAGTATTGATTATCGTAGTGTGGCTACGATAATTATCATCTAACGGATATGTCATGCTTGCGAGATATTAGAATAGTATATATAGTCGTAGTGTGGCTACGACTAACACAACCAAACTAAAAACTCTTTATACCCGGCTGCCTGCAGGCTCGCCCGTGACCTCGGAGCGGCTCGCCAGATTGGGTATCTCTGCTGATCTAGCGGTCCACTATGTCCGCTCAGGCTGGCTCAAGCGCCTGGCGCGGGGCGTTTATAGCCGGCCCGGCGAATCCCTTCAGCTGCATCCGAGTCTTGTCGTTCTTCAAGCGCAAATAGCTGGGCTTCATGTTGGCGGGAAGACCGCTCTGGAGTGGTACGGGGTTCGTCAATATGTCTCTCAGGAGGCCGTGCTGCATCTCTATGGCTGGGCGACTGCGCGTCTTCCCGATTGGTTCGTTAAGCATTTTCCGAGCGAGTACCACCGGAAGCGGCTGTTCAAGGAAAAGCCTGAGCAGATGCTTGGCGTCGGTCGCTTCGAGAATCGTGACAACGCGCCACGGGTTTCGACGCCGGAACGTGCGCTTCTCGAGTTGCTCGACGAAGTGGGCGTTCGGCAGCCGCTGCAGGAGGCCAGGGAAATAGCCGAAGGCACGTACAACCTGCGCGCCGAGGTGCTGATGGATCTCCTCAAGGTTTGCACGAGCGTGAAGACGGTTCGGCTGTGTCTCACGCTTGCGCGCGAGCTGTCGCTGCCGTGGGCCGGCAAGCTCGATGCAGCGGTGCTGCCTAAGGGGAGCGCGCGGCCCTGGATATCCAAGTCCAAGGACGGCTTCCTGCTGGTGCTCAAGCCGTGAATCAGGTTTATCTTGATACCGCGCGCCTGCTCACCCAGGTTGCGCCGCTGGTGTTCGCGGACGGCATCTTTGCCCTCAAGGGCGGGACGGCGATCAATCTCTTCGTGCGGGGAATGCCCCGGTTGTCCGTGGACCTGGACCTGGTTTTCGGGGATCACAGCGTGGGGCGGGAAGAAGCGCTCGGCAGGATCAGCGAGGGGATCAAGAACGCTGGCGAGCGTCTCAAGAAACGGGGCTTCCAGACTCACGTGGCGACGGTCGCCGACGCTGGCGAGACGAAGCTATTTGTACGGCGCGAGAAGCTCGAAGTGAAGGTCGAAGTGAATTTCGTGCTGCGAGGGACGGTTCATCCGGTTCGCTCGGCGTCGCTCAGTGCCAAGGCGAAGGAAGTCTTGCAGGCCGACCTCGAACTGCCGTTGGTATCGCTCGAAGACCTTTATGGCGGAAAGCTGGTGGCTGCGCTGGACCGCCAGCACCCGCGAGATCTGTTCGACGTGATGGAACTCTTCACCCATGAGGGGATCACTCCGGCAATTCGGCGCAGCTTCGTTGCCTACCTCGCCGCGCATAACCGGCCGATTCACGAAGTGCTCTTCCCGAACCTTCGGGACGTCTCAGGCGAATACGAAGGCACATTTAAGGGAATGACCACGGAGCCGGTGGAATTGAAGTCGCTCCTGTCTACGCGCGAGCGCATGGTGGCCGAACTGCAGGCGGGACTCGATGCCGCTGAGCGCGAGTTCCTGCTATCGCTCGCCCGCAACGAGCCCAAGTGGGACTTGCTCGGCATAGGGCATCTCGAGCAGCTGCCCGGCGTCCGGTGGAAGCTTGAAAATCTCGGCCGCCTGGCGAAGGCCAACCCGAAAAAGCTCAAGGAGCAGGCGCAGGAGCTGGAACGGCTGCTCGGGAAGTAAACAATTATGTACCGCCCGCCACCGAAGGCGCTTACAGCCTTGTCGGCGCTGTCTCGGTCCTTCGCGATGCCGGAATCGTTTTACGTGCTGGGTGCCGGAGCGTCCGTCCCGCGGAGAAATCGCGAGCAGCAACTATGAAGTGTTCTCCTTGGCAGCGGCGCCTTCAACGATCTTCAACATGAATGTCGACAGCCTGGCGAGCCGCTATCGTAGGGTTCATCGAGTTCTTGAGCCCCATGGACGCAGCCTCTCGCCGGAAATGTTTGAGCGGATCGGGTGGGCCGCTTATACCAACGCCATTCTTGACTTCCCCGAGTTGCCGCCACCGACTATCCCAGGGCTAATACTCCCTGGGCCGGAGCCAGCAGTGGTGATGAGCCGAGCGGAATACCGAATCGCGGCGAAAGCTCTCCCGCACTCGAAGTACGTCTCGATAATCGGCTATTCATTTGGCGGCATGGATGACGTGCACACGTATGCATTCCTTACGTCGAGAATTCCGCTCGCGCATGACGCCGTGCTGGTCATATCGCTGGACCCATACGAAATGATGCATCGCTTGTCGGGGGAATTGAAAAGCACGAACGTCCACGCAATACCGGCCAGTTGGCGGCACCTTGCGCGAGCCATTCTTAGGCCGGGGAACTGCAGGAAACATCATTGGGCGTCCAATGAACCCTTCTGCGTGCCCTGCGTCTGGTATCAGTATGAAACTTTGCTTGATCAGGAGTCCTGAATGGCACTCGATTTCGAGCAGCTGCTCAACGTAGACCTGAGCTATCCCGGCATCTCTTTCGGCTAGGAGTCATGGGCCTTGGACAGCTATCTGAAAGTTCTTGAGGATCAGATCTCGCACGCGCGAGACCAGTACCGCCTTCGCGCTGAAAGGGAGCTTGAAAAATCGACCGAAAAGCTCGAACGCGAGGAGTATTGGTCGAAACTCTCGCAAATAGAAGATGCCGCAGAGAAGCAAATTCCGCGCTTCTTCCGGATCGGAGCTCTCGTTCCCATTTGGGGCTTGTTCGAGTCATTCCTATCAGATTTCGCCCTCTGGGTTGGAAAGCGAGAAACGATCGGCGTGTCCTTCCGCGACATTCGCGCGCAGAATTTCCGCGGCCAGATTGAGAAGTACTTCGAGGGTATCTTGCGCGTTGACCTTCCGTGGTCCGCGGAAGAAAGAGAGCGCCTAGGCTATCTACAGGAGCTGAGAAACTTCGTCGCGCACCGCAATGGAAGGCTCATGGACTTGCCGCCAGAGAAAGAGCGGGAGATCAAGGCGCTGATTGCGAAAGTACCGGGAGTCGGCGTGGAGGACAGTACTTTGGTCGTGTCCGCTGCCTATATCAAAGAGGCAGCAGCTTTGGTCTTCGAGGTCGTGGGCAGGCTCAATCAGAAGATTGCTGATCGTTACGCGTATCCAGCCTCTCGCAAGTCAAGCTAGGCCGCCCGCCCGTGAATCGGTATGACCTTCGCGCCAACCTTGAGCCCGTCCAGGTAATCGGCCCATGCCTGCATCATCTTCCGGCGCTCGGGCAGGTGTTCGGCGAAGTTGTAGGCGGCCCGGACGTTGTTGCGCTCGGCGTGCGCGAGCTGGCGCTCGATGGCGTCGCGGTGCCAGCCTTGCTCGTTGAGGAGCGTAGAGGCGATGCTGCGGAATCCGTGGCCGGTCATTTCGTCCTTGGCGTATCCGAGCCGCCGCAGGCCGGCGTTGACGGTGTTTTCGCTCATCGGCCGGCCGTTCGTGCGCGCGCCGGGGAACACATAGCGACGCCCGCCCGTGAGCGCGTGTAGCTCGCGCAGGATCGCCACGGCTTGAGCGGAGAGGGGAACAATGTGCTGCTCACGCATCTTCATGCGCTCGGCAGGGATGCGCCATTCCGCGGCGTCGAGGTTGAATTCGGTCCATTCGGCTTTTCTCAGCTCGCCGGGACGGACGAAGAGGAGGGGTGCGAGGCGCAGCGCGCATTTCGTGATCAGCGAGCCTTGGTAGCCGTCGATTGTCCTTAGGAGGGCGCCGATGGCCTTCGGGTCTTTTATCGAGGCATGGTGCTTTTCTTTCACCGGGGGCAGGGCGCCGCGCAGGTCGCCGGTCGGGTCGCGCTCCGCGCGCCCCGTCGCGACCGCGTAGCGGAAGACCTGGCCGCAGTTCTGCATCGCCCGGTGCGCGGTTTCGAGCGCACCGCGGCTTTCGATGCGGCGAAGCGCCGTCAGCAGCTCCGGTGCGGTGATGGACGCGATTGGTCGCGCGCCGAGCCAAGGGAAGACGTCGCGCTCGAGGCGCCGGAGGATCTTGCTGGAATGGCTGTCCACCCAGTTCTGCGAGAACTTCGCATACCACTCGCGCGCGATCGCCTCGAAGCTGTTCGCCGCTTGCTCTACCCGCGCGCTCTTGCTTTGCTGCCGGTGCTCGCTAGGATCGATGCCGTTCGCGAGTGGGCGCCGGGCGTCGTCGCGCTTCAAGCGCGCTTCCTTGAGCGAGACTTCCGGAGGTAAATCATGCTCTTGGAGGACATCCGAGGACTTTGGTGGACTTCCTCGGACGGTCGGATGGTGGAGGCGGCGGGAATCGAACCCGCGTCCATGAACCCTAGGCAGTCAGGACTACATGCTTAGCCTGGTTGTTTGTATTTCGCCTTGCGCCCGCCAACCGGCAGGCTGACGCGCGGCTAGCCGCTTCGACGGATCCCCTGGGCCAAGCGGCCAAGCCCGGAGGAGAGGCTGATGTGAATGACGCTGCACCCGCTAAGCAAGCTCGGCTTGCGCCTCCTTTGCCTCCCGGGCCTGGCCCATCAGCAGACCAGTGCAGCGTCTAGCCGGTGTTAGGCGGCTAGAGCGAAACGCTCGTCGTTGGCGTTTATGGTGTTTCCAGAATGGATTTACGAGGTGATCTGGTCCTCGGCATGCCCTGCGCTGCTTCGATGTCCACGTCGAAACCAGGTCGCCCCCGGGATCGATAAGACCTTGTATTTTATCAGTGCCAACTTCTTAGAACGAGTTTTCCTATCATGGTTCCCGACTCGAGCCTGGCGTGCGCGGCCTGCAGGTTTTTTGCGTTGATCGGGGAGAGGGTCTCGCGCAGCGTGCAGCGCAGCTCGCCGGAGTCCAGCCAGTCGGCGACCTTGTTGAGCAGGCGGTGCTGCTCGATCATGTCGGGCGTGTGGAAGCGCGGGCGCGTGAACATGAGCTCCCAGCACATGCTGGCGCTCTTCGAGCGCACGACGTCCATCGCCAACGGATTGTGGTTCGCCACGATGGCGACGAGCGCGCCCTGCGGGGCGATGAGATCTCCCATTGCGGCCCAGTGCTGGTCGAGGTCGTTGAAGTTGGCGATGTACTCGACATGCTTCATGCCGAGCGCCTCGATCTGCGCCCGCAGCGGCTTGCGGTGGTCGACGACGTGGCTCGCGCCGAGCTCCTTTACCCAGGCGATCGACTCCGGGCGCGACGCGGTGGCGATCACGGTGAGACCGGCAATGCGCGCGAGCTGGATACCGATCGAGCCCACGCCGCCGGCGCCGCCGATGATGAGCAGCGACGCGCCGCGGTGGCGGCCGCCGATGTCGATCTTCATGCGGTCGAAGAACGCTTCCCAGGCGGTGATGGCCGTGAGCGGCATGGCGGCCGCCTGCGCGAAGTCGAGCTTCCTGGGCTTGCGGCCGACGATGCGCTCGTCCACGAGATGGAATTCGCTGTTGCATCCGGCGCGCGTCACGTCGCCTGCGTAGTAAACCTCGTCGCCGGGCCTGAAGAGCGTCACTTCGCTTCCGACCGCTTCCACCGTTCCGGCGGCGTCCCAGCCGAGCACGCGCGTCGGCATGTCTTCCTTGGTGGAAACGATGCGCTGCTTGTAGTCGACCGGGTTTACGGAGATGGCCTCGACCTTGACGAGCAGGTCGCGGCCGCTCGCGGAGGGCTTGGGGAGCTCGACATCGACGAGCGTATGCGCGATGGCTTTCATAGGTGCCTGACGAGATCCATGGGATGGGCGATCACCACGGCCGCCTGCCACGTGCCGGGCGCGCCCTGTTCCGGATGATGATAGCCCCATTCGACGGCGACCGCCCGCATGCCGGCTGCGCGCGCGGCCTGCATGTCGCGCAGGTCGTCGCCGACGAAAAAGCAGCTTTGCGGCGCGAGCCGCAGCTCTTCCGCGGCATGCAGGAGCGGCGCGGGGTGCGGCTTGAGGTGTGGCGTGGTGTCGCCGCAGACCACGCAGTCGGGTTTGAGACGCAACTTGGACACGATGCGCTCGGTGAAGCGCGTGGCCTTGTTCGTCACGATCCCCCAATGCAGTTCGCGGGCGCGCAGCGCGTCCAGCAGCTCCGCCATGCCGGCGAAAAGCCGCGTGTGCTCGCAGACTTTCTCGCCGTAGAACTCGAGGAACGCTTCGCGTAGAGCGGGGTATTCGGCATCGTCGGGCTTGATGCCGAAAGCCGCGTGCACGAGCCCGCGCGCGCCCGCCGACGCGAAAGGCCGCAGCCGCTCGACGGGGATCGGCTCCTGGCCCTGCTCGGCGCGCATGCGGTTTACCGCCGCAGCGAGATCCGGCGCCGTATCGGCGAGCGTGCCGTCGAGGTCGAACAACACCGCGCGGTCAGTCACGCACGCAACGCAGCAGGTAATTGACGTCGCAGTCGGCGCCGAGCCGGTAACGGCGCGTGAGCGGGTTGTACGTCATGCCCATGAGCTCTTCGGGACGCAGCCCGCTCGCGCGGCTCCAGCGCGAAAGCTCGGATGGCTTGATGAAGCGCCGGTAGTCGTGGGTGCCTTTCGGCAGCAGGCCGAGCACGTACTCGGCTCCGATCACCGCGTAAAGGTATGCCTTCGGATTGCGGTTGATCGTCGAGAAGAAAACCATCCCGCCGGGACGCACCAGCCGCGCGCACGCGGCGACCATGCTTTCCGGGCTGGGCACGTGCTCGAGGAGCTCCATGCACGTCACCACGTCGAACGACTCGGGATGCGCCGCGGCGTACTCCTCGGTCATCGCCTTCTCGTAGCGTATGGCGAGGCGGCTCTCGTGCAGGTGCAGCTCGGCTACGCGCAGCCCTTTTTCCGAGAGATCGATGCCCGTGACGCGGGCGCCGCGGCCCGCCATGGCCTCGGCGAGGATGCCGCCGCCGCAGCCGACATCGAGCACGTCCTTGCCGGCGAGCTGCGCATGCCCGTCGATCCATTCCAGGCGCAGCGGATTGATCTCGTGGAGCGGCCGGAACTCGCCGTGCGGGTCCCACCACCGCGAGGCCAGCCTGCTGAACTTCTCCAGCTCGGCCTGATCTACGTTCACCCGCCCATTCTCGCAAACAAAAACCCGGCCGCAGCCGGGTTTTTTGTCCGAAGCTAAAAGCCGGTCACTTGCGCGTGCCGATGACCTCGATTTCGACGCGCCGGTTCTTCTGGCGGCCGTCCTTGGTCGCGTTGCTGGCGATGGGCTGCTTCTCGCCCTTGCCCTCGGTGTACACCCGGTTCGGCTGGATGCCCTTCGAAACCATGTAGGCCTTCACCGACTCGGCGCGGCGCACCGACAGCTTCTGGTTGTACGCGTCCGCCCCGATGGAGTCCGTGTGCCCGATGGCGATCACGACTTCCAGGTTGATGTCTTTCACCTTGGCGGCGAGCTCGTCGAGCTTCGCCTTGCCTTCCGGCTTGATCGTGGCCTTGTCGAAGTCGAACAGCACGTCGGCCGCGAAGGTGATCTTCTCGGCGACGGGCTTGGGCTTGGCCGCGGGTTTCGGAGCCGGCGCGGGCACCGGTGCAGGCGCCGCGGCAGGCGGCGCGGCTTGCGGCGCCGGCGCGGGCGCAGGCGCGGCAGCAGGCTTCGGAACGAGATCAGGATCGCATTCCATAGTCGCGAGCGACGGACTCCAGTAGCTGGTGCGCACGCAGCCGCTGGCCGAACGCACCGCGGCGCCCGTGCTGGGCGACATCACGTAGCCGCTCGTCTCGCCCTGTGCAGTTGCGCTAAAAGGGGTCGCGGAAAGAGCGAGTCCAGCCGCGGCAACGAACATCGTCCATACGTTCCTGATCATTGTTGCTCCTCTCTGTCCGAAAAGGCTTTTTCTTTCAAGAACCTGCGTGAGCCAAGGAATTCTGCCACAAGTGCGCGCGGCTATACAAGGCGTCGAACACCGGATTTTCCAATCTTCTTTGATCAACAATCAATCGTCCGGCCACCCAGACGTGGGTGACGTGCTCTCGTCCGGCCGAGTACACGAGCTGGGAGATGGGGTCGTACACGGGCGTGAGCTCCGGCTCGCGCATCTCGACGGCCACGAGGTCCGCCGCCTTGCCCGGCTGGATGGACCCGACCGTTGCGTCGATGCCAAGTGCGCGTGCGCCATTGAGCGTCGCTGCGCGCAGCGCCGCGTGCGCGGGAAGCGCTTGTGCATCACCGGCGACCGCTTTCGCCAGCAGCGCCGCGGTGCGCATCTCCTCGAACATGTCGAGCCGGTTGTTGCTCGCTGCGCCGTCGGTGCCGAGGGCCACGTTGATGCCTGCGGCGACCATGGCGGCGACCGGCGCGAAGCCGCTCGCCAGCTTGAGATTGGACGAAGGGCAATGCACCGCGGAGCACCCGTGGCGGCCGAGCAGCTCGATCTCTTCCGGCAGGAGATGCACTGCGTGCACGGCGATGAGCTGCGGGCCGACGAGCCCAAGGCGCCGCAGCCGCTCAAGCGGCCGCACGCCATGCTCGACCACCGAGCGCTCGACCTCGTCGACGGTCTCGTGAAGATGCACGTGCACGCCGATATCGAGCTCGCCGACGAGTGTCGCGATCTGCCGGAAGCTCGCGTCGGAAACCGTATACGGCGCATGCGGCGCGAAGCAGAACGACGCGAGCGGCTCGTCGCGGTTGCGGTCGCGCAGCTCGAGGCCCTTGCGCAGATAGTCCGCCGGATCCGAGGCGTAGGAAGAAGGAAACTCGATCACGATCATGCCCTGCGACGAGCGCATGCCCGCGGTGAGCGCCGCTTCGAGCGCCGCCTCGGGGAAGAAATACATGTCGTTGAAGCAGGTCACGCCGCCGCGCAGCATCTCTGCGCACGCGAGCAGCGTCCCGTCGCGCACGAAGTCCGGCGACACGTGCTTCATTTCTGCGGGCCAGATGTGCTCCTGCAGCCACCGCATGAGCGGAAGGTCGTCCGCAAGCCCGCGCATCAGCGTCATCGCGGCATGCGTGTGCGCATTGACGAGGCCCGGGATCAGCACATGGTTCGGCAGCTCGATGCGGTCGTATCCGGCGAAGCGGCCGGCTTCGGCGGCGGGCAGCAGCGCTTCGATCTTGCCGTCGCGCAGCGCCACCGCGTGATCGGTGAGGATCGCGGCGGCCGGCTCGACGGGCACGACCCAGCGCGCGCGGATCAGCGTTCCATTAGGCATAAAAAACGAGGCCCCGGTCGCGCCGGGGCCTCGCCCGATTCAGTTTGAAAGAGGCGCCCGGCTAGCGGGGCATGCCCGTTACCTGCACGACCACCCTGCGGTTCGGCGCAAGGCACTCGACCAGCTTCTTGCGATCCTTCTGGTCCGGGCAGCTCTTGACGGAGTTCGTCTTGCCCATGCCGATGGTTTGGATCTTCGAGCGATCCACGCCCTTCGAGACCAGGTAGTTCGCCACCGCGTCGGCGCGCCGCTCGGAAAGCTTCTGGTTCGCCTGTTGCGAGCCCAGCCGATCGGTATGTCCCTCGATGTAGACGAGCGAGACCGAAGACATGTTGCGCATCGGCTCGATCACCTGCTTGTCGATGCGCGCGCGCGCCGCGGGCGAGAGCGTGGCGCTGCCCGAAGCGAAGGTATCGGTGAACGTCGCCGTTTGCGTCGCGGGCTTCGGCGCCGGCTTGGCGACTGGCGCGGGCGCAGGTCTCGGCGCGGGAGCTGGAGCAGCGCGCGGGGCAGGCGCGGGCGCGGGCGTGGGCGCAGGAGCCGCCGCGGGCCTCGGAACGAGATCGGGATCGCACTCGCTCGTCGCCATCGACGGCCCCCAATAGCTCGCGCGCACGCACATCCCGGAGCTTCTCCATACGGAGCTGTCGGGGCCGGTCCAGTAGCCCTGATTCGCTTGCGCGAGCAGCGGGCCCGGAATGGAAAGCGCGGCGGCGAGAAATGCACTCGAGCACAGGCTGGTCTTGGTCACTACTGCCTCCCCTTTTTGTCCTTGACGACTCGCGGAATTTAAGCACAGGCGGCGCCGCCCATACAAGCACTTTCCGAGGGCAAACACCGGGTTTTTGCGAGAGAAAACGAGGGCTTGCATGATAAAATTCGGTCTCTCCCGCATGGAATCTTTCGCCAAAGAAACCCTCCCGATCTCGCTCGAGGAGGAGATGCGCCGCTCGTACCTCGATTACGCGATGAGCGTGATCGTGGGACGCGCGCTTCCCGACGTGCGCGACGGCCTGAAGCCGGTGCACCGGCGCGTCCTGTTCGCGATGCACGAGGCGAACAACGTCTGGAACCGGCCGTACGTCAAATGCGCGCGCATCGTCGGCGACGTGCTCGGCAAATACCATCCGCACGGCGACTCGGCGACGTACGAGGCGCTGGTGCGCATGGCGCAGGACTTCTCCATGCGCTACACGCTGATCGACGGCCAGGGCAACTTCGGCTCGGTCGACGGCGACGCCGCGGCGGCCTACCGCTACACCGAATGCCGGCTGGAAAAGATCGCTTCCGAGCTGCTCGCGGACATCGACAAGGAGACGGTCGATTTCGTGCCGAACTACGACGGCAAGGAGCTCGAGCCGAGCGTGCTGCCCACGCGCGCGCCGAACCTGCTGGTAAACGGCTCCTCGGGCATCGCGGTCGGCATGGCGACCAACATCCCGCCGCACAGCCTGTCGGAAGTGGTCGACGCCTGCCTGCACGTCCTCGCCAGCCCGCATTGCGCAATCGAGGAGATCATCAAGCTGATGCCGGCGCCCGACTTCCCGACCGCCGGCATCATCTACGGCCTTGCCGGCGTGCACGAGGGCTACCGCACCGGGCGCGGGCGCGTGGTGATCCGTGCGCGCACGCATTTCGAGGAGGTGGGCAAGGGCGAGCGGAGCGCGGTCATCGTCGACGAGCTGCCCTACCAGGTGAACAAGAAGGCGCTCCTCGAGAAGATCGCCGAGCTCGTCACCGAGAAGCGCCTGGAAGGCATCTCGGACATTCGCGACGAGTCCGACAAGTCGGGCATGCGCGTGGTGATCGAGCTCAAGCGCGGCGAAATTCCCGACGTGGCGCTGAACAACCTCTACAAGATGACGCAGCTGCAGGACAGCTTCCACATGAACATGGTGGCGCTGGTCGAAGGCCAGCCGCGGCTGCTCAACGTGAAGGAGCTGATCGAGTCGTTCATCTCGCACCGCCGCGAGGTGGTGACGCGGCGCACGGTGTTCGAGCTGCGCAAGGCGCGCGAGCGCGGGCATGTGCTGGAAGGCCTGGCGGTGGCGCTGTCCAACGTCGACGCGGTCATCGATCTCATCAAGAAGGCGCCGAACCCGGCGGAGGCGAAACGCGGGCTCATGGCGCGGCCCTGGCCCTCGGAGCTCGTACAGCAGATGGTCGGCAACACCTCGCCCGCGCAGTTCCGCCCGGAGGGCCTGAGCCCGGCCTGCGGATTGAAGCAAGACGGCTACTACCTCTCGGACGACCAGGCGCAGGCGATCATCGATCTGCAGCTGCGCCGGCTGACCGGCCTGGAGCGGGACAAGATCCGCGACGAGTACCGCGAGGTGATCGAGACGATCCGCGATCTGCTCGACATCCTCGCGAAGCCGGCGCGCATCGTGAAGATCATCTCCGAGGAGCTCGCGAAGCTGAAGGAGGAGTTCGGCGACAGGAGAAAGAGCGAGATCGTCACGGTCGCCGAGGACATCTCCATCGAGGACCTCATCGCGCCGCAGGACATGGTGGTGACCTTCTCGCACGGCGGCTACGTCAAGTCGCAGCCGCTCGCCGATTACCGCGCGCAGCGGCGCGGCGGGCGCGGCAAGATGGCCACCACGATGAAGGAGGACGACTTCATCGAGCGCCTCTTCATCGCACACTCGCACGACTACCTGCTGTGCTTTTCCAACCGCGGGCGGCTCTACTGGCTCAAGGTCTACGAGGTCCCGGCCGGCAGCCGCTCCAGCCGCGGCAAGCCTATCGTCAACATGTTCCCGCTCGAAGAAGGCGAGAAGATCACCGCGGTCGTGCCGGTGAAGGAGTTCGACGAGAACCATTTCGTCTTCATGGCGACTGCGCAGGGCACCGTGAAGAAGACGCCGCTCGCCGAGTTCTCGCGCCCGCGCCCGAGCGGCATCATCGCGGTCGGGCTGGAAGAAAGCGACTACCTGGTGGGCGCCGCGCTCACCGACGGCAACTACGATGTGATGCTGTTTTCCTCCGAGGGCAAGGCGGTGCGCTTTGTCGAAGGCGACGTGCGGCCGATGGGCCGCCAGGCAACCGGGGTGCGCGGCATGCGTCTCGGCGAAGGGCAGCGCGTGGTGTGCATGCTGGCAGCCCACGACGAATCCAAATCGGTCCTCACGGCGACGGCCAACGGCTTCGGCAAGCGCACGCCGATCGCCGAATATCCGCGCCATGGGCGCGGCGGCCAGGGCGTGATCGCGATCCAGACCTCCGAGCGCAACGGGCCGCTGGTCGGCGCGGTGCTCGTCGACGGCAACGAGGAGGTGATGCTGATCTCCACCGGCGGGGTGCTCATCCGCACCGCCGTGGCGCAGATCCGCGAGCAGGGCCGGTCCACGCAGGGCGTGACGCTGATCGCGCTCGGCGAGGGCGAGAAGCTCGCGGGACTCGAGCGCATCGAGGAGCGCGACGTGGACAACGGCAACGGCGGCAATGGGCACGGAAGCGGCAACGGGGAGGGCGCGGGCCCGGCCGACGACGACATCGAGCCGCCGCCTTCCTCTCCGACGGTGCACTGATGTCGCGAATCTTCAATTTCAGCGCCGGACCGGCGATGCTGCCTGCCGAGGTGCTTGCGCGCGCCGGCGACGAGATGCTCGACTGGCACGGCACCGGCATGTGCGTGATGGAGATGAGCCACCGCGGCAAGGAGTTCATGGGCATCGCGGCCGAAGCCGAAGCCGACCTGCGGGATCTTCTCTCGATTCCTCCGGGCTATAAGCTGCTTTTCCTCCAGGGCGGCGCCACGCTGCAGTTCGCACAGGTGCCGATGAACCTGCTGCACGGCAAGGGCAAGGCCGATTACGTCCTTACCGGCGAATGGTCGAAGAAGGCGATCAAGGAGGCGAAGAACTACTGCGACGCGGCGGTGGCGGCGAGCTCCGAAGACCGCAAGTTCACGTATGCGCCCAAGCAGTGGAAGGTGCGCCCCGATGCCGCGTACGTCCATTTCTGCTCGAACGAAACCATCGGAGGCGTGGAGTTTCATGAAGTTCCTTCGGCCTCCATACCGCTCGTGGCCGACGCGTCTTCGCATTTCCTGTCGCGGCCCATGGATGTGTCGAAGTTCGCGCTGATCTACGCCGGCGCGCAGAAGAACGCCGGCCCGGCGGGCCTCACCTTCGTCATCGTGCGCGAGGACCTGCTCGGCAAGGCGGAAAAGCGCACGCCGTCGGTGATGGACTACAAGCTCCAGGCCGATGCCGATTCGATGCTGAACACCCCGCCTACTTATTCGATGTACATCGCCGGGCTGGTGTTCAAGTGGCTGAAGCAGCAGGGCGGTTTGTCTTCCATCGAACGTAAAAATATTGAAAAGGCAAAGCTGCTCTACGATTACCTGGACTCCAGCGCCTTTTTCAAGAACCCGGTCGCCAGGGAAGACCGCTCGCGCATGAACGTGCCTTTTACTTTGAAGGATTCTTCTCTGGATGGAGCGTTCCTGAAGGGCGCGGAAGAGCGCGGCATGGTGCAGCTGAAGGGCCACCGCTCGGTCGGCGGCATGCGCGCTTCGATCTACAACGCCATGCCGATCGAAGGCGTCCGGCGCCTCGTCGAGTACATGAAGGAATTCGAACAGAGACATGGCTAAGGCTCGCCCGAAGAAGTGCGAGATCCTGGTCATCAACAACATCGCGCAGGTGGGGTTGAAGCGCTTTCCTGCCGAGGCGTACAGCGTGGTGAAGGAATCCAAGGACCCGCAGGCGATCCTGGTGCGCTCGCAGGACCTGCACAAGTACGAGTTCGGCCCATCGCTGCGCGCCGTCGGCAGGGCGGGCGCGGGCGTCAATAACATTCCCGTCGCCGCGCTCTCCAAGCGCGGCGTGCCCGTGTTCAACGCGCCGGGCGCGAACGCGAATGCCGTGAAGGAGCTGGTGCTTGCCGGCATGCTGATCGCCGCCCGCAACCTGGCGCCCGCCCTCGACTTCGTGCGGAACCTCGGAAACGAGGACCTCGAGAAGCGCGTGGAAGAAGGAAAGAAGCAGTTCGCCGGCGCCGAGCTGCCGGGACACACGCTCGGCGTCATCGGCCTGGGCAAGATAGGCAGCCTGGTGGCCGATGCGGCCATCCGGCTCGGCATGAACGTGCAAGGCCACGACCCGCACATCACCGTCGAGGCCGCATGGAGCCTGCCCTCGCAGGTGAAGCGCGCCGGCTCGATCGAGGAGCTCATCCGCACGAGCCATTTCGTGACGCTGCACGTGCCGCTCGGCGAGAAGACGCTGCACCTCATCAATTCGAAGAACATCGAGCAATTCCGTAACGGCGCGGTGCTGCTCAATTTCTCGCGCGAGGGGATCGTCGCGGAGGACGCGGTGCTGAAAGGCCTCGCGTCCCACCGGCTGAAGTGGTATGTGACCGATTTTCCGACGGGCGAGCTGCTGGGGCACCCGGGGGTGATCGCGCTGCCGCATCTCGGCGCTTCCACGCGCGAGGCCGAGGACAACTGCGCCACCATGGTCGCCGACCAGGTGCGCGACTACCTGGAAAACGGCAATCTGCAGAACGCCGTCAATTTCCCGGAGGCCGCCATGCCGCGCGAAGCGCCTTACCGCCTGGCGATCGCCAACGCCAACGTGCCCGACATGCTGGGCCGCATCTCGCACGCGCTCGGCCGCCGCAAGATCAACATCCACAACATGCTCAACAAGTCGAGGGGCGAGATGGCGTACACGCTGGTGGACGCCGACAGCCCGGTGCCCGCCGACGCGGTCAAGGAGCTCGCGGACCTGAACGGCGTGCTCGCGGTGCGCTATCTTCCCGTCGATGAGTGATCTCGAGAAGCTGCGGCGCGACATCGACCGCATCGACGACGAGCTCGTCGCGGCGCTCCAGCGGCGCGCGGCGCTCGCGAAGAGAATCGGCGAGCTGAAAGGCGGCGCACCCGCGTACCGCCCGGATCGCGAAAGCGAGATTCTCAACAGAATCATTGAGAAACAGGGAACGTTGCCGCCGGAGCGCGTTGCCGCCGTTTTCCGGGAGATCATGTCGGCGTGCCGCAGCCTCGAGGAAGCGATCCGCGTGTCGTATCTCGGGCCGGCGGGCACTTTCAGCGAGCAGGCGGTGCGCAAGCACTTCGGCGCGGCGGTCGAAGCGCTTCCCGTGGCCTCGGTGGACGAGGCGTTCCGGCGCTGCGAATCCGGCGCCGCGCAGTTCACCGTGGTGCCGGTGGAGAACTCGAGCGAAGGCGCGGTCGGGCGCACGCTCGACCTGCTGGTGGCGACGCCGCTGCGCATCTGCGGCGAAATCGAGCTGCGCGTGCACCAGCATTTGCTGTCCAAGGAAAATGCCGTGCGCGAGATAAGGAAGATCTACTCGCATTCGCAGTCGCTCGCGCAATGCAACAGCTGGCTTGCGCAGAATCTGCCGGCCGCCGAACGGGTGCCGGTGGCGTCGAACGCCGAGGCAGCGCAGCGCGCGGCGCAGGAGCGAGGCGCCGCCGCCATCGCGGGCGAGCTCGCCGGCGAGCGCTACGGGCTGGCGCTGCTTGCGCGCTCCATCGAGGACGACCCGAACAACACCACGCGGTTTCTGGTGCTCGGCAGCATTGCAACTTTGCCGACCGGGCGGGACCGCACTTCCATGGTGATGTCCGCCGAGAACCGGCCCGGCGCCGTGCACGCGCTGCTTACCCCGCTTGCCGAGCACGGGGTCAGCATGACGCTCATCGAATCGCGGCCGGCGCGCGCGCGCACTGCGCTCTGGGAGTACGTGTTCTTCATCGACGTCGAGGGCCACGAGAAGGACGAGCGCGTCGCCGCAGCCATCGCTGCGTTGCGCGCCAAGGCACCTTTTTTAAAAATCCTGGGATCTTATCCCGTAGCGGTGCAATGACCCCAATATGCTGATGGATCTTTGTGAGCTGTCGCCCTCGCACGTGCGCTCGATCGCGCCCTACCAGCCGGGCAAGCCGATCTCGGAGCTCGCGCGCGAGCTGGGCCTCGACGAGAAGGGCATCATCAAGCTCGCCTCGAACGAAAACCCGCTCGGCATCGGCCCGCGCACGCGCGCGGCGATCGATGCCGCCCTGCCCGAGATCGCGCGCTACCCCGACGGCAACGGCTTCGAGCTGAAGCAGGCGCTTTCCAGGCGCTACGGCGTCGACATGTCCTGCATCGTGCTCGGCAACGGCTCGAACGACGTGCTCGAGCTCGTCGCGCTGGCATTCCTCGGGCCGGGCCGCGCGGCGGTGATGTCGCGGCACGCGTTCGCGGTGTATCCGCTCGCCACGCAAGCGCGCGGCGCGCGCTCGATCGTCGTGCCGGCGAAGAACTACGGGCACGATCTGGAAGCGATGGCGCGCGCGATCGACGAGGAAACCTACGTCGTGTGGGTCGCGAATCCGAACAATCCGACCGGCACGCTCGCGCGTCCCGAAGAGCTGGAGGCTTTCTTGCGCAAGGTGCCCGAGCGCGTGCTCGTGGTCGTGGACGAGGCCTACAACGAATACCTCAAGCCCGACCTGCGCGCCGACACGGTGAAGTGGCTCAAGCGCCATCCGAATCTCGTCGTCGTACGCACCTTCTCGAAGGCCTACGGCCTCGCCGGGCTGCGCGTGGGTTACGGCTTCGCGCATCCTTCGGTCGCCGACGTGATGAACCGGGTACGCCAGCCTTTCAACGTCAACAGCCTCGCGCTCGCGGCCGCCGCTGCGGCGCTCGACGACATGGAGTTCGTCGCGCGCAGCTATGCGTTGAACCTGCAAGGCATGGCGCAACTCGAGGAGGGCGCGCGCCGCCTCGGTCTGCCATTCATTCCGTCATACGGCAACTTCATCACCCTCCAGGTCGGCAAAGCGCCGGAGATCTACAAGCGGCTGCTGCGCCGTAGCGTCATCGTGCGGCCGGTGGGCGGGGGCTACGGCTTGCCCGAGCACCTGCGCGTGACCATCGGCACGCAGGCGGAGAACGAGAAGTTTCTTGCTGCGCTGGCGGCAAGCCTCAGGGAATAAATGCTTTTCGAGCGCGTCGCGGTCATCGGCGTCGGCCTGATCGGCGGCTCTTTCGCGCTCGCGCTCAAAGCCGCGGGCGCCTGCGCTCACGTGGTGGGCACCGGGCGCAACCCGGCGAACGTGAAGTTGGCGCTGGAGCGCGGCATCATCGACTCGATCGCGGCCGATGCGGTGGCCGCCGCGCACGGCGCGGATCTCGTGCTCGTTGCCGCGCCGGTGGCGCAGTTTCCAAAGATCTTCAAGGATATTAGTTCTGTATTGAATCCAAAGACGGTCGTCACGGATGGCGGCAGCACCAAGCGCGACGTCATCGCCGCGGCGAAAAGCGGCCTCGGCCGCAAAATCGCGCAGTTCGTTCCGGCGCACCCGATCGCCGGCGCCGAGAAGAGCGGCGCTTCGGCGGCAAGCGCGGAGCTTTTCCGCGGCAAGCGCGTGATTCTCACGCCGCTCGCCGAGAACACCGATTCGTCGGTGCGCAAGGTCGAGGCCGCCTGGTCGGCCTGCGGCGCGCGCATCAGCCGCATGGCGGCCGAAGCGCACGACGCGCTGCTCGCCGCGGTGAGCCATCTCCCGCATCTCCTCGCCTACGCGCTGGTGCACGAGATCGCCGCGCGCGAGAACTCGGCCGAGCTTTTTGCCTTCGCCGCAAGCGGATTCCGCGACTTCACGCGCATTGCGTCCAGCCACCCCGAGATGTGGCGCGACATCTGCGTCGCGAACCGCGATCACCTCCTGCAGGAATTGAAAGCCTACGAGCGTGAGCTCGGCTCGATTCGCAAGCTTCTCGAGGCGGGCGATGCGGCCGGCCTGGAGAAGCTGTTCGCCGAAGCGCGCGCCGCGCGCGACAAATGGATTCCCTCGAGCTGAAGCCGGCGCGGCGCGCCGCCGGCACGGTGCGGCTGCCGGGGTCCAAAAGCATCTCGAACCGCGTGCTCCTGCTCGCCGCGCTCGCGCGCGGCGAAACCGAAGTGAGCGGCCTGCTCGACGCCGACGACACGCGCGTAATGCGCGAGGCGCTGGCAAAACTCGGGGTTCAATTTGAAGGTTCTTTCGTCAAAGGCGTAGGAGGGCCGTTCCCGGTCAAGAAAGCCGAGCTGTTCCTCGGCAACGCGGGTACGGCGTTCCGGCCGCTCACCGCGGCGCTTGCGTTCTGCGGCGGGGATTACCGGCTCGCAGGGGTGCCGCGCATGCACGAGCGGCCGATCGGCGATCTCGTGGATGCGCTGCGCGCGATCGGCGCGCGCATCGACTACGCGGGGCGTGACGGTTTCCCGCCGCTTGCCGTTCATCCGGGAAGCATCAAAGCCGACCGCGTAAGCGTGCGCGGCGATGTTTCGTCCCAGTTCCTCACCGCGCTGCTGATGGCGGTGCCGCTCGCCGGGAAGCCCTCTCGCATCGAAGTGCAGGGCGAGCTCATCTCCAGGCCGTACGTGGAAATCACGCTCAACGTGATGCGGCGCTTTGGTTTGGAAGTCGCCCGCGAGCAGTGGGGCGCTTTCAGCGTTCCGGCCGGTTCTTATCGTTCCCCTGGAAAAATCTTCGTCGAGGGCGACGCATCCTCCGCCTCGTACTTTCTCGCCGCCGGCGCGATCGGCGGCGGGCCGGTGCGCGTGGAAGGCGTAGGCCGCGGCAGCATCCAGGGCGACGTGCGCTTCACCGAAGTCCTCGAGCGCATGGGCGCGCAGGTATCGCTTTTCGACGACGCAATAGAAGTGAAAAGCGCAGAAGCGAAACTGAGGCCCATCGACATGGACCTGAATCACATCCCCGACGCGGCGATGACCGCGGCGGTGATGGCGCTCTTCGCCGACGGGCCGAGCAGGCTGCGCAACATCGCGAGCTGGCGCGTGAAGGAGACCGACCGCCTCGCCGCGATGGCGACCGAATTGAGGAAAGTGGGGGCAACGGTCGAGCAGGGCCGCGATTCTCTGACCATTACTCCTGGCGAAATTCGCCCTGGCGTGTCCATCGATACGTACGACGACCATCGCATGGCGATGAGCTTCTCGCTCGTCGCGCTCGCGGGCGTGCCGGTGATCATCAACGATCCGGCCTGCGTGGCGAAGACGTTCCCCGATTACTTCGAACGCTTCCGGAGCATTACGGGGTGAAGCGAGAATCAGGGACAGACCACGATTTCCTTGAGGACGACTGCGTCCAGCGAAATCGTGGTCTGTCCCTGATTGGGGGTGGATTCGATCTATGACGGTGCCGGTGATCGCGATCGACGGGCCTTCGGCTTCGGGCAAGGGCACGATTGCAAGCCGCGTCGCCGAAAGTCTCGGCTTCCATTATCTCGAGAGCGGTGCGCTGTACCGGCTGGTCGCGCTTCTTTCGCTGCGGCACGACACGCTCGACGAGGCGCGCCTTGCGGGGCTCGCGGCGTCAATGGACGCGAGTTTTCGAGGCGGCAGGGTCTTCCTTGAAAAACAGGATGTTAGCGAAGACATCCGCAGCGAGGCGTGCGGCAATCGGGCTTCCAAGGTGGCGCGAATGCCGGCCGTGCGCACGGCGCTCCTCAAGCGTCAACGCGCCTTTCGCCAGCCGCCCGGCCTGGTCGCGGACGGACGCGACATGGCGACCGTGGTGTTTCCGGACGCCTCGCTCAAAATCTTCTTGACAGCGAACCCCGAAGTGAGGGCCGAACGCCGCTATAAGCAGTTGAAAGAAAAAGGAATCAGTGCTAATCTGCGCGCCCTTTCCCGAGATCTTGCGGAACGGGATGCGCGCGACGCGAGTCGCGCGGTCGCACCGCTCGCTCCGGCGCCGGATTCGCAAGTGCTCGATTCTTCGGCGCTTTCGATCGACGAGGTGGTCGAGCGCATCGTAGGCTGGTGCCGGGAAAGGCATTTGGGTGGGCGGAGCTGATTCCGCCCGGTTTCTTCAACGTGACCCGTGAAGCGCAAGCTTCCGGTTTGAAAGGTTTTTTTCTTACATGGCCAGTATTTCCCCCGCTCCGTCCAAGTCGTCCACCGCTGCCGGCGAATCGTTTGCCGCGCTGTTTGAGGAAAGTCTCAACCGCAAGGAGATGCGCATCGGCGAGGTCATTACCGCCGAGGTGGTCAGCGTCGATGAGAACTTCGTGGTGGTGAACGCGGGGCTGAAGTCCGAAAGCATCATTGCCGTAGACGAATTCCGCAACGACGCCGGGCAGGTCGAAGTCAAGCCCGGCGACTTCGTGAGCGTGTCCATCGAGGCTCTCGAAGACGGCTTCGGCGCGACGCGCCTGTCGCGCGACAAGGCGAAGCGCATGGCCGCGTGGCTCGAGCTCGAAAAAGCGCTCGAGAGCGGCGAGAAGATCGACGGCGTCATCACCGGCAAGGTGAAGGGCGGCCTCACCGTCATGACGAAGGGCATCCGCGCCTTCCTCCCCGGCTCGCTCGTCGACCTGCGGCCGGTGAAGGACACCACGCCGTACGAAGGCAAGCAGATGCAGTTCAAGGTCATCAAGCTCGACCGCAAGCGCAACAACGTGGTCGTGTCGCGCCGCGCGGTGCTCGAGGAGACTGCCGGCGCCGAGCGCGAGCACCTGCTCGCCTCGCTGCAGGAAGGCGCCACGGTGAAGGGCATCGTCAAGAACATCACCGACTACGGCGCGTTCGTGGACCTGGGCGGCATCGACGGCCTGCTGCACATCACCGACCTCGCCTGGCGGCGCGTGAAGCACCCGTCCGAGGTGCTGAACGTCGGCGACGAGGTGACCGCGAAGGTGCTCAAGTTCGACTCCGAGAAGAACCGCGTGTCGCTCGGCCTGAAGCAGCTGGGCGAGGATCCTTGGGTCGGGATCGCGCGCCGCTATCCGCCGGGCACGCGTCTCTTCGGCAAAGTGACCAATCTCACCGACTACGGCGCGTTCGTGGAAGTCGAGTCGGGCATCGAGGGCCTGGTGCACGTGTCCGAGATGGACTGGACGAACAAGAACGTGCATCCGTCCAAGGTGGTGCAGGTCGGCGACGAGGTCGAGGTCATGATCCTCGAGATCGACGAAGAGCGCCGCCGCATCTCGCTCGGCATGAAGCAATGCATGCCCAACCCCTGGGAAGACTTCAACCGCGAGTACAAGAAGGGCGACAAGGTCAAGGGCCAGATCAAGTCGATCACCGACTTCGGCGTGTTCGTCGGGCTGCCCGGCGGCATCGACGGCCTGGTGCACCTCTCGGATCTCTCCTGGTCCGCGCCCGGCGAAGAGGCGGTCAAGAACTTCAAGAAGGGCGAGGAAGTCGAGGCGGTGGTGCTCTCGATCGACGTCGAGCGCGAGCGCATCTCGCTCGGCGTCAAGCAGCTCGAGGGCGACCCGTTCACCAACTTCATCGCGAGCCACGAGAAGAACAGCGTGGTGAGCGGCACGGTGAAGTCGCTCGACGCCAAGGGCGCCGTGGTGGACATCGGCGGCGTCGAAGGTTATCTGCGCGCCTCCGAGTTCTCGCGCGACCGCGTGGACGACCTGACCAAGCACCTGAAGGAAGGCGACACGGTGCAGGCGATGATCATCAACGTCGACCGCAAGAACCGCTCGATCAACTTGTCCGTCAAGGCCAAGGACCTTTCCGAGGAGACCGAAGCCATGAAGCAGCTGCGCACCGAGAACGCGGCCGCGAGCGCCGGCGCCACCAACCTGGGAGCGCTGCTGCGCGCTAAGCTGGACAAGGGCAACAAGCCCGAGCCGCAGTAAGGCCGGCGAGCACGGGAAAGGGGCGTGCCATGGAGGGGGGAAGGATAGCGATGACCAAGTCGGAACTGATCGCGCGCCTGGCTCAGCGCTATCCGCAACTGGTCGCGAAGGACGCGGAATACGCGGTGAAGATGATCCTCGATGCGATGACGCAGGCGCTGCTCGCCGGCAATCGCATCGAGATCCGCGGCTTCGGCAGCTTCGGGCTGAACTACCGCCCGCCGCGCACCGGGCGCAATCCCAAGTCGGGCGAGAGGGTCCAGGTGCCCGAGAAATACGTGCCGCACTTCAAGGCAGGCAAGGAGCTGCGCGAGCGCGTCGACCAGGCCAACGAGGAAGCCGCAGCGGCGGCGCCGCGGCGCGCCTCGCAGCCGGTTCGCTGAGGCCATAGGAAAGCAGGCGGGTCATGCGTGTCGTCACTTGGACGATCCGCCTTGTCGTCTTCGTGCTGCTCATCGCGTTCGGCGCCAAGAATATCGAGCCGATCACCCTGCGGTTCTTGTTCGACCTCTCGCTTCAGGCGCCGCTGATCCTGATCCTGTTCGGATTTTTCGCCGCGGGCGCGCTGTTCGGCGTGCTGGCGCTGCTCACCACGCTCTTCCGCCAGCGAAGGGAGATTTCGCGCCTGCGCCGCGCTGCCAACGTTGAACCGGCGCCCCCGCCGGTGCCGCCGCTCTGATGGAGTTCGAATACTGGTGGCTGCTGGGCTTTCCGCTGTTCTTCGGCCTGGGCTGGGTGGCGGCGCGCATCGACATCAAGCAGATCGTCTCGGAGTCGCGCGCGCTGCCGCGCTCGTACTTCAAGGGTCTGAATTTCCTGCTGAACGAGCAGCCCGACAAGGCGATCGAGGCCTTCATCGAGGTGGTCAAGGTCGATCCGGAGACCATCGAGCTGCACTTCGCGCTCGGGAGCCTGTTTCGCCGCCGCGGCGAGTATGACCGCGCGATCCGCATGCACCAGAACCTGCTCGAGCGCCAGGATCTCGGCGCCGATCAGAAGGTGATCGCGGCTGCCGAGCTCGGCCAGGACTATCTCAAGGCGGGCATCCTCGACCGGGCGGAGGAAGTGTTCAGGAAGCTCGAAAAAAGCCCGCAGGCGTCGGCCGCGCGGCGCCATCTGCTCGAGATCTACGAGCAGGAAAAGGACTGGCCGCGCGCCATCGAGATGAGCCGGCAGGTCGAGTCCGACCCGCGCGACCTCGCGCAGTACTACTGCGAGCTCGCCGCCTCGGAAGCGGCGCAGTCGCGCCCCGACGCGGCGCGCCGCTACCTCGAGAAAGCGCTCGACGAGAACCGCAAATGCGTGCGCGCGAGCCTGCAGCTCGGAGATCTCGAGCGCAACGGGAACAACCTGGAAAAGGCCATCGAGCACTGGAAGCGCATCGAGTCGCAGAACCCGTCCTATCTCGCGCTCGTGGCCCAGCGGCTGCTCGAAGCCTATCGGGAACTCGGACGAGACGAGGATGGGCTGCGGCTCCTCGCCGGCTACCTCGAGCGCTATCCGTCTCTGGACCTGCTCGACACCGTGTTCCAGCAGACGCTCGAAGTGAAGGGGCACGAGCAGGCCTACACGCTGGTGCGCGACGAGCTGCGCCGCAACCCGACGCTGCTCGGCCTCGACCGGCTGCTCGAGGCGCAGATCGTCGCGGCGAGCTCCCCGGACAAGCGCCGGGATCTGGAGCTCGTGCGCAACCTGGTTCACGGCCACACGCGGCGCCTGGCGCGCTATCGATGCGAGACCTGCGGCTTCAAGGCGCGCCAGTTCCACTGGCGCTGCCCGGCCTGCGGCGGCTGGGAAACGTATCCGCCGCGGCGCACCGAGGAATTTGACCTGACGCCATGAACATCACCGTCATCGGAACCGGCTACGTCGGCCTGGTCACCGGAGCGTGCCTCGCCGACGCCGGCAATTCGGTTTTCTGCCTGGATGTCGACGAGCGCAAGATCGCTTCGCTCAGGCAAGGAAAAATCCCGATCTTCGAGCCGGGCCTCGAGCCCATCGTCCAGCGCAACGCCGCGGCGGGCCGCCTGCAATTTTCGACCGACGTGGCGGCGAGCGTGGCGCACGGCGAGCTGCAGCTCATCGCGGTCGGCACGCCGCCGGGCGAAGACGGCTCGGCCGACATGCAGTACGTGCTCGCCGCAGCGCGCTCGATCGGCAAGCACATGCAGTCTTACAAGGTGGTGGCGACCAAATCGACGGTGCCGGTCGGAACTGCGGACAAAGTCAAAGAAACAATAGATCTTGAACTGCAAAAGCGTGCCGCGAGGATCGACTTCTCGGTCGTGTCGAACCCGGAATTCCTGAAGGAAGGCGCGGCGCTCGAGGATTTCATGCGGCCCGACCGGGTGATCATCGGCGCCGAGGACGAGCGCGCCATCGCGCTTCTGCGCCAGCTCTACGCTCCATTCCAGCGCAACCGCGAGCGCATTCTCATCATGAGCGTGCGCTCGGCGGAGCTCACCAAGTACGCGGCGAACGCGATGCTCGCGACACGCATCTCGTTCATGAACGAGATCGCCAACATGGCCGAGGCGATCGGCGCGGACGTGGAAGAGGTGCGCCGCGGCATCGGCGCCGATCCGCGCATCGGCTACCAGTTCCTGTACGCGGGCGCGGGCTTCGGCGGCTCGTGCTTTCCCAAGGACGTGAAGGCGCTGTGCAAAAGCGCGGCCGAGGCCGGACAACCGCTGCACGTGCTCGCGGCGGTGGAGGAAGTGAACGAGGCGCAGAAGCACGTGCTTGGAAAGAAGATAAGAAAAAGGCTGGGAGACAGCCTCGCCGGCAAATGCATCGCGCTCTGGGGGCTCGCTTTCAAGGCGAATACCGACGACATGCGCGAAGCCGCAAGCCTGGTCCTGATCTCCGATCTGGCCGCGGCGGGCGCGAGGATCCGGGCTTACGACCCGGCGGCAGGCGCGGAGGCAAGAAAGCTGTTCGAAAAAAATAAGAGCATCGAGATAGTGGAGTCGGCGGCGGCCGCGCTCGAGGGCGCGGATGCGCTCGCCGTGATCACCGAATGGCAGGAATTCCGCAGCCCGGATTTCGCCGCGATCAAGGCGAAGCTCAAGATCCCGGCGATCTTCGACGGCCGCAACCTGTACGACCCGAAGGTATTGAGAGAGCAGGGCTTCGAATATTTTCCCATCGGGAGAAGGACATAGACACCTCCAAGGGCCGGGTGCTGGTGGTCGGCGACGTGATGCTCGACCGCTACTGGTTCGGCGAGGTGTCGCGCATCTCGCCCGAAGCGCCCGTTCCCGTGGTTCTCGTGGAGAAAGAAGATCAGCGGCTCGGCGGCGCCGCGAACGTCGCCTGGAACTGCAAGGAGCTCGGCGCGCGCACGCGGCTGCTTTCGGTGATCGGCAGGGACGAGCCCGGCCGCAAGCTCGCGCAGTTGCTCAAACGGGAAGGGGTGGACGCGAGCCTTCATAGTGACCAAAAGCTCCAAACGACCCAGAAGCTGCGCGTGATCGGCCGCAAGCAGCAGCTCTTGCGCATCGATTTCGAAAAGCCGCCGTCGAGCGAGGTGCTCGGCGCGAAGCTCGCGGAATTCAAGCGCGCGCTGCCCGAGTGCGATGTGGTGATCCTCTCCGATTACGGCAAGGGCGGGCTGACCCACATCGCCGAGATGATTCGCGCGGCGCGCCGCTCCCGCAAGCGCGTGTTGGTCGATCCCAAGGGGGACGACTACTCGCGCTACAAGGGCGCGAGCATTATCACGCCCAACAAGGCCGAGTTGCGGGAGGTGGTCGGGCGGTGGAAGGACGAGCGCGATCTCAAGCAGCGCGCCCAGGCGCTGCGCGCGAAGCTCGGCTTGGAGGCGCTGCTCCTCACGCGCGGCGAGGAGGGCATGACCTTATTTACCAAAACGAAATCCATTAGCATCCAGGCGCAGGCGCGCGAGGTGTTCGACGTCACGGGCGCCGGCGACACGGTGATCGCCGCGCTTGCGGTCATGCTGGCGGCCGGCGCGGGGCTGGAGTCGGCGGTGCGCATCGCCAACCGCGCGGCCGGCATCGTGATCGGCAAGCTGGGCACCGCGGCGGCGACTCGCCGGGAACTCTTTGGGAAAGACTGATTCATGTACTACGTAGTGACCGGAGCCGCGGGCTTCATCGGCTCCAAGATCGTGGAGGGGCTGAACTTCGCCGGGGTGCGCGACATCATCGCGGTCGACAACCTCCAGCAGTCCGACAAGGTACGCAACCTCGCGCGCCTCGAGATCGCCGACTACCTCGACCAGGCGGATTTCATCTCGCGCCTGGACAGCTTCGACGGCGCCGTCGAGGCGGTGCTGCATGAGGGCGCCTGCTCCGACACCATGGAATCCGACGGACGCTACATGATGGAGAACAACTACCGCTATTCGAAGCTGCTGCTCGACTGGTGCCAGGACGAGGAAGTGCCGCTGCTCTACGCTTCGTCGGCGTCGGTGTACGGCGCGGGCCCGGAGTTCCGCGAGGAGCGCGGCTGCGAGCGGCCGCTCAACGTCTACGGCTATTCCAAGTTCCTGTTCGACCAGGTGGTGCGCCGTACGCTGCCGGGAAAGAGCGCGCAGATCGCGGGCTTCCGCTATTTCAACGTCTACGGTCCGAACGAGGCGCACAAAGGCCGCATGGCTTCCGTCGCCTTCCACGCGTACAACCAGCTCGTGTCGCAGGGCAAGGTCAAGCTTTTTGTCGGCTCGGGCGGCTACGGCGACGGCGAGCAGCGGCGCGACTTCGTCCACGTCGACGACGTGGTCGACGTGAACCTCTGGTTCCTCGAGCGGCGGCACATTTCGGGGATCTACAATTGCGGCACGGGCCGCGCGCAGACGTTCAACGAGCTCGCCGCGGCGGTGATCAACACGGTCCAGGGCACGAGCTTCTCGCCCAAGGAGCTCGCGGCGCGGGGGCTCATCGAGTACATCCCGTTTCCGGCTGGGCTGCGAGAGAAGTATCAGAGCTTTACCGAGGCAGACCTTTCGCGGCTGCGCTCCGCGGGCTACCCCGGGGAATTCAAGACCGTCGAGCAGGGCGTCGCGGCGTACGTCGGAGAGCTGCAGAAGCCATGAAACAGACCCTCGAGGACTTCATCGGAAACACGCCGCTCGTGCGGCTGCAGCGCCTTCCGGGGGAGGAGAACGCGAAGAACCGCAACGTGATCCTGGCCAAGCTGGAAGGCAACAATCCCGCCGGCTCGGTGAAGGACCGGCCCGCCATCTCGATGATCCGCCACGCCGAGAAGCGCGGCGCTATCAAGCCCGGCGACACGCTCATTGAGCCGACTTCCGGCAACACCGGCATCGCGCTCGCGATGGCCGCGGCGATCCGCGGCTACCGCATGGTGCTCATCATGCCGGAGCATCTCTCCATGGAGCGGCGCCAGACCATGCGCGCCTTCGGCGCCGAGATCATCCTCACGCCGCAGAAGGGCGGCATGGAGGCCGCACGCGATCTCGCCGAGAAGATGGTGCGCGAGGGCCGAGGCACGATGCTCGACCAGTTCGCCAACCCGGACAACCCGCTGGTGCATTACGAGACCACCGGGCCCGAGATCTGGCGCGATACCGGCGGCAAGATCACCCATTTGGTCTCGAGCATGGGGACCACGGGCACGATCATGGGCTGCTCGCGCTTCCTGAAAGAGCAGAACCGCAATATCCAGATCATCGGCTGCGAGCCCTCGGAAGGATCGCAGATCCCCGGCATCCGCAAGTGGCCGCAAGCCTACCTGCCGAAGATCTACGACCGCGCGCGCGTCGACCGCCTCGAGCTGGTGAGCCAGGCCGATGCCGAGGAAATGACGCGCCGCCTGGCGCGCGAGGAAGGCATCTTCGCCGGCATCTCTTCCGGCGGCGCCATGCACGTCGCCTTGCGCATCTCCAAGGAATTGAAGAACGCCGTGATCGTCAGCATCATCTGCGATCGCGGCGACCGCTATCTCTCCACGGGGGTGTTTCCTGACTAAGTCGCGGACGACTAAATCAGGGACAGACCACGTTTTTGGGCCCCCTGAGAAGGGGGCCGTGAGCCGGAGGCGAGCGGGGGGTTGGTTTGCGCGTTTGTGTGTCACGCTCGCCGCGAGAAAAATCGTGGTCTGTCCCTGATTTATGGTTCCGACACTGGTTTTCGACATCGAGACCATCCCGGACTGCGCGGGAATTCGCAGGATCTACGGCCTGCCGGCCGACCTGCCCGACCAGGACGTCGCGGAGATCGCGTTCCAGAAGCGCCGCGTGCAGAGCGGCAACGACTTCCTGCCGCTGCACTTGCACCGCGTCGTGGTGATTTCCTGCGTGCTGCGCAACGACGACGGCATCAAGGTTTTCTCGCTCGGCGAGCCCGAAGCCGGCGAGCCGGCCGCCATCCAGCGCTTCTTCGAGGGCATCAACCGCTACGTGCCGCAGCTCGTGTCGTGGAACGGGCGCGGCTTCGACCTGCCGGTGCTCGCCAACCGCGCGCTGATCCACGGCGTCACCGCAGCCTGCTTCTGGGACACCGGCGGGGACAACAAGGACTTCAAGTGGAGCAACTACATCAACCGCTTCCACGACCGCCACGTCGACCTGATGGACGTGCTGTCGCTCTATGGCGGGCGCGGCTCGCCGCTCGATGAGCTTGCCCGGCTCGCCGGCTTTCCGGGCAAGCTCGGCATCGGCGGCGGCGCGGTGTGGGAAAACTACCGCGCCGGCAAGCTGGAATCGATCCGCAATTACTGCGAGGCGGACACGGCGAACACCTACCTTCTTTTCCTGCGCTTCCAGCTGATGCGCTGCGCGCTCACGCCGGAACGCTACGAGTCCGAATGCGCGCTGCTGCGCGCGGCGCTCGAGAAGCGCCCCGAGCCGCACTGGCGGGAGTTCCTGTCGCTCTGGAAGACCTGATCCTGCACGTCGAGTCGCTCGACGCCGAGGGCCGCGGCGTCGCGCGCAAGCCCGACGGCAAGGTGGTGTTCGTCGAGGGCGCGCTGCCTGGCGAGAAGGTCGTGGTCGAAGTTTTCAAAAGCAAGCGATCGTACGATGCCGCAAGGGCGAGCGCGATCCTGCACGCCTCGTCCGGCCGCGTGGCGCCGCGCTGCCCGCACTTCGGGGCGTGCGGCGGCTGCGCGACGCAGCACGCCGACGCGCAGACGCAGATGGCGGCGAAGCAGCGCTGGCTGGAGGAAAACCTGGCGCGCATCGGGAAAGTGAGCCCCGAGACGATGCTGCCCATCGTCTATGGCGTGGAGTGGGGCTACCGTCACCGCGCGCGGCTCTCGGTGCGCCGCGTGTCGAGCAAACGCGGCGTGCTCGTCGGCTTTCGCGAGCGCCACTCGACCTACATCGCGGACATGCGGGGCTGCGAGGTGCTCACGCCGAAAATCGGAGCGCTGGTGGTTCCCTTGACGGAGTTGGTCGAAAAGCTCAGCGTGCGCAGCCGCCTGCCGCAGATCGAGATCGCGGTCGGCGACAACGCCGAGGCGCTGGTGTTTCGTCATCTCGATCCGCTCACCGAGGACGACAAGTCATTTCTCAAAGCATTCGCGGAACGGCACCAGGTCCACGTCTGGCTGCAGCCCGCCGGCCCCGACAGCGCGCACCCGCTCCACCCGCCGCAGAGCGAGCTTTATTACGAGCTACCGGAGTTCGGCGTGCGGATGCATTTCCGGCCTACCGACTTTACGCAGGTCAACCACCCAGTCAACCGCATCCTCGTGTCGCGCGCGGTGCGCCTGCTCGATCCGCGGCCCGGCGAGCGCATCGCGGACCTTTTCTGCGGCCTCGGCAACTTCTCGCTGCCGCTCGCCACGCGCGGCGCGCAGGTGATCGGCTTCGAAGGGAGCCGCGAGCTCGTCGAGCGCGCGCGCCAGAACGCCGCAGCCAACCGTCTCGTCGTTCAGTTCGAGGTTGCCGACCTGTTCAAGAACGGATTGGCTGCGTTAGGGCCGTTCGACAAGCTCCTCGTCGACCCGCCGCGCGAAGGCGCGGTCGAGATCGTGAAGGCGATTGCGGACGCCTGGCCGCGCCGCATCGTATACGTGTCCTGCGATCCGGCCACGCTTGCGCGCGACGCGGGCATTCTCGTCCACACGAAGGGCTTCCGGCTCGTTGCTGGCGGCGTGGTGAACATGTTCCCGCACACCGCGCACGTGGAAAGCATCGCGTTATTCGAAAAATGAGCCAGCGCTCCAAATAAAAAGGGCGCCCGCAGGCGCCCTTTTGTCGGACTTCTAAAGCGTTATTCGCGCTCGCCGCCCAGCGCCATCAGCAGCTGCAGCAGGCTGGCGAAGATGTTGATCAGGCTGAGGTACACGCCGGTGGTGGCCATGACGTAGTTGGTCTCGCCGCCGCGCACGATCCGGTTGAGGTCGTACAGCAGGAACCCGGAGAACACCACGATCACCAGGGTGGAAAGCGTCAGCGCGAGCGCCGGGATCTGCAGCCACATGTTGGCGAGCATCGCGACGAGCAGCGCGATCATGCCGACGAACAGGAACTTGCCCATGAAGCTGAAGTCGCGCTTCGTGGTCGTGGCGATCGCTCCCATCGTCAGGAAGATCACGCCCGTGCCCACGGCCGCATAGCCGACGAGCGCCATGCCGTTCTTCATCGCGAGCGCGAAGTTGAGCATCGGCCCCAGCCACCAGCCCAGGATGCCGGTCATGAGCAGCAACAGCGCGACGCCGATCCCGCTGTTGCGGTTCGCGGCGATGCCGAACTGCAGCCCGATCACCGCGGCCAGCATGATGAGCGAGCTCATGATCGGGTTGGCGACTACGACGGCGCTGGTCGCCATGCCGATGTACGCGCCGATCACGGTCGGCACCATCGTCAGCGCGAGCAGCAGATAGGTGTTGCGCAGGACCTTCTGGCGGTCGGCCGTTACGGCGGCGTCCGGCGCCGCGTCGTAGGCCACGCCGCGGCCGAAGCCTGCGTCGTTGGTTCTTACCGGCTTCAGTTCAGGTTGCATAGTCTGAGTATCCTCCGTGGGCGGGTAAGACTACCAAAGCGCCTTAAAGTTTCAACAGCTTATACCTTCACCAAGGCTAAAATGCGGCCGCAGCAGGCTTTTTTCAAGCCGAAAACCCGCGGAGAGTTGGCAGAGCGGTCGAATGCGGCGGTCTTGAAAACCGTTAGCCCGCAAGGGCTCGGGGGTTCGAATCCCTCACTCTCCGCCACCAATGTGGGTAGAAGCGCAAGCAGATCATAGGGAATGCGGATTCGAATGAGGCGAATGGCCGAGAAGGCCACGCATGCTCAATTCTCCCCAAGGCGAGCGCGGCAGCCACACACAGCGAAACAGAGTCGCGCGGCCGTAGCCCCGCGTCGATGAACGGAAAGGAATCGGGCATGCCAGCCCATGCTACGCGCGCGCGGAGGAGAAACGAACCGCGGCTTGCTACTCGATGACAGGCGGCGTCTGGAACGTGTGGTGCGGGACGGGGGTGGGCAGATGGGTCCACTCGAGCGAATCGGCACCCTCCCATGGCCGCTGAGGCGCTGGCTCGCCCCTGCGGAGCGTCTTGAGCACGATGTAGAGGAACAGAACCTGCGCGAGCCCCATGCCGAATGCGCCGATGGTCGAGATCTTGTTCCAGGTCTCGAACATCAGCGCGTAGTCGGGAATGCGCCTCGGCATGCCGGCAAGGCCGAGGAAGTGCTGCACGAAGAAGATCATGTTGAAGAAGATCATGGTGAGCCAGAAGTGGATCTTGCCCAGCTGTTCGTCGTACATCCTGCCGGTCCATTTGGGCAGCCAGAAATAGATGCCGGCGAAGGCGGCGAACAGCGCTCCCGCGACCATTACGTAGTGAAAGTGCGCCACCACGTAGTAGGTGTCCTGCAGCTGAATATCCACCGGCACGAGCGAGAGCACGAGGCCGCTGAAGCCGCCGAGCACGAACATGAACAGGAAGCCGCAGGCGAAGAGCATCGGCGTCTCGAAGCTGAGCGAGCCCCTCCACATGGTCGCCACCCAGTTGAACACCTTCACGCCAGTCGGCACCGCGACCAGCATGGTCGCGTACATGAAGAACAGCTGCCCGGTGACCGGCATGCCGACCGTGTACATGTGGTGCGCCCAGACGATGAACGAAATTATCGCGATGGCGGCTGTCGCGTACACCATGGCGGTATAGCCGAAGATCGGCTTCCTGGAGAAGGCCGGGATCACCTGCGAGATCACGCCGAATGCCGGCAGCGCGATGATGTACACCTCGGGGTGGCCGAAGAACCAGAAGATATGCTGGTAGAGCACCGGATCGCCGCCGCCCGCGGCGTTGAAGAAGGTGGTGCCGAAGTGCCGGTCGGTGAGCGTCATGGTCACCGCCCCGGCGAGCACCGGCATCACGGCCACGAGCATGTACGCCGTGACGAGCCAGGTCCAGCAAAAGAGGGGCATCCTCATCGGCGTCATCCCCGGCGCGCGCATGTTGAGGATGGTGGTGATGATGTTGATCGAGCCGAGGATCGAGCTCAAGCCGAGCAGGTGCACGCCGAAGATCGTGAGGTCCATGCCTATGCCCATCTGCACCGTGAGCGGCGCGTAGAGGGTCCAGCCGGTTTGCGGCGCGCCGCCCGGCGTCAGCATTGAAAGCAGGATCAGCGAGGTGGCGAAGGGCAGCAGCCAGAACGACCAGTTGTTGAGGCGCGCGAAGGCCATGTCGGGCGCGCCGATCATCATCGGGATCTGCCAGTTCGCGAAGCCGACGAAGGCCGGCATGATCGCGCCGAAAATCATAATGAGCCCGTGCAGGGTGACGAGCTGGTTATAGAAGTCCGGCGCCACGATCTGAAGGCCGGGCGAGAACAGCTCGGCGCGGATGACGAGGGCGGCAATGCCGCCCACGGCAAACATGATGAAGCTGAACCACAGGTACAGCGTGCCGATGTCCTTGTGGTTGGTGGTGGTAATCCAGCGCAAGGCGCCGCCGTAGCGCCCGTCGTGCCCGGCGGTGTGCTCAGGATTTGCGACCGCGCTCATGTGGCCCCGCCATGGTCGTGCGGACCGGGCGGCGCGGGCCCTCTAGGTTAGATTCGCGATCAGCAGCGCGACCAGCACGAGCACGACGGCGACGCCCTGCCAAGCCACTCGTTTGAGCATGTGTTTGGGGCTGTTCTGCCGGTCGGCTTCGCCTCCATACGCCATGGAAAGAATGCCATTGAACAGCGCCACCGCGGCTCCAGCGGCTGCCACCAGGACCAGGATCGTCATTCCATTCATTCAGCACCGCCTGTCTCCCGTAACCTTCGACACGGTGCTTCCGGATTGAGTTCGGTAACCAATACACACTCCGCCGCGTGGCAGGCCCGCCGCTTGCAGCAGCGAAGAGCAAGCGTGCCGCTTGCCAAGCGGGCGCTCTCATGGCGCTTCTTTCCTTTTGACGGGAACCCGACTCGATAGCGAATGTCGATGAGTCCATGCGAGTGAGCGAAGCCATGACGCGCCATGTGCGCGTCTGCAATCCAGGGGACAGTATCCGTGACTGCGCCAACGTAATGGCCGAGATCGGCGCCGGTGTGCTGCCGGTCGCAGAAAACAGCCTGCTCGTCGGCATGATCACGGATCGCGACATTGCCATCCGCGCAGTCGCCGCCGGCAAGGGCCCCGATACGCCGGTTCGCGAAGTCCTGAGCAAGGAAGTGCTGTTCTGCTTCGACGACCAGGACTTGGATCACGTCGCAAGCAGCATGGGCCAGGCCCGCGTCCGCCGGGTTCCGGTCCTGACGCGGGACGACCGCCTGGTTGGGGTCTTGTCCTTGGGCGACGTTGCACGACATAGTCCCGAAACGGCTGCGGGTGCTGTTTTGGAAGTATCGAAGCACGGCGGCCCCCATTCCCAGACGGCCAAAGCGCTTGCTCATCAGCTTCCGTAGGCGGCACCCGGCAAGCCGAGCTTCTCGTTAACGACCACGCGAACCGGGATGGCGCGGAGGAACGCGCGCGATGTCGCCGGGCAAGAGGAAGGGCGCCCTCACCGGCCCAGCCGCGCCGCCTCAATCTCCGATAGCCGACGGCTAACCGAATGGAGCGCTCTCATGATCTCCAGCCTCAAGAAATCTGCGCCCGATAGGTTGCTCCGGTCCCATTTCTTGTGTGTCTGTTCCGAGAACAAGTCGGCGGCGTACCCCGCGACGATCCCGAGCTGCTCCGCGCACTGCGCATCATCGATGGCGGCGCCCGCCGCCCGGCACAACTCCACGACCCTGCTCAGCGATGCTCGGTCCGCCCAACCGCCGGGATGGTGCAGGACGATTTCGAGCAAAGCTCCGTGATGGCGTCGGACTTCATCCAGGTCTAAAAATGGCATGGTTCGTTCTGTGCTCCGTGAATTCTTGCCTACACCTGCCCACCCTAAAACGCGTGACTCGCAGCCGGCCTAGGCCTTCTTGTTACAGCGCGGCAGCGCCTTATGGCTGGCTCGATATTCCTTCAGCAACTCCGCCTCCCGGCGAATCGGGTCGCGGCAGATTTCCCAGCTAAAGTGAGTCGCCCGAGCAGTGCAGGAACCGAAAAGTCCCAGCCGATGATCCTTCAGGCTTGATCTGATCGTCACGTCCCCGCCGAGCGCAAAACCGTAGTAAATCAGTTTGCCGTCCTCCCACAAGGCGTAAACGCCCCGGTCTGCCGGGGCGCGTCGAAGATTGACCAACGTAAACGGCAAGCGAATCCCGCTTTTGATCGGCACGTTTCACGCAAACAGAAACAAAAGCAGCGGGCATATTCAGCACACTGCAAAGCTTCCGCAAGCCGCGATTTGCACTACATTACGTGCCGGGAATCAGGAAATGGCCGCCGGCGACCGCCCTCGCATGTCGAGGCCAGCTTTCACGGCTTGAAGGTAGTAATTCGTCCCCAGGTGCTCTTGGTTCCCCAGATCCCCGCGCGCATGCATTCGAGTTGAACGATCTGGCTGTGGTCGACGAACAGGTTGACTTCGGCGCCGTAGTTCTTGATGTGCCACTCGAACACCGCCGGGTCCGCGGCCTCGAACATCACCGCTTCCAGCCCAAGCTCGTCGATGATCTGCGCGACCACGTCGGTCCGCCAGGTGTCAACGCTTTCGGTGATGCCTTCCGACTCGATCATGATGCGGTCGGCTCCGGCCTCCAGACAACGGCGCGCCTGGGCGATGAGCCAGCGCACGTCGCGCGTCCCCTCGGCCGCAAGCTCGGCGGTTTTTGTGGCGCCGCCTGCGCCAAACTGGATGCCCAGCTCGGGCTTCGCCTTCAGGCCCGCCGACTTGACTGCTTTGATGAGCGCAACAAGGTCGTTCGGCGGCAGGCTGATGAATCCAGTCGACAGCTCGATGAGGTCGAAGCCGAGCGCCCGCGCTTCACCGATGTATCGCGAGACATCGTCCGGGCTGCCGTGAGCGAGAACGTGCTCGATCCAGCCTCCCGTCGAAACGTAGGCGTTGTACTTGTGCGCGAGATCATTCAACTCCTGAACGCGCTTGCGCGGCATTAGGGCGAACGAGCCTCCGGCGTATTTCACGCCATCGACATACTCACCCATCGTTTCTAAGAGGTCGGTGAGATACCGCGCGCCCATCACGGAATAGTAGGGGCCGCGAATCTCCGTCAGTCCGCGCTGCCGCGGCTTGGCCTCGCGCCGGTTGATCCGAATAAAAGGGAAGGCTCGCTCGTCCAATCGTTCCTCACGGGGTTTGACTTCCCTTTAGCAAACGCCGTTCCACAAAAGTGGACGTCAAAGCTATGCGCGGAACCAAATAGGACCGATCCGGACCTAATTAATTGAAGGACGAAATCCATGCTGAGAATGAGCAAATTGGCGGATTACGGGACTGTCGTCATGACGTCGCTGGCGCGCGCGCCGGACCACATTCACAGCGCGGCTAATGTGGCCGACCAGACAGGATTGGCGCAGCCAGCGGTCAGCAAGATTCTCAAGACCCTGGCGCGGGTGGGCCTGCTGGTATCCGCTCGCGGCGCCAAAGGCGGATACATGCTCGCGCGCCCGCCGCGCGAGATATCGCTCGCGCAAGTCATCGGCGCCCTGGAAGGCCCCATCGGCATGACCGAATGCGGCAGCGCTCCGGGGCTGTGCCTGCAGGAATCCGGCTGCTCGATCCGCACCCACTGGCAAAGGATCAATCGCATGATTCTGCAAGCCCTGGAGCGCATCACGCTCGAGGACATGACCCGGCCGAACGGCCGGGCGGTGGAGGTCAGCATGACCGAAGCCCCGACGAGTCGTGCGCGAGTGCCCGAGGCCGGCGTGAACCGGCCATCGCCTGGAGCGCAACGATGACGACCACAGCGACCCGGCTCGATGAGCTGTTGAGGCGGGACTACCCGCACGGCTTCGTCACCAATCTGGAAGCCGACAGCCTGGCGCGCGGCTTGAATGAAGACATCATTGGCCTGATCTCGGCCAGGAAGCGCGAGCCGCAATTCATGCTCGAGTGGCGCCTCAAGGCATTCCGGCACTGGCTCACCATGACCGAGCCGGGCTGGGCGAGCGTGCGCCATCCTCCGATCGATTATCAGGACATCGTCTATTACTCGGCCCCCAAGTCCGGCAAGGATGGGCCGAAAAGCCTCGACGAAGTCGATCCGGAGCTCCTCAGAATGTACGAGAAGCTGGGCGTTCCGCTCCAGGAGCGCGAGCGGCTGGCCGGCGTGGCCGTGGATGCGGTGCTCGACAGCGTTTCCGTGGGGACGACCTTCAAGGCGAAGCTCGCCGAGCTCGGCATCGTTTTCTGTTCGTTTTCCGAGGCGGTACACGAGCATCCCGAGCTGGTGCAGAAATACCTCGGCTCGGTGGTGCCGTACACCGACAACTTCTACGCGACGCTCAACTCGGCGGTGTTCTCCGACGGGTCGTTCTGCTACATCCCGCCGGGTGTGCGTTGCCCGATGGAGCTATCGACCTATTTCCGCATCAATGCCAAGGATACGGGGCAGTTCGAGCGCACCCTCATCATCGCCGACGAGGGCGCGTACGTGAGCTACCTCGAAGGCTGCACCGCTCCGGTGCGCGACGAGAATCAGTTGCACGCGGCCGTGGTCGAGCTCATCGCGCTCGACAACGCACGCATCAAGTACTCGACGGTTCAGAACTGGTATCCGGGAGACCAGGAAGGCAAGGGCGGCATCTACAACTTCGTCACCAAGCGCGGCGACTGCCGCGGCGCGAATTCGCATATCTCCTGGACCCAGGTCGAGACCGGCTCGGCGATCACCTGGAAATATCCGAGCTGCATCTTGCGCGGCGACAACTCGGTGGGCGAGTTCTACTCGGTCGCGCTCACCAACCATCACCAGCAGGCCGACACCGGCACCAAGATGATCCACATCGGCCGCAACACGCGCAGCACTATCCTGTCGAAGGGCATTTCGGCCGGCCACGGCAGCAACGCCTACCGCGGCCTGGTCAAGGTGCTGAAATCCGCCGCGGGCGCGCGCAACTACACCCAGTGCGACTCGCTGCTCCTGGGCGATCAGTGCCGCGCGCACACCTTTCCGTACATCGAAGTGAAGAACGCGACGGCGAAGGTCGAGCACGAAGCCTCCACCGCGCGCATCGGCGAGGACCAGCTCTTCTACTGCATGCAGCGCGGGCTCTCGGCGGAAGACGCCGTGTCGATGATCGTCAACGGCTTCTGCAAGGAAGTGTTCAAGGAGCTGCCGATGGAGTTCGCCGTGGAAGCGCAGAAGCTGCTCGGCGTGAACCTCGAAGGCAGCATCGGCTAAGGGAGAGATTCATCCATGCTTGAGGTCAGAAATTTGCAGGTCAGCGTAGAGGGCAAGGCGATCCTGCGCGGCATCGACCTTGCGGTCAACGCCGGCGAGGTGCACGCGATCATGGGCCCGAACGGCTCAGGCAAGAGCACGCTGGCGCAGGTGCTGGCGGGGCGGGAAAGCTTCACGGTAACTGGCGGAGGGGTGCGCTACCTGAGTCGCGACCTGCTCGCCATGGCGCCCGAGGAGCGTGCGCGCGAGGGCGTATTCCTGGCGTTCCAGTACCCGGTGGAAGTTCCGGGCGTCAGCAACGTCTATCTGCTCAAGGCGGCAATCAACAGCCTGCGCAAGCACCGCGGCCTGCCGGAGCTGGACGCCATCGAATTCCTCGGCCTCGTGCGCGAGAAGATGACGCTGATGGACATGGCCGACGAGATGATCTACCGCTCCGTGAACGAAGGGTTTTCCGGCGGCGAGAAGAAGCGTAACGAGATCCTGCAGATGGCAGTGCTGGAGCCGAAGCTTGCCATCCTCGATGAGACGGATTCCGGGCTCGACATCGATGCTCTGAAAGTCGTGGCCCGCGGCATCAACGCGCTGCGCAGCGCCGAGCGCGCGATCATCCTGGTCACGCACTACCAGCGGATCCTGAACTACGTGGCGCCGGATTTCGTCCACGTGCTGTCGCAAGGGCGCATCGTCCGATCCGGGCCCCGCGAGCTGGCGCTCGAGCTCGAGCAGCGCGGCTACGGCTGGCTCGAGGAAGCGGCTCCCACGTCTCCCCTGGGCGCCAGCGCGAAATGACAAGCACAGATCGCATTCTCGCCGACTTCATCCGGGCCGCGCCGCTGCTGCCGGGTGCCGGAGTGGCATGGCTCACGCGCGCGCGCCAAGCCGGGCTGGAACGCTTTGCGCAGACCGGGTTCCCGACCCCCCGCGACGAGGAATGGAAATACACCAGCGTCGCCTCGATCGAGAAGCGCTCCTTCACACCGTTGCCCAACGGTGCTCACGCAGCGCCGCCCGAGCTCAATGCGCTTGCCTTCCCTCACTTTCCCGGCCATTGCGTGGTATTCGTCAACGGCCGCTATTCGCCAGCGCTTTCGGCCGTGGGCCTTCTTCCCCCAGGGGTTGCTTTGGAGAGCGTTGCCGACACGCTCGAGCGCGCACCCGATGCGCTGGAGCCGCTATTCGCGGCGGACAACCGTGAGACCGTCTTTGGTGCCCTGAACACCGCTTTCATGGCCGACGGGCTCTATTTGTATCTGCCGCGCGCTACGACGATTGAGGAACCGATTCATCTCTATTTCGTGGTGACGAACAAGAATGCCGCAATTCATCCGCGCAACGTGATCGTTGCCGAAGAAGGCGCCCGGGCTACGGTAGTCGAACACTACGCAGGTACGCACGGCGTTGCCTACCTTACCAATGCAGTGACCCGGATCTTCGCCGGCGAACAGGCCGCCGTCGATCACTACAAATTGCAGCAGGAAGCGTTGCAGGCGTTTCACGTCGCCGGCATTCATGCCACCCAAGACCGCGGCAGCCGGCTCTGGTCGCATTCGATTTCGCTGGGCGCAGAGATCGCGCGCAACGACATCAGCACCACGTTCGATGCCGAGGGCTGCGAAGCCACTCTCAACGGTCTCTACCTGGCGCGCGGCAGACAGCACGTCGATCATCACACGCGCATCGATCACGCCAAGCCCGGCGGAACGAGCCGCGAGTACTACCGGGGCTTGCTGGACGGTGCGTCTCGCGGCGTGTTCAACGGCAAAGTCATCGTGCATCCGCAGGCGCAGCGCACCGATGCCCGTCAGTTGAACCACAACCTGCTGCTGTCCAAAGACGCGGAGGTCGACACCAAGCCGCAACTGGAGATCTACGCCGACGACGTGAAGTGCACGCACGGAGCAACGGTCGGCCAGCTCGACGACGCGCAGCTCCTCTATCTGCGCTCGCGCGGGGTCGACGAGGCAGTGGCCCGGAGTCTCCTCGTCTACGCGTTCGCGCGGGACGTGATCGAGCGCATCCGGGTGGGGGCGTTGCGCAGCCGGCTCGAAGAAATGCTGCTCGCTCGGCTGCCGCAGGGGGAACGAGTGAGGGCGCTCGCATGAAGATGGAGCACGATGTGTTGCATGATCGGGTCAGTGCGGTGGAGGTGAAGCGCTGGCGCGATGACTTTCCGGCGCTGCGCGAGAAGGTGCATGGCCGGCGCCTCGTCTATCTGGATAACGGCGCCACCACGCAGAAGCCGCAGGCCGTCATTGACGCAGAGACCGAGTATTACAGTCATTACAACGCCAACGTCCATCGCGCGGTGCACGCGCTGAGCGAGCGCGCGACCGAGGCCTACGAAGCGGCGCGGCGCAAGGTCCAGCGTTTCCTCAACGCAGCAGAATCGGAAGAGATCGTCTTCGTGCGCGGCACCACCGAGGCGATCAATCTCGTGGCGCAGAGCCATGCGCGGCCGCGCCTCGAGCCGGGAGACGAGATCGTCATCAGCGCGATGGAGCACCACTCGAACATCGTGCCCTGGCAGATGGTTTGCGCGCAGACGGCGGCCGTGCTCAAGGTGGTCCCGATCAACGACGCGGGCGAGCTGGAGCTGGAAGCGTACGAGAGGCTGGTCGGGCCGCGCACCCGGCTCGTCGCGATCACGCATGTGTCCAATGCGCTCGGCAGCATCGTGCCGGTCGCGCACATCATCAAGGTCGCCCACGAGCGCGAGGTGCCGGTGCTGCTCGACGGCGCCCAGGCGGTATCGCACCTGCCGGTCGATGTGCGCGCGCTCGACTGCGACTTCTACGCCTTCTCCGGCCACAAGATTTTCGGGCCGACCGGTATCGGCGTGCTGTATGGCAAGCGGCGGCTCCTCGAGGCCATGCCGCCCTATCAAGGCGGGGGCGACATGATCCGCTCGGTCACGTTCGAGGAAACGCAGTACAACGAGATTCCCTACAAGTTCGAAGCCGGCACGCCCAACATCGCGGGGGTCGTCGGGCTGGGCGCCGCCCTCGATTACGTCCAGGGAATCGGCCTCGATGCGATTGCCGCGCACGAAGGCGATCTGCTGAATCATGCGACGCAGGAAGTCACTGCCGTGCCGGGTCTGCGAATCATCGGCACCGCGAAGGAGAAAGCGAGCATTCTGTCCTTCACGCTGGAGGGCGTGCATCCGCACGACATCGGCACGATCCTCGACCATCAAGGCGTGGCCATCCGCGCCGGCCACCACTGCGCCATGCCGGTGATGCAGCGCTACGGCATTTCCGGCACTGCGCGGGCGTCGTTCGCCCTGTACAACACACGCGGCAACGTGGACGCCCTTGTGGCAGGGCTCCATAAGGTACGGGAGCTATTTCCCCGATGAGCGACCTGCGCGAGATCTATCAGGAGGTCATCTTCGACCACTATAGAGCGCCGCGAAACTGCCGCGCGCTGGCCGGCGCCAGCCATAAGGCCGAGGGCTATAACCCGCTTTGCGGGGACAAGGTCGTCGTCTATCTGCAGATCGACGATGGCGTCATCCGGGACGCGAGCTTCGAAGGCGTCGGCTGCGCCATATCGACCGCGGCGGCTTCGCTCATGACCGAGGCGCTCAAAGGGAAGAGAGTCGGCGACGTGCAGATTCTGTTCGAGAGCTTTCATGACATGGTCACCGGAGCGCCGGGAGTGCCGCAAGCGCTCGGCAAGCTCGAAGTGCTCGCGGGCGTAAGAGAATTTCCGAGCCGGGTGAAATGCGCGACGCTCGCCTGGCACACCGTTCTGGCGGCGCTCAAGGACCAGCGCGAGCCCGTATCGACGGAGTAAGCCAAGATGAGCAATCCATCGCGCGAAAACGTCATCGCCGCGCTGCGCACGATCTTCGACCCCGAGATCCCGGTCAACATCTACGACCTGGGGCTGATCTACCAGCTTGACGTCGATCAGGATGGCAAGGTCTCCATCCGGATGACGCTCACCGCACCCGCCTGCCCGGTGGCGGAGACCTTTCCCGGGACCGTCGAGTCGCGGCTCCACGAGGTTCCCGGCGTCACCGACGTGCGCGTCGAGCTGGTGTGGGACCCGCCGTGGACCCGGGACAGGATCCCGGAGGAGGTCAAGCTGCGGCTGGGTCTGCTCTGAGGGGCGACGATGTCCGATTGGGTCGATGTCGCGCCTGCAAGCGAGCTTGCGGCAGGGACATGGCGCTCAATAGACCTCGACGGGGCGACGGTCGCCGTGTTCAATCTCGATGGCGAGTACTACGCCATTGAAGATGTCTGCACTCACGATGGGGGTATCCTCACGGGCGGAACGCTGGAGCGCGATGAGATCGTGTGCCCTCGCCACGGCGCGCATTTCTCGATCAAGACGGGCAGGGCATTGACGCCGCCCGCGTACGAGGAGGTGGCCACTTTTCCTGTCCGCGTGCACGAAGGCATGGTGCAAGTGCGCGACCCTCGCTGGGATTGAAGGGTCTAATCAGAATTCGGGAGGAGCCTCGCAACAAGTCCTCACGGAGCGCCCCATAAAGGGCGGCCCATGGTTTCGGCGAACGCGGTGAACATCGCATTGAAGCTGATGCTGATTCTCGTGCGCTCGCTGCGATTGGCATCGACCGAGTGCGGCAACCAGGCGGGGAATACGAGGAGCGTTCCAACGCCGACTGTCACCACGAACTGGTCGGTGTTGTAGGCGGTCAGCTCGGTGACCGGCGGGCGGAGGATGGCGACCTGCGCTCTCGGGTCGTGGAAGTTGATGGTGTCCGCACCTTCCTGCACCTGTGCGTAGTAGACGCCGCTCAGGAAATTGTTCGGGTGGGCGTGCATCCGGTGCACCGCCCCGGGAGCATTGACGTTCGCCCAGCATCCCGTGATCGCGACGTCGCGAACGCCGATACGCAGGAAGGCCAACACCGCATCGAGCGCCTCGCCGATGCACGACACCAGTCCGCGAAACGGCTCGAGCGTGTGCAGGCCGTGACCCGACTGCCAGGCCGCGCCGCGCTCCAGCGGCGGCAGCTCGCGGTGCATCTCCTCGAGCTGCTTCAGCACCGATTCATTGATGGGTCCGTAGAGCTCGGGCCTGAGCCGGCATTTCCATAGGAACGTCGGAAACAGCCGCACGACCTCGGGAGCCTCGATCCACGCCTGGCGTTCGCCAGCCATGGGCGCATTTTCGTTGATAGTCTCGGCGAGCGGGCGGTTCGACGCCGGGATCGGGGATGAATCTCCTGCAACCTTGTTGCCGGGAAAATGACCAACCGGTTGGAGGGAGGCGTTTTAGGGGATCGAGGTGAAACCACGAGAGCAGGAGGGATAGTGGGGGGGGGGGTGGATGAGTCAGTCGGAGCGCATCCACGGCAGCGACCTGCTGCCGCTACCGATAGCTGCTGCGCTCGTGTACGACAGCTTGGCTTCTCATCTGGAAGCGGCGCATGCAACTGAGGAGGTGCATGATCGCTTGGACGGCGCGGCCGTGGCGCTCGCCAGCCTTGCGCCGATCTACCGAACGGACGGCGACGAGCCTCTAGTCGTTACGCAGTCCGCGCTCGCCGCCGGAAGATTTACCGACGGCGCCGAGACATTGCGCTTTTCCGACGGCAGAGAGCCCATTTCCGCTTTAGCCATCCGCCGGGGTGATCTTTATACCGCCATAGAGCAAATAAAAACAGCTCGCCACACACTCATAAGGAGACTGCAATGAGATTTAGGACATTGCTCCCGATTGCGGTCGCCGCGGCCTTTGCAGCGAGATTCGGAGTACTTGCACAAGGGGCTGGCGGTACGACGTCCTCGCCCGGCATCAGCGAGTCCCAGGGCAATCCGCCGGCGGGCGCGCCCGCGGGCAGCGAGACCGAACCTGGCATCGCGCCCGGCGGCGCAAGCGCGGGCTCCAGTCGGATTGCGCCCGACGCGTTCGATCAGCTCGATAAGGATCACGACGGCTTCATCTCGCGCGAAGAAGCGGCCGGGACCAATCTGGCCAGAGATTTCGACAAGCTCGACACGAACCGCGATGGAAGGCTTTCGCCCGATGAAGTCACCGGGAGCGCGACGCGCGGCTCGAGCCGGGCAAGCGGCCCCCGTACCAGCGACGACAGGAGCGGCGTGGGCGGCCGGCAGTACCCGCCAAGCCGAGCGGCGTCCCGACCCCGAAGGATTGATGTTCTGGAAGTCGCGCCGCGCTGATTTGGGGGCGAGGACGCATCATGGCACCGGCGAAACCAGAGCGTCGGCCGCGCCGCAAATCGAATCGATTAGCGCCGTGACCCTCGCGACTCACGACATGGCGCGCGCGATACGGTTTTACTCGGCACTAGGCTTTTCCATTCGAACCGGCGGGGTATCGGCGGGGTTCACGAGTCTCCGAGCTGGCCAGTGCTATCTCAACCTCATCGGAGCGCCCGCGAATCAGCGCTGGTCGTGGTGGGGACGATTGATCATTCACACATCAGATGTGGATGGCATGTACCGGCACGCCGTGGCGCAAGGCCTGCAACCGCAGTTTGCCCCGCGCGCTCGGTTGGCCTTGCCAGCGGGGCTCGAGGACCGCTGATCCGCGCCCAGTCCGCGCTGCGTGAGCAATTGAATCAACGCGAACAGGACTGTCACGAGCAGGGCGATGACGAGTACTCAGCCGAGCAGCCCGATTCCCATCACCCAGCCCATCATCGAACCCATTTCGCCCTGCATCGTCGCATCGCTTCTCGGATGAGAGATTGGATCAAAGGGCTGGATGGAACGTTCCCAGACGGGGTCCCGAAAAAAACACAACAGCATCTTTCGGCACAACGATTGCTGAATAGCCGAACATGAAAACCATAAGGGAAATACTCAAGTCGAAGTACGACTCGGCCGTCCAGACAATTACGCCTTCGGCATCGGTATTCGAGGCCGTAAAACTCATGGCGGAGAAGAACATCGGCGCGCTCGTCGTGATGGAGGACGAAAAAGTGCTCGGCATCATCACCGAGCGTGACTACGCGCGGAAGATCATCCTCATGGGCCGTTCATCGAAAGAAACGCCCGTTCGCGAGATCATGGGAGAGCGCGGCTGAGAAGCCTGCAAAGAGATTTTCGTAGTCGCAACTACGACATGATTTTCGTCGCACAGCTGCAAGCTGCTTCGCGTAACCTGTCGAACCGCTCACCAGGGAGATGTGCATGGAACAGGGAAAGATGGCGTTCACTGCCGTTTACTTGAAGTCCGATCACGGTTACGTCGGTTTCGTCGAAGAACTTCCCGGGGTCAACTCGCACGGGCGCACCCTCAATGAGGCGCGCGATACGCTGCAGAAGCTGGCGGTGGTCATCTTCGATGAAGAGCGCCGCGGGGTTCAGGAAATGCTCGCCGGCAAGGAAGTCGTGCGGGAAAACTTCGCCGTGCCCCTTCCGCGCCCCGCCTAGGGCCGCGCAGTTTCATTCGGACAACCTGAAAGCATTCCTCGACACTGCCGCGCGATGGCTCGCCGCCGTCGTTGCGCTTGCACTGCTGTTGGCGTCGACCGCGCTTGGCGCGCCGCGTGCAGAGAGCCCTCAGGAGTGCACGGTCGCGGCCGACATGGCGGTCGTGGCGCGCTCGCTCGCGGAGGAGCAGATTCAGCGCCCTAAAGCCGGCGCGATCATGTCCAGAATCTACGATACCGAGGTATCCGAGCGCGGCAAGGAACTCATGCAGCAGATCCTCGATGCCGCATACATCAAGAAGGATTCATCGACCAGGAATTTCGCGGAAGAGCTGTTTGTCGCCTGCCTCAAAAACGAGGGCGACATGGACAGCGTGCTCGGTCATAGCGCTTGAGCGGACGGATCCAGGCGGTCGAGTCGCGGCCGCCCCGCTAGTCCCGGTCTCGCATCCCTTTCTCGCCGGACTGCCTGGCGCAATGGGCACAGCAAAACATCTTGTCATGCGCCTCAACGCCATGACCGATGATGTGGCAGTCGCAATGGCTGCAGTGCGGCGCCAGTGCCTGGATAGCGCATTCGAAGCTGTCAAAGACGTGGGGCGTGCCGCCGCTCACGCTCACCGACAGGATCTTGTCGTAGTCGTTCCCGCAGACTTCGCAGCGTGCCATGGCTTCCTCACTTTGTGCGCGAGCGCATTTACTTGCGTTTCTGGTACGTCCCGACGAGCTCGGCGTGGCCGATGATATGGGGCTTCATCGCCGCCTCGAGCTTGTCCTTCGTTACCCGTCCCAGGTTTGGCAGCACCGTGTCGAGCGCGTAGAGCTTGTGGAAGTAGCGGTGACGGCCGACCGGCGGGCAGGGTCCGCCATAGCCGGTGCGTTGCCAATCGTTCAGTCCTTCCAGCGCGCCGCCGGGCAGTCGCTTGGCGCCTTCGCCGAGCGGGCTCGCGTCCGGCGGAATGTTGTAGAGCACCCAGTGCACCCAGGTCCGCTTCGGCGCCGCAGGGTCGGGAGCGTCGGGATCATCGACGACCAGCGCCAGGCTTTTCGCGTTTGCGGGCACGCCCGACCACGCGAGGATCGGGGACAGGCCCGGGCCTTCGCAGGTGTGCTTGGCGGGAATCTCGCCACCGTTGGAAAAGGCCGGCGATGTCAGATTGAGGTTCATTGCTCGAAGCGCGCCTCAGCGCGCAATCGTATTAGTGCGCCTGATCTTGTTCTGGAGCTGCATGATGCCGTAGAGCAGCGCCTCGGCGGTCGGCGGACAGCCCGGCACATAGATATCCACGGGAACGATGCGATCGCTGCCGCGCACGACGGAATACGAATAGTGGTAAGGCCCGCCGCCGTTGGAGCACGAGCCCATCGAAATCACCCAGCGCGGCTCGGCCATCTGGTCGTAGACCTTGCGCAGCGCCGGGGCCATCTTGTTGCAGAGCGTTCCGGAAACGATCATGAGATCGGACTGCCGGGGGCTGGCGCGGAATACCAGTCCGAAGCGGTCAAGGTCGTAGCGCGAGGCGGCGGCGTGCATCATCTCCACCGCACAGCAGGCGAGGCCGAAGCTCATCGGCCAGAGCGACCCCGCGCGCGTCCAGTTGATGACGTTGTCCACCTTCTCGGTGACAAAGCCCTCATGGAGCAGTCCTTCGATTGCCATGGGCAGAACCTTGCGAACATCGTGCCAGCGAATGCAGTTTGACCCCTACTGCGCCCTTGCGTTCCGGACGCGATGGGTACAGCGCTTGCAGGGGCGGCGGCTGGCTTGGCAGTGCGGCCCGCCATGCTCCTAAATAGGCGAAGGGGCACTCAACTTTCCCGCTCGCCGTGCATGACGCTCGAAAAGATCAAGGAAAAGCCCATCGAGCGCGATATCAGCACGAGCCCGGCACCGCAGCGAGACATCAACCACTGCAAGCAACTTACCGGGGAATTGCGCGAGCAGTGCTTGCGCGATCTGGGCGCCAGCAGAACCCGCGCGAGCCACGATGAACTAGGGAACGCGGGCCGACTGTTCGGCGAGGAGGCGGTTTCCGTCGAAGAGCCTGACGGTCATCTCGTATTTCTCGCGAGGACTCAGCGTCACGGCATTCGACGAAAGTTGCGCATTGCCGCTGTCGTCAAGACGCACGCTGCCCGACTGGCTGCTGTTCGCAGATGCCGCCCCCCGGCTCTCGCTGCGAACGTCGACTTCGTAGCGCACCGTCTTGCCGGCGGGGCCGGCGATGCGAGGCTTCACTTTGACGCTGCCGTCGTGGTCCTGAGAAATGCCGATGTCGACGCGGTACTGCGAGTCCGCTTCAAGGGCCGTCGCGAACAGCAAGCGATACGCTTTGCTCGAATCAGCGGGGTGATTTGTCTGCCCCTCGTCGCGCGTTTGCGCCACCGCAGGAAGGGAGACCGCAATTCCGGTAAGTACGATCGCTAGAGCTTTCAGGGGAGGTTCCTTGAGTCGAGATGTGGGTTTGAGCATCGGCGGTCTTCGGCTTCGGCGGCCGCGGCTCGCAGGCCGCCAGCGCACTCGCCATCAGTGCGAGAAGGGCGATCGGCCAGTGCGAGCGGTATCTCATCATTCAGAGTGCGAAAAACGCCGGATACGTAGCTCCCGCAAGGGCTGTTCCAGGGAAGCACGGATGGTCTTGCGGGCATGACCATTGCGAGATTTCCGTCCGCTGGCTGGGTCTTCGGCCCGAGCTTGCCATCCGCGGCACCGGTGTCATGGCCTGCGGCGCTGAGCTTTTCTTGCGCCTGCTTCACGACCTCGGGGCTTTGGCTGCTCTGGGACCGCTGAGCAGGGATGCAAGCCCCATTCCACCCCAACCCTGGAAGGGTTTTCGCCGCTCAGGTCTCGCCCGGCGCCAAGCCGTCGAGCGCGCCGGGAGCTACGGCGGTGCGAAAGCGCAGAGTGAGACTACGCCCCGTAGCGTCGTCGATCTGCACGGCCTGGGTTGCTCCTTCCGCGGTTTCTTCCACGCGCACCGCTTGTGGCTCGTTCACGTGGAATGCCTTATGGCCGATGCGTATGTCGATACCCCGGTCGGCCGCAATGGACTCGAGCGGCTGTTCGCGCGCCTCAACCTTGCCGCCACGATCCACGGTCGCAAGCCAGGCGCGGTGCTCGCGTCCAAGCTTGGCGAGGAAAATCGGCCATTCCTTAGCGGGGATTTCGCGCAGGCCCATGCGCATATGGCCCGCAAGAGGCATGCCGGTTGCATGGAGCAAGAGATGTCCCCGAGGAGATTCCCATGAAAGTCAGCGAAGCGATGAGCCGCGACGTGCGAATTGCCAGTCCCGGGGAGTTCGCGTCCGGGCGGGCCGCATTCACGGATATCGCGAGCACGTAACCCGTTGATGCGTACAGGCCAGGCAATAATTGCAGTGCCTCGGGGCGGCCTTGCGTCTTTTCTCCAAGCTGGGACTTGGCTTCAAGAGGTTCCCGAGACGCCACCGGCGCCCAAGCCTCCGCCTACGGAACGCCCACCGATGCCCGGGCACGAGCCCATCGAGGACCCTCCGCGCCCCGGTTCTCCGCCCGGAATTCCGCCACAAGAGCCGCCGCCGGGCGGCAGCGCGCGGCATCAGGCGCGCGAACGATTTCAATATTTCCCCGCACCGCACGTGGCGTTTTCTGACAGGGAAGGAGGTTATTCTTGCGCGATGTCTAAAAGCGAGAGAAAGAGCAAGGTTGGCGGACTTCAGTTAAGCGCCGACGATCTCAAGTGGCTCAAACAGGCCAGCCAAGGCGCAGAATCAATTCCGCCATTCAACAAAAGTCGGCTGGTCGCGCATGGCTTAGTGGAATCGCCAAACGGCCGACTGTTGATTACGGAAAAGGGCAAGAAGCTGTTGGCGACGCCTTAGCGGTATCCCAAAATTTCGTCCTTTCACTTTCGGCGAGCATACGAATTGAAAGCTGCGCGTGAAGCGCAGCGCGAGCGTATGGGTCGAATAAGCACCCGACCTCGCGAGGCGATATTCCAAAGTGGACGAGCAATTGAGAAGGGCGACATGCTCCTGATCCGACGTGCGCTTGTGGGTATAGGAATGTGGGTAGCTGTATGATTCGCGGGAAGATTTACCCTCGATCAATAGCTTAGAGGGCATTCAGGCGGACTCACTCTCCGCCAATCCTCGGCAGACGCGCGCGGCAGTGTAGGGGTTGACCGGGATCAAGCCGGCGGCTCGCGCCTGCGTGATCATGGGCAAGCCGTGACGCTGCTCCTCATCCTCCTCGGTGTCGCGCTGCTCTTCGACTTCCTGAACGGCTTTCACGATAGCGCCAACGTGGTGGCGACCATCATCGCCTCGCGGGCGATGAGCCCGCGGGGCGCGCTCGTGCTCGCCGCGGCCGCCAACCTCGCGGGGCCGTTCGTGCTCGGTGTCGCGGTCGCGCAGACCATCGGCGAGGGCATCGCCGAGCCGCACGCGGTCAGCATCGCGGTCGTGCTCGCCGCGCTTCTCGCCGCGAGCCTGTGGGATCTCGCCACCTGGTACCTCGGGCTTCCGGTGAGCTCGTCGCACGCGCTCGTCGGCGGCATCGTGGGCGCCGTCGCGGCGGGGTCGGGCACCGCGGAGATCCAAGCCCACGGCTTGTGGAAGATCGGGATCGCGCTTCTCGTATCGCCGCTGCTCGGGTTCGGCGTCGCGCTCCTGGTCATGCAGGCGACGCGCTGGCTGCTGCGCGCTGCGACGCCGAGGGCGAACGTCGCCCTCTCGCGCGCGCAGATCGTCACGGCGGCGGCGCTCGCGCTCAGCCACGGCGCGAACGACGCGCAGAAGACCATGGGCGTGATTTCGCTCGGCCTGGTGACGCTCGGCTTCATACCGGCGTTTTTCGTTCCCTGGTGGGTGGTGGTCGCGAGCGCCTCGGCCATCGCCCTGGGGACCGCGTCCGGGGGCTGGCGGATCATCCGCACGCTCGGTGCGCGGTTCTACCGCGTCGGTCCGATCCACGCCTTCACTTCGCAGGTGGCTTCGGCCGCGGTGATCCTGGGCGCATCTTTCGCCGGGGGCCCGGTCAGCTCCACGCAGGTGGTGAGCATGGCGATCCTCGGCGCGGGCGCGGCCGAGCGCAAATCCAAGGTGCGCTGGGCGGTGCTCGGCGAGCTGGCCGCTGCGTGGGCGCTCACCGTGCCGGCAACGGCGCTCCTCGCCGCGCCGCTCTATTACCTCACCGACGCGGCATTGCGGCAGGGAGGCTGGCGGTGAGCTGGTTCGACGGGGGCTTGAGCGAGAGCAACAAGTTCATCTCGATGCTGGTCCGCCAGGCGGCCAAGACCGTCGAGGGCGTGCGCTACCTCGAGAGCATGCTCGACCGCGTGGACGCGCAGACGATCGAGGCGCTGCGCGCGCTCGCCGACGACGCGAGCGAGCTGCGCCGCGTGCTGATCGACGAGCTGCACCGGACGTTCATCACGCCGCTCGACCGCGAGGACATCTTCAACCTGTCGCACTGCTGCGAGGACATGGTGATCTACGCGCTGACCACCCTGGAGGAGATGAGCATTCTCAAGGTCGGCGCGGACGACTACATCCGGCGCATGGTCGAGCTCGTGCGCGAGCAGGCGCAGGAGCTCGAGGCTGCGATGCTGCGCCTGGCGAAGAACGCGCGCGTGGCGGGCGACCACGCGCGCGAAGTGCGCCAGAAGGAGCGCGAGGTGGAGCGGCTCTACCGCACCGCCATCAAGGACCTCTTCGCCCGCGCGACGGAGCCGGCGCTGCTTCCCGCGCTCTTCTACCGGCGCGAGGTCTACCGCCACATCTCCAACATGTCCGACCGCGCCGACTCCGCGGCGAACGTGCTGGGCATGGTGGTCATGAAGCTCGCTTAGAAGCGACGCTCTCTTCGAGAAGCGCGTCGAGCGCCATATCGGCCGTCAATCGGTAGAACGCCTGCTCGGCCGCCGCCGCGGTATGGCGCCAGCGTTTCGGCGCCCAGCGGCCGATATGATCGCTGAGGAATTCGCGCCGAAGCTCGGTGGAGCGCGCCGCCTCGGCCGTCTGCCCGCTTTGCAGCGCCTGCATCTCCGCGTAGCAGAGAACCGAGAGAAACCTCAGCTCGACGCCGAGGTGGTCTGCGGGCGCCCCGTTGACGATCGATGGAAACCCGGCTTCGGCATACCGCTCGGCCACCGCGACCGCGACTTCGGGCGCTGCGAGCGATCCGCTGCAAGCTGATTCGAACGGCGGCGGCAGCCCGTAGCCTTCCTTCAGCCCCCCGAAGAGGCGCGCGTATTCGACGGCGAGGCGCTCGATCTCGCGGGCCTCGTGGATTTCCGGAAGTGAAGCGCACAGCTCGCCAAGCCGTCCCGCCAGCGGGTCTGCTTCATCGGCCTCCGGCTGCAACTCGTGCCGCAGGCGCGCGACAAATACCGCGTCGGGGCTGGTGAGCGCGATATCGCCGAGCAGCCAGTACAGCGCGCTGCGCCGGCCGGCGGCCGCGGCGCCGTTTCCAGCGTCGCTCACTTTGCCGCGCGGCCGTACCAAGGCGCCTTCTTGTTCGTCGGCTCGTGGCAGGAGAGGCAAACATTGCGATCCACGGGCCCCGGCATTCCTGCAGGTAGCGGCCGATCCTTGCGTGCGTACAGCACGTCCTTTTGCGCATCGGCATGGCAAGAGCCGCAATCCTGCTTCAGCTTCCGGGTATGCTGTACGTGGAACCGTCCCTTGAGCGGATCGAGCGAGTTCTTTCCCGTGCCGGCCGCTACGGCGGACATTGTTACTGCCGTTAGACCAATCGCCAACGCTGTGATCGCGCGCCTCATGACAGGGCTCCTTCCTCGAGCACGTAGTAGACCTGCGGGCCCGTGCCGAACTGCTTCTTGATCTGCTTCGCTCCGGTGGCGGCGATGCGTTTCGAGATCTCGGAGTTCGGATCGTCGATGTTTCCGAACACCCGCGCCTGCGTCGGGCACACGATGTCGCAGGCCGGCGTGTACTCCTGCGCCAGGCCGATGAGATTCACCTTTCCGTCAGCGACCGCCTTGTCGAGCTTGTGCGCGCAGAAGGTGCACTTCTCCGCGACCCTGGCCTTCTTGCGGTGCGTCGGATGACGATCCTTCGCAGGAATGGTCTCCGCGCCCGCTTTGCCAAGTCCGGGATTCAGATCCCGCACTTCGCGGTTCAGGCTGATCGTGCCGTAGGGGCACACGGCGACGCAGTTGCCGCAGCCGAGGCACTTGTTGTAATCGACGAGCACCACGCCGAACTGGTTCTTGCTGATGGCCTTCGCGCCCATGGCGTCGCAAGCGGCCTTGCACGGTGGCGCCTCGCAATGCATGCAGTTCATCGTGTTGTAGATTTTCTTCACCGCCGGATAAGCGCCTACCTCGTACTCGACCATGAAATTCCAGGGCGCGTCCGGCGTGAAGTGGTTTTCGGTGGCGCACGCGGCCACGCAGGAACGGCATCCGATGCAGCGCTTTTGATCGATGAGCCGTGCGAGCTTCGTCAGTGTTCGCCCCTTACGCCTTGTACAGCTTGCACTTCGTGTCGTTGAACGAGTTGTGGCCGGAGATCAGGTCGGGATGGTTTTCCAATACCTGGTTGATCCACGTGCCCTTGCGCGCTGCCGCCGACAACCCGGGGCTGAACGTGCCGTAGTGGTACGACACGGCGACCGTATCCGGGCGGATGCCCTCGACGACCTGAGCGGTGCCGCCGACTTTCCCTATGCGGGTCTCGAGCGTGACCGCATCGCCGCTCTTGATGCCGAGCTCGCGGGCGGTAGTCGTATTGAGCTGCACGTAATTCATCGCGGCGTCGGGACCCAGCGCCTGGTTGAGGATCGCGTTGTTCGCCGTGAAGGCCGACTGGTTGCGGTACATCCGCTTGTGCGTGATCAGGTACAGCGGATAGCCGGTCGCCTCGCGGTGCGGCGTCGGGAAGGCATGTTCCTTCGTCGGCAGCGGCGAATAGGCGATCTTGTACTTCGCCAGGTCGATCCTGGTGAGATTGTTCTTCTTGGCGATGCCTTCGACCTTGTAGTAGCTGTCGATCAGCTGATCGGCGTAGAGCTTCATCTTCGGCTTCCCCGGACCCTTGAACTTGTCCTCGGCGCCGGTGAGGTACTTGCTCTTCGCGCTCTTCTTGCTGCCGACGAAACCCTTCTCCACGGCGACCGCGAAATCCTTCTTGGTCTTATCGGCCCAGATGACTTCCACGCTCTCGCGCGGCGTGTAGTCGCGGCCCGGCTTGAATTTCACCTCTTTGAGGCCCCAGGACTTGTTGATCTCGTCGATGTAGCGCTCGCGCAGGCCGAGCCGCTTCATGAGCTCCCACATGATGGTGAAGGCGTCCTGCTCGAGGTTGTAGGGGTTCACGATCGGCTGGCGGATCGCGCTGTGGCCGGCTTCGGGCGTACCGCGCGTCGGCGCGAAATGCCAGGACTCGAGGTAGGTCTTGTCGGGGAGCACGATATCGGCGTACCAGCAGCTCTCCGACATCACCACGTCGATCACGACGTTGAAGGTCTTCGTCAGTCCCTCGAACTGCCTCCAGGAGTCGGGAATCGAGACCGGGCGATTGGTGGCGTAGAAGATCTGCATCTCCGGCGTGTACTTGAGGCCCCAGGATGGCGGGTCCATCACCGTGAGCTGCGGAGTCTGCGCAATGTGATGGTTCGCATACGGAAAGAACACGCTTTGCGCGAGGTCAGCCCGCGTCGGCGGGTACTCGCACTTGCTGACGTCGAAGTATTGCGGCCGCGCGTACGCTCCGCCGAGAAGCAGGCCGCCCACCGCGTCGATCGAGCCGACCAGCATGTTGACGATGAGGCCGGCGCGCCAGCCTTGGACGCCGTGCTCCTTGGCCGAAAGCCCGCGGAATGTATAGAGTACCGCCGGCCGATAGCGCAGCTTCAGGCCGTCGAGCTCGATCGTCTCGCCGATGCGCGCTTCCTTTGCGAAGGTGCGCGCAAGGCGCTCGATGGTCGCCGCCGGCACGCCGCATAGCTCTTCGGCGTATTGGGGAGTCAGCTCGCGGATACTGTCGCTAAGGACCTGGAACGCCGTGCGTACCGGTTTGCCGTCCACGTTGTACGCGCCCTTCAGCGCGGGCTTGACGCCGGCGGTATACAGTTTGGCGCTGTTCGATGCCGTGTCCCACACGAGCGGCGTCTTGCCGTCCGTGCCCTTCACGATCTTGCCCGCTTCGTCGACGAGCTGCGGTGAATTGGTGTATTCGATAAGGAAGGGCTCGTCGATCGTGCCGGCGTCGATGAGCACCTTCGCCATGGCCAGAAGCATCACCGGGTCCTTGCCCGGACGCACCGGAACCCATTCGTCGGCCTTTGCCGCTACGCCGGACAAGCGGGGTTCAACGACGACGACTTTCAGGCCCTGCTCGCGGCTCATCGCGGTCTGCCAATCGAGCCAGCGCGCGGTTTGCTCGCCCTCGTGATAGTTCGCGCCGAAATTGAGCAGCAGCTTCGAGTACTTGAGGTCCGGGGTGATTCCCCCGCTCGCCCACGTAAGCTCGTCGGCGACGTGCCGCGCCGCTTCGCATGCCGTAGTCCGGTGCACCATGTTCGGCGTGCCGAACGCCTTCGTGAACGCGACGGCGTACTGTTCCTGGATCAGGTATTTGCCCTGGCCGTGCTGCCAGATGAGCTTCGCAGGGTTTTCCGCGCGGATCTTCGCAAGGCGTGCGGTAATCGAGCGGAAGGCGTCGTCCCAGCTGATCTCCACCCAGCGCGGATCCTCGTTGGGGCCCTTTTTCGGATTGGTGCGCATCAACGGCTTTTTCAGCCGGTACGGATCGTAGGTGTTGTACATGCCCGAAGCGCCCTTCGGGCAGATGCCGTGGTTGTAGTAGTCGGCGCGTTCGGCGTCCGGATAAATCGTCCGGATGACGCCGCCGGCCACGGTGACATCGATGCCGCAGAAGTTCGGACAGATCGCGCAGCCGGTCTTGACGTGCTTTACCTCGGGCGACTTGCTCGCGCGCGGCTTCTTGCGTGCCGCTTCCGCAGCTGCCGCGACGGCGGGCAGTTGCAGATCAAGCGCCGCGATTCCGCTGGTTGCACCGAGTCCCTGGAGAAACTTCCTTCTGGACAGTTCCACGCTACCCCCGATCTGTGGCTTTGGCGATGCCCCGGCCAAACGCGCCGGCTGACTGGCATGAGCTCGAATTCTTGAACAAGAAACTCAGAATGCTTGAGCACGAGGAAGCGGGATTCGACACTGTGCAGTGCTGCCCCTCGTGCAAGGCGATGCTGTCGCCGGGCATGAGATCGCTGCTCTGGCTCGCGACATGAAAAACGGGGCTGCCGCCGATCACGAAATGCAGCGCGCGCCGTTTCGTGATGTCTGCGTCATCGAGCAGGGCTCCGGGCTCCATCTCGGTCCGCAGAATCTCAAGCCCGTCGCACTCGTATAGAACCCGCATACAGATCCCGCGGTATAGGCGGGACTTCAATGAGTCTTCGCGGCGCAGGATTCGCGGCCGGCTTTTGCGGGCGGCTGGTTTTGTTTTCATGCCACGTACCAAACCGTAGGCACGATCAATGCCAGCCGTGCGCGCGGCGCCTGTGGCCTTCAACTCGCTGATTTGACGGGGTCCGCTACGGAGGAGCGGGTTTGCGAACCGCTTTGTGGCGTTTCATTCTGCAATGCCATTGCAGGTTGCAATGACGGAACCCTGCAGCAGCGAACGCTACGAATCTTCGCCGGGCAGCTTGCGCCAGATCGTCGAGGGCGCGATATCCAGAACTTCTGAAGCTTTCGCTCTGTTGCCGCCGCACGCCTCCAGCACTTGCCTGATGTAGGCCAGCTCCATTTCCTTGAGGCTGCGGAATACTCCCGGCGCCGGGCGCGACGGCTGCGAGGGCTCGGCGGCCAATTGCGGCGGAAGATGGCTCGCGCGGATGGGCTCTCCGGGCGCCGCGAAAATGACCGCTCGCTCCACGGCGTTCTTGAGCTCCCTTACATTTCCGGGCCAGTTGTAGCGCAGCAGAAGCTCGAGGGCGCCTTCGGCATAGTCGCTGACCGGCTTCTTCATGTCGGCGCTGAAGCGCTTGAGAAAATGCCGGGCGAGCAGCGGGATATCGACCTTGTGCTCCCGCAAGGGGGGGATCGCGATCTGAACGATATTCAATCGGTAATAGAGGTCCTCGCGGAAACGTCCCTCGCGAATCTCCGCCGCGAGTCGCTTGTTCGTGGCCGCAATCACCCGCGTATCGACGCTGGTCGCTTCTTCGGAACCGACTTTTTTCACCTTCTTTTCTTCCAGCACCCTGAGAATCTTCGCCTGCAGGCTGGGCTGCATGTCTCCGATCTCATCGAGGAAGAAGGTCCCGCCGTTCGCAAGCTCGAAGCTTCCGCGCTTCGAATAAAGCGCGCCGGTAAAGGCGCCCTTCCTGTGACCGAACAACTCGCTCTCCAGAAGGTGCTCCGGGATGGCTGAGCAGTTCACCGTCACGAACGGTCCACTCGCCCGCGGACCGTGAAAATGAATGATCCGGGCGACGATTTCCTTGCCGCAGCCGCTTTCGCCGGTGATCAGCACCGAAGAGTCGGTCTTCGCCACCTTCATCGCCAGCTCGAATGCCTGCTGCATCTCGGCGCTTTTCCCGATCACGACATCGCCGCCCTCGAGCTGCTTCAGCTCGCGCTTGAGATAAACGTTCTCGTCGAGGAGCCGTCTTCTTTCAAACGCGCGCTCGACGAGCAGCCGGATCTGCGCAGGCTGAAAAGGTTTGGCGATGTACTCCTGTGCGCCCTTCTTCATCGCCTCGACCGCTGACTCAATGGAGGCGTAGCCGGTGATCATGAGCACCAGAATGCCGGAGTCGTGGTTCTTGATGCGCTCGAGCAGCGTCAACCCGTCCATGCCGGGCATCTTGATGTCGCAGATCACCATGTCGTAGGAGCCCTTGCGGATCGTCTCCAATGCCGCAATCGCATCGGTGCTCGCGTCGACGCCGTAACCCACGCGCCCGAGAGCCTTCTTGATCGCCGCGCAGATGCGCTCCTCGTCATCGACGACGAGGATCTTGCCGCGGGACGCCTGTTCCGGCGCCGACATCACTTGAAGCCCTCCTGCGTCGGCAGCAGGAGTCGTACTGCGGTGCCGGCGGCGGCCGCGCCGTCGATCTCCACCCTGCCGCCGTGCTCTTCCATGATTCCGTAAACGATCGAAAGCCCGAGCCCGGTTCCTTCCGCTTTGGTGGTGAAGAACGGATCGAAGATCCTGTTCCTGATATCGCTGGGGATTCCGGGACCGCTGTCGGTGACGGTGACCATCGCGCAGCCTTCCCGAAAGGCCGTTGCAACGCTCAGAGCTCCGCCTTCGGGCATCGCCTGAATGGCGTTGACAAAGACGTTCATCAGGACCTGCCGTATTCGATCCGGATCGCACGACACGGATGGCATTCGCTCAAAGAGGTTCCGCGTAAGCGCGATGTTCTGGAGGCGCAGCTGACGGGTTATCAAAGCCAGCGCGTCGCTCACCACATCGTTGAGATCACAGGGGCCGATCTCCAGCTCATGGCGGTGCGAGAAATCCCTGAGGTCGCTGATGATGCGCTGGCAGCGCAGCGCGTCGTCGCTCACGCGCTTCAATTCGCGGTGCAGATCGGACCTGTCTTCCACGTCTTCCATCAGCAGATTCACGTTCATGAGGATGCTGGTGAGCGGGTTGTTGAGCTCGTGGGCCACCCCTGAAGCCAGTACGCCGATCGATGCGAGCTTCTCCGATCGCATCAACGACTGGTGCGCCTGCCCGAGCTCCGCGGTCCTCGCCTGAACCAATCTTTCGAGGCGCCCGCGGTGCTCGCCGATCTCCTGGGCCATCGCGTTGAAGGATTGCACCAGCTCGCCGATTTCGCCTTTTTCTTTCACTGTGACGCGATGATTCAGATCGCCTCGCATTACGTGCCGGGTGCCCGACACGAGCTCACGGATCGGACGGGCCAATTCGCGTGACATGAGGTACGCAATCAGGACGGCGAAGCCGCCGACGAGGGCGATGGCGCCCAAGATCAGGTTCCATGCGCGCTGGTATACCTGCTGCGTTTTCTCCTGCAAGGCCTCCACCCTGCCGAGAAGAGCCAAAGACATGTGCTCCAATTGGCGGCTTACCTCTCGACCCTGCACGGTGATTTCGCGAAAGAGGCGAATTCTGTCCGCGTTCTCCGTGTCTGCACTAAAGACGATTGATGCACGATTCTTGATTGTCCGGAAATACGGCATGAGCCCTTGCGCCATTTCCCGGGGTTGCGCGGACGCGCCATGGCATGCGGTGTTTCCACAGCCCTGTAGCTGCTTTTCAATTTCTCCCATCTGGGCTTCGAACAGCCGGTCCTGTCCCGATGCACCATAAGCCACAAACTCGCTGACCGGCATCAGGGCTCGCCCGACGCCGCCCTCCAGGTCACGAACGGCTTCCAGCGAGCGACTGATCTCCTGGAGGTCTTGGTTCGCCAAGGTCAAATCGCGCAGCGCGTAAAAGCTGATCGCGCCCACGACCGCAACCGCCGGGATGGCGACCAGGAGGAAGCCGAGGATCAGCCTTGAGCTGAGCGACTGACCGCTGTTCCGTAGCATCGGTATCCTGAATGTATGCGGGTCGCATACCGCCCTTTTGATACAAGTCAACGCTTTCTGGGGTGCCGGCGCGCCCGGCGCCGGGTCTTTTAGGCCGGAGCGCTGGAGGTGTGGATGAGGCGCGGCCTGTCGACCGGCAGCCGTGGCGTCATTCGCTGCGACCGGCATTTGAGCGCGATCAAATGGCCTGCACCGTGCTTGCAATCCGGCTAACGTTTCCATATTATTGGAAATGTGGAATCGAAGCAGGCGATACAAGCCCTCGGCGCGCTCGCGCAGGAAAGCCGTCTGAAGATCTACCGGCTGCTGGTCGAGGCCGGCCCGCAGGGCATGGCGGCCGGCGACATCGGCGAAAAGCTGGGCCTGCCGCCGGCCACGCTTTCCTTCCACCTTGCCGGACTCTCGCGCGCCGGCCTCGCAAAGGGCCGCCAGGAAGGGCGCTTCGTCATCTACTCGGCCGATTTTCAGAACATGGACGCGCTCGTCGGCTACCTCACCGAGAACTGCTGCGGCGGGCAGGCGTGCGCGCCGGCCGCCAAGGCGCAGCGGCGCAGATGAAGAACGTGCTTTTCTTGTGCACCGGAAACTCGGCGCGCTCGATCCTCGCCGAAGCGTTCCTCAACTCGATCGCCCGCGGGCGCTTTCGCGGCTTCAGCGCCGGCAGTCGTCCGGCCAGCAAGGTGAATCCGTTCGCGCTGGAACTGCTCGCGAAGAGCGGGATCAGCAGCGCCGGCCTGCGCTCGAAGAGCTGGGACGAGTTCGCGAAGCCCGGCGCGCCCGAGATGCATTTTGTTTTCACGGTGTGCGACAGCGCGGCGGCAGAACTCTGCCCGATCTGGCCCGGCCGTCCGGTCACCGCTCACTGGGGCGTGGCCGATCCGGCCGCCGTGCAGGGCAGCGATGAGGAGAAGCGCGAGGCGTTTCTGGACGCGTTCACACGGTTGTCCGCTCGCATACGCCATTTCATCGAGACGGCTCGAACGTGAGCACCGGCGTCGCCGCAATCCCGGGGGAACGGAAGCTCGCCATCGGCTTCTTCGAGCGCTGGCTGACCGTCTGGGTGTTTCTATGCATCGTCGCGGGCGTCGCCCTCGGCGAGCTGGCGCCGGCGCCGATCCAGGCGCTCGGCCGGCTCGAGGTGGCGCGGGTCAACGTTCCGGTCGGCGTGCTGATCTGGGTGATGATCATCCCGATGCTCCTGCGCATCGACTTCGGCGCGATGGGGCAGGTGAAGGAGCACTGGCGCGGGATCGGCGTGACGCTCGCCATCAACTGGCTGGTGAAGCCGTTCTCGATGGCGCTGCTCGGCTGGCTGTTCCTGCGCCAGATCTTCGCGCCGTACCTGCCGGCAGAGCAGGTGGATTCCTACGTCGCCGGGCTGATCCTGCTCGCCGCGGCGCCGTGCACTGCGATGGTGTTCGTCTGGAGCCGGCTCACGCACGGCGACCCGTACTTCACGCTGAGCCAGGTGGCGCTGAACGACACGATCATGATCTTCGCCTTCGCGCCCATCGTCGGCCTGCTGCTCGGGCTGTCGGCGATCGTGGTGCCGTGGGACACGCTGTTCATGTCGGTGCTGCTCTACATCGTCATTCCGGTCATCATCGCGCAGGCCTGGCGCGCGCTGCTGCTGCGCGGCGGCGCGGCAAGGCTGCAGGCCGCGCTGCATGGCATCCAGCCTTTCTCGACCGCGGCGCTGCTCGCGACCATCGTTCTGCTGTTCGGGTTCCAGGGCCGGCAGATCCTCGCGCAGCCGCTCGTCATCGCGCTGCTCGCGGTGCCGATCGTGATCCAGGTGTACTTCAATTCGGCGCTCGCCTACTGGCTCAACCGGCGGCTGCGGGTCGCGCACAGCGTCGCAGGTCCTTCGGCGCTCATCGGCGCGAGCAATTTCTTCGAGCTGGCCGTGGCGGCCGCCATCACGCTCTTCGGCTTCGATTCCGGAGCGGCGCTCGCTACCGTCGTCGGAGTCCTCGTCGAGGTGCCGGTGATGCTCTCGGTGGTGGCGATCGTGAACCGGACGCGCCACTGGTATGAAGCAGGCAGCGCATGATCGAGGCGCTGAACACGGACTGCTTCTGCGTCAGCCTGGACCGCGAGGCGCTGCGCCAGGCGATAGACGACGATCCCGCGGCCCGGGGGTTGTCGGCGCTGATCGAAGAGCGATGCCCCCATCTTTTCGCGGCGCTGCCCGTGTACGTATCCCGCCGCAAGGTGGACCAGATGGCGAAGATCATCGCCGCCGTCGAAGAAGTGGTCGCTTTGCCGGCGTACCGCGAGCAAGTGCTCTCGTATGCGCCCGACATTGCGCGCTTCGACCCCGGCGCACGCGGCGTATTCACCGGCTACGACTTTCATTTGGGTGCCGCCGGGCCCAAGCTGATCGAGATCAACACCAATGCGGGCGGCGCCTTGCTGAACGCGGTGCTGGGCAGGGCGCAGCGGGCCTGCTGCGAGGATGTCGCGAGCCTGGTGAGCGGTCCCGTTCCTGCGGAGCGGCTCGATTGCACGATCTTCGAGATGTTCATCGAGGAGTGGCGGCTCGCCGGCCGGGGCGGCGTTCCTGCGCGCATTGCCATCGTCGACGACCGGCCCGAGGAGCAATTTCTCCATCCCGAATTTCTCCTATTCGAGCGGCTCTTCCGCAGCTTCGGGGTACAGGCTTGGGTCCTCGCTCCCGAGCAGCTCACTTTCCGGGACGGAGAGCTTCGCGACGCGAACGGGCCGATCGACCTCGTCTGCAACCGGATGACGGATTTCTCGCTGCAAGAGGCCGCGCATGCAGCGCTTCGCGCCGCGTATCTGGCCGGGGCGGCGGTCGTCACTCCGCACCCGCGGGCGCATGCGCTTTACGCGGACAAGCGAAATCTTGCCGTTCTGAGCGATGAGTCCCGGCTTGCGGCCCTGGGAGTGCGGCGCGAGGCGATTGAAGTTTTGCTGCGCGGCGTGCCGCGCACACGGCTGGTGACCGCCGCGCTCGCCGAGGAGCTGTGGGCGGACCGCCGCAAGCTCTTCTTCAAGCCGGCAGCCGGCTTCGGCAGCAAGGCCGCCTATCGCGGCGACAAGCTGACCCGGCGCGTGTGGAGCGAAGTGCAGGCCGGCATCCATGTCGCTCAGGAGCTGATCCCGCACCCCCGGCGGCGGTTTTGCTCCGGTGCTCACCACGGGCGCCGGATTCCCCACAGGAGAAGCCGATGGCGAAGGTCGATATCAAGGCAGTCGTGAAAGAGCGCTATGCGCAAGCGGCGCTGAATGTGTCCAGCGGGACGAAGACATCCTGCTGCAGTCGGAGTGACTGCTGCGATCCCATCACTAGCAACCTGTACGATGCCGCGCAGACGGGCGACCTGCCCGAGGCCGCGGTGCTCGCTTCGCTCGGCTGCGGCAATCCCACGGCGCTGGCAGAGCTGAAGCCCGGGGAAGTGGTACTCGATCTCGGTTCCGGCGGCGGCATCGACGTCCTGCTTTCCGCGAAGCGCGTGGGTCCGGCGGGTAAGGCGTACGGACTCGACATGACCGACGAGATGCTCGCGCTCGCGCAGGAGAACAAGCGCAAGGCCGGAGCGCAGAACGTCGAGTTCCTCAAAGGCGATATCGAGAACATCCCGCTGCCCGGCAATTCCGTCGACGTCATCATCTCGAACTGCGTCATCAACCTCGCGGCGGACAAGGACGCCGTGCTGCGCGAAGCGTTCCGGGTTCTCAAGCCGGGCGGCCGCTTCGCCGTGTCCGACGTGGTAACGCGGGGTGCGGTGCCTGCCGAGATCCGCAGCAGCATGCTGCTGTGGGTAGGATGCGTTGCCGGCGCGCTGGAAGAAAACGAATACCGCGCGAAGCTCGCTGCGGCGGGCTTTCAGGACATCGACATCGAGCCGACCCGGATCTACCGCGCCGGGGACGCCAAAGGCTTTCTCGCGGACAAGGGAATGGATGCGAGCGTCATCGGCCCGCAGGTGGACGGCAAATTCATGAGCGCGTTCATCCGTGGGACGAAACCGCTTCGTTGACCGAGGTCAATAGCGTTTCGCCGGAAAGGTGCAGCATGGCAGGCGGATCATGGATAAACCCTATGCGCATGCGGCCGACCAAGTGCTTGCGGGCCTCGCGCTTCTGCGGGAGGGAGCGCCGGAGGCGGTAAAAGCGTTCGGCGCCCTATCGCTCGCCGCAACCGCGCCGAAGTCGATCGACACGAAGACCAAAGAGCTGATGGCGCTGGCCATCGGCATCGCAGTTCACTGCGAGGGCTGCGTCGCGTTTCACACGCGCGGGGCGCGCAAAGCCGGTGCGACGCGCCAAGAGGTGGTCGAAACCGTGGCGCTTGCCGTTTACATGGGCGGCGGCCCGGCGGTCGTCTACGGCGGCGATGCGCTGCGCGCCTTCGACGAATACGCCGCGGCCTGATCTGAGAAAGGACATCGAAACGCTGGCCAAGCTGAAGCCGGCTTTCCGCAAGGAGGGAACCATCACGCCCGGCAACGCGCCTGGGCCGAGGGAAAGGGACTCAAGCCAGCCGCGCGCCTGGTGTCTTATGGCATCGCCGCCGTAGAGCGGCTTCCGCTCCTCGGGGCGGCGATCGCCGTCCGATGCGCCGTGGCCGCATCCAAAGCGCGTGCCGTGGCAGCCGAGCATCATCACCGCCATGAAGACCAGGCAGAGAAGCGGAAAAATCCAGAAGCCGTTGAAGTAAGTCCAGAAGTCCATGATGTGCTCCTAATAAGAGCGGCGGGCTAGCCGCAGCAGGCCGGTTTCGCCGCTGCGCGCGGTGAATTCGAGAGAAGGGCGGCCGCGGCCTCGAGAGTCTTGCGCGCCGGCACCTGGCGAACCGCGTCCGCAAGGTCGATCGCTTCGGAGATCTCGGCCTCGGTGAGTCCCGCGGTTCTTGAAGCGGGAATGTGGTGCTCGATGCACGAGATGCAGTTGCCGCCCATGGCGGCACCGAGGGATACGAGCGCACGTTCGCGCGGTGTGAGTTGCGACATGTTTCGCTCCTCGCTATACCGTTTGGGGTTCCAGCGAAAGCTCCTGCTTCAGCTTCGCGATGATCCTGTCGGCGACCAGGCGCGCAGTGGCTTTGCGATCCTCTTCCGGGACATCGTCGATCAGGAAGACGTCGGTGTATTTCTTGTAGAAAGGCATGGCGTCGATGTGGATCACCTTTTCCTCCGGAACGAACTTCTTGAGCACCCGGCCGTGGCACTTGAGGAAGCAGCCGTCGATCATCACGCTCTTCTCGGCGCTCTTCACCCAAGCCGCCATCGAGGAATGCGGGACCAAGAACGCTTCCGCATGGCAAGTGCGCGCGAGGCCGGGCACCTCTTTAGCAACCAGGTTTGCGGCCAACCTTGCGATTTCGCCCCGGATACACGGTCCCTCGCAAGAAAATACGGGAACGGTTTTCTTCGCCATCTGCTCCTTCGCGTACCGCTCGCCGACCGGGCAAGTGCCCTTGATCCCTTGAACCTCGAGCGAAAAATCCGGCGTATAGGCATTACTCATGGTGATCTCCGCGGGTTGTGTGTTTCGCTTTAGACGAGAGAGCCGCGCAAATGGATACAGGATGCGGATCACGCGATCCGCCGTTCCGACGTTCGTTGTCATGATGTGCTCCTTTCCGTTGCCCCCTTTAGACGAGGCATCGGCCGGAAAGGATACGAACTACTTGCGAGGGCTAAATTTGATGACCGCGGCCGGCTTGCGGTCGCAGGCGAGCTCGTTACAGTCGTCGCGGTAAAAGTTGCAGCCGGCCTGCAATTCCTTGCGCAGCTTCTCGCGCGCGCGGTGCAGGCGGATCTTCACCGTATCGAGGCTCAGGCCGAGGATGCCCGCGATCTCGTCGTTCTTGAGGCCTTCCAGCTCGCTCAGCAGCATCGGCGTCTTGTAGTTCTGCGGCAGATGCTCGATGAACTCGCGGATGCAGTCGTTCATCTCTTCCCGAACGGCCGCTTTCTCGACGGATGGCGCTTGCGCTTCCCGCGGGACGTGGCCTTCGGATTCCAGCTCCTCCTCGGTCAATGTCGGCGCCGCCTTGCGGCGCAGCTTGTCCAAAGCCGTATTGGTGGCGATGCGGTAGATCCACGTGGAAATGGTCGAATCGCCGCGAAACCCGGGCAGCGCTTCGCTCACCTTGATCATCACCCTCTGCGTCAGGTCTTCGGCTTCGGCCTCGCCGACGAAGCGCGTCAGATAGCGCAGGACCTCTGGCCGAAAACGGTCATGAACCGCCTGGAACTCGACGGGGGCCGGAGGGGTGCTCATTGGGCCATGGACATGCTGCGCATCGATACCTGCGCATCAGTTGATCTAGCGCAAACTCTTAGGCGGCCGCGCGCAGGGCGGAAAAGGAGGCCCGAAACACGCGGGCCGCGGAGTGGAGGAAGAGCAGGGCAAGCAGCGATCCGATGACGAGGTCCGGCCATCCGGAGCTGACGAGCCAGACCGAAAAGGCAGCGAGCAGCACCGCGAGGTTGGCCGCGATATCGTTGCGCGAGCATTCCCACACCGACGACATATTGACGTCCTCGTGGCGGTGCCGCCACAGGAGCGCAAGGCAAGCGCCGTTCGCGGCGAGAGCAAGAGCGCCGACAATGCCCATCGCGTCGAATAGCGGCACCCCGGGATGCAAGATCTTGTAGCCGATCTGAGCGACGACGAAGAGCGCCGCACCGAGAATCAGCGTTCCCTTGAGCATCGACACCCCGCCCTTCGCCCGCCCGCCGCGGCCGACGGCATAGAGGCTGAGCGCATACGTCAGCGCGTCGCCCAGGTTGTCGAGCGAGTCGGCGAGAAGTGCGGTCGAGGACGCGTACCGCGCTGCCGCCAGCACGACGACGAACATGACAGCGTTGATCCACAGAACGGTTTTCAGCGTGCTGCTCTGGCGACCGCGCAGCCGCTCGAGCGCGCAGCTCTTGTCTTGGCAGCAATCGGCCATGGCGATACTTTACCGCATCGCCTCGTAGTGCTTATGGGACTTAATCTTGCTCGAGGCCGAGGACATGAGGGACCATGGCTCGATGACGGGCGAGCACGAGCAGATGATGCTCGCCGCGCACCGTAAGGCGCTCTGGGCGCACTTTGTAAACGTCTTTCTCGGCGTGTGGCTCATGACCAGCCCCTCGCTGCTCGGGCTCGTCGACCCGGGCCCGTTCAGCGACGAGGTCATGCGGGTGACGCAGGAGCGCGGGCTCGCGTCGCCCGAATGGCGGGCCGTTGCCATGGCGTGGAGCGATATCGCAAGCGGGGCGCTCGTCGTCCTCTTTGGCGCCCTGTCGCTCGCCCGGCGCACCCGCTGGGCCCAGTGGATGAACGCGCTGCTCGGCCTCTGGTTGCTTTTTGCGCCGCTCATCTTCTGGGCGCCGAGCGCGGCCGCTTATCTGAACGACACCGCAGTCGGCGCCCTCGTGATCATGTTCAGCGTGCTCGTTCCCATGATGCCGGGCATGAGCCACGAAGGCATGATGGACACGCGCGCGATTCCGCCCGGCTGGGATTACTCGCCGTCGACGTGGGCGCAGCGGCTGCCGATCATCGCGTTGGGCGCCGTCGGATTTTTCATCGCGCGCTACCTCGCCGCGTACCAGATGGGCCATATCGACGCCATCGTGGAGCCCTTCTTTCCGGGGCTCGAGGCGGGGAAGAACGGCACCGAGAGCATCATTACGTCGCACGTCTCGATGGCGTGGCCGATTCCGGACGCGGGCCTCGGTGCCGTGGCCTATCTGCTCGAGGTGCTCATGGGCGCGATGGGCGACAAAACTCGCTGGCGCACGATGCCATGGATGGTGACTTTTTTCGGGATACTGGTCGTGCCGCTCGGCATGGTGAGCCTCTATTTCATCGTCATCCAGCCGATCCAGATCGGCACCTGGTGCACGCTTTGCCTCGCGGCCGCGCTCGCCATGCTCGTCATGATTCCGTTCGCGCTCGACGAGATCGTCGCCATGGGGCAGTACCTGCGCTTTACGCGCCGTACCGGCCAGCCGACGTGGTGGCTGTTCTTCACCGGCGGTCCCATGGAGGGCGGAAAAGAGGACCAGGAAACCGATCTGGCTTCGTTCGGCGCGACGTTGCGCCAGGCGGTTCGTGGCGTAACGCTCCCTTGGCCGCTCGTGGTCACTACGCTGCTCGGCGTGTGGCTGATGTGCACGCGCCTCGCGTTCGGCAGCGAGCCGCCCATGGCGAACAGCGACCACCTCGCCGGTTCTCTCGTGGTGACGATCTCGATCATCGCGATGGCGGAGGTCGCGCGGCCGCTGCGCCTTTTCAACGTGCCGGCCGGTCTCTGGGTGATCGCGGCGCCCTGGCTGATGGCGGGCGGATCGATCGTCGCGAACATCGCCGGCGCCGTGGTCGGCCTCGCGATCGTGCTGCTCAGCGTGCCGTTCGGCGTGCGCAGCGCGCACCACTACGGCCGCTGGGACCGGCTCGTCGTCTGAACCGGCCCTACGAATAAACGTTGTTCAGCCAGACGGCGAGCGCAAGCACGAGAGCCAGGCAGGCCATTACGACGCTCGGCAGGTGGATGCTGAGCCAGAACTGCAGGCTGAACCGCAATGCCTCATTTCCGAAGCGGCCGCGCGCGCCGTGGTCGCCAGCCACCGGCGCGTGCAGATTGTCCCGGTAATCTTCCGGAAGCGGCTCGTCGGTGTGCTGTCCTCCATACGCGCGGATGGCGAGCCACCAGTCCAGAACGCCCGGAATTACTCTGGTGCCCAGAATCGCCTGCACTGCGGGGAAGCCGACCCATACTTCGCGCCGCTTGTGCTGTGCGGCCCAATAGATCGCTTCGGCGGCGAGCTCGGGCGCAAATATCTTGCCGAGAGGCTTGGCGCGTTTTCCCATCCGGTTGCGTCCCCAGTCGAATTGCGGGGTGTTGAACGCCGAAAGCTGCACCATGGTCAGATGGACGCCGCTGCCGCGGTGGATGAGCTCGGAGCGAAGCGAGTCGATGAAGCCCCGAAGAGCGCTTTTCGCGCCGCAATAGGGCGCCTGCAGCGGGATCGAGCGGTAGGCGAGCGCGGAGCCGACCTGGACGATCGTGCCGCGATCGCGGGCGCTCATGCGCTTCAGCGCGGCGAGTGTTCCCCAGACCGAGCCCAAATACGTCACTTCGGTCGCGCGGCGGAATTCGTCGGGGGAAATTTCGAGGAGCGGGCTGAATATCGTGGCCATTGCGTTGTTGACCCACACGTCGATGGCGCCCCATTCGCGCTCGACGCGCTCGGCCGCCGCCTCGATGAGGCGATGATCGGCAACGTCGGCCTCGATCGCCATCGCTTGCGCGCCTATGCGGCGGATCTCCTGCGCCGCGGCCTCGAGACCCTCCGTGCCGCGCGCAATGAGAGCGACTTTCCAGCCGCGGCGCCCGAACGCGAGCGCGGTCGCTCGGCCGATGCCCGCGGAAGCGCCGGTGACGACGACGATCTTGCCTGCCTGCATCACGCGTCGAGCTGATAGCGGGTCCCGGCTTCGCCGCCGTGCTCGCGGCGAGCCTCTGGGCGCCGCGGCCCGGGTATCCCGATCCGGACGTCGCTCTGCGGCACGTTCAGGCACAGTGTCCCGTGCAGCCGGTCCCACCACGGAAAGACGACGCCGAAGTTGGAGAGATCTTCGTCGCGAATATCGGAATGGTGGATCCCGTGCATGCGCGGGGTGACGAATACCCGTACCTGAGCGGCCCGGAAGCCGGCCGAAAGGCCCACTTCGACGAAGTGAAAGCGAAATGAAGTCGAAACATCCAGATCCGGATCGATGTGGTGCACGTTATGAAAGCGCCATAGCAAGCCGACGCGGTGATTCGCCACATGCCAGTAAGAGAAACTCAAGTCGAGGAGCAGGAAGGCGGCGACGATCTCCAGCGGTCCTCTTAAACCGACGACGCGTGCCAACCCGAAAGATGTGCTCTCCGTGAATGCCAGGCCGGCGATAGCGGCTGGCTGTACGAGGGCCGCCGCTGCGGCGGATATCGCGAAGTTGACCGAGAGGCGTCGGAGCAGGCGCTCTTTGAGTCGCCGCAATGGCAGGGCGCGTTCGAGCAGGAAAAGCAACGTGTCGCCTGCGCCGAGCACCAGGACGGTCGAGACGGTATTCACGAGTCCATACTTGGCCAATGGTTGATGGCATCAAGCAAGATGAAGGCCGGCGGGCGAAAAAATCGCAAGCTAGAATTGAACGCATGGCTTTCGGGCTGATCCAAAGGGCGATGCGTATCCGCGCCTTGCTGCTTCTCCTGGCGAGCGGGGTTTCATTCGCCGCGCCCGCGGCCGCTGTCACGCCCCTAAGCCGAGACGTTTCCCTGGCGGCCTTAGAGGAAGGCTGCGGCGCAGCCCTGGGCGCTGGCTGCCTGCTCATGTGTCGACAGGCGCCGGCGGGTGCGCAAGGCCACCACCAGATCGGCGCCCAACCGCTTCCGCCATGCGTGGATAACACGGTCTCGTCCGGTCCGGCGGCTGCCGTGTGGCAAGACGCCTGGTCGCCGACCGCGACGGTCGGCATTGGTCCGCCCGCTTACCTGGCTTTCCGCCGTCTTCTCCTCTAACCAGCGCTGATTGCGGTTTCTGAGCCGCGGTGCGCTGCGGCGCGCCGCTCTGTCGGCCGTTGCGCCGCTATGGAGGAGATGAAATGAAAAGGTTGCATTTGATCATTGCCGCGGCGGCGCTTGCGGCAGGGACGGTGGTGGCACTTGCCACGTTTCAGCCGCGCGAGGCGAAGTTCGACGCGGTCGACGTGACCGGCGCGGAGTGGGGCAAGGATTTCCACCTGACCGGGCACGACGGCAAGCCGCGCTCGCTCGCCGATTTCCGCGGCAAGGTGGTGGCGCTGTATTTCGGTTATACCGGTTGTCCCGACATGTGTCCGACCGCGATGGCGAAGCTCGGCGAGGCGGTGCGCGAGCTGGGCAGCGATGGCGAGCACGTGCAGGGCCTCTTCGTCACCGTCGATCCGAAGCGCGACACGCCCGCCGTCCTCGCGCAGTACGTGCCCTCGTTCCACCCGGGTTTCATCGGCCTCTACGGCACCGAGAACGCGATCGCGCGCACCGCGAAGGATTTCAAGGTGTTCTTCAGCGCGCAGCCGCCCAACGAGCACGGCGGCTACACGGTGGACCACTCGGGATACATCCTGGTGTTCGACCCCGCGGGGCGGCTGCGCCTGGTTGTGTCATCGGAGGCCACGGCGCAGTCGATTGCCCATGACATGCGCCTGCTGCTCGAACAATTCCGGAGTTGATCGATGCGCACCGCAGCCATGCTGTTCGCGTTTCTGTTGGCGAGTAGTGGGTCCATGGCGGCCGGCGATGCGCAGCGCGGCGCGCGCGTCTTTCAGGCTTGCGCCGCCTGCCACTCGCTCGAGCCCGAGCGCAATCTCACGGGCCCGAGCCTCGCCGGCGTATGGGGCCGCAAGGCGGGCGGGCTCGAAAGCTTCGTCCGTTACTCGGGCGCGCTCAAGAACTCCGGTATCGTCTGGAACGGGAAGACCCTCGACGCCTGGGCGAAAGATCCGGAAGCCGTGGTGCCGGGCAACTACATGTCCTTCCCGGGAATCAAGGAGGAGCGCGCCAGGGCCGATCTGCTCGCCTTCCTCGAGAAGGCTTCCCAGCCGGGAAGCCCGCTCGCCGGCAAGCCGCGCGCGCTGCCCAGCCTGAAGAGCGCGCCGCCCGACAACCGGGTGACCGCAATCCGCCACTGCAAGGATTCCTATTTCGTGACGAGCGCTGCCGGGAAGGCGCTTGCGTACTGGGAGTTCAACCTGCGCTTCAAGACCGACTCCAGTGCCAGCGGCCCGGCGCCGAACGCGCCGGTCATGGTCGGGCAGGGCATGCAGGGCGACCGTGCGCAAGTGGTCTTCTCATCGCCGGGCGAGATCGCGGCGTTCATCAAGGAAGGATGCTGAGCATGCGCGGCTGGCTCGCCATTCCCCTGCTTGCTTTCACGGCGCAAGCCGGCGCCGTGAACCCGGCGGAGCTTCTCGACCCGCGGGACGCCTTCCGGCTTTCCGTCAGGACCGTCGACGACCGTACCGCGCAGATCGACTTCCGCATCGCGCCCGGCTATTACCTCTATCGCGACCGCTTCCGCTTCGAGACCGAGTCGGGCAGGACGATCGCGGACGCGGTGCTGCCGACCGGCAAGACAAAGGAAGACCCGTTCTTCGGGCGCAGCCAGATCTATCGCGACCACGTGAGCATCAAGGTGCCGCTCAGCCAGGCGGACCTGGCGCGCAAGCAGGTCCGGCTGAAGATCGTTTCCCAGGGCTGCGCCGATGTCGGCGTGTGCTACATCCCGCAAGAGCAGTGGGTGAATGTGAAGCTGGACCGTTTTCAGGAGGAGCAATGACGAAGGTGTTGCGCGGACTATTTGTGGGTCTGGCATTCGCCGGGCTTGCCCACGCTCAGGTGACGCTCACGCACGTGCACGGGCTCGCGTACAGCGCCGACGGCAAGCGGCTCATGATTCCCAGCCATCACGGCCTTGCGGTGTACGAAAACGGCAAGTGGTCGAAGGCGCCCGGGCCGCAGCACGACTACATGGGATTCTCGGCTACGGCGAAAAGCATCTACAGCAGCGGGCACCCCGCTCCGGGCTCCGGCCTCGTGAACCCGTTCGGGCTGCTGCGCAGCCGCGACGGCGGCAAGAGCTGGGACCAGCTCGGGCTCGAAGGCGAAGCCGATTTCCACGCGATGGCGACGAGCTGGAACACGAACGCGGTGTACGTGTGGAACGGCGAGCCTAATTCGCGCATGAAGCAAACGGGCCTGCACTACACGCTGCACGACGGCCTGGAGTGGAAACGGGCGCGCGCTTCGGGCCTAGATGGAGACCCGCATGCGATCGGGGTTCATCCCGACGATGCGGCGAGCGTCGCGGTCGCGACGTCGAAGGGCGTGTTCCTTTCCCGGGATTCCGGCGAGCGGTTCGCGCCGGTTGGGAAAGGGCAGGGCCTTTCGGTGTTTTTCGATCTGGACGCCCAGCACCTCTGGTACGGGACCTTCGACGGCCGGCCGCACCTCGTGCGCGCTGCGCTCGGCGGCGGAGAGGCCAGCGAAGTGAAGCTGCCGCCGCTCGAGAAAGACGCCGTCGCCTACGTCGCGCAAAACCCGAAGGCACGCAACGAATACGCGATCGCTACGTTCAAGCGCAGTGTCTATCTCTCCAAGGATGAGGGGCGCAACTGGACGCAGATCGCCGACCAGGGGCAGGGAAGATAGCGCCGTGGATCGTGCGGCAGTGGAATTTGTCGATCGGAAACGCCGCCAGCTCCTGGTCCGGGCGACTTCGACCGCCGGCGGTCTGGCGCTGGCAGGGGCGACCTATCCTTTCCTCGAGAGCTTGGCGCCAAGCGAGCGGGCACGCGCGCAGGGCGGACCGGCGGAGGTCGATTTGACGAAGATCGCTCCCGGCGCGCTCGCGACAGTCGAATGGCGCGGCAAACCGGTCTGGGTGGTGCGCCGTACGCCAGAGGTGCTCGCGCGCCTCCAGACACTGCGCGCCGAGCTGACGGACCCCGACTCGCAGGTTTCTTCGCAACAACCCAAGTACGCCGCGAACACCGTGCGCTCTATCCGCCCGGAAACGTTCGTCTGTGTCGGCCTGTGCACTCATCTCGGGTGCATCCCGAGCTTTCGCCCCGACCCGGACTCGGTGCAGCCCGGGTGGCCGGGTGGATTTTATTGCCCCTGCCACGGGTCGAAGTTCGACCTCGCCGGGCGGGTGTTCAAGGGCTCGCCCGCGCCGATCAATCTTCTCGTGCCGCGGTACAGCTTCGAATCGGACGAGCGGCTCTTGATCGGGCGCGACAGCGAGGGAGACGCCAAGTGACCGTGATGACACGCGGCTCCCGCAGCGCTTTGGCCTTGGTGACGGTGCTCGCCATCGGCGCCGGGATCGGCGCCTACCTTTGGCATGCGAATACCGGTGAAGGCGGCGCTGCGCCTGACGGCGCAATCTTCGCCGTCCATTCCGAGCCGCGCGCGATGCCGCAGCTCGCGTTCGAGGACGAAAAGGGACGCAAGCTCACGCTTGCCGATTTCCGCGACAAGGTCGTTCTGCTAAATGTGTGGGCGACCTGGTGCGTGCCTTGCCGCGAAGAGATGCCTGCGCTCGACCGGCTGCAGCAGCAGATGAGCGGGCGCGACTTCCAGGTGCTCGCGCTTTCCATCGACTCGGGCGGCGCGCCTGCGGTGAGGCGCTTCTACGACGAGACCGGCGTGCGCTCGCTCGCGATCTACGTCGACCCGGCGATGCAGGCGACTTCCAGCCTGAAGATCGTCGGCGTGCCGACCACGCTCCTCGTCGACCGCAAAGGCCGGGAAATCGGCCGCCACACCGGACCCGCGCAATGGGACGGGATGGATGCGCTGCAGGCGATCAAAGCTCATATGGTGCGGCCGTAGTGGAGCCCGCGACGCTCGGAATGCTCACCGCGTTTGCGGCCGGCGCAGTATCGTTCCTGTCGCCGTGCGTGCTGCCGCTCGTGCCGGCCTACGTTTCCTACGTCACGGGCCAGTCGCTTGCTCCGGGGAGCGGCGCGGCGAGCCTCGCATCGCGGGCGTCGTCGGCGTTCTTGAGCGTGTGCTTCGTTCTCGGGTTTTCGGCGGTCTTCGTTGCCCTCGGCGCGAGCGCGACCGCGCTGAGCCGCGTCCTGCTCCAGTACCGCTACGAGGCGGGCATCATCGGCGGCGCCGTGGTGACCTTGTTCGGCCTGGCGATGCTGATCGGGATCGAGCGCATTCCATTTCTGCGGCGCGACGCTCACTTCCATCTTCACGCCGCGAGCGCAGGCCCGGCGCCGGCGTTCGTCCTCGGCGCCGCGTTCGCCTTCGGCTGGACGCCGTGCATCGGCCCGATCCTCGGTGTCATCCTCACGGCCGCAGCGGTCAGCGAATCGGCCGCCGCAGGCATTCGCCTCCTCGCGGCATACTCGGCCGGCCTCGGCATCCCGTTTCTGCTGACCGCGGCTTTCCTGCACGAAGCCGCCGGGCGCCTGCGGTCGATGCGCAAGGCGGGCCGGCCGCTCATGGTTGCCGCCGGACTGGTCATGGTAGCGATCGGCGTGGCGATGATGACGGGCAGGCTGACGGCGTTCAGTTACTGGCTGCTCGAGCGCTTTCCCGCGCTTGGCCGTATCGGATGAGAATCGGTGACGACTGAAGCAACCATCAAAGGGCAGGAACAGAAGCGCCCGCTGTTTCGGCTGGCGACGCTTGTGCCGCTTCTCGTGGTGGCCGGTCTCGTCGGCGTCCTGGCGGTCGGTCTGCGCCACGATCCGCGCGAGATCCCGTCTCCTCTCATCGGCGAGCCGGTGCCGAGGTTTGCGCTCCCTGCAGTGCGCGGCCGCTCGCTCGGGCTTTCCACTGCCGACCTGAAAGGAGAGGTATCGCTTGTGAACGTCTTCGCTTCCTGGTGCGTCGCCTGCCGGGACGAGCATCCGGTGCTCATGCAGATGAAGCGGCAAGGGCTCGTGCCGATCCACGGCCTCAACTACAAGGACCAGCCCGCCGATGCGCAGAAGTGGCTCGATGAAATGGGCGATCCCTACACGCGCACGGGTGCCGACATCGACGGGCGCGTGGCGATCGACTGGGGCGTCTACGGGGTGCCGGAAACCTTCGTCATCGACCGCGAGGGCCGCATCGCGTACAAGCAGATCGGGCCGATCACGCCGGAGCTCGTCGACGAGACGCTGCTGCCGCTGATCGCGAGGCTGCGCGGAGATCGGCCATGACCAGGCGGCGCGAGGTTCTGAAGGCATTCGCCGCCGGCGCCGCCACGCTTGCGCTGCCGCGCGCTGTTCAGAGCGCGTTCGGGGCCCAAGAGCCGGACGTGGTGCTGCGGCTCGTCGCTGCGCCGGCAACCCCGGCGCTGCGCCCGGACAAGAAGACGCGCGCGTTGCGCTACGCCGGCGAAGTGCTGCGCGGCCGCCGCGACGCCCTTCGGCCGTCGACGGGCAACCTCGGCCCGACGCTCGACCTGCGCCGCGGGGAGCGCGTGCGCATCGAGGTCGTCAACCGCATCGGCGCAGAGACGGTGATTCACTGGCACGGGATGATCGTGCCGGAGGCGGCCGACGGTCATCCGCATCAGGCGGTGCCTTCGGGAAGCGGCTACACGGTGGAGTTCACCGTGCGCAATCCGGCCGGGACGTACCTGTATCACCCGCATCCGTACCGCCTGACGGGCCCGCAGACCTATTACGGGCTCGCGGGGCTCATCATCGTGCGCGAGCCGCGCGAGAGCGCGATCGGCTTGCCTGCGCAGGACCTCGAGCTCGTCCTGCAGGACCGCCGCATCGACGGCGACGGCCAGCTCGTCTTCAAGCGCAGCATGATGGACGACATGAACGGCGTGCTCGGCGACCGGGTGCTGGTCAACGGCGTCGACGATGCGGCACTCAAGGTGGCGCCGCGCCCCTATCGCCTGCGCATCGCCAACGTGTCGAACGCGCGCATCTACAAGCTCGCCTGGTCCGACGATCGACCGATGCGCGTGATCGGCGCGGACGGCGGCCTCTTCAGCCGTGCGGAAGGCATTCAGGAACGACCGTACGTGACGCTCTTCCCGTTCCAGCGCATCGAGCTTCTCGAGGATTTCGGCGCACGCCCGGACGGCGCAGAGATTGCGCTCGTGAGCCGCGAATTCTCCGGCATGGACATGATGGGCTCGATGATGGGCGGCGGCGGAATGATGGGTGGAATGATGGGCGGCCGCGGCGGGATGATGGGCGGAATGATGGGGCCCTCGCAGGGCGAGGAGCTGCACATCGCGCGCTTCACGGTTTCGCCCGGCGCTCGTAGCCGTGCCACGCGCATTAAGCTGCCGCAGTCCGAGCCGTCGGTACGCGAGGGCAACCATGAGTTGTACACGCAGCTCGCATTCCGCCACATGCGCGGCTTCCTCAACGGCCGCCGCTTCGACACGCAAGATGCCATGGCGGTCGCCGAAGACGAGCGGCTACCCGCGCGGCAGACCTCGGTATGGACCTTCGCGAACGACGGCGGCGGCATGGCCATGCCGCACCCGATGCACGTGCACGGCGTGCAGTTCCGCATCCTCGAGCGCCGCGGCGGCGACGTTCCGGCCGATCTGCGCGAGGGACTGATCGACACCGGCTGGCACGACACGTTCGGCATCTTTCCCGGCGAGCGCGTGCGCATCGCGCTGGCGCCCGAGATCCCGGGACTTTTCATGTATCACTGCCACAACCTGGAGCACGAGGACGGCGGGATGATGCGCAATTGCCTGTTCGAGTCTCGAACCTAGGAGAAATGGACGGAAGACCAGCGGGGCTCGCATTGATCGACGGCCGCGCGCACGAGTTGCGCGTACTGGTCGCGCTCGCGAGCGGCGTGCCGGCAGTCGCACTTGCGCACGTCGATGTCTCGCCGGCGGCCGACGCGTGGACGGCATGGGACTTCAAGGCGGACATCGCCGGCGGCATCGTGCTGGTCGCGCTGCTTTACGCAGCCGGCATGTGGAGACTGCGCGCGAAGGAGCGCTTCTCGCTTCCATGGAGGCAGGCGGCGTTCTTCGGAGGACTCGCTGCGCTCTTTCTCGCTCTGCAATCTCCGCTGGACGCGCTTGCCGGGCATTCGTTTTTCATGCACCAGCTGCAGCATCTGCTGCTGCAGACGGTGGCGCCGGTGCTCCTCATGCTGGCGGCTCCCCAGGCGGCCCTTGTCGCCGGATTTCCCGCGCCGCTCCGGCGCGCCATCGTGGCGCCGATTCTGGCGAGCCGGCCGGTACGCGAGGTGTTCGGCTTTCTCGTTCGGCCGTGGAGCGCCGCGCTGCTGCTCGTCGCCTCGCTTTATGCATGGCATTGGCCGGCGTACCACGATCTCGCGCTGCGCGATGAGCCGGTCCACTATCTGATGCATATCACGATGCTCGCCGCCGGCCTGCTCTTCTTCTCGTGCATCTTCGATTCGCGCCCGGCGCCGCTGGGGGCGCGCTACGGAGCGCGCATCAACGCGCTGTGGGCGGCGATGACCGCCTGCATGCTCCTCGGCGCAGGGCTCGCACTGAAGAGCACGGCGCTCTACCCGGCATACGACGAGCTCGGCCGGCTCTGGCACATGGGCGCGCTGGAAGACGAGCGGCTCGGCGGACTCATCATGTGGATTCCCGGAAGCGCGGCCTGGGTGCCGGCATTCCTGGTGTTGTTGCGCAGGTGGGACACGCAGGAGGCGCGGCTGCACGACAGGCGCCGCCGAGGCATCGCCCCGGCCGTCGCCGCCACTGCGACGGCGAACTGCCGGCTTGGGTTGCTGATCGGCCTGCTGGCGCTCGGCGGCTTCGTCACGACGCTCGCCATCGGCTGGATCGCGACCGCGGCACACCGCTGATCGCCATACGGAAAGGCGGCCAGATGGCAGCAGTCCCCGAGCCTAGCTAGTCATGGCCGCCTGCATTTCTGAGGGTCCAGCACTCCCTCACAGAATGCGGCGATGCAGGCATCTCCACCCCGCGCGGTACTCGAGCGCCGACTTGCCGGAGCCGCCAAACCCGCCGGAACCCCCGGTGGAGAACAGCCATTTGACGAGGCGCGCCAGCCTCCATTTTCCTTGAGTATCACGACCTTAGCCTTAGTTCCAGCACTTTGGGAACGCGGCCGGTCTTCGCGTCATCCAATGCCGCGATTTCCAATCATTCATTTGCCAGGAGAAAAGATGAATCTCGTACGCGCGGCAACCTTCGTTTTTCTCGCGTTGGCTTTCGGCGTCGCCGGCGCCCAGGACAAAGGCGGGCCGACCGACCCGCAGATCGCGGGCATCGTGGTGACGGCGAACCAGATCGACGTGGACGCCGGCAAGCTCGCCAAGTCCCGGAGCAAGAACAAGGAAGTGCAGGGCTTTGCGCAGCAGATGATCACCGACCACACGGCGGTGAACAAGCAGGCGTCGGCGCTCGCCAAGAAGCTCAAGGTCAAGCCCGAGGATAGCGACACCAGCCGCAGCCTCAAGACGGCGGCGAAGGAAAGCAACGGCAAGCTGAAGGGCCTGAAAGGCGCCGCCTTCGACAAGGCGTACGTGGACCACGAGGTGGAATACCACCAGCAGGTGCTCGACGCCATCGACAAGGTGCTCATCCCCGGCGCGAAGAACGCCGAGCTGAAGGGGTTGATCGAGAAAGTCCGCCCGGCGATCGCCGCGCACCTCGATCACGCGAAGATGATCCAGAGCTCCCTGGGGAAGAAGTAGCCATGAGACACGCCGCGGCTGCGCTGGCCCTCGCGCTCGCGATCGGCGCATCCGCGGCGCACGCCCGGGGCAAGACCCACGCCGTGCGCATCGAGGGCATGAAGTTCGTGCCCGAAAGGATCGAAGTCGCCGCCGGCGACACGATCGTGTGGACGAACAAGGATTTCGTGCCGCACACGGTCACCGCGGCCGCTGCGAAGATCGAGTCCGGCGAGCTTCCTCAGGGGAAGAGCTGGAAGCTCGTCGCGCGCAAGAAGGGCGAAATCCAGTACATCTGCCGGCTGCACCCGACCATGAGCGGCGTGGTGCTCGTTAAGTAGTCGCCCTTAGCCCTAGCCTGCCGAACAACGCCTGATCGCTCGCCATTTCCGGATTGCCGGTGGTGAGCAGCTTGTCCCCGCAGAAGATCGAATTCGCGCCGGCGAAGAAGCACAGCGCCTGGATCGCCTCGCCGAGCTCCTGGCGCCCCGCCGAGAGCCGCACGTAGCTCTTCGGCATCGTGATGCGGGCCACCGCCACGGTGCGCACGAATTCGAAGGGGTCGAGTTGCGGCGTGCCCTCGAGCGGCGTGCCGGGCACCTGGACGAGGTTGTTGATCGGCACCGACTCGGGCGGCGGATCGAAATTCGCGAGCTGCGCGATCAGCGAGGCGCGCTGCGTCCGGCTCTCGCCCATGCCGATGATGCCGCCGCAGCACAGCTTCAGATCGGCCGCTCTCGCTCTTTCCAGGGTCTCGATGCGATCCTCGTAGCGCCGCGTCGAGACGATGTGGCCATAGAAATCGGGCGCGGTGTCGAGGTTGTGGTTGTAGTAGTCGAGACCCGCTTCTTTGAGCTGCTCGGCCTGCCCTTCCTTCAGCATCCCGAGCGTGACGCAGGTCTCCAGGCCGAGCTGGCGCACTTCGCTCACCATCTTCGCCACGGCGTCCAGGTCGCGCTGCTTAGGGCCGCGCCAAGCCGCGCCCATGCAGAAGCGCGTCGCCCCGCTCGCCTTTGCCGCCTTTGCCGCGGCGATGACCTCTTCCAGCGGCAGCAGCGGCTCGTTCTCCACGCCCGTGTGGTGCCGGGCCGATTGGGGGCAGTAGCCGCAGTCTTCGGGACAACCGCCGGTCTTTATGGACAGCAGCGTCGAGAGCTGGATCTCGTTCGGGTCGAAATTCTCGCGATGCGTGCCGTGCGCGCGGAAGATGAGATCGTTGAACGGAAGCGCGTACAGCTCGCTTACGCGCGAGGGGGTCCAATTCTTCTGCGTTTCAATGGCGATATTCATGACGTCATCGTAGCAGCTTCGAGCCGAAGAACAGCGGCGAGAGCGCCCGCACCAGCGGCAGCGATGCCTCGGCGGCGAAATCCTCCAGCTTCAACTGCGGGTTGCGCGGGCGGATGCGCTCGAAGGCGGCGCGTGCCTTGGCGTCGGCCGGCGGAGGAATCGTCGCGTCGATGATGACTTTCGAGCCGTAGCGCTGCCACAGCGGCGTGCCGGGCGCGCCGAGCTCGGGAAGGCTCGCGTCCATCGCATGGTTGTGCGTGCCCGGGATGACGACGATGTCCTTTTGCGGATCGACGCGCGTCACCATCGCCCACAGCAGCTCCGCGGGATTGAAGATGTCGACATCGGCGTCCACGGCGATCGCGATCTTCGGGTGCTGGTATTCCGAGGTGATCGCCGAGAGGAGCAGATTTTTCGCCTCCCCATAGGCGCGCTGGGTCATCTGGATCGCCACGCCGAACACTCCCGGCAGGATCGCGACGTTGTGCAGGTTCGGACCGCCGCCGATGTCTTTCAGCCGGCGGAAGATCGTCGCGCCCATCGGCACCTTGTGGAACACGCAGCCCTCCATCTCCGAGCCGTTCTGCAGGTTCTTGAAGATGGCGTCGCGCCGGCGCGTCATGTACTGGTATTCGACGATCGGGTTCTTGCCGGTGCCGGTGACGTAGTAATCCTGGAACTCCGAGAAGGGGCCTTCCTCCTCGCGGTAATGCGGCGGGATGTGGCCTTCGAGCACGAGCTCCGCGTTCGCCGGCACTTCGAGATCCACCGTTTCGCACTTCACGAGCGGCACCGCGCCGCCGAGGAAGCCGCCGGCGATCTCGAATTCATCGTCGCCGTAGGCGGCCGTGGTCGCGGCGGCGACATAGTAGAGCGGATGGTGGCCGATCATGATCGCCACCGGCATCGGCTGGTTGCGCTCCTGGTACTTGAGGTAGTTCTTCCACGAATGCCGCGGGTAGAGCAGGATGCCCGACTTGTTCGGGCCCTTGATCTGCAGCCGGTGGAAGCTGAAGTTGCGCTTGCCGGTGTCGGGATCCTTGGTCACCACCAGGCCCGAGCCGATCACCGGACCGCCGTCGCGCTGACCGGCGACGTGCACGGGAAGCTGAGTGAGATCGAACTCGCCGCGCTTCAGCTTCACTTCCTTCACCGGCCCGCTGTCGACCATCACCGGCGGAATGCGCGTGCCGAGCTTCGCCGCGACGTGCGGGATCAGCTCCTCTTCGCGCACCCCGAAGGCCACCGCGGCCTGGCGGATATTGGCGGGCGCCTGTCCGAGCGAGCGCCAGCCGTGCGGCAGCTTCTCGAAGAAAAGCGCCTTCTCGCGCGACTGGTAGAGCAAGGCGCCCATCTGGGTGAGCGGGTCGACGGGCTTGTCGATGCGGATCAGCTCTTTCGCGGCGTCGAGCTCGGCGATCCAACTGCGCATGTCGCGCTCGCTGGTGGTAGACATGAATTCTCCCTTTAGGAGTTAAAGCCTTCGATTTTCGATCCAGCGGACATGCGTACGGCCGTTCTGCACGTCCGGGTGATTGACGAGGGAACGCAGGAAGCCGATCGTCGTGTCCACGCCCTCGACCGAGAACGTCGCGAGCGCTGCGTCCATTTTCCTCAGCGCATCCGCGCGCGTGCCGGCGTGCGCGATGACTTTGGCGATCAGCGAGTCGTAGTACGGCGGCACCAGATACCCCGGATAGCAGTGGGTGTCCACGCGCACGCCGCCGGGTTCCTTCCAAACCCGGATCCGGCCCGGGCTCGGGCGAAAGCCCTGCTCGGGCGATTCGGCATTGATCCTGCATTCGATCGCATGCCCGTCGAAGCGCACCTGGTCCTGCGATACGCTCAACGGCTCTCCCGCAGCGATGCGGATCTGCTCCCGGACGATGTCGACGCCGGTGATCATTTCGCTGACCGGATGCTCGACCTGGATGCGGGTGTTCATCTCCAGAAAGTAGAACCGGTCTTCATCCTGGTCGACGATGAACTCGATGGTCCCGGCATTGCGATAGCCGGTTGCGCGCGCCAGCGTCGTCGCGGCCTGCCAGATCTGCTCGCGCAGGCCGTCGAGGTGCGGCGCGGGGCTTTCTTCGACGACTTTCTGGAACCGGCGCTGCAGCGAGCAATCGCGCTCGCCGAGATGGATCACGTTGCCGAAGTGATCGGCGAGGATCTGCGCCTCGATGTGGCGGGCGCTGCGGATATAGCGCTCGACGTAGAGCGTGCCGTCGCCGAATGCGGCACGCGCCTCGCTCGAGGCCGCCTGGAAGGCGCCCTTCAGCTCGGACATTTCGTTCACGACGCGCATGCCGCGGCCGCCGCCGCCCGCGGCGGCCTTGAGCAGCAGAGGAAATCCGATCGTCTCGCCGGCACGAAGCGCTTCCTCGACGCTGTCGACCTTCTCGGATCCGGGCACCACCGGCACGCCGAACTTCGCGGCGAGCTGCCGCGCAAGAATCTTGTTGCCCATCTGCTCGATGAGCTGAGCGCTCGGCCCGATGAAAACAATGCCGTTTTCGCCGCATGCCTGCGCGAGCCGCGGCTGCTCGGCGAGGAAGCCGTAGCCCGGGTGGAGCGCGTTCGCGCCTGCGCCGCGCGCCGCGGCGACGATTGCGCTTACGTTGAGATAACTGTCGGCCGGACGAGCCGGGCCGATGCACACCGCACGGTCGGCGAGCTTTGCCGCAAGGCTGTCGGTGTCCGCCTCGGACACTGCCGCGACCGATTCGAGCCCGAGCGATCTGCAGGCGCGGATGACGCGCACCGCGATCTCGCCGCGGTTTGCCACCAGGACGCGCGAAATTCTCCTTGTTTCGCCTTTGACGACCTCCACGCGGAAATCGCCAACCCGCAGGCAAGTCGTCCCCAAGGGCGCTTCGTCGATGAGCTTCAGAACCTTGGCGAAGTCTGGGCGCATCCCGGGCGATGATCGGGCCCCGATGGGGGCCCGCCCTTGATGCGTATCATTAAAACGCGACTAGTGCATGGCCATGCGCCGCTCGGGGCCGAGATACGCGGCGCGTGACGTGCTCCTGCGCCGCTCAGGTCCTTGGTAAGCGACCCGCTCCGCGCCCGGTGCGCCGGTAACCGCTACGCCCTGCTCATACACCATCTTGCCGCCTAGCCAGCCGGACACGAGGAGCAGCGCGATGGCGATCACGGAGAGCAAAATCGCGCCGTCGTTGACGCCGTTGCGGCGCACGAATGCGTTGAGGATGAAGAGCGCCACGATCGTCAGGTTTATCGCCATGTGAGCGATGGCGGTGCGCTTCACGTTGCGTGGCAGCGACAGCAGGTCGATGAGCCCTGGAACCGCGGCAATCAGGGCACCGACGATGCCGCCGATCATGGTGTACCAGGCGACCACTTCCCAGTTCGGGCTTGTCGCGCCGAAGCGGTGGACGAGGTCGCAAATGAGCGAGAACAGCCACAGGCCGATGGGGATCGGCACGATCATGGGGTGAATCGGGTGTTTGGCGATGCTTGCCGGCGTATGCATGGCGTTACCTCCTTCAGCCGGTGTGTTGCAATGCGCGTTCCCGCGGGCTTTAAGGCCGCCCGCTGAACGCGGCGCTGGAACGTAAGCGCGGGTCGCGTCATCCAATGCCGCACACCCACCGAAGGAGGCCCTATGGCCCGTCTCGTGAAACGAACACCCCAGGAGCCCACCCGCTACGTCATGGAAGGCAAGGAGGTCTGGCTCTGCAAATGCGGCCTCTCGAAGAACCAGCCCTTTTGCGACGGCTCGCACAAGCTGACGAAAGGCGAGGAGGCCGGAAAGCTCTACTGGTACGACGATGCCGGCAAGCGGCACGAAGTCGCCGACAGCTATTCGGGCATACGCACGTTCTGACCCCGTGCCGTTGCACGAAACCCGACTGCTACGCCGCGAGAGCGTCGCCGATGGAACGATGGCGTTCCACTTCGAGCGCCCGGCGGGCTTCGCCTTCGACGCGGGCCAGAACGTCCAGCTGACGCTCGTCGATCCGCCGGAAACCGATTCGCAGGGAGCGAGCCGGCCTTTCACCCTCGCCTCGGCGCCGCACGAGCCGGACCTGATGATCGCCACGCGCATGCGAGACAGCGCTTTCAAGCGCGTGCTCAAGAGCGCGGGGTTGGGCCTCAAAGCCACCATCGATGGCCCGAACGGAGTAATGGTTCTGCACGAGGACACGGCGCGCCCGGCGGTGTTTCTCGCCGGCGGCATCGGCATCACGCCATTTCTTTCGATGGCGCGGCATGCCGCGAAGCACCGGCTGGCGCACCGCATCCATCTTTTCTATTCGAACCGCCGGCCCGAGGATGCGGCTTTCCTCGACGAGCTGCGCGCGCTGGAAAAAGCGAATCCCAACTACCGCCTGATCGCGACCATGGCGGAAGCCGAAAAGTCCTCGCGGCCCTGGAGCGGCGAGACGGGATTCATCGACCGCCAGATGCTGGAGCGCCACCTGCCTGATCTTCCGAGCCCGGTCTACTACTTCGCCGGCCCTCCGGCCATGGCCATGGCCATGCAGTCGATGCTCGCCGACTTCGGCGTCTCGGAAAACGACATGCGCTCGGAGGAGTTCTACGGCTATTGAGCATCGCGCATGTTTCTTGCTGGTGGCAGACGTAGTACCCACCATGAGGAGACAACGATGCAACGGAACACTCTGATCGCAGCGGCGGTCGCCGCGGTTTTTGCTTTCCCGCTCGCCACTTATGCAGCCGGCGACAAGGCCTCCAGCGCCAGCGGCGGCGCGACGAAGTCCGACGGCGGCGCCGAGGCCATGTTCAAGTCGCTCGACAAGAACAACGACGGCTTCATTTCCAAAGACGAAGCCAAGGACACGCCGCACGACAAGGATTTCGCCAAGCTGGACAAGAACAAGGACGGCAAGCTGTCGCGCCAGGAACACGCCGCGGCGCCCGAGCACGCCGGGCAGGCGAGCACCGGGTCGACCTCGTCGACGAGCGGCTCTTCCGGGAAGAGCTCGAAGTATTGATTCGAGATGAGCCCCGCTTCGGCGGGGCTCTCTGTTTTCAGTGCGCCGTGCGCTGTCCTGCGGCGCGCGCCGCGCGGCCCAGCGTGCCCATAAGTCTTTGGGGTGACCGACGGGACTTGAACCCATAACGGCCGGAAGCACTTCCGGGGCTCTACCTTTGAGCTACGGCCACCAAAGCCCGACTGCACAACATTGCATCGCCCCCTACGGCTTTGCAATGACAAGGGCAGCCTACCGGCGCAACGAGAAGATCGGAATGGAACGCCCATGCGCCGTTAGGCGCAGCTAGGGCAAAATGGCGCGATGCTGGTCGAGCGGATCGAAGGCAAGTGGATCGAGGCGTTCAAGGACGTCTTTCGCCTGTGCGCGGTGAAGCCGGGCGAAGTCGTCGCGGTGCTTTCGGAAACGCAGTCGCGCGAGGTGCTGGTCGAGCTCTCGGAGCTGGCGCTGCACCAGCTCGGCGCCCGGGTGTTTCACGTGCGCCTGCCGTCGCCCGCCGTTTCCGGCGTGCCGATCCGTTCCACGGGATCGTCGCTCGCGGTCGGCGGTCTCGAGCCCGTGGTGCAGGCGCTCGCCGCGACCGGCATGGTCGTCGACTGCACGGTGGAGGGCATGCTGCACGCGCCGGAGCTGCCGCGCATCCTCGCCGGCGGCACGCGCCTCATGATGATCAGCAACGAGCATCCCGAGGTGCTCGAGCGCACCAAGCCGACGCCGGAACTGCGCGAGCGAGTCGTGCGCGGGATCAAGATGCTCGCAAGCGCGAAGCGCATGCGAGTCGCTTCGCGAGCCGGCACTGAGCTGGAAATCAATGTCGAAGGCGCGCCGGCGCGCGGCGCGACCGGCATAGTCGACAAGCCGAAGGGCGTCGGCTACTGGCCGGCCGGGCTTTGCCTTTGCTTTCCCAAGCGCGGATCGGTGAACGGAACGCTGGTGCTCGCGCCCGGCGACGTCAATCTGACCTTCAAGCGCTACATCGAGGCGCCGGTGCGCCTCGTGATCGAGAACGACTACGTGACCAAGATCGACGGCGAGGGGCTCGACGCAGCGCTGCTGCGTTCGTACTACGAGGCCTGGCGCGACCGCGAGGCCTACGCCACCTCGCACGTCGGCTGGGGCTTGAACAGCGACGCGCGGCCCGAAGCCATGATGATGTACGACCGCAAGGACATCAACGGCACGGAGCTGCGCGCGTTCGCCGGCAACTTTCTCTACTCCACCGGCGCCAACGAGACGGCAGGGCGCTTCACCGCCTGCCATTTCGACTACCCGATGCGCGGCTGCACGGTGGAGCTCGACGGCGTCAAGGTCGTCGAGGAGGGCCGGCTCGCCGCAGATTTGATGCAGCTCACGTAGCGCCGCCGATTCTCTCGCCCATTCGCTCCCCGGCTTGAATCGGCCGATGTACTAGCATTGTAAGTGATACCCTAATGGCATCATACGTGATACGCAATAACTAGGCGCCGCTTCCGGGCCGTTGGGGGGTCGCGATAAGCACCTATCGTCGCGTCGTCGTTTTTACGCTGGACAGGCAGCGTTATGGTCTGCCGCTGCGCGCGGTGGAACGGGTGGTACGCATGGTCGATGTCACCTCTCTTCCGCGGGCCCCGGATGTCGTTCTCGGCGTGATCAACGTGCAAGGACGGGTCATCCCGGTGGTGAACCTGCGGCGGCGCTTCCACTTGCCGGAGCGCGATACTTTCCTCACCGGCCAGCTCGTCATCGCGCACACGGCACGACGGCCTGTCGCGTTGATCGTCGATGCCGCGAGCGGCGTGCTCGAATATTCCGCGGACGAAGCCGTCGGCGCGCGCGACATCGTTCCCGGCATCGAGCACGTCGAGGGCGTGGTGAAGCTGGCGGACGGCCTGGTCCTCATCCACGACCTCGACAAGTTTCTTTCGCTGGAAGAAGAAACGGCCCTGGACCGGGCGATCGACGGTGCTTGAAGTGGACGTGCGGGGTGCGCTTCCCGATCCGCTTCTCGCCGGCTTGAGCGAGTTTGTCGCGCTGCGCATCGGGCTGCACTTTCCGCCGGAGCGCTGGCGAGATATCGAGCGCGGAATCACCGCCGCCGCCCGCGAGCTCGGGTTCCCGGACGTGGAAACGTGCGCCCGGGCGCTCCTGTCTGCCCCCCTGACGCAAGCGCAGCTCGAGGTGCTCGCGAGCCACCTGACCGTGGGCGAGACTTACTTTTTCCGCGAGAAGAAGAGCTTCGAGGCGCTCGAGGAGCACATCCTGCCGGAGCTGCTGCGCGCGCGCCGCGGCGCCGAGCGGCGGCTGCGGATCTGGAGCGCCGGCTGCTGCACGGGCGAAGAGCCTTACTCCGTCGCCATGCTTCTCGACCGGCTGATCCCCGATGCCGAGGCATGGAACATCACGATCCTCGCCACCGACATCAACCCGCGCTTTCTCAGGAAGGCGGCGGAAGGAGCGTACGGCGAATGGTCGTTCCGCGACGCGCCGGGATGGATCCGGGAGCGGTACTTCAAGGCGCGGCGCGACGGGCGCTTCGAGCTGGACCCGCGCATCCGCAAGCGGGTGACGTTCTTCCACCTCAACCTCGCCGACGACGTCTATCCCTCGCTCTCGAGCAACACCAACGCGATGGACGTGATTCTGTGCCGCAACGTGCTGATGTATTTCACCGCAGAGCGCACTCAGCGCGTCGCAGCGAATTTCCATCGCTCTCTGGTGGGCGGCGGGTGGCTCATCGTCAGCCCCGCGGAAACCTCGAACGCCCTGTTTTCGCCGTTTTCGGCGGTCCAGTTCCCCGGGGCCGTGCTCTACCGCAAAGCCGGCGGCGCGGCGCCGCAGCTCGCCGCGTTCGAGCATCTGCCCCCGGCGCCCCGGATCCTGTTCCCGCCGGAGCCTGCGGCGCCGCAAGCGGAACTGCCGCAAGAAACAGTGGCCGTGGAACCCGGTGCCGCGCCCCCGCGAACGCCGGACGATGCTGGCGAGCTCGCCCGCATCGCGCGGGTTTGCGCCAACGAAGGCCGGCTCGGCGAGGCGAGCGAGTGGTGCGAAAAGGCGATCGCCGCCGACCGGCTGAATCCCGCGCACTACTACCTCCTCGCCACTATCCGGCACGAGCAGGGGCAGGTAGACGCGGCGGCGCAGTCGCTGGCGCGCGCGCTCTATCTCGATGCCGACTTCGCGCTCGCCCACTTCGCCCTGGGCAACCTGCGCCTGTCGCAGGGCCGGCGCCGGGAGGCCGAGCGGCATTTTACGAACGCGCTCGTCGTGCTGCGCGCACGTGCGCAGGACGAGGTTCTTCCGGAGTCGGACGGCCTGACCGCGGGGCGGCTCGCCGAGATCATCGCGTCGGTGCTGGCGAGCCAGCCGCGCGCCACGGCATGAGGGGAAACGCGCATGGAACCTAAGAAACGGCCTGCGGCGATCGACTGGCGCGCCGTTCATCGACGGCTCGACGCCGCGCGAGCCGCTACCGAGCGTGCCTGGATGCCGAATGCGGAGGAAACGGAGCGCACCCTGAAGGCGCGGGCGCAGGCGCTGGCCCGGGAACCCGGGAAAGCGCAGGCCGCCGATGCGCTGGAGATCGTGGAGTTCGTGCTGGCGCACGAGAGGTACGGCGCCGAAACGTCTTTCGTCCGCGAAATCCACCCCCTGACGAATCTGACGCCGCTGCCGTGCACGCCGGCGTTCGTGCTCGGCGTCGTCAACCTGCGCGGCGAGATCGTCTCGGTCATCGACATCAAGAAGTTCTTCGAGCTTCCGGAGAAAGGGCTGACCGACCTCAACAAGGTCGTCGTGCTCCAGTCGGCAACGATGCGCTTCGGCGTTCTCGCGGACGCCGTCCTCGGTGTGCGCCGTGTTCCGGTCGCCGAGATTCAGCCGTCCCTGCCCACGCTCACCGGCATCCGCGAGCAGTACCTGAAGGGGGTGACTTCCGAGAGGACGATCGTCCTCGACGCGGAGAAGCTGCTGAAGGACGAAAGCATAGTGGTGCAGGAAGAGGTGGAGAGGTAAATCATGAAATGGTTTCTCGATCTGACGACGCGCCGCAAGCTGTTCGCCGGTTTTGGATTGGTGATCGCCCTTCTGGCGATCGCCGTCGCCACCGCGTACACGGGCATCACGGCGATCCAGGAGTCCCAGAAAAGCCTCTACCAGGAAGATTTCGCCAACGCCTTGGATCTCATGAGGCTGCGCGCAGAGCAAAACGAGGTGCGAGCGGGACTGCTGACGATGATGGCGCTCGCGCAGCGGTCCGACCAGGAGACCTGGCACCAGGAGATCAAGGAGAGCGCCAGGGAGATCACCGCGATCCTGCAACGGCTGCTGGAGCGTAATCGCGGCCGGACCGATGTGTTGCGCAGGATCGAGGAGATCAAGGCGGCGCGCGAAGCGTTCGCCCGTACCAGGGATACCCAGGTGATTCCGCTCATCTACGCCGGAAAGACCGAGCAGGCGAGGGAGCTGACGCTGGGCGTCCAGGAGGAACGCTACCGCAGGATGCGCGACATTGCCGATGAGTTGGGCAAGGCGGCGGCGGAGCAGGCGCGTGCCGCCGTGGCGGAGTCCGAGTCGAGAGCGCAGCGCTCGATCGGGCTCTTCGCCATCGTCGGCATTCTGGCGATCCTGCTTGCGGTGGCGATGGTCCTCCTTCTCAACCGGGTCATCGCCGCGCCGCTCAAGACGGTATCGGGCGTCGCCGAACGGGTGGCCGCGGGTGATCTCACGGTCAATGCTCCCGCGAGCGAGCGCGCCGACGAGGTGGGCGCGCTCATGCGTGCGTTCGGCGCGATGCTCGACAATCTGCGCCGAATGACGCGGGACCTTCATGAGGGCGTCGGCGTGCTTTCGTCCTCGTCCAGCGAGATCCTCGCCACCACGACGCAGGTGGCCTCGGGGTCGGCGGAGACGGCCACGGCGGTGAGCGAGACCACGGCGACGGTGGAGGAGGTGAAGCAGACGGCGCAGGTGGCGAGCCAGAAGGCGAAGTACGTCTCGGAGAGCGCGCAGAAG
>SCTY01000063.1 GCA_004297625.1 Betaproteobacteria bacterium | reverse complement strand
TCGGATGCGATCGCCGCGCGGAACGCGCCGGCATCTGCGTTTGGCATACGCAGATCTGCGCGGGCTGTGCGCAGGCCTGGCCCCCTGCGTACCGGGAGGGGCAGCTTGATCGTCTTGCGCGCCTTGCGCTTCGTGGGTTTGGTGGGCGCGATGGCCACCGCCTCGGCGTTGCCCTTCGGCAGCTTCTGGCCGGGCAGGCCGTAGATCGAGCTCTTGGGGCCGCCGCCGAGCCGCACGAGCTTGCCCCTGCGCGCGAGCTGCGGGCAGGCAACGCCTATCCACGCCACGTCGGCGTGTTCGCGCGCCTCTTTGACTGTCATCGGGCCGTGTTTTTCGAAGGCTGCGAGAATCCTGGCGACGTCGGTCATGGTGTTTTCTCCTTTTCTGGGTTGAGTTGGCGCAGTTCTGTGCGCGGCAGGCACAGATCTGTGCGTTGTACGCACAGTTGCCGCCGCGGCCGCGGCCAGTACTTGCTCCGGCGGCGTCGGCCGCTTTCTCAGGTGGCTGTCGTCGGCTTTGCGCGGCCCGGCGGCGCTCACGCGGTATTCGTTGACTTCGCCCTTGCCGACCAGCTTGACGCTGCAGCGCACGAGTTCGCCCGTTTCGCAAAGCGGCGAGAGAGCGAGCGCCACTTGCAATTCGTTGCAGCCGAGCCTGGCGGCGAGTTGGTTGTCGCGCATCGTGCCGTGCTTCCGGATCAGCTCGATCGCGCGGTCGGCAAGGGAATCCACGCTACATCTCCCTGAGGACGTACTTGCGCGGCCCGCGATGCTTCGGCCACGCGCGGTGCTTGAGCTTCTCGCACCAGGTGCCGTTTGCGCAGTACGCTTCGGCCGCTACGGCGGCGATCGCGCGCTCGCCCAGCTCCTGCAGCGCCTCGTCCAGCTCTGCGCGCCTGCGCGCGTCCTGCTGCGCCGGCAGGAGGCCGCAGCGGTGCACGATCAGCGCCGGCCGTGCGCAGGCAATCAGGATCTCTTCGGGCGCGAGCAGAAAGGTCTCGAACAGCACGCCGCGGCGCGCGAGCTGCGGATTGGCAAGATAGATCTCGGCGTAGTACTCGACGTGCTCGTCGGCGAAGGTGCGCGGTGCGGCGAATGATCGCTCGTGGTTAGTCATGGCGGTCTCCATCAGCAGGTGATCGACCAGACGTTTTTCGCCTGATCGATGATGACGGTGCAATCGACGCGCTTGCCGGCCTTCTGGGTCGGTATACGCGCCACGGTCTGGCTCGGCGTCTGCAGGACGATCTGCGCGGTCTCCGGCGGCGGAACGAGCCCGAGCCGGACGGAGATCGCCGGCGAGGCGAAGCCGAGAAAGACGGAAACCATGCCCAAGGCGAAGCACGAGAAATACCGCGCGGCCAACTGCTTGTCGGTAAGGATGTGCATGGCTCCCTCCTGCTTAGGCGATTCATCGGGGCACCCCGCCTGAACCCAGTCAAATAGGCTCCCTCTCACGGCTTGCCTCTGTTCGGACGCGATTCGGTGAGGATGCTCATGGCTCCCTCCTGTTCGGACAGATCGCGCACGCCCGGCTGAGACGCAGGCGCAACGCATTGCTGGACGTGAACGGCCGCGCCTGTTCGTCGAGGCAGCGCCGTGCCGAGATCTCGCCGAGGACCGGGCACGCGAGCACCTTGTTCATCAGCTCGCCGCGCACGCGCTCTTCCAGTCGGTCCATGCGGCCGCCGTACTTGTTTTGCAGCGCCTGGTTGACGATCGCCGGGGATTTGATGCCGAGCCGCGCCGCCGTCTTGCCCTGGCTGGTGCGGTCGCATTCCTCGGCGAGCACCACGATCCACTCCGGCGGGTTCTTGCCCCATTTGGTCCGGACCATAAGGGCGTTCTGTTCGTTGGCCGGTTTCATGCGTCCGCCTCCGGATGCCAGACCACCTTGCCGAGGTTCGGGTCGTAGACGTGGCGCACGCGCTGGATCTGCGGCGCGAGCGGGCCGGTGTTGCGCGAGGGAACGAAGGAATAGACCTCGGGGTGGTTCGGCCGGCCGGGCGTGACTACGGCGATGTACCCGGCCTTGACCAGGTGATGCACGTAGGACCTCGCATCCTCGACGGCCACCTGGTGCGCCTCGGTGCTCGCCTTGGCCGCGAGTTCGGCGCGCGTGAACCGGCGGAGCTTCCGCATCACGCGCCACATCGCCAGGCGCCCTGCGCCCTGAGTGACCGGCTCGCCGGCCTTGGTCAGGCGCGGCGCGTGGACGCCGACGTCGCGCACCAACTCGAACAGCGCGGGCTCGTAGCGCGCTTTGCGCGTAGGATTCAGGCGCCGGACGAACCCGGCCCTGACCAGGCTCTCGACGTAGGTCTTGATCGTGTCCTCGTCGATGCGGCGTACCTGCGCCTCGGCCGGCGCGTGCTCGACGACGCAATCGGCGACAGAGGCAAAGGTGAAACGCAGGTGCGCGCGCACCGCCGCCCAGATGCGATCGCGCGGGGTGAGTTTTCCGGCCGCCTGCAGGTGGATGGGTTTTCTAGCCATGAGCAGCCCCCAGCGCCTTCCCGCGACGCGCGTTGTGGTCCCACGCTTCGACCAGGTTGCCGCATTGGCTGCATACGCCGTCGCCGCGTTCGCGGTCGACGCGCAGCCACTGACAGCCCGTCGGGCAGGCGTGCAGATCGTCGCAACCGCATCCGATGCAGGTCGAAACCATGCCGACGGGCAGCACTTGCCGCGTAGCGGCGCTCGCAATTTGGTTCCTAGCCACGAGCGGCCCTCCAGACGTCGCGCTCGTGTTCGAGCTGCTTGACCCGCTCATTCAGAGCACGGCACTGCTCGTGCATTTCTCGGTATTCGGCGGCATCTCTTCTCCGGGCCTCGGAGATCAATCCGAACGTGACGCGCAGTCTGATCAGCTCGCGCTCGCGGTCGAACCACCGGAAAATTGCCGCGCGAATGTGCCGCCACCGAGCGGATAGAAATCGCGGGGGGTCGGTCTCCGCTTTTTTTACGTCGTAGAGGCTCATGCCATCCTCCTTGCCGGCGCCTCGCCGGTGTAGAACGGCTTGTCGCCCCAGTCGGCGAGCGAGACCTTCTTCAGGCCGCGCGTCTGGCCGAACTCGCGCACTTCGTCGACGTT
>SCTY01000062.1 GCA_004297625.1 Betaproteobacteria bacterium | reverse complement strand
CAGTCTGATCCGGGTGACGAGTCGGGGAGGAATTCCGTCGAGCGACTCCTCCCACACCCCGGCGCGCGCCAGCTCTCGACGCGCGGTCTCCTGTTCGCGACGCGTAAGGCCGATCTGCTCGGTCCACTGTGCCGCCGAGCTGGGAACCCACACTTCCACCTGTCCTTTCGATTGCAGCCTCGTCAGATGCAGCGCGCGTGACAGCAGCAGTCCCGCATGGACTCCGCCCCCAATCCTGGCGAGCGTACGGTGATAGGCGAGCGACGGTCCGAGCAGTTCCGCTACCACGGTCCCATCAGCCCAGTCCAGGCGAGAGGCTCCCTTGCCGATCCGCTCGGACAGCAACGCGCCGAGCTGGTCGACGCAGAGCCGGAAGTGGAGCTTCGCCGGTAACCCGACGCGTTGCTCGTTGAGGATCGCCAGCTCACGCAAAACCTGGCGGGCGGTAACTTGCTCCTTCGCGGAAAGTCCGGTTTCCATCTCCCACTGCTCAGTCGTCTTGAAGAACCACCCGCTGGTCCTGGCGATGTCCCGCCCGTGCCGCGTCCAGTAAATCGACTGTGAGAGCAGCAGTGCCGCCTTCACGCTTGCCGTCAGGTCGACGAGCCGACGATGAAACGCGATATGCCGACCCAGCAGCGGCCAGATGATCGCGAGCTCTCTGTTGTGTTTCGTGGATTCCCATGCGTCGTCACCAGAGATTGCTGTGAATCTCCTGTCTCTCACGCGTGAACCTGCGCACCGTCATCGGCGATCTGCGGGCGTGTGCGCCTGCAATGCGCGCCAGACCGCCTCGGGACGCACCCGAAACCAGAGCTTCGCCGGCATGCCGACGCGCCTCTCCTCCAGGAATCCCGCGCTGCGCAAGGCGCGCCGCGCCGTTTCCTGCTCCCAGCGCGAGAGCCCGGTTTCGTCGGTCCACTGGTCCTGGGACTTTGAGAACCAACCGTTGGCCGCGCGGTCGATCGCCTGCGTCGTCCAGATGGCCTGCGAGAGCATCAGCGCCGCGGTGACGCCGCCGGTGATCGGGACGAGGCAACGGTGAAAGCTCACCGGAAGGTCGAAGACTTCGAGCAGCAGTTCGGCGGTAATCCCTGGAGCGACTGCGGCGCGGGTGTTCATTGCTCCGCCTCGAATTCCCGCACGACCGCTTCGAGAGCGGCGATGGAGAGCTGTGGCAACGTTTGATGCAATCGGTAGTAGCGGACTCGGGGATTCGGGTCATCGATGGCGAGCCAAGCACGGAAGATGCGCTCGCGCGTGGCGTAGTCAGGAAGCGGGAGACGGCCTGAAGGTCGCCAGGCACCGCAGTCACGGCGGCGCTTGAGCGTCACCTTGCGCCGGATCTTGAAAAGCGTATTCATCATCTGCCAGGAAGCGCCGTTGCGGATGAAATACGCCTCCATCGCCTTGGCCTCATTGACCAGCGCGACGGCTCGCAAGCCCGCCTTAAGCCCGGCCGCGTCGAACCCCACTCCGATCGTCAGATCGCGCATCGCGGCGAGGCGGTTGAGATCGAGCGCGGAGAGTTGCCGCAAGCGTGCGAGCTGTTCGGTGTCGATGCCGGCGGCCTGAAGCTCGGTCGGCTCCGCTTCGGCGAGCCGCACTGCGACGTGATTCAGCAACACCAGGCGCACCTGCGCGTCGAGCAGTGGAAGCATCACGCATGCCCCGGCGCTGGCGGCGAATAGTTCGCCACGGGAGGACGGCGGCCTGCGCCACGCGACTTCCTTACGAGCGACAGGATGTTCCAGAAGGCACTGGCCGCCTCGTCATCTGCATCGACGAGCCAGCACAAGAATGTCGCGTCGAGCTGTTGCGTGGGCGCGGTGTTGTCGAGCTGACCAGAGATTCCGGCAAGCAGGGACCAAGCTCGCCGTCGCGCCGGGAGCCCCAAGTCGGCAATCGGCAACGTTTCCAGGTAGTAACCAAGTGGCGCCGCAGGCTGAAGGTGCACGCAGTCGGCAATTCCGGCCATAGCGGCAAAGACCCGAACCTGCTCGATCAGCTGCTCGGTCGGCGTGTGACCACCTGGGATTGCCGGGTGTGCAGTTCCTGGCTGAAGTCGATCTACCTGATGAGAGGGAGAGCTGTTAGCCGTGCTAACGCTCGTATCATCTGGAGCCGATCGCGCTGCCGGAGGGGCGATGGGCGTCGGTACGCAGGGTTCGGCACCTGCCCGCGAAGACCGCGAGGACGAATCCAGCACATGGCGCAATTGAGCGACCGGTTCACCGAGGTGCCGGGCCAGCGCCTCCTCGCACGCCTCGCACACGGCCGCGGCACTGAAGCTCCGGGTCCGAGGGTACTCGTTGGCGAATTGTCGAAAGACCGGCTCGAAAACGCTCGCGTAAAGTTCTTCCTCGGTCCGGGATGCGCGCGACTGGGCGTGGCGCTTCATTGCGTTCAGCCGCGGCTGCATGGTTTTGACGTCCAGGCCGGATAGGTCGGGGCAGCGTTCCCCTAGCGTGCGCAGTCGTTCGGTGGCGAAGAGATAGTGCGCGAGGGTCGCGGTGTTGACGGACAGGCCCAGGCTCGTCAATTCCCCTTCCAGCTGACGCAGGGAAAGGACGTTGCCCATCTCGGCTTCGAGGCGCGACTTCAAGGCGACTACGCCGGTCGCCTTATCCCAGAAGGTCATCTCGCCCCGTTGCTCGTTCTCGATCAAGTGCGAGGACAGCACATGGCTTTCCGACCGCCACGGCCGGAACAGGACCAGAAGTTTCCGGAAGCGCGGATCGCGGGTCTCCGCCCAAAGTTGCTGGACTGCCATGAGGCGGGTGTTGCCGCCGGCCTCGACGATGAAATGCGACTCGCCCGGGCGGCGCGTAACGGTCAGCGGATTGCGGATACCGCTCGCCCGGATCGATTCCTTGATTTCCGCAAACCTGGCGTTGCCGGCGCGGCGCGGGTTGTTCTCGTAGGGGCGAATGTCATCGACCGCAAGTTCGACCTGGCACTCGAGCCTTGGATCGGCGTGGGCGGGAAGGTCGCGGGAGCTGTTTCGGGGATTGCCGACCTGCAACGACTCGGCAACGAGGCGACGGCGCTCCTCGATGGCAACCTGGCGCGCCGACGGCGCGGATGGCGGTGCCACGGCAGTCCTGGTCGGCAAATCGCTCTCCAGCGCCTTGCCGCTCACGCCGTCCTCTCATGAACGCGGGCTGCGCCGGCGTACACACCCTGCAAACTGGGAATCAGCTCCCACGCCAACTGG
>SCTY01000084.1 GCA_004297625.1 Betaproteobacteria bacterium | reverse complement strand
CCCCTGTATGAAAATCTATCGCTCACGTGAAGGAGACGCCACCGCCGTTGACACGCGCACGCAGTTGACGACCGCGGGCAGTGAGACCGCGCCGGGCCCGCTCCTCGTTCCGCAGGGGGCCAAGTACATCACGGGCGTACACGTTGCCGCGCTCGGCAACATGGCGGCCGCGACCGGCTACTCCATGTTCGTGCGTCTTGAAGGCCCCGGCCTGCCGAACGGCCCGGAGACCTTTGCCGCGGGTGCAGGCGGCCAAGCAGTCGCAACCGGCGGCAACGGCGTCATGCCCGCGGTGCGCATCCCATGCAACCTCCCCGTGCAGGCCGCAAACGAGATTCTCATTTTCGGCGAGATGGCCGGTACCGACATCGGCTCGGTCACGTTCGTGGTCACGCTCGAATTCTCCGACACGCTCCCCGCGGGCTCGGCAGTGAACCGCACGTTCACGGTCGAGGGCGACATCACCGCGGCCGACACGCGCACTCTCCTTACCACGCAGGGCTCCGTCACGGCTCCCTCGCCGGTCGTACCGGCAGGCGTAAAGAAGATTGATAAAATCGTCTTCGCCGCATCAACCGAGGGGCTTGCTGACGGCGCACAAGGTTACTTCGTGCGCATCGGCGGCGGCGCGATGCTCAACGGCGAACAGTTGCTCGCCATCTCCGCAGTAGGCCGCATCGCCGTACAAGCCGGCTCGGATGCCGCGCCGCAGATTTGCCCGCCTGTCGTGCTTGAAGGCGTGGATATTCCGGTCAACGCCTCCGACACGCTCACGATTGCCGTAGAGGGTGCAGGGACTGACACCGGCACCGGCCACGCAGTCGTCACGCTCATATACGCCTAGCCGCATTCGTCACGGCGTTGGTGCTCGTTCTGGGCCTATACAGCTCAACCATGCCTGACCAATCCCCTAATTCACTCCCATTCATCACGCGCAAGATGCTCGACTTCGAGCAGGGCGCGGCGTTTGGGATTACGATAAAATCACAGGCATCACAGGCCGCCACGCTCCGCATCCGGGGTATGACGAAAGCCGGGGCCTTCACGCTCAATCACACGACCGCCGCCACGAGCATCGTCACGAGCCAGAACTTCCGGCTCCCGGACATTCCGATTTGGCTCACAGTCGAGACCTCAAACAACGGCTTCTTTCCCGGCGAGATTTTTGCGGCAATAAATCTCACCATCAACGGCGACCCGTTGCAACAGCTCGTGTCCGGGCTCGTATACGGCGATAAAGCCCTCACATGGCCGAGCGGCCCCGCGGCCGATTCCCGGCCAAACGGCGGCGCACTCGTGCTACGCCTCGCGGCCGACCCGGCCGCGGGTGCCGAGATTTCGATTGACGTACCGACCGGCGAAGTATGGCGCGTGCAGTCAGTCGCCTTTCAGTTAGTGACGAGCGCGACCGCCGCCAACCGCAAACCGCATTTGCAATTCCTCTCCAATGGCCGCATCGCCGTCGCCGCCTACAACGACTATTTGCAAACGGCAAGCACAACAATCAATTACGCGGCATACCCAATGAGCGGCCCGCAACCGACGGCATCAGACGCAACGGACTGGCCAATCGGAATTCCACAAAACCTCCTACTCCACGCGGGCGACACCATCCGCACCGTCACCACCGCACTTCAAGCAGGCGACAACTACGGCGTGATGCAGGTGAACGTGGAGATGTGGTTCGAGACCTCCGTATAATTAAAATCATCATGGCCAACGCAATACACCTCGATTCAAAGACCGCCGCCGCGCTCATCGTGCTCATTACGTTCGTGATTCAGGTGGCGCTCGGCTACCTCAACATTCCGGCAAAGCTCACCTGCACGCTCCAAGAAATAAACCCGCAAATGCAGGCGGCCGCCGCTGACGCGATCGGGCGCTAGCATATGCCGTTCAAGCCCGACCAAATCATCGTCCACCATGATGGCGTGAGCCGGGAGGGGCCGAGCTTCGGCATCGTGGACGACTTTCACGAGAGCTTGGGCTTTCCTATTTCCTCGCTCGGTTTTTGCGTAGGGTACCACTACTGGATTGAGCGCGATGGCGTCATTCGCCAAGCGCGTGCGGAGAACGAGCTCGGCGCACACACCAAAGGGCAAAACTATACGGCGCTCGGCATCGGCATGGCCGGATGCTTTGACAAAGAGGACCCGTCCCCGGAACAAGTCGCGGCGCTCGGTCTGTTGCTCTCCAATCTCTGCTCACGCCATGACATTCCGGCAGAGCGCATTTTCCCGCATCGCAAATACGCGAATAAATCCTGCTACGGCTCGCGCCTCTCCGACCACTGGGCGCAAGATGTGCTCGCCGATTTCCGGAAGAAAGATGCCGCGGAGGCAAAGGAGGCGGCGACCGCCACTTTTTCAGTCTCGGCCGCACCATTGCCTCCGGGCTGGCTCGCACGCGTCACTGTTGCGTTCGTCACTCTATGCAAGGCCGTTTTGAATTCAAGAGGTTAGCGAAATATCCGGGCATGAAGCCCGAGGACGTGGCAGTGTGGGACCGCTTTATTGACACCAACCCCGCTTTTTTCGATTCCGTGGACTACAACTACCCGCTCGGCGAGGGTGTGGACGTTGGAGAGGACGAGCCGGAGACGCAACGCCGCGGCTTCCAAATCCTCACGCAGAAAAAAGTCGATGTTGTAGGATACCGCGCCGATGGCGTCACCATTGTGGAGGTGAAGCCGATTGCCGACATGCGCGGGCTCGGCCAAGCTCTTTCCTATTCGCACCTATTTGCCCTCGCCCATCCGGAGGCGGTGCCGCTTTCCCGGATGGTGGTTGCGGGGGAAATGGAGCGCGATTTGGAGGCCGTATACGCCGCGCAGGGCGTACTTTTCGAGCAAGCCTAGGGTTCGGCCATTTTTTCGTGGTAGCATGGTGCTACGCCCAATTTCGGGCAAACGTGTGGCGGCTCCTGTGCACGGGACCATCGGTGGCCCAACCCGTCGCTGATGTGTAAAGGCCGCCACACGTTTGCCTAAAATGGTACGCCGCCCCGGTTGCTTGCACCGGGTCGCCGTTCTAGGAGCGGCCGATTACGGCCGCTCCGTTTTTTTGCGGGGGGGACTTCTGAAAAATGCCGGACGGAACGCCCGAATCCTTGCCGACGCTGGCCGCGCGGAAACCACGCGCTCCCGCGGCGCGGAACGAGCCCGGCCGCTCTGGGCCGGGCGAGAGAGCCCCCGAGTCCCCGAGGGGGCGAGCATTTGCATTTGCATTTGC
>SCTY01000061.1 GCA_004297625.1 Betaproteobacteria bacterium | reverse complement strand
CAAGCGGCCCCAAAAAGGGCAAGAAACCGCACGCGAGTTGCGTTCGTACCGCCGTTTCCACCCCTCGATACCACAATGTGCAATCACACTGGTTTCTAACCCCGGAAATTCAGAGCTTCCTTAGCGTGCCGGCCGCCATCAAAAGCGCGGCGAGAGCAAACGCAAGCGTCGGCGATACTGCCGTCCAGAGAATACCGACCGTGGTACTGGATACGAACTTGGCAGCTCCATTGACCGTTCCGAGAGCACCGTAGCTCACCATTTATCCCTCGGCTGCTCCCGCCCGCTGCTCCCTATTCGTCAAATCCTCGCAGCGCGAAGCCTGAGTGCATTGCCGACGACCGAGAGCGAACTCAGGCTCATCGCTGCCGCGGCGACGATGGGGCTTAGGAGGAGCCCGAAGAACGGATAAAGAACGCCTGCGGCCAGTGGCACGCCGATCGAGTTATAGACGAAGGCGAGAAACAGGTTTTGGCGGATGTTGCGCATGACACGCCGGCTCAAGCGCCGCGCCCGCACAATGCCAGAGAGATCGCCCTTGACGAGCGTGACTCCGGCGCTCTGGATCGCGACGTCGGTGCCGGTGCCCATGGCGATACCGACGTTCGCTTCGGCGAGCGCCGGCGCGTCGTTGACGCCGTCGCCGGCCATCGCCACCACGCGGCCCTTGGCCCGGTAATTCCTGACGACGCTGCCTTTCTCCTGCGGGAGGACATTCGCCTGCACCTCATCGATGCCGAGCTCGCGCGCGACGGCCTCGGCCGTGGTGCGCTCGTCGCCGGTAACCATCACGATACGGAGCCCGTCCGCGCGTAGCGTCGCGATCGCGCCACGCGTGGTTTCCTTGATCGGATCCGCAACAGCAAGCCTGCCCATCAGCGCGCCGTCGATGGCGGCGAAGACGACGGTCGCGCCACCGCCACGCTCCCTTTGCGCAGATTCGGCGAGCGGCGCGATACCCACGCCCAGATCTTGCATGAATCCGGCGTTGCCGAGCGCAACGCGGCGTCCATCGATGCGACCGGCGACCCCCTTTCCGGTCGCTGCCTCGAAGTCGTGCACCTCGCCGAGGCGGACGCCCCGCTCGGTTGCGGCCTGAACGATCGCCGCGGCAAGCGGATGTTCACTCGCGCGCTCGAGGCTCGCCGCGAGCCGCAAAAGCTCTCCCTCATCGAGCGAACCGGAGGTTTCGATCGACGTGACGCGCGGCTTTCCCTCCGTCAGCGTGCCGGTTTTGTCGACCACGAGCGTATCGACCTTTTCCAGCCGCTCGAGCGCCTCGGCGTTTTTGATGAGCACGCCCGCTTGCGCGCCCCGGCCCACGCCAACCTGGATCGACATCGGCGTAGCAAGGCCGAGCGCGCATGGGCAGGCGATGATGAGCACCGCGACCGCCGCGACAAGCGCGTGCGTGAATGCCGGTGGCGGCCCCCACAGGGCCCAGGCGGCGAAGCTGAGCACCGCCACCGCGACCACGATCGGCACGAAATAGCCCGCGACCACATCGGCAAGCCGCTGGACCGGCGCCCGCGAGCGCTGCGCCTCGGCCACCATGTGCACGATCTGCGCCAGCAAGGTTTCGCTGCCAACGCGTTCGGCACGCATGACGAAGCTGCCGGTACCGTTGATCGTGCCGCCGATCACCTTGGCGCCGACGGCTTTCGACACCGGCATCGGCTCTCCAGTCACCATCGATTCGTCGATCGCGCTTCGGCCCTCGACGACTTCGCCATCGACCGGCACCTTGTCTCCCGGGCGCACGCGCAGGCGATCGCCATGCCGCACTTGATCGAGCGTGACCTCCTCTTCGCCGCCATCGGCCTTGGTGCGCCGCGCGGTCTGCGGCGCCAGATCGAGAAGAGCACGCAACGCGTCACCGGTTTTTTCGCGGGCGCGCAACTCGAGCACCTGGCCGAGGAGCACGAGAACCACAATCGCTGCCGCCGCTTCGAAATACACGCCGATGTGGCCGGCTGCGTCGCGGAACGTTTCGGGGAAGCTCCCCGGCGCGAGCGTCGCGACGACGCTGTAGCCCCAGGCGGCGACCACGCCGAGCGCGATGAGCGTGAACATGTTGAGGTTCCAGCCGCGCAGTGACCGCCCGCCGCGCTCGAGGAGCGGCCAGCCGGCCCAAAGCACGACGGGCGTGGCAAGAAGAAGCTGCGCCCAGTCGAAGGTGGAGCCTGGCAAAAGCCCATCGATCACCGACCCAAGGCCCGGCACGTGGTGCCCCATGGCGAGCGCAAGGAGCGGCACGGTCAGCGCAACGCCGATCCAGAACCGCCGCGTCATGTCGGCGAGCTCCGGATTCGTCTGCTCGGCGCTCGGTATCGTCGGCTCGAGCGCCATGCCGCACTTCGGGCAGGCCCCGGGATGATCCAGGACGACCTCCGGATGCATCGGGCAGGTATAGCGCACCGCCTTGCGGGCCGGCATCGCCGGTTCGAGCACCATCCCGCATTTGGGACATGCCCCTGGAGCGGCGCTCTCGACGCCCGGGCACATCGCGCAGACGTACTTTCCGGAAGTGGCAGCTGCAGCGGTTGATGGCTCGATGAACTGTCGTGGATTGGTGCGGAATCGCTCCGCGCAACGCAGGTTGCAGAAGTAATAGGTGGTGCCTTCGTGGTCGACTTGCGCCGCAGCCCGCGCCGGATCAACTTGCATGCCGCACACCGGATCGTGTGCCAGGACGGTGGAGCGTTGGTCGTTCATGGGTTTTTTGCGTCCGTTCAGCGAGCCAGGTCATCCAGGATCGGGCACTCGAGTCGATCGTCTCCGCTACAGCGCCCGACCAGCTCGGCGATGGCGCTGCGGATCGTCCTTAGCTCGTCGTGCGCACCTCGTCGACGGAAAATCCGAGGCCTCGCGCCCGTTTGATAAACCGCAGCGTGTACATGCCGGCCGGCGAATAGCTGCGATACCCATTCTGCTTGCGCTGCACCGGTCGGTAGTGACGGACGGTCTCGACATTGACCTGTGCTGATTCGGCGAGGCGGCCAATCGTCAGCTTGGCTTCCATCGATCCTCGTTCCCAGGGCTTGAGTCCCCAATGTCGATTATGCAGTTCGACATCGAGGCTCGAAGACCGTTCAACGAATCATTAGCTCAGGACACTAGCGTTGCGCAACACGAGATCTGCGCCCGACCCAAACGAAGATCGGCACGGCCGCCAATTCGGCGACCACGCAAAACGCGACGGTCGCGAGCACCGACATGTCGTAAAGGATGCCTATGGCAGCGCTGCCGACGAACCACGCGACTCCGTACGCAGCCGTGAACAAGCCGAACGCGGAGGCACGGCGCTCGGCGGCAACCATCGGGGCCACCGCGGCCGGGATGATTGACTCGTGCACTCCCATGCCAAGGCCCCACAGGGCAGCGCCGAGAAGCGCTAGCCAGTAGCCGCCGAGGAATACGAGCGGGGCAAACAGCGCCGATACTATGGTCAGCGCGAGGAGCACGTTGAACCCGTAGCGGTCAAACAGGCGGCCAAATAAAAGCGATCCAGAACCGCTCACCGCCATAGCGATGGCATAGAAAATCGCAATCGACTGTACGCTCATAACGTCGGCCCGCGAGAAGTGATAGGCGATCAGCGGATAGTCTGCGAAGCCCGCCGCGACCAGGCCGGCGCCCGCGAGATAGACCCAGTACACGCGCGGCAATCCCTTGCCGGCCACGCTCGGGGGCGTCGATTCCAGATCCTGCGGCCTGGGGTAGAGCAAGCGTGCGGCCGCCACCAAGCAGAGGTTGATCAGGGCAGGAATGAGCAGAACTGCGAATGCGAGCCGATAATTCGCCTCATAGGCGAGGACGGCAGAAAGCGCAAGCGGCCCGCACAGCGCTCCGAACTGGTCGAGCGCCTCATGAAGCCCGAAGGCCCAGCCGTATCCGCCGATCCGCCTCGCCGCATGCGAAAGCATCACATCCCGCGGCGGATTGCGGATCGCCTTTCCAACGCGTTCGAGAATGATCAGGGCTGCGGCTGCAGGCCAACTCTGTGTGAGCGCGAGCGCCGGTACGGCCGCCATCTGGACGACATAGCCAAAAATCGTAATCGGCCAAAACCTTCCAGTCGCATCCGCGAGCCGCCCTGATACCAGTCTAAGCGCGTAGCCGAGCAATTCCCCAAATCCTGTGACGATTCCCGCGATCGTCGCCGTGGCGCCGAGCGCCGCGAGATATGGGCCGAGAATGCTGCGCGAGCCTTCGTAAGTGAAATCGGCGAAAAAGCTCAGGATGCCGATCAGCAGGACGAACCGAAGCGCAGTCCGGTTCTTGCCGCGATCGGAATGCGCCGCGTCCATTCCCTTACCCGCCTGTCGCAATGACGAGTGCGAGCAGGCGCGCTTCCGGCGGTTTCGACTCGTAGTGAGAAAATGACGCCCCTGGCGGAGCCCATGAGCAGGCCGCCGAGCATGTTGGCTGCAGTGTACCGAGCGGCATCGTCGGAAAAATCGGATTCAGCATCGTTCCGACCCACCACCGTATCCAGGCATCCACGGCGGCACCGCCGCCGACTGCTAAAAAGCCGACCATGCTGCGCAAACCTCCAGTTCTACTGCCGAAAGGGCCAAAGAAAATGCCTACGTACGCGCCCGTCACGAGCGCCTCACGTAGGCATCATTAGCCTTGCGGCGGTTACGGGAGGTATGCCATCTCCCTTTGCGTCGGCAATCCTACTTGATGAGCACTTCGGGCGCCACCAGTCCAAAGCCTCACTTTCCCGCGGCGAACGAAGCTGTCGGGGCGCGTTCCTAGGATGTCGTCTCGATTATTCCAGCAGAACGATTTCGCCTAGGCCGATCGCCAGTGCCAGCAGCAGGGCGAGCAGCACGTACGCGATGTAAGCGTTGATGCGCCCGTGGTGCATCGCCGTCAGGGCGCGGGCGAGGCCCATGGCCGCATTCTGCGCCGGCCGCACCGCAAGACGATCCACGATATGCACGCTCTCCCGCTCGCGCCGGATCGCGTTGCGAAAATGCTCCGCCACCGTCTCGCTCGTGTCCTCCACCGTCGTCGGGCGGAAAATCGCATCGAAGATCACCCGCACCGGATTGGAAAATCCAGTCGCCGT
>SCTY01000060.1 GCA_004297625.1 Betaproteobacteria bacterium | reverse complement strand
GGATGGTCGGGCTGATGCCCTGGTAGCCGCCGCCTGCGGGATTGGTGCCGTAGATGCCGGCGAGAATCGGAATGCCGGCCTGCTCCAGCTCCGCATGGCGGTAGAAGCAGGTGCCCGAGCCCCGGCGGTCGGCGTAAAACTTCTCCTGGTCGGGGAGCTTCACGCCGCTGCAGTTCACGAGCCACACGAGCGGCAGGTTGAGCCGCTTCGCGAGATCGGTGACACGCAGCACGTTTTCGGCTTGCCCGGGAATCCACGCGCCGGCGAGCACCTTGTTGTCGAAGCCGATGATCACCGCCCAGCGGCCGGCGATTTTTCCGAGGCCGTCGACGACGTTCGTCGTGCCCTCCTCGTTCTCCATCGGGTTGTACAGGCTGTGCAGCGGATGCCAGGTCCCGGGTTCGACGAGGTACTCCAGGCGCTGCCACACGGTGAGCGAGCCGCGCTTGTTGATATCGGCCGTAGGAATGCCGACTTCCTGGCGGGCCTTGCGGGCCGCCGCGATCTGCGCCTCGACCTCCTCGAGCTTCGCGCGGCTGTCCTTGCTGCGGACGATGCGGTTTTCCTTCAGCGGCTTGCCGAGGCCGGGCATGCGTGCGAAATAGGGTTTCATCGCGTCACTCCCGGTTCGGCGTGGCGCCGGTCGCCATGCCGGAGATGATGATCTTCTGGATGTTCGAGGTGCCCTCGACCACCTGCAGCGACTTGGCGTCGCGGTAGAAGCGCTCGGCCGGGTACTCGGTGGAAAAGCCGTAGGAGCCGAAGATCTTCATGCACTCGTTGGCCGCGTGCACGGCCGCTTCCGATGCGGCGAGCTTCGCGACCGAGGTCTCGTACTGGCTCGGCTTGCCGTGGTCCTTGAGCCAGGCCGCGCGGTACACGAGCATCTGCGCCGCCTGGTGCTCGACCACCATTTCGGCGATCTGCGCCTGGACCATCTGGTGCTGCGCGATCGGTTTTCCGAACTGCGTGCGCTGCTTGGCATAGTCGATCGCGAGCTCGAGCGCGCCGCCGGCGACGCCGAGCGCCCCCGCCGCGCAGCCCAGGCGCGTCTGGTTGAGCTGCCACATGCAGATGCGAAAGCCGTCGCCCGGCTTGCCGAGAACGTTCTCCTTCGGCACCTTCATGCCCTCGAACACGAATTCGCCGGTCGGCGCGCAGTGCAATCCGAGCTTCGTCTCGATGGGACGCGCGCTGCAGCCTTTCATCTTCTTCGGTTCGATGATGAAGGCGGTCATGCCTTTGTTGCCTGCCGCCTTGTCGGTGTAAGCGTAGAGCAGGCCCGCGTCGCCGACGTGCGCCTGCGAGATCCACATCTTGGAGCCGTGCACTTCCCAGTGATCCCCGCGCTCGAGCGCGTAGGTCTTCATGCTGGCGACGTCCGAGCCGGTATTCGGCTCGGTCATGGCGAAGAACCCGAGCTGCGTGCCGGCCACCCAGCCGGGCACGTATTTCTTCTTCTGCGCTGCGCTGCCGAACTTGCACACGGTGAGCGACGGCCCGAGGTTCTGCATGTTGAACGGCAGCCGCCAGGACGCGGAAACCCTGGCGATCTCCTCGGCCATGAGCACCGACTCCGTGAACCCCATGCCGCTGCCGCCGAATTCTTCGGGCAGCGCGCAGGAGAAAAAGCCGAGCCCGCCCATTTTCGCGACCCGGTCGGCGCGGAACTCGTGCTTGCGCTCCTCTTCCTCGAGCGTCGGCGCAATCTGCTCCGCGGCAAAGCGCCGCGCCGTGTCCTGGATCAACCGCTGGTCTTCGCTCAGCTCGAAATTCATCGCTGCGTGCCTTTCACCTTAGTAATTTTCATTCGATTACGAGAAGGAGGTCGTCATCGGCCACCTTGTCACCCGCCTTGACGCGTATTTCCTTCACGGTTCCGGCGCGTGGCGCGTAGATGGGGTTCTCCATCTTCAGCGCCTCGATGATGACGAGCTCGTCGTCTTCTTCGACTTTGGCGCCCACTTCGACGAGCACCTTCCAGATATTCCCCGCGAGCGGGGCGCGCACTTCTTCGGCCATGGTGTTCCCCTTTCGATGATCGTTACTTGAGCTTAATCAAAAACATGCGCATCATAATCGCGCCCATGAAGCCCTGGTGGCTTGCCGCGGCATTTCTCGTCGGAATCGTTGCCCAAGCGCAAGAGCGCGATGCCGCGAACGGCCTGCTGCTCATCGCGAAGCCCGATCTGCGCGATCCGAATTTCCGCGAGACGGTGGTGCTGGTGACGCAAACGCCCGACTACAGCACGGTCGGGGTGATCCTGAACCGCCCGACGCGCGTGAAGGACGAGCGCAGCGGAAAGCCCATCTATAGCGGCGGCCCCGTGCTGCCGGGAACGCTGGTGGGCTTGTTTCACTCGGACAGCGCCCCCGAGGCGCCGGCGTTTCATGTGCTGAAACGCGTGTACCTCAGCATGCATCCAAGCAATATCGAGCGGCTGCTCGCGCGGCCGCCCCGGAATTTTCGGCTGTTCGCCGGCTTTTCGGGCTGGGCACCGCGCCAGCTCGAGGCGGAGATCCGGGCCGAAGGCTGGTACGTGCTTCCAGCGAGCGAAGACCTTCTCTTCCGCGAGGACACTACCGGCCTGTGGCGCGAGCTTCTGGAGCGAGCGCGCGGCGCGCGCGCGCAGCGCGAAAACGTGACGAATGTAGCAATTCAACGATTGGATGGCACGACGCGAAACCCGACGATAGTTCCGCTGTCGATCCAGCAGGTATACTCGAAACCATGATTCGTTTGCTGCGTCTAGCGGTTTTATTTTCTGTCCTGTCAGCCTCCGGAGCGGCGCTCGCGCAGGAGGAGGCGATGCTCCTCGTCGCTCATCCCGCGTTCCGCGATCTCGAGTACCGGCAGACCGTGCTCATCGCCGCGCCTGCGCCCAACGGCGGCCACGTCGGCGTCATCCTCAACCGGCCGACGCGGCGCTCGCTCGCGAGCCTCTTCCCCGAGCACGAGCCATCGAAGAAGGTCATCGACCCGGTCTACTACGGCGGCCCGTTCTCGCGCGGCGCGCTCGTGGCGCTGGTGCATTCCGACAACGCTCCGGGCGCCGGATCGGTGCCGCTCATGAAACACCTGTATCTGGCGTTCCGGGCGAACACCATCGACCACGTGATAGAGACGACGCCGAACGAGGCGCGCTACTTCGTCGGCTACGTGGGCTGGCGCCCCGGCGAGTTGAAGAGCGAGATCGATCGCGGCCTGTGGTCCGTCGTGGACGCGGATCTCGACATGATCTTCCGCAAAGACACCGAAGGGATGTGGGAAGAGCTGCTGCAGGCGAGCCGCCGCATTCGCGCCGACGTCGCCCCCGCCCGGCATCTGGCCGCCGTCGCCCGCTGACGACGGCCCGGGCGGCATACGCCCTGAGCCGGAAAGTTCAATGCAGCCCCGGGTATGTTCCGGGCGATGAAAATCGCCACGCTGCTCCCGGCCCTGCTCCTCGTTGCGGCCGCCGCACAAGCGCAGGACAAGCCGCGCGCCGTACCCGCGCGCCAGGGCGACAGCGCTTCCGCCGGCGCGAGCGCGCCGCGGCCGAGCTTCGCCCGGAACGAAGCGGCGAGCCGGGCGCTCTTCGACCGGCTCGACAAGAACAAGGACGGCTACCTGACCGGCAACGAGCTCACCAGCCCGGAAGCGCAAACCGCGAACTGGCTGTCCGTCGACCGCGACGCCGACGGCCGCATCAGCCGCTCCGAGTTCACCGCCATCGGCAGCGGCGAGATCGCCGCTACGCCGCGGCCCTAGCGGGCGCCTTTTCGAACACCATCTTGCCGCCCCTGTAGTCGACGGTGATGGTTTCCTTGGGGGCGAAGCGGCCCTCGAGCATCGCTCTTGCGAGCGGGTTCTCGATCTCCGACTGTATCGCGCGCTTGAGCGGCCGCGCACCGTAGACCGGATCGAAGCCGACCTTGGCGAGCTCCGCGACCGCCGCGTCGGAAACGTCGAAGCCGTAATCCATCCTGGCAAGGCGCCCCTTGAGCACGTTCAGCTGTATGCGCGCGATCGCCTTGATGTTGTCCTCGCCCAGCGCGTGGAACACCACGACTTCGTCGATGCGGTTGACGAACTCGGGCCGGAAATGCGTTTTCACCTCGGCCATCACCGCGAGCTTCACGACCTGGTAGTCGCTTCCCGCCATGCTCTGGATCATCTGCGAGCCGAGGTTGGAGGTCATCACGATCACCGTGTTCTTGAAGTCGACCGTGCGCCCCTGACCGTCGGTCAGGCGCCCTTCGTCGAGCACCTGCAGCAGCGCGTTGAAGACATCGGGGTGCGCCTTCTCCACTTCGTCGAACAGGATCACCGCGTAGGGCTTGCGGCGCACCTGCTCGGTGAGCTGGCCGCCTTCGTCGTAGCCGACATAGCCGGGCGGCGCGCCGATCAGGCGCGACACCGAGTGCTTCTCCATGTACTCCGACATGTCGATGCGGATGAGATGCTCTTCGGAATCGAACAGGAACGCGGCGAGCGCCTTGCAGAGCTCGGTCTTGCCGACGCCGGTCGGGCCGAGGAACAGGAAGCTTCCATAGGGCCGGTTCGGATCCGACAACCCGGAGCGCGAACGCCGGATCGCATCGCTCACCAGGCGCACCGCTTCGTCCTGGCCGACCACGCGCTCGTGGAGCTTCTCTTCCATCTTGATCAGCTTCTCGCGCTCGCCCTGCATCATTTTCGAAACCGGGATGCCGGTCGCGCGCGAGACCACCTCGGCGATCTCGTCGGCGCCGACCTGCGTGCGCACCAGCTTTGCTTTCACGGGCTTATCGGCATTTTTCAGCTGCGCTTCGAGCTGCGGAATCCTGCCGTACTGGATTTCCGACATGCGCTGCCAGTCGCCCTTGCGGCGCGCCTCTTCCATCTGCAGCTTGAGCTTCTCCAGCTCTTCCTTGACCTGCGCGCTGCCCTGCACCTGGGCCTTTTCCGCCTTCCATACTTCCTCGAGGTCCGAGTATTCCTTCTCCAGCCGCGAGATCTCTTTTTCGATCAAGGAAAGCCTTTTTTGAGAGGCTTCGTCTTTCTCTTTGCGCACCGCTTCGCGCTCGATCCTGAGCTGGATGAGGCGCCGGTCGAGCCGGTCCATCGCCTCGGGCTTGGAGTCGATCTCCATCTTGATGCGCGCCGCCGCCTCGTCGATGAGGTCGATCGCCTTGTCGGGAAGGAAGCGGTCGGTGATGTAGCGATGCGAGAGCTCGGCGGCGGCGACGATCGCGGGATCGGTGATGTCGACGCCGTGGTGCACTTCGTAGCGCTCCTGCAGGCCGCGCAGGATGGCGATGGTCGCCTCCACGCTCGGCTCGCCGACCAGCACTTTCTGGAAGCGCCGCTCGAGCGCCGCGTCCTTCTCGAGGTACTTGCGGTATTCGTCGAGCGTGGTCGCGCCGATGCAATGCAGCTCGCCGCGCGCGAGCGCGGGCTTCAGCATGTTGCCGGCGTCGATCGCGCCTTCGGCCTTGCCGGCGCCGACCATGGTGTGCAGCTCGTCGATGAAGACGAGGGTGTTGCCTTCGTCCTTCGCCAGCTCCTTCAGCACGCTCTTCAGCCGCTCCTCGAACTCGCCGCGGTATTTCGCGCCGGCAAGCAGCGCCGCCATGTCGAGGTTGAGCAGGCGCTTGTTCTTGAGGCTCTCGGGAACCTCGCCGTTCACGATGCGCTGCGCGAGGCCTTCGACGATCGCCGTCTTGCCCACGCCCGGCTCGCCGATCAGCACGGGATTGTTCTTGGTGCGCCGCTGCAGAATCTGGATGCAGCGGCGGATCTCGTCGTCGCGGCCGATGACCGGGTCGAGCTTGCCCTGGCGCGCGCGCTCCGTCAGGTCGAGCGTGTATTTTTCGAGGGCCTGCCTCTGCCCTTCCTGATTTTGAGAGGAAACGTGCTCGCCGCCGCGCACTTCATCGATCGCCTTGTCCACCGCCGCCTTCGTCACGCCGGCCTGCTTGAGGAGGCGGCCGGTGTCGCCCTTGTCCGCGGCGCAGGCGAGCAGGAAAAGCTCCGAGGCGATGTAGTGGTCGCCGCGCTTTTGCGCTTCCTTGTCGGCGACGTTGAGCAATTGGGCGAGGTCGCGCGAAAGCATGACCTCGCCTGGCGTGCCCTCCACCTTCGGCAGCCGGGCGATCGCTTCGCCGAGGGCCTTCTTGAGGGAATTTACGTTGCCCCCGGCCTTGGCGACAAGCCCCGCGACGCCGCCATCTTCCTGATTCAGAAGGGCAAGCAGCAAGTGCGGGGGCTCGATGTACTGATGATCGTGCCCGAGCGCCGCCGACTGGGCCTCGGCCAGGGCCTCCTGCAGCTGGGTCGTGAACTTTTCGAATCTCATGCTCTTGATCCTTGGCAGTTTTCCCCGATATTCCAGTAGCGCAGATGGGGACTTTGAACCTGTATTCAAGGGAAGCTGCCCAAACCTGATGGAGCGAAGAACACAGTTCAATCTCGCTTACCTCCTGTTCGCCCTGCTGGCGATGCTGGCGCTCCAGCAGTGGTGGCAGACGGCCCAGACGGTGGAGGTCGTTCCGTACAGCGAGTTCGAGAAGCTGCTGGCGGATCACCGCATCTCCGAGGTGGTGATCTCGGACCAGCGCATCACCGGCAAGCTGAAGGCGGCCGAGGGCGGCAAGAAGGTCGTGGTCGCCAATCTGGTGCAGCCGGACCTCGCCGATCGGCTCTCGAAGTTCGGGGTGAAATACACGCGCGCGTACGAAAGCACGTTCCTGCGCGACATCCTTTCCTGGGTGCTGCCCGCGCTGGTGTTCTTCGGCGTCTGGTATCTCCTCGTGCGGCGCATGGCGAGCCAGCAGGGCGGCGGCCTGGGCGGATTCATGAGCATCGGCAAGAGCCGCGCGAAGATCTACGTCGAGAAAAAGACCGGCGTCACGTTCGCCGATGTCGCGGGCGTGGACGAGGCGAAAGCCGAGCTGCAGGAAGTGGTCGAGTTCCTCAAGGATCCGAAGAAATACGGCCGCCTCGGGGCACGCGTGCCGAAAGGCGTGCTGCTCGTCGGCCCTCCCGGCACCGGCAAGACGCTGCTTGCGCGCGCGGTGGCCGGAGAGGCCGGCGTGGCGTTCTTCTCCATTTCGGGCTCCGAATTCGTCGAGATGTTCGTCGGCGTGGGCGCGGCGCGGGTGCGCGATCTCTTCGAGCAGGCGCGCGGCAAGGCGCCCGCGATCATTTTCATAGACGAGCTCGACGCGCTGGGACGCGCGCGCGGCGCCGGCGGCTTCGGCGGCCACGACGAGAAAGAGCAGACGCTGAACCAGCTCCTCGTCGAGCTCGACGGTTTCGATCCGAGCACCGGGCTGGTGCTCCTCGCGGCCACGAACCGGCCGGAGATCCTCGACCCCGCGCTGCTGCGCGCAGGGCGCTTCGACCGCCAGGTGCTGGTCGACCGGCCGGACAAGCAGGGACGCATCCAGATCCTGCGGGTGCACGCGAAGAAGGTGAAGCTCGCCGAGGGCGTCGACCTCGAGCAGATCGCCGCCCTGACGCCCGGCTTTTCGGGCGCCGATCTCGCCAACCTGGTGAACGAAGCGGCGCTGCTCGCCACGCGGCGGGGCGCGGACGACGTGACGCTCCGCGACTTCACCGAGGCCATCGAGCGCATCGTCGCCGGGCTCGAAAAGAAGAACCGCGTGCTCAACCCCAAGGAACGGCGCGTGGTCGCGCACCACGAGCTCGGGCACGCCATCGTCGCGATGGCGCTGCCGGGGAGCGACCCGGTGCACAAGGTCTCGATCATCCCGCGCGGCGTCGGCGCCCTCGGCTACACCATCCAGCGCCCCACCGAGGACCGGTTCCTGATGACGCGCGAGGAGCTCGAGAACAAGATGGCGGTTCTGCTCGGCGGCCGCGCCGCCGAGGAAGTCATCTTCGGGCATCTCTCGACCGGAGCGGCCGACGACCTCGCCAAGGTCACCGACATCGCGCGCAGCATGGTGATGCGCTTCGGCATGGTGCGCGCCCTCGGCAACGTGGCCTACGAAGAGGAACGGTCGCCGTTCCTCGGCGGCGCGCTGCCGCAAGGCCATCGCGAATACAGCGAGGAACGGCGCGCGAGATCGACGTCGCAGTGCGCGAGATCGTGAAGTCCTGCTACGACAAGGCGATCGGCATACTGCGCCGCGAGCGCTCGACGCTCGAGCGCTGGGCGCAGAGGCTCCTGGAGAAGGAAACGCTGGTCGACGAAGAACTCGGCGAGCTCAAGCGCCTCGTCGGATCGGAGCAGCCGCAGCCGGCGTGACCGTCCGCTGATCGGGCGGAGTCTGCTCTTCGTCCCGGTACATCCCGTTGCGGAACACGTACGACGCGGCCGAGTAGAACGAGATCGCTTCCCGCAGCGCCTGCGGATCGCTCACCGGCTGAACGAGGTTCTCCTTGCGATCGACGTGGAACACCTCGGTTTTGCGCTTGGGATGCAATAGCACCATGCGCTCGCCGCGCAGGTAGCCGAGCGTCTCGTAGTTGGCGACGAAGGCGCGGTCGGATTCCGGCGGTGACGCGAGCACGTCGCGGCCGAAAAACTTGCTGTAGTAATCGAAGTGCAGCAGTCCCAGCACGGTGGGCGCGATGTCGATCTGGGACATGAGCCGGTCGACCTTGGCCGGCTCCACGTATTTCGGCGCGTACACGAAAACCGGGATCAGGTATTTGTCGACGGGGATGCGGCTGGTGCCGCGTGCGTTGGCGCCGTGATCGGCGGTGATCACGAAAAGCGTATCGTCGAACCACGGACGGCTGCGCGCCTGCTCCAGGAACCGGCCGATGGCGTAGTCGGTGTACTTCACCGCCCCGTCCCGGCCGCTGCCGGAGGGAATGTCGATGCGCCCCGGCGGATAGGTGTAGGGGCGATGGTTGCTCGTCGTCATGACGTGCACGAACGCGGGCTTGGCCGGGGCGGCCTGCGCGCGGTCGATTTCGTCCAGTACCTGGTCGAACAAGTGCTCGTCGGCGACGCCCCAGACGTTTTCGAACTTCACCCGCCCCGCCGGGATGGAGCGCCGATCGACCGAGCGGTAGTCGTTCGCGTCGAAGAAGGCGTTCATGTTGTCGAAATAGCCGTAGCCGCCGTACGCGAAAATCACCGCGTATCCCTTGTCCTCGAAAACGCTGCCGAGGGAAAACAGCTTCTCGTTATTCGGGCGCCGGACGATGGATTGCCCCGGCGTCGGCGGCAGCGCCAGCGCCAAGGCTTCGAGCCCGCGCACGGTGCGGTTGCCGGTGGCGTATACGCGCGAAAACCACAGGCTCTGTGAAGCAAGCCGGTCGAGATTCGGCGTGAGGCCGCGCTCGTTGCCATAACTGCCCAGGAACTCGGCGCCCAGGCTCTCGACGCTGATCAACACCACGTTCATATGGCGCTCGGGCTGGCGCCCGACGACGCGTCGCTCGACGCCGTCGCCCTCGGCATGCAATTGCCGCTGCACCATGCGCAGCGCCTGCCGCGGCTCCATGGCGGCGTAGTGCCGGTCGTAGCTGAGCTCGTTGCGGTAGTTCGCCGCAAAGAACTCGTACAGGCCGTTGCCGGCCAGATCGTTCGCCGCGTCGCGCGTGGAGAAATTCTTGGCGTCGCTGTCCAGGGCGCGCAGACTGCCCGCGACGCCGGCGATCGTCAGCGCCACCGCTATGAGCCCGGGGCGCCAGCCGAGCGGCGCGCCGGTGCCGTGCCACAGCCAGCGCCGCAGCGCGAAGGCGCCGGCCAGCGCCGCGAGCAGCAGCGCAGCGAGCAGCCTGCCCACCGGGTAGCTCTCCCAGATGTTGTGCAGGACTTCGTGCGTATAGAGCAGGTAGTCGACCGCGATGAAATTGAAGCGGCCGCCGAACTCGTCCCAGAACAGCCACTCCGCGACCGCCAGCACCAGGTACCCGAAAAGCAGCGCCGCGAACCCCAAGAGGGTCACCGCGCGATGCGGCCAGCTGCGCGCCACGCGGTCCGGCAGGAGCGCGAGCCACAGCACGAAGGGCGCGGCGACGTAGCACGCGGCGACGCCATCGAAGAGCAGGCCGTAGCCGAATACACGCATCCAGTCGGCGGCGCCGCCCACTTCGATCTCGGGCCGCAGGGCAAGCAGGATGCGCGTGATCGCCGATACCGCAATAAACGCGGCTGCGGCGAGCAGCGCGGGAACGAAACGGGTGAGCGTCCGCGTCATGGAGGCCCGCACACTACAGGGCCAAGCTTGCAGCAAGCTGAAGAGCGGTCAGCCGGCCTTCTTCGCCGGGCTTTCCCAGCGCTCGGCGGCCTCGTCGTCCGAGGCGCGCGCTTCGACCCAGCGCGCGCCTTCCGGGCGCAATTCCTTTTTCCAGAAGGGAGCGCGCGTCTTGAGGTAATCCATGATGAACTCGCACGCCGCGAACGCGTCGCCGCGATGGGCGCTCGCCACGACCACGAGCACGATCTGGTCGGTCGGCCGCAGCTCGCCGTAGCGGTGAATCACCGTGACATCCCTCACGCGCCAGCGCGAGCCCGCCTGCTCGACGATCTTGGTGATCTCGCGCTCGGTCATGCCGGCGTAATGCTCGAGCGTCATGGGGACCTCGCGGACCACGCCGACGAAGCTCGCGACCGCGCCAACCGAAGAATCGCGTGAAAGGGCGCGGATCTCGGCGCCCGCGTCGAAGTCGTCTTTTTGAACCGAAACCTTCATCCGCCCGTCACCGGAGGAAAGAACGCCACTTCGTCCCCTTGCTTGACCGCGTCAGCCGGCGAAACCATTTCCTGGTTGACCGCGATGCGTACCAGGCTCTTGTCCGCGAAAGCCTTTGCGTACGCGCCGCCGCGCGCCTTGAGGTGCGCGCGCAGCGCGGATACCGTGGCGACGTCGGCCGGCAGCTCGATCTCCTCGGCCCCGGTGCCCAGCTGCTCGCGCAAGGAGGCGAAAAAAAGAATCCTGATCTTCAACGGTACAGCTCCGAGTACGGCAGAAAGCGGACGGTATCTCCCTTGCGGATGGCATGCTGCGCGGGATTGTCGACCAGGCCGTCGGCCCAGGCCGTGGAGGTCAGCACCGCGGAATCCTGCGTCGGGTAGAGATCCAGGCCGCCCTGCGCGTTCCATTTTACGCGCAGGAACTCGCGCCGCGCGTCGGGCTTCGGCCAATCGAAGTCGGCGCGCGCGCCAACGACTCTCGCTGCAACCTCGGTGAGCCCCTGGGTTTTCAAGAGATAGGGGCGCACGAAGATGAGGAAGGTGACGAAGCTCGATACGGGATTGCCCGGCAGGCCTATGAATGCCGCGCCAGCCACTCTTCCGTATGCGAGCGGACGCCCCGGCTTCATGGCGATTTTCCACATCAGCAGCTCGCCTTCGGCTTCGACCGCCGGCTTCACGTAGTCTGCTTCGCCGACCGATACGCCGCCCGAGGTAACGATGAGGTCGCACTCCCGCGCCGCCCGGCGCAGCACGTCGCGCGTCGCCTCGAGGCTATCCGGTACGATGCCGTAATCGCGCGTCTCGCATCCGAACACGCCCGCGAGCCCCCGCAAGGTAAAGCGGTTCGAGTTATAGATGCGCCCCGGCGGCAGCGGCTCCCCCGGCATGACGAGCTCGTCACCGGTGAAAAAGAGCCCCAGGCGCACCTTCCTGAAGACCGGAAGCGCTTGGATCCCGACCGAGGCCGCGAGCCCCGTGTCCTGCGGCGCGAGCCGCTTGCCCGCCGGAAGGATCTCGCCGCCTTTGCGCACGTCGCTGCCGACGTAGCGGATCCAGTCGCCGGGCTTGGGCTTGCCCTTTATCGACACCAATTCGCCCTCGAGCGCGGTCTCCTCCTGCATCACGACCGCATCGGCCCCCGGAGGGATCGGCGCTCCGGTGAAGATGCGCGCGGCGGTGCCCGGCTCGAGCGGCTTGCCCACCGAGCCCGCCATGATCTTCTGGGAAATTCTCAATTTCTTCGATGCTTCGGAGAGGCGGATCGCGTATCCGTCCATGGCGCTGTTGTCCATCGGCGGCACGTCCATGGCCGAGCGCTGCGCGCGCGCGAGAACGCGGCCGGTCGCCTCGAGGGTCGGCACTTCCTCGATCTCTGCGACGGGCCTGGCGCCGGCAAGCAGCTGCGCCAGAGCTTCGTCGACGCTGAGCAAACCCTTGTTCATTGGAGCTTGAGGTAGTCGAGAACGAAGCTGGCGACCGCCGCGTCGTCGTTGAGATCGAGCACCGGCAGGCGGGTATCGATCTTCGCGTCGGACGCGACGGCGACGATATGCGGATCGTTGGGGTGCAGCATGCCCTCGCCGGTGGCGGCACGCCACACTTCGACCTTCGGAATGGGCGCGAACTTGAACCCCTCGACGAGCAAGAGGTCGCAGGGCGACATGCGCTTCAGCTGTTCGTCGAAGGTCGGTTCGTGTGCGCCGCGCAGCTCGTGCATGAGCACCCAGCGCCGCGAAGAGGTCACCAGGATCTCGGACGCGCCGGCGTGCCGGTGGCGATACGAGTCCTTTCCCGGCTGGTCGACGTCGAACGTATGGTGCGCGTGCTTGATGAGCGATACGCGCAGGCCCGCGCCGACGAAGCGCGGAATGAGCTTTTCGATGAGCGTGGTCTTGCCGCTGCCGGACCAGCCCGCGAATCCGAAGACTTTCACCCGGCTGATTTTATCAGCGGGCGTTCGGGAAGAAGAGCTGCTCGCCGTCTATCTTGTAGCCGGCAATCGCCTTCTGTCCCTCATCGGAGATCAGCCAGTCGATGAACGCCTGCCCCATCTTCTTCTTCACGTGCGGATGCCTGGCCGGATTGACGAGGATCACGCCGTACTGGTTGAACAGGCGTTTGTCGCCCTCGGCGGAAATCACCAGCTCGCCGCGGTTCTTGAAGGAAAGCCAGGTCCCGCGGTCGGCAAGCGCATAGGCGTTCATTGCCGAAGCGGTGTTGAGCGTCTGCCCCATGCCGGATCCCGTCTCCTTGTACCAGGGCCCCTTCTCTTTTTCGATGTCGACCCCCGCGGCCTTCCATAGCTGCAGCTCCGCGAAGTGCGTGCCGCTGCGGTCGGCACGCGAGGCGAACGCAGCCTGCGCCGCCTTGATCTTCTGCAGCGCCGCCACGATGTCCTTCGCGCCGCTCACCTTGGCCGGATCCGACTTCGGTCCGACCAGGATGAAATCGTTGTACATCACCTGGAAGCGCCTCACCCCATGGCCTTCGGCTACGAACTTCTCCTCCAGCGGCTTCGCGTGCACGAAAACGACGTCGGCATCGCCGCGCCGGCCCATGTCGAGCGCCTGGCCGGTGCCCTGCGCCACCACGCGCACCTGGATGCCGGTTTTCTTCTCGAAGATCGGCAGCAGGTACTTGAATAGACCGCTCTGCTCCGTGGACGTCGTCGACGCCACGGTGATGTACCTCTGCTGGGCGTACGCCGGCATGCTTAGCAGCATGGCGGCCAGCACGCGGATGATCAGACCCACGGGATTTCTCCTTTGATGAACGCGGCCGCCTCGGGCGAAGCCGGCTGACGAAAGAATTCCGCGACGGGCGCTCGCTCCGCGAGGCGCCCGCGGTGGAGGAACACGACTTCGTCGCCGAGGCGCCGCGCCTGGCCGAGGTTGTGCGTCGACATGACGATCTTGGTGCCCGAGAAGTCGAAGGCGCGAATGATGTTCTCGATCTCGTGCGTCGCGCCCGGATCGAGGTTCGCCGTCGGCTCGTCGAGGAACAGCACCTGGGGATGCAGCGCCCAGGCGCGTGCCAGGGCGACGCGCTGCTGCTCGCCGCCGGAAAGCACTCGCGCCGGACGATGCGCGAGGTGTGCGAGGCCCACTTCGGCGAGCGCCTCCAGCGCCGTTTTTTCCGGATTCCTGATCCCCGCCGCATCGAGCGCGTAAGCGACGTTGGCAAGCGCCGAGCGGCGCAACATCACTGGACGCTGGAACACCATCGCCTGCCGGCGGCGTGCGCCCGCCTCGCTCCACGAGATGCGCCCGCAGGTCGGCTCGAGCAGCCCATGCATCAGGCGCATGAGCACGCTCTTGCCGGCGCCATTCGCGCCGAGAACGATGGTGCTGGGCCCGGCTCCGATCTCGAGAGACAGCGGCTCGATGAGGGTCCGGCCGTTGATGCCAAATCCGACATGGTCCAGCTTGAGCGGCAGGATCATCCGTAGCGGCGCTGCGCCGCCTCCTTGACGAGGAATGCCCCGGCGTTCAGCAGCAGCACGATGGCGATGAGCACCACGCCGAGACCGAGCGCGAGCGGCAGGTCGCCCTTCGAAGTTTCCAGCGCGATGGCGGTCGTCATCACCCGCGTGACGCCGTCGATGTTGCCGCCGACGATCATGACCGCGCCGACTTCCGCGGCCGCGCGCCCCAGGCCGGCGAGCTCCGCCGTGAGCAGCGAGAAACGGATGTCCCAGAGCACCGAGAGCGCGGCGCGAATGCCGTCGACCCCGAGGGAGCGCAGCTGCTCCTCGTACTCGCGCCATGCATCCTCCACCGCCTGGCGCGAAAGCGCCGCGATAATCGGCAGGATGAGCACCGTCTGCGCGATCACCATCGCGCCCGGTGTGAAAAGAAGGCCGGCGCCGCCGAGCGGCCCGGCGCGCGAGAGCAACAGGTAGATCGCCAGCCCGACGACCACCGGCGGCAAACCCATCATCGCGTTCAGAATCACGATGAGCGTATGCCGGCCGCGAAACCGGCTGACTGCGATGGCGGCCCCCAGAGGCAAGCCCACCAGCGACGCCAGGGCCACCGCGGCAAGGCTCACTTGCAGGCTGAGCACCACGATCTGCCACAACCTCGCTTCGGCGAGTATTCCGGGGAATTCCTGCATATATGACAAGACTACGTTTACCCGTAGATTTCCAAAATATGAAAATTGGTGCATATTTGTTTCATGGCGGGTCTGACAGCCGACGTGGTGTGGCGGGCGGGCGGACGGGCGCTCGATGCGCGCCTCCTCGGACTGCTGCGCGCGTTGCAGCGCAACGCCACGCTCAAAGCCGCCGCCGAAGAGCAGAACATTTCGTACCGCGCCGCCTGGGGACTGCTGCTCGAGGCGGCCGAGCTCGCAGGGGCCCCGCTCGTCGAGCTGCAGCGCGGCCGCGGCGCGCGCCTTACCCGCCTGGGTGCGCAGTTGTTGCGCAGCGACGAGCAATTGCGCCACGCCTTTGACAGCCTCAAAAACCGCTTCGAGGTCAGCGGCGAGGCCGGCAGCGCCCGCCCGCTGCGCGTCGCGGCGAGCCACGATCCCCTGCTCGCCGCCTTTTTCGAGCGCTTCGCCATGCCGGCGAGCCTCGTCGACGAAGTGTCGTTTCGCGGCAGCGAAGAGAGCCTTGCGCTGTTCTCCCGCGGGAAGGTGGAGCTGGCCGGGTTTCACCTCGAGGGTTTCGACGTCCGGCGCTTCGTGCAGCCGGGACGCGATGTGCTGGTGAGGTTCGCGGTGCGCGACCAAGGGCTGATCGTCGCTCAAGGCAATCCCAAGCGGCTCACCAGCCTTGCCGACATCGCAAAGTCGCACGCGCGCTTCGTCAATCGGCAGCGCGGCTCCGGCACTCGGCGGCTGGTCGAGCGCCTGCTGCACGAAGCCGACATCGCGCCGGAACACATCCGGGGCTACGGCAACGAGGAATACACGCACCGCGCCGTGGCGGCCACCGTTGCCGCTGGAGGCGCGGACGCCGGGTTCGGTGTTCATGCGGCGGCGGCCGAGCTCGGCCTGGATTTCGTTCCGGTGCTGCGCGAGCGCTACTGGCTCGCCATGCGCCGCCTCGAGGCAGCCAAGCCGACCGCACGGAAGCTGCTGGAGGCCCTCGCCGGCAAGCCGCTCGCGCGCATCGCGCGCCGCTACGCCGGCTACGATTTCGCAGGCGCCGGCGAAGTGGTCCCCGTAGAGCAGGCGTTTCCATGAGAGCCGCTTTGCTGGCAATCGGGCTCGCGCTCGTCCAGGCCGCGGCGGCCGCCGAGGAGGCGCGCCTCGCGATTGCGGCGAACTTCGCCGCGCCGGCTGGCGCGCTCGCCGAACAGTTCTCCCGGGACACCGGGCACAGGCTCGCCATCAGCGCCGGCTCGACTGGAAAGCTCTACGCTCAAATCCGCAACGGCGCGCCGTTCGACGTGCTTCTCGCCGCCGACGAAGAAACGCCGCGGCGCATGGAACGGGAAAGGCTCGCCGTTCCAGGCAGCCGTTTCACTTACGCGCTCGGAAAGCTCGTACTCTGGAGCCCGAAAAAGGACCTTGTGGATGACAAGGGGGAGGTTCTGCAAAAAGCGGCGTTCAAGCGGCTGGCGATCGCCAATCCCAAGCTCGCGCCGTACGGCGCGGCAGCCGTCGAGACCATGAAGCGTCTCGGCGTCTGGCCGCTGCTGCAGGGCCGGCTGGTGCAGGGCGAGAACATCGCTCAGGCGTTCCAGTTCGTGGCGAGCGGCAGCGCCGATCTGGGGTTCGTCGCCCTGTCGCAAATCGCCGAGCGCGGCAAGGGCTCCGCGGGATCGCATTGGCTCGTGCCGCCATCGTTGCATGCACCGATACGGCAGGACGCGGTGCTGCTGCTGCACGGCGCACGCAACGCCGCCGCGCGGGAATTCCTCGCTTATTTGCGCAGCGCGCGCGCGCGGGAGTCGATTCGCGGCTACGGATACGGCCTGCAGTGAATCACGACATCATCGCCGTATGGCTTACCCTGCGCCTCGCCGCGACCACGACGGCGCTGCTCCTCGGGATCGGCACGCCGCTCGCCTGGTGGCTCGCGCGCACGCGCTCGTGGTGGAAAGGACCGGTCGCCGCAGTGGTGGCGCTGCCGCTCGTGCTGCCGCCGACGGTGCTCGGCTTCTATCTCCTCGTCGCCATGGGGCCCGCCGGACCGGTCGGCGCGCTTACGCAGTCGCTCGGACTTGGGACGCTGCCGTTCACGTTCAGCGGGCTCGTGGTGGGCTCGATGATCTACTCGCTGCCGTTCGTCGTGCAGCCGCTGCAGACCGCGTTCGAGGCGGTCGGTCAGCGTCCCATCGAGGTGGCAGCGACGCTGCGCGCCGGGCCCTGGGATCGCTTCTTCACGATCGTGGTCCCGCTCGCGCGCGCCGGATTCCTGAGCGCGTGCGTGCTCGGCTTCGCCCACACCGTCGGAGAGTTCGGCGTCGTGCTCATGATCGGCGGCAACATCCCCGGCGCCACCAAAGTGCTTTCGGTCGCGCTCTACGACCACGTCGAGGCGCTCGAATACGCGCCGGCGCACTGGCTCGCGGGCGGGATGCTCGCGTTCTCCTTCCTCGTGCTGCTCGTCGTCTACGGCAGCGCCCGCCGCAGCGCGGAAGAGCGATGAGCACGGCGAGCGAGGGACTGCACGCGCGCCTTCGGCTGGCGCGCGGCGGATTCACGCTGGAGGTCGAATTCGCCACCGCCGCCCACGGCGTGAGCGCATTGTTCGGCGCCTCCGGCTCGGGCAAGACGAGCGTCCTGCGCTGCATCGCCGGGCTCACGCGCGCACAGGAAGGATTCGTTTCGCTCGGCGACGAGTGCTGGCAGGACGAAGCGCGCGGCCGGTTCGTGCCCGCGCATCTGCGCTCCTGCGGCTACGTGTTCCAGGAATCGAGCCTCTTCGCGCACTTGTCGGTGCGCCACAACCTCGAATATGGCTGGAAACGCGTGCCCTCCAGCGCGCGGCGCGTCGTCTTCGACGACACCGTGGAATTGCTCGGAATCGGCCCGCTGCTCGCGCGGCGGCCCGCCACCCTTTCCGGCGGCGAGCGCCAGCGCGTCGCGATGGCGCGCGCCCTGCTCGCGAGCCCAAGCCTGCTGCTCATGGACGAGCCGCTCGCCTCGCTCGACGAGGCGCGCAAAGGCGAGATCCTGTACTACGTCGAGCGCCTGCGCGACGAGCTTCGCCTGCCGATCGTGTACGTGAGCCACTCGATCGACGAAGTGGTGCGCCTCGCCGACGCCGTGATAATGATTTCCCATGGCAGGGTCGTCGACATCGGTCCGGTCTCGGGGCGCCTGGAAGGCGGCAGCGTGATCGATACCCGCGTGGCGGAGCAGGACCTCGCCTGGGGAATCGCGCGCCTGGAGTTCTCCGGCGGCTCTTTCTACGCGCCGGATGTCGACGCGCTTCCCGGTGAGCGCGTGCGCGTGCGTATTCGCGCGCGCGACGTTTCCCTTTCGCTCGCTCCGCCGCGCGACGCGAGCTTCCTCAACGTGCTGGCGGGCACCGTGGCCGCCATCTCGGACGAGCCCGGAGCAAGTGCCGACGTGCAGCTCGACGTTGCCGGTACGCTGCTTATCGCGCGCGTCACGCGCAAATCGATAGCCGCGCTCGGGCTCGCGCCCGGCCGCCGGGCGTATGCGCTCATCAAGTCCGTCGCGATCGATCGCACGAGCGTGGGCTACGCATGAGACGGCCGGCGCTCCTGTACCTGATTGCGGCGGCAGCGCTGCTCGGCCTCACCGCCCTCGCCTTTGCGGTCGGCCGCTACCCGATCTCGCCGGCCGACTTGTGGGGAGTCTTGAGCGGCGATGCGCCTGCGCGGATCCAGTCGGTGGTATTCCAGGTGCGCGGGCCGCGCGTGATGAGCGCGATCGTGGTCGGCGCGGCGCTCGCCGCCGCGGGAAGCGCCTACCAGGGCATGTTCCGCAACCCGCTCGTTTCACCCGACATCCTCGGCGTATCGACCGGCGCGGCGCTCGGCGCAGCGCTGGCGATCTTCTTCTCCGTGAATACTTTCGTCGTGCAGCTTTGCGCTTTCGCGGGCGGCCTCGCTGCGGTCGGCATGGTGTACTGGATCGGCTCGCGGCTGCGCCGGCACGATCCGCTGCTGGCACTCGTGCTCACCGGCGTGGTGATCGGCACGCTGCTCGGCTCGGCGATCGCGCTTCTCAAGTACCTCGCCGATCCCTACAACCAGCTGCCCGCGATTACCTACTGGCTGCTCGGCAGCCTCGCTTCGGTAGCTCCGCACGATCTTATGGCGGCCGCCGCGCTTACCTTGCTCGGGCTCGCGCCGATGCTCCTGCTGCGTTGGCGGATCAATGTGCTCGCGCTTCCTGACGACGAGGCCCGTTCGCTCGGCGTCGACACCGCAAGACTGCGCACGCTTGTCATCGCCGCCGCCACGCTGGTGACCGCCGCGGCGGTGGCGATCAGCGGCATCATCGGCTGGGTCGGGCTCCTGATTCCGCATGCGGCGCGGCTGCTGATCGGGCCGGACTTCGGGCGCCTGCTGCCGCTCGCGATGCTCCTCGGCGCAGTGTTCCTTCTTGCCGTGGACACGCTCAGCCGCACGCTCTCGAGCGTGGAAGTGCCGCCCGGGGTGCTTACCGCGCTCATCGGCACGCCGTTCTTCTTATGGCTGTTCGCACTCGCCCGGAGAAGCTGGTGATGCTCCATGTCCGGGGGCTCGCTTTTGGATTTCCGGGCCGTACGGTAGGCCGCGACGTCTCCTTCGGCCTCGCTGCCGGCGAGGTGATGTGCGTTCTCGGGCCGAACGGCGGCGGTAAGACCACGCTTTTCCGGACCTTGCTCGGCCTGCTGCCGAGGCAGGCCGGCTCGATCGACCTGAACGGCGAGGCGCTCGAATCGCTCTCGCGCGCCCGCATCGCGCGCTTGGTAGGGTATGTGCCGCAGGGCCATGCCGACTACTTCGCATATTCGGTGCTCGAGTTCGTGCTGATGGGCCGCACCTCGCATCTGGACGCGTACTCGATGCCCGGCCGGCAGGACCGCGCGGTGGCCGAGCGCGCCCTCGAGTCGCTCAACATTTCGCACCTCGCGGCCCGGCCGGTCACCGAGATCTCCGGCGGCGAGCGCCAGCTCGCGCTGGTGGCTCGAGCGCTCGCCCAGGAACCGAGCCTGCTGGTTCTCGACGAGCCGACGGCGGGCCTCGATTACGGCAACCAGGTGCGCGTGCTGGAGCGCATGCTGCGGCTCGCCGGCTCGGGCATCGCGGTGCTGTTCTCCAGCCACGATCCCGACCACGCGTTCCTGTGCGCGCAGCGCGCCCTTCTGCTCGCCGAAGGCCGCTCGCTCGCCCTTGGGCCGCCGGCCGAGGTGATCAATGCGGATACACTCGAGCGGCTATACGGCGTGTCGGTGCGCGTGCTCGCGCTCGAAGAAGGCGGCCACACCTGCCTGCCGGCGCTGCGACTTTAACTGGAGGAGGCCAACGACGATGGCGGCTTACGTTTTCGGGGAAATCGAGGTCACGGACCCTGCGCTGTACGAGGAATACCGCAAGCAGGTCCCCGCCGTGGTGACGAAGTACGGCGGCAGGTTCATCGTGCGCGGCGGCAAGGCGGAGCCGCTGGAAGGCGGCTGGTCGCCCAAGCGCTTCGTCGCCCTCGAGTTTCCCTCGATGGAGCAGGCGCTGAAGTGGTACCGCTCCGAGGAATACGCGCCGCTCATCCGGCTGCGTCAAACGGCCTCGCGCGGCAAGCTGATCGCCGTCGACGGCGCCTAGCGCCCCAAAAAGAAGGGCGCCTCACGGCGCCCTTTCCGCCCCTCTCCTCCGGAAAAGCTTCAGCTCGCCTGGATTATTTTTTGCGGTCCATGGAGGCCGCGTTCTTCTTGTAGTTCGCGACCGCCTTGTCCATGGCTTTGTTGAGCTGGTCAGCGTCTTTCGCCTTGGCGGCTTTCGCCTTCTCGGCCTCGGCGGCCTTTTCCGCTTCGCTCTTCGCCGGCGGCGCGGGCAGCTTGGCGTGGGAAGCGGCAAAGGTGCCGATCATCAGGCCGGCAGCAAGCACAGCGAGGATGCGTTTCATGATTTTTCCTTCATATGCGGGGCGCCGGCGGGCACCGCCCCGCCCGGCGCAGTCCTTCCGGACTTGGTTTCGTCGAGCCAGATCTGGTGATGCTCCTTCGCCCAGGTTTCGTCGGTATACCCGGTGCGCATGTTGCCGTAGGCGCCCTCGACGCCGATCGTGCCCATGTAGATGTGGCCCAGCGCGATGGCAATGTAGATCAGCGCCGCCGAAGCGTGCCAGATCCAAGCCTCCTGCATCACCGCGCGCGTCTGGTCGAAGTTCGGGAAGAGCAGGATCACTCCGCTCCAGCTCACCGCGATCGACAGCCCGATGACGCCCAGCCAGAACCAGACCTTCTCGCCGGCATTGAAACGCCCGGACGGAACATGCTCGCCGTGCATCATGAAGGCCCATGACTTGCGGAACCACTGGAAGTCGTAAGCGCGCGGCAGGTTGTCGCGCAGCCACATGACGATCATCACCACGACGGAAAGGATGAACAGCGGCGCGACGAAGTTATGCAGGTTCTTGGCGAGCGCGGTCAGCCAGCCGAACAGCAGGTAGCCGATGACCGGCAGCAGAACGTACTTGCCGAACAGCAGGGTGAGGCCCGAGAGCCCCAGGACGCAGAAGCTGATGGCGCTCGTCCAGTGCACCACCTGCTCGGCGGTGCCGAAGCGCAGGATGAGCCGACCCGTGGGGCGCTCGTGCAGCTTGATCGACCCTCTCGCGAAATAGAAGGCCGCGATGATCAGCACCGCGAGCACCACCAGCCAGCCGCCGTAGAACGTCACCGGGCCGTTGCGGATCTGGCGCCACGTCTGCCCGGCGGACTGAACGAGCACGCCGGTCTCGCGTCCGCGCACGGTAGTGGTGTGCTCCTGGGCTTCCTTGCGCACTTCGCGCCACACCGGAGCGTTGTTTCCCGGCTGCACGAGCCGGCGCTCCTGCTGCTGCTGGACGTCGCTTTGCTGGGCGAAGGCCATCCCGCCGACAAGAAGCACCGACAACGCCAGGCAAAGACTTGTAAGTAGCTTCATATATCCCGCTACTGGTAGATGCGTTTGTCTTCGTTCTGCGTCATTTGCCGCGTCTTGATCTGGTTTTCCCAGCTCGCGCGGTCGCCCTTGGTCCATTTTCCGCTGCCCGCCAGACCGAGCGGCTCGTTGTCCCAGGGACGGGTATCGGGCTTGCCCTGGTATTTGCCCTGCTTGTAGACCACCACCTGGTCGGGCTCGCCGCAGGCGGCGAGTCCGAATACGGCGATCAGCATCAGGAGTTTTTTCATGAACGGGCTCCCGTAGGTTGTGGCTGTCCGGCAGGCGGCTGGGCGCCGGGCTTGCCGGGACCGTAGGCGGTGCCCCAGCCCCAGACCTCGGATCCCTTGCCACGGCGCAGCACGCGCTCGCGGTAGATGTCGGCGATCACGTCGCCGTCGCCGCCGAGCAGCGCCTTGGTCGAGCACATTTCGGCGCAGGCCGGGAGCTTGCCTTCCGCCAGCCGGTTGCGCCCGTACTTCCTGAACTCGGTTTCGCTCTTGTCGGGCTCCGGGCCGCCGGCGCAGAACGTGCACTTGTCCATCTTGCCGCGCAGGCCGAAGGCGCCCGCCTGCGGAAACTGCGGCGCGCCGAACGGGCAGGCGTAGAAGCAGTAGCCGCAGCCTATGCACAGGTCCTTGTCGTGCAGCACCACGCCGTCGTCGGTCCTGTAGAAGACATCCACCGGGCACACGGCCATGCAGGGCGCATCGGAGCAGTGCATGCACGCGACCGAGATCGACTTCTCTGCGCCCACGATACCGTCATTGATGGTCACGACCCGGCGGCGGTTGACGCCCCAGGGCACCTCGTTTTCCTGCTTGCAGGCCGTCACGCAGCCGTTGCACTCGATGCAGCGCTCGGCGTCGACCAGGAATTTCATTCTTGCCATGGCGTCTCCTCCTTAGGCTCTTGCGACCTGACAAAGCGTCGTCTTGGTTTCCTGCATCATCGTGACCCGGTCGTAGCCGTAGGTCGTCGCCGTGTTCACCGCTTCGCCGCGCACGATCGGTGCCGCGCCTTCAGGGTAGTAGGGCAGCATGTCCTGGCCCTGCCACCATCCCGAGAAGTGAAACGGGATGAAGCAGGTATCGGGGCCGACCCGCTCGGTGACCTGCGCCTTTACCTTGAGCTTCGCGCCCGAGGGCGTGCTCACCCATACGTACTCGCCATTGCGGACGCCGCGGTCGGCAGCCGCCTTGGGATTGATCTCGACGAAGTTGTCCTGCTGCAGCTCGGCGAGCCACGGGTTGGAGCGCGTCTCCTCGCCGCCGCCCTCGTATTCCACCAGGCGTCCGCTCGTGAGGATGAGCGGGAATTGCTTGCCGGCGTCCTTGTTCTTCTGCTGCACCGTCTTGAAGAGCGTCGGCAGGCGCCACAGCGTCTTCACGTCGTCGTGCGTGGGCCACTTGTCGACGAGCTCGGCCTTCGGCGAATACAGCGGCTCCCGGTGCAGCGGCACGCCGTCCGGGAAGTTCCACACTACCGCGCGCGCCTTGGCGTTACCGAAAGGATGGCAGCCGTGCTTCATGGCGACGCGCTGGATGCCGCCCGACAGGTCGGTCTTCCAGTTCTTGCCTTCGGCTTCCTTCTTCTCCTCGTCGGCGAGCTCGTCCCACCAGCCGAGCTTCTTCAGCATCACATGGTCGAACTCGGGATAGCCGGTGGTGATCTCCGAGCCCTTGGAGTGCACGCCGTCCTCCGCGAGCAGGTTGACGCCGTCGCGTTCCACCCCGAAGTTCGCGCGGAAGCAGCCGCCTCCGTCCATCACGTGCTTGGAGGTGTCGTACAGGTTGGGCGAGCCCGGATGCTTGATCGCCGCGCTGCCGTAGCAGGGCCAGGGCAGCCCGAAGTAGTCGCCGGTGAGGTCGTAGCCGGTCTTCGCGTCCTTGCCGCCGCGCGCGCGCAGCGTCTTCACGTCGAAGACATGCATGTTGCGCATGTGCGCCTGCAGCCGCTCGGGCGACTGGCCGGTATAGCCGATGGTCCAGGTGCCGTGATTGATCTCGCGCAGCGTGTCCTCGATGTCGGGCTCTTCCATTCCGCCCTTGCCCTTCACCAGCTTGATGTTCTGCTTGCCGTCCCTCTTGCCGACGAGCTGGTCGGCAAAGCCGAGCTTCTGCGCGAGCTGGTACATGATCATCTGGTCGGTGCGCGCCTCGAACAGCGGGTCGATCACCTTCTCGCGCCATTGCAGCGAGCGGTTCGATGCGGTCACGCTGCCAGAGGTCTCGAGCTGAGTAGCGGCCGGCAACAGGTAGGCGCCGTCCTTCTTCGCCATCGCGAACATCGCCGCGGTGGCGGAGGGATACGGATCGATCACCACCATGAGATCGAGCTTTTTCATCGCCTCGAGCATGTCGAGGCCGCGGCTTTGCGAGTTGGGCGCGTGGCCCCAATAGATCACCGCGCGCAGGTTCGGGTCCTGGTCGATGTTCTCGTTCTTCTCGGTCACCGCGTCGATCCACCGGGAGACCGTGATGCCGGGCTTGCCCATCAAGGCGTCCGAGGCGTACTGCTTCTTCAGCCAGCCGAGGTCGACGTTCCACACCCGCGCCCAGTGCGCGAACGAGCCGGGCAGCAGCCCGTAGTAGCCGGGCAGCGAGTCGGGGTTGGGGCCGATGTCGGTGGCGCCCTGCACGTTGTCGTGCCCGCGGTAGATGTTGGTGCCGCCGCCGGAGCGGCCGACGTTGCCGAGCGCGAGCATCAGCACCGCGCTCGCGCGCACGATCGCGTTGCCGTTCGTGTGCTGGGTCTGGCCCATCGCCCAGATGATGAAGCCGGGGCGGTTCTCGGCCAGGATCTTGGCGACCTCGTACATCTCCTTCTCGGGGACGCCGGTGACTTCCTCGACCGCCTTCGGCGTGTACTTGGCCATGACTTCTTCCTTGACCTTGTCCATGCCGTAGACGCGCCCGCGGATGTACTCCTTGTCCTCCCAGCCGTTATTGAAGATGTGATAGAGCAGGCCGAAGAGGAACGCGACGTCGGAACCGGAACGCACGCGCACGTACTTGTCGGCTTTCGCCGCGGTGCGCGTGAAGCGCGGGTCGGCGACGATCACCTTGGCGCCGTTTTCCTTCGCGTGCAGCGTGTGCAGCATCGACACCGGGTGCGCCTCGGCGGCGTTCGAGCCGAAGAAGAGCAGCGACTTCGAGTTCTGCTCGTCATTGTACGAGTTGGTCATCGCGCCGTAGCCCCAGGTGTTCGCGATGCCGGCGACCGTCGTCGAATGGCAGATGCGCGCCTGGTGGTCGGTGTTGTTGGTGCCGAACAGGCGCACCCATTTGCACAGCAGGTAGGACTGCTCGTTGTTGTGCTTCGAGGAGCCGATCCAGAACGTCGCGTCCGGGCCGCTCTCCTTCCTGATCTGCAGCAGCTTCTGCGAGACCTCGGTGAGCGCCACGTCCCACGAGATGCGCTTCCACTTCCCGCCCTCGAGCTTCATCGGGTACTTGAGGCGGTGCGAGTCGTGGGTGATGCCGTGCTCGCGGATCGAGGCACCCTTGGCGCAGTGCGCGCCGAGGTTGATCGGCGAGTCGAACACCGGCTCGTGGCGCACCCAGACGCCGTTCTCCACCACCGCGTCGATGGCACAGCCGACCGAGCAATGCGTGCAGACCGTGCGCTTCACCTCGATCTTCTTCGCGTCGTCGGCCTTCGCTTCCGCCTTGCCGATGACGTTGTAGGGAAGCTGCGCGGCGACCGCGCCGGCGCCCAGCGTCAGGCCCGAGCGCTTCAGGAACGTGCGGCGATCGATGGTTTTCGCCATCGCGCCGGTGAAGCCGCGCGCAAGGCGCGCCTGCGGCGCGGCGCTGCTGGTCGATTTTCTCGTCAAGAGCATGCGGCCTCCTCAGACCTTCGCGGTGCGGTAATAGTTGTTGATGTGCTCGCTCGCCTCATAGCCGCGCGTCCCGCGCTTGTCGTTCTTGGAGGGCGATGGCGTCGGGGCGGAGTTCTTCGCCACGATCGCCGCCGCGGTGGCGGCGCCGCCGGCACCGACAGTCAGGAGGAAATTGCGACGGGACAAGCGCTTCGTGCGGACGGTCATTGGGCCTCCTTTTCCTTCTAGTTATCGCTGCGACTACGCGTGACGAACGAGCATTGCTTGCGCTCGAACGATTCTAGAGCATTTCAAACGCGGAATGCTCAAGCTCCAGAAAGCATTTCATGAAGCGCGCGACGGCTTTGTAGAAAGCAGTATGCGTCGATTCTTCTATTGCGGCGCACAAGGGTTGGACAGTGGGCCAAATCCATCGACTGAAGAAGCGCTGCTGCGTTTCCAACGGGGTTTTTTGCTCCGCAATAAGGAAACGCATGACATCGAAAAGCGCGGCGATGTGGTCTTCGGGCTCGGCTGCGTTCTCGCGCCGCTGCAGCCCGAGCGCCGCGAGCTCCGCGCGCAGCCCTGCGAGCGGCGCTTCATTCGAGTACTTGATGGAATACGCGGCCGCATAAAGTGTGATCGGCGCCTTGCCGGTGCCGATGAACGCGCTGTCGTACTCCTCGCGCAGCGCTTCGGGTTCGGCACTCGCCGCGGCGCGCGCCAGGTTCCTCCAGGCGAGCGCGATGCCGCCGTCTTCGGCCTCGATCTCGTCCGCGCCTGCGATCGCCTCGAGCAGCCGCGCGTCCGGCGGCGCGTAATAGAGCCGCGCCAGCAGGCCGTAGAAGTTCGCGCGCGCCACCTCTTCGGGCGGCAGGGCGGGATGGAACGACAGCGGCTGGGCGCCGCTCATTGCTTCGGATAGTCGACGATGGTGGCCTCCGAGCGGTTTTCCATCATGTCGATCACCCGGCAATCGCCGCACATCTGCAGCCGCCGCAGCGCATTGCCGCCGGCGAACATCGAGTGGCCCGACAGCTTGCCGAGCATGTTGCCGACCATCTGGCGGGTACCGAACGGCTTGCCGCAGCGCACGCAATGGAAGGGCTCGGCTTCGTGCAGGACGACGGGCTGCTTTGCCTGCGCGCCCAGCCTGAGCTGCGGTACGAGCGCGATGGCGTGCTCCGGGCAGGTGGCCGCGCACAGGCCGCATTGCACGCAGTTGCGCTCGATGAAGCGCAGCTGCGGCGCATCGGGCGCGTCGAGCAGAGCCCCTTCCGGGCAGGCGCCGATGCAGGCCTTGCACAGCGTACAGGTCTGCTTGTTGACGGTGATCGCGCCGAAGGGAGCCTTGCCGCCCAGGGCAATAAGCTCGTCCGGCCGCGGCGCCTCGCGCAGGAGGTGCTCGAATTCGAAGTCAAGCGTGGTGCGCTTCTCCGGCGAGAGATTGAAAACGGCCGGCTTCGCTACCGTGGCGGCCGGCGTCATCGACCAGAGCCGCTCGCCGAGCGCGCCGGTTTCGATGAGCTCGAAATGCGTGCCGCCGAAGCCGAGGGAGTTGAGGATGGTGTCGGCCAGCGCCATCTGCTCGCGCAGCGCCGCGACGTACGACTCCGCCTCGTTACTCACCACCACGGCGACCTGGCTGGCCCCGTAGCAGACGGCGCCAAGCAACGTATCGATGCCCACCGAGGCCACGCTGAACACCTCGAACGGAATCGCGCGCGCCGGCAGCCCCTTGCCGCCGCGCACCGCGCGCCGGCCGAGCGCTTCGAGCGCCTGCCGTCCGCTTTCGGCGTTATGGAACACGACGCAGGCGTCGCGGCCGCCGGCCTCCGCATAAGTGCCAAGCAGGGTCTTCAGACGCAGGCCGATATCGGGCACCCTGGGATAGGCGTACGTCATGGCGCCCGAAGGACACACGGTCGAGCAGCCGCCGCAGCCCGCGCACAGGTGCGGCTCGACCCGCACGCCGTCGCCGTCGGCCTGGATGGCGCCGGTGGAGCAGACGTCGATGCAGCGCGTGCACGCTTCGACGCCGGAGCGCGCGTGGGCGCAGATCTTCTGCTTATAGGAGAAAAACCGCGGCTTCTCGAACTCGCCGACCATTTGCGCAAGCTTCGCCGCGGCAAACGCCTGCTCCAGCGGGTCGGACCCGGGCGCGAGATAGCCCTGCGGCGGATCGGGCATGCGCAGCAGCGGCTCGCGCGACAGGTCGAGCACCAGATCGAACGATTCGCTGCGGCTGCGCTCGGCACGCGAGAAATCGATCGCCCCGACCGCGCCGCAGGCGCTTACGCATTCACGGTGCGCGCGGCACCTGCCGGCATCGATCTGGTAGGTGAAGTCGATCGCGCCCTCCGGGCAGGCATCCAGGCAGGCGTTGCACCGCGTGCACAGCTCCAGGTCGATCGCGTTTTCCTGCTGCCACTCCACTTCGAACGCGCCCAGCCAGCCGGACACGCGCAACGGCTTGCCGGACCACACGGGAAAGGCCCGCTGTGCCGGCAATTCGCCGCCTTCCTGGCGCGTGATGAGCACGCTCGGCTGCAGCGTACCCGCCAGCCTTTGCGCCCAGTCGAGCGCCGCCGCGGACGGGCCGATGACGAGCACCTGGCCGCCGGACTTGTACTCCACGCTCGGCACCGGCTCGGGCTCGGGAAGCGCAGCGGCCGCGATGAGCGCTGCGATCTTCGGCGTCGCCTGCTTTCCCTCCGCCGACCAGCCGGCAGCCTCGCGGATGTTCACGAAGCGCAGCTCCGCCTGCGACTCTGCCGCACTGGCGAGCTCGCTGAAAAGCGGCGCCTCCTGGGTGCACGCGACCAGGATCTCGGCCTCGCCGAGCGCATTCCGGAACTGCGCCGCTTCCTTGCGGCACAGCTCGCTATGCACCTTGAGCGGCGCGCCCGCCTTCAGCGCCGCGCCGAGCGCCTTGGCGTCGAGCGCAATGGTGCCGTTGCAGTTACACAGCTTCAGGGTCTTGTGCTGGATCGACATCCTTCTTCGCCTGTTCGGTTTTCGCCTGCTCCTCGGGCGCGGGCTCTTCCTTCTTCGGGCCGAGAAGCGTCTGCCGCGCATGCTCGAGCGTCGCGAGCATCGCTTCGGGAATCGGATCGGACTTGGTGTAGTCGTCGATGTACGTGTCCAGCCCGTCCATCACGTTGAAGCGCGGATCGGAAAAGAGCTTCTTCAGCGCCGCGCGCTTTACGCTTTCCTCGACCTTGGAATGCATGAACGCCTTGAAATCCGATTCGAACGTCAGGCTGTCGAGCGGCGGCAGCTGCGGCGCGGCGGACGCGTCCGCAGCCTCCGCCGCCGGAGCCGCCGCGGCTTCGCGCTTGCGGCGCGCCCAGCGCCGTAGAAAATCGCCGTCGTCCTGCGCCATCAGCTTTGCGCCCGGTCCTTGGGCGAGAGGAACGACTGCGGCTTGATGCGCTTCTTGGGCGCGGGACGGTAGTGCTTCTCCACGAATTCACCGACCCAGGCGTACACGCTCGCCGGCATCGGCACCGAGTCGACGCTCTCGCCGCCGTCCATCCAGCGGCTCGCCTCGTCATAGCTCACCGTGACGAACTGCGGCACCGCGCGAGCGTTCTCCATGCGCCACAGCACGAATACGCGCGGCTCGCGCGCAGAGACGTTGTGGAAATAGCCTTCCGCCTCGGAGCGGCGCAGCACGACGTCGAAGCCGGGGTAGAGCCATTGCTGCGAGCTCTCGTCGTCGACGATCTGGCGCGGCTCGGCTGCGCCCTGGTAGTCGTCGAGCACGCCGAGCGGCTCCCAGACCTCGCTCTGCCAGCGATTGGCGAGCGGGCGGCGCTGCATCACGACCGCGACGCGCTTCGACGTGCTTTCCATGGCGCGCACTATACCCCCGTCTGCTATGATTTTTGGTCCACTAGCCCCTCTGACGATGAAGGTCATTCCCATACAGGCCGCGCGTGTGCCCGCGGCGCCTTTCGCGGGCGGCCCGCTAACCGATACTCGCGGCCGGTGGCTGCGCGATCTGCGCATCTCGGTCACCGACCGCTGCAACTTCCGCTGCGTCTACTGCATGCCGCGCGAAGTCTTCGACGCGAACCACCCGTTCCTGCCGCACAGCCAGATCCTCAGCTTCGAGGAAATCGCGCGCCTCGCCCGCGTATTCGTCGGCCTCGGCGTGAAGAAGATCCGCCTCACCGGCGGCGAGCCGCTCGTGCGCAAGCAGGTGCCCCGCCTCGTCGCGATGCTCGCCGAGCTGCCGGTAGAAATTACACTGACCACCAACGGCTCGCTGCTCGCAAGACAGGCGCAGGCCCTGGCGGACGCCGGGCTCGACCGCGTGACCGTGAGCCTCGATTCCCTCGACGACGCCACGTTCCGCGCCATGAACGACGCGGACTACCCGGTGGCGAAAGTGCTGGAAGGCATCGAGGCGGCTGCGGCCGCGAGCCTCGCGCCGGTCAAGATCAACATGGTGGTGAAGCGCGCAACCAACGACCACCACATCCTTCCCATGGCCGAGCACTGGCGCGGCAGCGGGCACATCGTGCGCTTCATCGAGTACATGGACGTGGGCAGCACCAATGGCTGGCGCATGGACGACGTGGTCCCGTCATCGGAAGTGGTTCGCCGCATCTCCGAGCGCTGGCCGCTCGAGCCGATCGACCCGAACTACCCTGGAGAAGTGGCCGAGCGCTGGCGCTATCGCGACGGCGCCGGGGAGATCGGTGTCATCTCCTCGGTGACGCAGGCGTTCTGCGCGAGCTGCAACCGCATGCGGCTTTCCACCGAGGGCTCGCTTTTCACCTGCCTGTTTGCCCAGTCCGGGCACGACCTGAAGCGCCTGCTGCGCGGCGGCGCCTCGGACGAGGAGCTGCGAGCCGAGATCGCCGCCGTATGGCAGCGCCGCGATGACCGCTATTCCGAGATCCGCACCGCGGAAACGGCGAAGCAGCGCAAGATCGAGATGTCCTACATTGGCGGCTAGGCGCAAACCGCAGCTCACCGACGCGGCACGGCCCACCACGTTCGAGGTCGAGGCCTACAACGAGCGCGGCGAGATGGTGCCCACCGCGATTGCCGGCGAGCACCCCCTGACGCTGTATCTCGACAAGCGCGAGGTCGTGACGCTGATGACGCTTGGCCACGCGCCCGAGGCGCTCGCCATCGGCTACCTGCGCAACCAGCGCCTGGTGGACTCGATCGACGACATCGCCGCGGTGCAGGTCGACTGGGAAAGCGAAGCCGTGGCGGTCACCACGAGAAAAAAAACCAGGGACCATTCTGAAAGACTTAAAAAGCGTACCGTCACCAGCGGCTGCGGCCAGGGGACGATGTTCGGAGACCTGATGGAGGAGATCGACTCGATCGAGCTGCGCAAAGACGTGCGGCTCGCCGACGCCGATCTCTTCGTCCTGCTGGAGAAGGTGCGCAAGCACGAGACGATCTACAAGCAGGCGGGCGCGGTGCACGGCTGCGCGCTCGCCACGAGCGCCGGCGAGATCCTCATGTTCGTCGAGGACGTCGGGCGCCACAACGCGGTGGATGCGATCGCCGGGCGCATGTGGCTCGACGGCATCGACGGCTCGGACAAGGTCTTCTACACGACCGGGCGGCTCACTTCCGAGATGGTGATCAAGTGCGCCCAGATGCGCATCCCCTTCCTCGTCTCGCGCTCCGGGCTCACGCACATGGGCCACGCGATCGCGAAAAAGGTCGGCATCACGATGCTCGGGCGGGCGAGCGGCCGGCACTACCTCGCGTTCACCGGCAAGGAGCGGCTGCTGCGAACCGCTCCCCAGCCGACCGCGTTCGCCTGAGAATCGTTACTTCTCGGTGCTGATCACGTCGCCGAAGAGCTCCCACTGCTTGCCGTTGAAGCGCTGGAGCTGCACCGCCTCGATCGGCGCGTAGTCGTCCTTTGAAGTGTTGATGACGATCCCCGGAAGGAGCGTGTCGACGCGGAAGTCCTTCAGGCTGGCCGCCTGACGCATCACGTTCTCGTGCGTCAGGTTGTTGCCGCATTGCTTCAGCACCTGGACGAGCGTGGCGGCGACGCTGTAGCCGTACATGTTGAACCCGTCGTTCACGTTGCCATCGGGGTGGTACTTCTTCATGAACTCGCGCCACTTCGTCACCGCGGGATCGTTGTCCCAGCGCTTGTCCGTCGGGTCCTTGTAGTAGGCGGTGGTGATCAGCCCGACCGATTTCTCCAGCCCCGCCGGCGTGAGCACCGAGCCGACGGAAGTCGACACGTTGTTCAGGTACTGCACCGGCTTCCAGCCGATGTCGTAGGCCTTGCGGATCGCCTGCGCGGCGAACTTCGGCGTGGTGACGTTGAAGAACACGTTCGCGCCGGAAGACTGCAGCTGCACGATCTGCGAGTCGACCGTCGGCTCGCTCACCTCGTAGGACGCTTCGGCGACGATCAGGCTCTTCGCCTTCGCGCCCAGGCCGTCCTTCAGGCCCTTGACGTAATCCTTGCCGTAGTCGTCGTTCTGGTAAAGGATCGCGATCTTCGCGTCGGGCTTGGTCTGCAGGATGTGCCGCGCGTACACGTGCCCCTCGGTCTGGTAGTTCGGCTGCCAGCCCATGGTCCAGGGGAAGTGCTTGGGATCGTTCCACTTGGTGGCGCCGGTAGCCACGAACAGCTGCGGCACTTTCTTGGCGTTCATGTACTTGTGGATCGCCGTGTTCGACGGCGTGCCGAGCGTCTGGAACACGAACAGCACCTGGTCCTGCTCGACGAGCTTCCTCACCATCTCGACGGTGCGCGGCGGGCTGTAGCCGTCGTCGTAGGTGATGAAGTTGAGCTTGCGCCCGTTGATGCCGCCCTGCTCGTTCACCATCCTGAAGTAAGCGGCGATCGACTTGCCGATGGCGCCGTACGCCGATGCGGGCCCGCTATAGGGATTGGTGTTGCCGATGCGGATTTCCGTATCGCTCGTGCCCGCATCGTATTTTTTTTGCGCGAGCACAGCGGGTGCGGCAAGGCACAGCGAAAGAAAAGCGACGCTCAGGCGCTTCATGGGACCTCCTCCTCGTTTTTGGCTGCCGGGAAATTGTGCCGCTTTTGCCGCTCGCTTAACATGCGCAGCGCGCCGGCTACGCCCGTCGGCATGAGATATACGAAGAGAATCATGAAGATACCGAAGATCGCCCAGGGCGCGGCCTTGGAGATCTCGTCGGCGAGGTTGGGCACGAACTGGATGAAAAGCGCCCCGTAGAGCGCGCCGGAGATCGACGCCAGGCCGCCAATCACGATGCCGACGAGCAGCAGGATGGAAAGAAAGATGCTGAAGCTGTCGGGTGCCACGAACTGCACCGCTATTGCGCCGAGCGCGCCGGCCACGCCGGTGTACATCGCCGACACGCCGAAGGCGAGCGACTTGTAGAGCGCGTTGTGCACGCCCATCGCTTCGGCCGCGATGTGATGGTCGCGGATCGCGACGAGCGCGCGCCCGACGCGGCCGCGCAGCAGGTTCCAGCCGAGCAGAAACATGGCGAGCGCGACGCCGAGCGTGAAGAAATAGAGCCACTGGTCCGAGTTGAGCGGCAGGCCCCAGGGCGCATCGGGCTTGGCGATCACGATGCCCTGCACGCCGCCGGTCCACTCCTCGAGCGCCTTGTACTTCAGCAGCTGAGGCATCGACACGCCGAGCGCAAAGGTCGCCAGCGCCAGGTACAGCCCTTCGAGGCGCAGCGCCGGCAAGCCAAAAAGGAAACCCACGACCAGGCAAACGGCCCCGGCGGCCGGCACGGTGGCCCAATACGGCACGCCGGCCTTGTCCATGAGCACCGCCGCGCAATAGGCGCCGATGGCGTAGAACGCGCCATGGCCGAGCGACACCTGGCCGTTGTAGCCGGTGAGGATGTTGAGGCCGAGGAGCGCGATCGCGTAGACGAGCACGAGGGTGAACTGGAACGTGCGGTAGTTGCTCACCACGAATGGAACGATCGACGCCACTGCAACGAGCAGCAGGAGCGCAATGAGGGTCTTCTTCGTCATACGCGCGTCACGTGCACGGTGCCGAAAAGACCCGAAGGACGCACGAGGAGCACGCCGACGATGATGACCAACGCCACCGAGAGCTTGAGCTCATTGCCGATCACGAACGCGCCGAGCAGGTTTTCGAGCACGCCGACGAGAAAGCCGCCCAGCACCGCCCCCCAGGGATTATCGATGCCGCCGACCAGGGCCGCAGCGAACGCATACAGCAGCACGCCGCCCATCATGTTGGGATCGAGGTAGACGATCGGCGCCACCATCATGCCGGCGACCGCGCCGATCCCGGCGGCGAGTCCCCATCCGAGGGCCAGCATCCAGCCGACCCGGATCCCGACGAGGCGCGCCGATTGCGGATTCTGCGCGGCCGCGCGCATCGCCAGGCCGAGCGGCGTGAACCGGAAGAAGAGATACAGCGCGACCAGCACCAGAAGCGTGATGCCGATCGCGCCGATCTCGTGCGGCGACATGTAGCGGATGCCCCAGAGCGGCTCCTCGGGGAACGGGCTCGGAAAGGGCTTGAGCGTATAGGTGTAGATCCACCCGGTGACGCTGTTCAGGATCACGAGCAGGGCGATGAATACGACCACCACCGCCAGTACCGGGGCGTGCTCGACCGGGCGGATCACCAACCGCTCGATCGCGACGCCGAGCAGGAACGCGACCATGAGGGTAAGCAGGAACGTCGGCCAATAGGGCAAGCCAGCGTCCATCAAGCTCCAGGCGATATAGGTCGTGAACATGGCCATCTCGCCTTGCGCGAAGTTCACGTGGTGCGTCGCCTGGTAGATCATCACCAGGGCGAGCGCGAGGCTGGCATAAATGCCGCCGGTGGCAAGGCCCGCAAGCACCTGGAAGAGGAAGGCGTCCATCAGTAGCCGAGGTAGGCGCGGCGCACCGCGTCGTCGCGCTTGAGCTCGGCAGCGCTGCCCGCGAGCACCACGCGGCCGGTTTCGATGAGATAGGCGGAATCCGCGAGCTCGAGCGCGAGCGCGGCGTTCTGCTCGACGAGCAGCATGCTTACCCGTTCGCGCTCGTTGATCCGGCGCAGGATCTGGAACAGCTCGCGCACCACCAGCGGCGCCAGCCCGAACGAGGGCTCGTCCAGAAGCATGAGCCGCGGCGACAGCATCAGCGCGCGCGACACCGCGAGCATCTGCTGCTCGCCGCCGGAAAGCGTGCCGGCCTGCTGCTCGCGCCGCTCGCGCAGACGCGGGAAATAGCCGTAGACCCGCTCGAGATCCGCGGCGACGGCGGCGCGGTCTTTCCGCGTGTAGGCGCCGAGACGCAGGTTCTCCTCGGTCGTGAGGTCGAGGAACGTGCCGCGGCCGTCGGGCACGTGCGCGACGCCGAGCCGCACGATGTCCTCGGTCGCGCGCCCGTCGATCCTCGCGCCGGCGAAGCGCACCTCGCCTTGCGTCTTCACCACGCCGCATAGCGCGCGCAAAGTGGTCGTCTTGCCGGCGCCGTTGGCGCCGAGCAGCGCGGTGATCGAGCCCTTCTCCAGGGCAAAGTCGAGGCCATGCAGTACGCGCGTCTGCCCGTACGCGGCGCGCAAGCCGTTCACTTCAAGCAGCGCCAAGGTAGGCCTCGATGACGTCGGGATGCCGCTGCACCTCGGGCGGCGTGCCGCGCGCGATGACGCGGCCGAAGTTGAGCGCGACCACGCGGTCGGAGATGCTCATCACCAGCCCCATGTGATGCTCGACGAGCAGCACGGTAAGGCGCAACCGCTCGCGCAGCCGGCGGATGAGGCCCGAGAGCTCGCTCACCTCCTCGTGGTTGAGGCCGCTTGCCGGCTCGTCGAGCAGGAGCAGCTTCGGCTCGGCCGCGAGCGCGCGCGCGAGCTCCACGCGCTTGCAGGTGCCGAACGGCAGCGTTGCCACGGCCTTGTCCGCGAGCGATTCCAGCTCGAGCATTTGCAAAATGCCGCGCGCGCGCGCGCGCGTCGCCCGCTCCTCGCGCGGCACGCGCGGCAGACGCAGGGCGTTGCTCACAAAGCCGCTGCGGCTGCGGCTGTGGGCGCCCAGCATGACGTTGTCCAGCACCGTCATCGAGCGGAACAGGGCCACGTTCTGGAACGTGCGGCCGATGCCTGCGCCGGCGATGCGGTGGCGCGGCAGCGCGAGCAGCGAGCCGCCGTCGAAGACGATGTCGCCCCGGTCGCAGGCATAAAGCCGCGACACGCAGTTGAAGAGCGTGGTCTTGCCGGCGCCGTTCGGGCCGATGAGCCCGACGATGCTGCCCGGCTCGACGTCGAAGGACACGCCGTCGAGGGCGACGATCCCGCCGAAGCGCACGGCGACATCGCGCACCTCGAGCAGCGGCATCTACGCGGGAACCGCCTGGCGGCCGAGCGCGCGCCGCGTCGGGAAGAAAAGCGACGCGGCAAAAATCGCGGTGGCGAGCGCCGCGAGCACGAGAAAAACGTTGCGGAAACCGCCGGCCGTGCCGTGCAGCACCGAGATGAGCGGCACGGCCACCGCCGCCACGCAGAAGGTGATGACGTAGCGCACGGCGTACACGCGGCTGCGGTACTCGTCGGCGCAATAGCGGCCGACGATGGCGTCGTTGATCGGGATCTGGCCGAACACGGCGAGCATCATCGCGAGCGCGGCCGCGAGCATCGGCCAGCCTTCGACGCTCGCCGCCACGAGCAACAGCGGAACCTGAACGAGCGCAATGCCGATCATCAGGCGGCGCAGCTCGAAGCGGTCGATAAGCGTGCCCATGGCGACCTGCGCGAAGGCGGCGATGCCGTAGACCAGCGCGACGAGCGCGCCGATGCCGAAGTTGGTCTGCGTCAGTTCGCGCAGGCGCTCGTCGAATACCTTGGGCATGGCGATGGTGGCCGAATTGAAGATGATCCCGCCGCACGCCGTCGCCACCACCAGGATGGCGAAGATGCGCGCCATCGTGCGGCCGTCGATGTGCAGCCCCAGGGTGCGCGAGGTCTTTTGCACCGCACCGGGATCGGGGACCCGCGCGAGAAAGGCGGCGCCCGCGGCGATCGCGGCCAGCCCCGGAACGAAGAATGCGGCGCGCCAGCCGAAAAGATCCATGAGGGCGCCGGACACGATCGCCGCGGCCGCCAGCCCGAGATTCCCCCACAGGCCGTTCCAGCCGAGCGCCCGGCCCAGGTTCTTCGGTGAAGCGACGAGCATGGCGATGCCCACCGGATGATAGATCGCTGCGAACATGCCGGTGAGCGTGAGCCCGGCGGCGATCTGCCAGGACGAGCGCGCCAGCCCCGTCATGAAGAGCGACGCGCCGATGCCGAAGAAAAACACCGCCATCATCTTGTAGCGGCTCCAGTGATCGCCAAGCCAGCCCGCGGGGATCGCGAAGGCGCCGACCGCGATGAAACCGCCGAGCGAGAGCGGCAGCAGCTCCGAATACGGCCGGCCCCATTCGCGGCCGAGCGCGAGCACCACGGTGGGAAAGACCAGCATCACCAAGTGGTCGAGCAGGTGCCCGAGGTTGATGAACAGCACGAGGGTCCGGTCGCGCGTCACGGGGCGAAGCTTACTCGTAAAATTCCGGCTTCATGAATCGCGTGAGCGGAATCGTGCTCGCCGGCGGCCTGGGCCGCCGCATGGGCAGGCTGGACAAGGGGCTGCAGCCGTTGCGCGGCAAGCCCATGGTGCAATGGGTGATCGAGCGCCTCGCGCCGCAGGTCGACGAGCTGCTGATCAATTGCAATCAGAATCTCGAGGCGTACGCGCGCTTCGGCCACCGCCTGGTCCCCGACGAGGTCGGCGGATTCGCCGGGCCGCTCGCCGGGTTGCACGCCGGGCTGAAGGCCGCATCGCATCGGTTCGTCGTGACCGTGCCTTGCGATTCGCCGTTCCTGCCGCACGATCTCGTGCGCCGGCTGAAGGAGCACATCGGCGCGCACCACATCGCGGTGGCGAAGACCGGCGCGCAGGCGCATCCGGTGTTCTCGCTTGTCACCAACGACGTGCTCGAGAACCTCGAGCGCTTTCTCGCCGCCGGCGGCCGGAAGGTCGACGCGTGGTACGCCGGCGTGCGCGCCGTCGAAGTAAGCTTCGACGACGAGGCCGAGGGGTTCATGAACATCAACACCCTCGAGGAGCTTGGCAGGGCATGAGACATGTTTCATGCCCCCCTGTTAAGGGGGGAGCGAGCGGTTTTTGCGAGCGGGGGGTTTGCTTTTCCGAAAACCAACCCCCCGCTCGTTTCACTCGCTCCCCCCTTGACAGGGGGGCAGCAGAGATTAGCCAATGAGCGGCATCCTCGAGACCGTGAGCTGCCTCGACGGCTACGACCCGAACGCGCTGCGCGTCGACAAGGCGGCGGCCGCGATCCGCGCCTGCCTTTCCCCGATCAAGGGGACCGAGAAAGTCCCGGTCAGGGAAAGCCTCGGTCGGGTGCTCGCCGAAGACATCGTGCCCTCGATCGACGTGCCCGCGCACGACAACTCCGCGATGGACGGCTACGCGGTGCGCTTTTCCGACCTTCAGCCCGGAGAAACGGCGCTCAGCGAAGTCGGAAGCGCTTTCGCGGGCCGGCCGTTCGATGGCCGGGTCGGGCCCGGCGAATGCGTGCGCCTCATGACCGGCGCGGTGATGCCGCCCGGCACCGACACGGTCGTCATCCAGGAAGTGGTTCGCAAGAATGGCGACAAGGTGGTGATCCCGCCGGGGCAGAAGAAAAGCCAGAACGTGCGCTACGCCGGCGAGGACCTCGAGGCCGGCAGCGCGGTGCTCAAGCCCGGCAAACGGCTCGGGCCGGCCGAGCTCGGCCTCATCGCCTCGCTGGGAATCGGCGAAGTCGCGGTGAAGCGCAAGCTGCGCGTCGCGTTCTTCTCCACCGGCGACGAGCTCGCTTCGGTCGGCACGGCGCTCAAGGCGGGCGAAGTCTACGACTCCAATCGCTACACCCTCTACGGGATGCTTGCGCGCCTCGGCGTGGAGCTCATCGATCTCGGCGTGGTGCGCGATGATCCGGCCGAGCTCGAAAAGGCCTTCACGAAAGCGTCGGCGCAGGCCGATGCGGTGATCACCACGGGCGGCGTTTCCGTGGGCGAAGCGGATTTCGTCAAGCAGCTGATGGCGAAGCTCGGCGAAGTGCTCTTCTGGAAGATCGCCATGCGCCCCGGCCGGCCGATGGCGTTCGGGAAAATCGGAAGCTCGTACCTGTTCGGCCTGCCGGGCAACCCCGTTGCAGTGATGGTGACCTTCTACCAGTTCGTGCGCGACGCGCTGCTGCATCTTTCGGGGCGCAGCGACGATTACGCGATTCCGCTTTTGAAGGTGCCCGCTTCGCAGCCCTTGCGCAAAGTTGCCGGCCGTACCGAATACCAGCGCGGGATCCTGTTTCGCGAAGGCGGCGAGTGGAAAGTGCGCATCACCGGCCAGCAAGGCTCGGGCGTGCTGCGCTCGATGTCGGAAGCCAACTGCTTCATCGTGCTCGAGCACGAGCGCGGCAAAGTCGAGGCCGGCGAGCTGGTGAGCGTTCAGCTCCTGGACGCGCTCGGCTAGCCCGCTAGATCGCCATCACGCGCGCGAGCTCGAGCAGGCTCGCATCGGCCGGGCGCGTGCGCCCGGTGATTTCCTCGAGCGGCGTAATCACGATGTCGCCCCTCACCATGCCCACCAGGACGCCGCGGGCGCTCTCGGCAAGGGTATCGACCGCCGCCGCACCCAGCCGCGTCGCAAGCACCCGGTCGGCGGCGCTCGGAATGCCGCCGCGAACCACGTGCCCCAGCCGCGTGACGCGAAGGTCGAAGCCGATCGACTTGCGGTGCGCGCCGTAGTACTGCATCAGCTCGTGCACGCCGCATCTCGCCCCTTCGGCGATCACCGCCAGCGCGTGCGTCTTGCCGCGCTGGTAGGCGGCGCGCAGCCGCTCGGCGACCTCCGCCGGCTCGAGCTCCTGCTCGGGAAGCGCGATCACTTCTGCGCCGCCTGCGATGCCTGCCATGAGCGCGATGTAGCCGCAGTTGCGACCCATGGTCTCGACCGCGAAGGCGCGGCGGTGCGAGGACGCGGTGGTGCGCAGGCGATCGATCGCCTCCAGCGTGATGTTGATCGCCGTGTCGCAGCCGATGCTCACGTCGTTGCCGTAGAGGTCGTTGTCGATCGTCGAGGGCACGCCGACCACCGCGAAGCCCTCGCGCGCGAGGCTCGCCGATCCCGACTGGCTGCCGTTGCCGCCGACCACCACCAGCGCGTCGATGCCATGCTTTGCGAGGTGCCCGAGGGCCTGCTTGCGCCCGTGCGGCTGCACGAACTCCGGGCAGCGCGCGCTGCCGAGCACCGTGCCGCCCAGGTGCACGATGCCGCCGACGTCGCGCGCCTGCAGCCGCTGGAATTCGTCCCCGAGCAGGCCGGCATAGCCGTTGTGCACCCCCATCACCTCCCAGCCCTTCGACAGGGCGCCGCGCGTCACGGCGCGCACCGCCGCGTTCATCCCCGGCGCGTCGCCGCCGCTCGTCAGGACTGCAATCTTTTTCATGGTCTGCATTCTAACGATCGATGGTCAAGTCACTGGAACAGCTGCGCGAGGACGCACGTGCGTGCCAGGACTGCCCGCTGTGGGCCAACGCCACTCAGACGGTGTTCGGGGCGGGCGATCCGCATGCAAGAGTCATGCTGGTCGGCGAGCAGCCGGGCGACGAGGAAGACAAGAAAGGCCTGCCGTTCGTCGGTCCCGCGGGCCGGCTGCTCGACCGCGCGCTTGAAGCGGCGGGCGTCGACCGCGAGCACGTCTACATCACCAACGCGGTGAAGCACTTCAAATGGCAGCTGCGCGGCAAGCGGCGCCTGCACAAGACCCCGGCGCAGCGCGAGATCGATGCCTGCCACCAGTGGCTCGAGCGCGAGGTTGAAGCGGTGAAGCCGCGCGTCATCGTGGCGATGGGCGCCACGGCCGCCCGCTCGGTCATCAGCAAGGACTTCAAGGTATCGACGATGCGCGGCCAATTCGTCGAGAGCCCGCTCGCGCCCTACGTCTTCGCCACCTTCCATCCGTCGGCGCTGCTGCGGCTGAAGGACGAAGCGGAGAAGGAGGCCGCGTTCGCGCAGCTCGTGGGCGATTTGAAGCTGATCAGGAAGGCCCTAGGCCGGCCATAGCATCGCTGCGCCGCGCACTCCGCTCGCGTCGCCGTGCGCCGCCGGCACGAGCGGCGTTTCGACCGTTTGCGAGTACACGTAGCGCGGCAGCAGCTCGGGCACGCTCGCGTAGATGCGGGTCTCCCTGGAAACGCCGCCGCCGACGACGATCACGTCCGGGTCGAGGAAGTTGATGACGAGCGAAAGCGCGCGCGCCAGCCGGTCGGCGTAGATCGCAAGCGCGTTCGCCTCGCCGTGCGCGCTCTTCTCGCGCGCGAGCGCCGGCCCCGAGACAAACTGCTCGATGCAGCCGCGCCGCCCGCAGTTGCAGACCGGGCCGGGATGCTCCTCGGCGCTCATCCACGGCAGCGGCGTGTGGCCCCATTCGCCGCTGATGCCGTGCAGGCCGTTCAGCACGCGGCCGTGCACCACGATGCCGCCGCCCACCCCGGTGCCGAGAATCGCGCCGAACACCACTTCCGCGCCGCGCGCCGCGCCGTCGATCGCTTCGGAAAGCGCGAAGCAGTTCGCGTCGTTCGCGAAGCGCAGCTCGCGCTCGAGCTTCTTCTCGAGGTCCTGCTTCAGCCGGCGGCCGTTGAACGGCGTGTTATAGGCGTTCACCACCCGGCCGCTGCGCGGCACGATCGTTCCGGGCATGCCGATGCCGACGCTGCAGCGCGCGCCCGCCTCCTTCTCCGCCTCCGCAATCAAGCGGGCGAACTCCTCGAGCGCCACGTCGTAGCCCGCGCGCGGCGTCGGCGCACGGCGGCGCACGACCTCGCGCCCGGCGTCGTCGTACACCGCGACTTCGATCTTCGTGCCCCCGAGATCTACACCTAAACGCATGTCCTCAGCCAGTCGGCAAGCCAGCTGCGTGCCTCCGCCGGTCCCGCGAGGCGCCAGCGCGCGACCGTCGGGCCCTCGCCGACTTTCACAGAATAGCCGTTCAGGCGGTTCACCACTCGGAAGCCGAATTCGTCGGTGATGTCGTCGCCGAGGAAGACCGGCGTGCGCCCGGCGAAGACCTCATCTTGCATGAACTCCTCGATCGCGGTGCCCTTGTCGCAGCCGGCGGGCTTGAGCTCGAACACCATCTTGCCGCGCTGCATCTGCAGCGCGCCGGCGGCCGATTCCGCCGCGTCGCGCACGACCGCTTCGGCCTCCGGCGCGAGCTGCGGCGCCAGGCGGTAGTGCAGCGCCACGCTCGCTCCCTTGTCCTCGAAGATGAGACCCGGGTTGGCCGCAACGAACTCGCGCACCGGAGCGGCTGCGCGCTGCAGCACTTTGACCGGGAAGCGATAGCGGTGGCGCGCGCCGCGCGAATCGCGCCGCTCCGCGCCGTGCTGACCCGCGATCGGCAGCTTCAGCGGATGGAACAGCACGTCGATGCCGGCAAGCGGCCGGCCGCTTATGAGCGCGAGCGCCCCGCCGGCGGCGCGGTGCAAAGCGGCAACGAGCTCGAGCTCGCGCGGCTCGACGTGCACCGCCTCGGGCCGGTGCTCGATATCGAGCAGGGTGCCGTCGATGTCCAGGAAAAAGGCCCAGTCCGCACCGAACGGCGGCATCGCTAGCCCGCGCCGGCCTTGCGCCGGGCGGCGCGCGCGCGGGAAAGCACGCGCCGGCGATGGCGCATGCGCGCCGCGTCCAGCAACATGCGTCCCGCCCAGCGGTACACGTTGAACTCCTGGACCAGGTTGCGCATGCTGCGCATGCGCGGGCGTTGCTCGTCGGGCGACATGATCAGCGCCATGTGCATCGCGGCTGCGCTCTGCTCCGTGTCGTAGGGGTTGACGATCAGCGACTCGGAGAGCTCGCGCGCCGCGCCCGTGAATTGCGACAGGATCAGCACGCCCTGCTCGTCGTCGCGCGCGGCGACGAATTCCTTGGCGACGAGGTTCATGCCGTCGTGCAGGCTCGACACGTAGCACAGATCGGCGGCGCGATAGAGCTCGTATACCTGCGCCGCGTCGTGATGCTCGATCCTCAGCGCGATCGGCTGGTAGCCCGGCCGCCCGAAGCGCTCGTTGATGCGCGCGGCAAGCGCGCGCACCTTGGCATCGAGGTTCTGGTATTCGTCGATCGTGGAGCGCGACGGCGCGGCCACCTGAATGAAGGTGAACTGCCCCACCCAGCGCGGCTCGAGCTCGAGCAGGCGCTCGATGGAGAGAAAGCGCTCGAGGATGCCCTTGGTGTAGTCCAGACGGTCGACCCCGATGCCGAGCTTCAGCTCGGGGCCCACGCCGAGCTGCGCGCGCACCTTCCTGCGGCACTCCTCGACCGGCGCCTGCAGCGCGAGCGCCGAAGGCGGCCATTCGATGGAGATCGGGTAGCGCCGCACCTCGGTCGGGTTGCCGCCGTAGGAGATGGTGAACGTTTCGCGGTCGACGCGCGCCTCCAGGAAGCGGTCGACGGTGTCGAAGAAATTGTTGCAATGGAATTGGGTGTGGAAGCCGAGGATCGACGAGCCGAGCAATCCCTCGAGCACCTCCTCGCGCCACGGCAGGATGCCGAAGGCTTCGGGGTTCGGCCACGGAATGTGCCAGAACGTGATGATCGTCGCGTGCGGCAGGCGCTCGCGCACCATGCGCGGCAGCAGGGCGAAGTGATAGTCCTGCACGAGGATGATCGGATCCTCGGTGCGCGCCTCGTCGGCCACGATGTCGGCGAAGCGCTGATTGACGGTGCGGTAGTGCTCCCAGTCCTGGGTGCGGAAGATCGGGCGGGTGTGCGCGATGTGGCAAAGCGGCCACAGCCCCTCGTTGGCGAAGCCGTAGTAGTAGCCCTGCTCCTCGTCCCGCGAAAGCCACACGCGGCGGATGCGGTAGGCCGGCCGCTCGGGCGGCACCATCACGTGGTCGTGCTTGTCCACGGTTTCGCGATCCGCGGATCCGGTGCCGTGTGCGATCCAGGTGCCCGAAGTCGCGCGCACGATCGGCTCGAGCGCCGTGACCAGCCCGCTCGCCGGGCGCTGCATCTCGATCACGTTGTCCTTCCGCCGAACATGGATGTAGGGCTCGCGGTTGGAGACGATGAGCACCTCGTCGCCTTTGAGATCCTGCCGCAGGATGCGGCGCAGCGCTTCGGGACCCCAGCTCGTCTGGCTCTCGTCGCGGCTGCGGCGCTCGGATTCGAGATCGAGCACCAGCCCCTGGAGATCGCGCGCGATCGGCCGCAGCTCGCGCGCGGCCGCCTGCCAGCCGATCGGAGAGCGCAGCAGCGTCTCGCCGGCGAGCAGCGCCTTGAGGCCCGCTACCCACCCGCGCCAGCTGATCTCGGCGATCACCACGGTGATCAGCGCGACCACGGTGGCGATCGCGGCGAAGAGGTAGAGGACGTACTTCTTCGTGTCGGCGCTGCGGCGCTGCACGAAGCTCATGTCGTGCACGATGACGAGCTCGCCGAACTCCTTGCCGTCGGCGGTGGCGATGGGATTCGCCGAAACGTGCAGCGGGCCGTCCTTGAGCTGAAGCACCCAGTTGCGTTCCTCGGCGGCCTCCGAAAAAGTACCGCAGTGGATGCCGGCGGGAAACGCCGCGGTCGCGTACTTGATGCGTCCCGAGCGGTCGCAGTAGCCGAGCGCGTAGATGCGCTGGTCCTGAATGATGCGCTCGAAATAGCGCAGCACTTTTTGCTTCGCGCCGCGCGGCTCGCTCACCAGCTCGGCGAGCGGCTCCTGCGCGGTCTTGGCGATGAGCGCGCCGCGCGTGTCGAGGTCGCGCACGAACCACTGGAAGGTGAGGCGATCCACAAGCGGCACCACCGCATACGCGATAGCCGCGAGCGCAAGCGCGAGGGGTACGACGAAACGCAGCGAAAGCGGCATGTGGCTCCAAGCGTTCCCTTACCCCCGAGCAAAGTTTACGCCCCCGCCGCGAAACTGAAAACTTCTTTTAATTCATAGACCTGCTGTCGCCAGAGGGCGTCAGTGCTTGCGGACTATCGTCTTCGGCGGGACCGAGCACTTCGCGCACCTCGGCATCGGCGAGCGTCTCCACGCCTTTCAGCTTGCGCGCCATCTGACGCGTGCGCACCTCGGCGTCGCCGATCGAATTGGCGACCGTCTGAAGCTGCGCTTTCGTCCTCGCCAACGTCTCGCCGAATCGGGAGAACTCCGCCTTCACCGCGCCCAGCACTTTCCATACCTCGGAGGAGCGCTTCTCGATCGCCAGCGTGCGGAAGCCCATTTGCAGGCTGTTCAGCACCGCGCTGAGCGTGGTCGGACCGCACACCGTCACGTGCAGCTCGCGCTGCATCTGCTCGAACAATCCCGGGCGGCGCAACACCTCGGCGTACAGGCCTTCGAGCGGCAGATAAAGCAGGGCGAACTCCGTGGTAAACGGCGGCTCGAGATACTTCTCGGCGATGGAGCGCCCTTCCAGCCGCACGCGCGCTTCCAGCGCCCGCGACGCCGCTTCCGTGAGAACCGGGTCGCCGGCCTCCTGGGCGTCCTGCAGCCGCTGGTAATCCTCCAGCGGAAACTTCGCGTCGATCGGCAGCCACACGGGCTGTCCGTCGCCGTCGCGCCCGGGAAACTTGATGGCGAACTCCACGCGCTCGCGCGAGCCCGGCCGCGTCGCCACGTGGGTGTCGTACTGCTCGGGTGCGAGCACCTGCTCGAGCAGCGCGGCGAGCTGGACTTCGCCGAGCACCCCGCGACTCTTCACGTTGACGAGCACTTTTTTCAGGTCGCCCACGCCGATGGCGAGCGTCTGCATCTCGCCCAGTCCCTTGTGGACGAGCTCCAGCCGCTCCGACACCTGCTTGAAGGACTCGGAAAGCCGCTGCTCGAGCGTGGCGTGCAGCTTCTCGTCGACCGTCTGGCGCATCTGCTCCAGCTTCGCCGCGTTGTCCTGCTGGATGCGCTCCAGGCGCTCGCCGACCGCCTGGCGCAGGGTCTCGAATTGGGCATTCTGCACGGTGGCGATCGAGCCCATCTGGGTCGAAATCGTCTGGCTGAAGCTCGCGAGGCTGCGTCCGAGCTCTTCGCGGGAATCGCGCGCCGTGGCGCGCTCGCGCAGCAGCAGAACTGCCCCCAGCCCCGCCGCGGCGCACGCCGCGATGAGGGTGACCACCAGGAGGGTCTCGATCACGCGTCGAGGTTACACCGAATCGCGCAGCGTGAGCGCCGGCGAGGCGCGCAGCACTTTGCGCGACGACAGCCACGCGTTGAGCGAAAGCAGCGCAATGCCCGCGAGCGGGCCGGCGATCCAAAGCACGCTGCTGGGCGGCAGATCGAGCTCGAAGACGCGCCGCGCGAGGAGCTGCCCGATCGCCGCCGCGCCCAGCGTCGCGAGCAGCCCTGCCAGCGCTCCCATGGCGAGAAACTCGACGCGCTGCGCGCCCGTAACCTGCGCGCGCGAAGCACCGTAGACGCGCATCACCGCTGCTTCGCGACGGCGCTCGTCCTCGGTCGCCATAAGGGCCGAGTACAGCACCAGCAGCCCTGCGCCGAGCGCAAAGAGAAAGATGAACTGCACCGCGCCGATCAGCTGGTCGACGATCTCCTGCGCCTGACGCACGGCCGCGCCCACATCGACGAGCGTCACGTTCGGAAACCGGGCCGCGAGCTCGTTCATCGCGTCCTCGCGCCCGGGCTCGATGCGGAAAGCGCTGATGAAGCTCGTCGGCAAATCCTGCAGGAGCTTCGGCGGCGCGATGACGAAGAAATTCACCTTCATGGAGTCCCAGCGCAGCTCGCGCAGCGAGGTGATGCGCGCGCTGAAGCTCTCGCCGCCCACGTTGAACGTGAGCTCGTCGCCCAGCCGCCAGCCGAGGCGCTCGGCGATGCCCTGCTCCACCGAGAGCTCGTTTCGCTGGGGGTCGAGCCAGCGCCCGGCGGCGATCGTGTTGTGACCGGGCAGCGAGTCCATGTAGGAGAGGTTGAACTCGCGCTCTACCAGCCGCTTGGCGCGCTCGTCCTGGAAGTCCGCTTCGCTGACCGGCTTGCCGTTTACCGCCGTGAGACGCCCGCGCACCATCGGGTAGAGATCGGGGACCGCAATCTTTTCTTCCCTGAAAAAAGCCTGAACTTCGGCAAGTTGGTCGGGCTGGACGCCGAGCAGGAAGCGGTTGGGCGCGTCCGGCGGCGCGGCGCGCCGCCAGGCGTCGACGAGATCGTTGCGCGTGAAAGAAAGCAGCAGCACCGCCGTGAGCCCGAGCGCGAGGCTCGCTACCTGCACGGCATTGCCGCGCGCGTGCCGGCGCAGGTTGGCAAGGCCGTAGCGCGCGCGCCGGCCGAAGCGCCGTGTAAACGCCGGCCGCGTAAGAAGCTTTATTACCGACCAGGCGAGTACGAAAAAAATCAATACCGCCGCAGCCAGTCCGCCGACGACATACGCGCCCATCTTGAGCTCGCCCGCCTGCCACACGAGCAGCGTACCGAGCGCAAGGGCGCCGGCGCCGTAAGAGGCGATCGCGCCGGGCGCAGCGCGCCCGGTTTCCCGGCGCATGACGCGTAGCGCGGGAACGTCTTTCAGTTGCAGAAGCGGCGGCACTGCGAAGCCAAGCAGCAGGACGAGGCCTACGAGGAAGCCCTGCATCGCCGGAAGCGGCGTCGGCGGCGGCAGCCCGGCAGGCAGGAGCCCTGCGAGCGCCGTGCCGATCATCGCCTGCGCGGCGAATCCCAGCACGCACCCGGCCGCGGCCGCGCCGAGCCCGAGAAGCGCGAATTCGGCGGCGTGGAGCAGGACCAGCTTCCTTTGCGTCGCCCCCAGACAGCGCATGACCGCGCAGCCGTCGAGATGCCGCTCGACGAACCGCCGGGCGGCGAGCGCGATCGCCACGCCGGCGAGCACCGCGGCAAGCAGCGCGGTAAGCCCGAGGAAGCGCCGCGCGCGCTCGATCGAGGCGCGCACCTCCGGCCGGCCGGTTTCCAGGTTGTCGATGCGCTGGCCGCGCTCGAGCTTGCTCTGAAGAGCTCTCTCCAAGGACGCGATCTGCTGGCCGCCGCCGGCTGCGTAAAGGTAGTACCACACGCGGCTGCCGGTCTGGATGAGGCCGGTCGCGCCGACGTCCTCGGCGTTCATCATCAGACGCGGCGCGATATTGAAGAAGTTCGCGCCGCGTTCCGGCTCGAGCGTCAGCACGGCCGCGACGCGCAGCTCGGCGCTCCCGAGACGCAGGCGCGAGCCGACCGGCGCGCCCAGAGCGGACACGAGGCGCTCTTCCAGCCAGACGGCGCCGCGCTCCGGCCCGCGCTCGGCGACCGCATCGGGCGCGCCCGGCGAAGGCGCGATGCGCAGCCTGCCGCGCAACGGATAGTTCCCGGTGACCGCCTTTACGCCGGCGAGCTGGCTCTTCTCGCCAACGGCAGCCATGCTGATGAAGTTCACCGCGCTCGCCATTTCCACGCCGCGCGCAGCGATTTCTTCCGCGATGCCCGGTTGCCACGGGTGATCCGAAACCAGGACCAGGTCCGCGCCGAGGAGCTGGTGCGCATCGCGCAGCAGCGCCCGGCTGACCCGGTCGGCGAAAAAGGCGACGCTCGTCACGCTCGCCACCGCGATGACGAGCGCAATTGCGAGCACGTGCAGCTCGCCCGCGCGCCAGTCGCGCAACAGCATTTTCAATGCCTGCCTCATCGAATCGTCCGCGCCATCCATGCTACCTTAAGGCCACCGTCTCCCCGGGGAAGCAAGATGGAAAACTCCGAGCAACGCAGCGAAGCGGACCGGCTGCGCGAAGTCGTCGCCCAAGCCGTGATGCACGTCGATTACGCCGTCAAGGTGACCCGGCTGCGCGACATATGGATGGAGCAGCACTGGGCGCGCAAGCGCGAGGCGTCGAGCAATCCGCTCGTGAAGCGCGGCGAAAAATATTTTTCCCAGCACGACGAGGACGGCATCCTGCTCGAGATCTGCCGTCGCCTCGGCCTCGAACGCGGCGTGTTCCTCGAGATCGGCGCAGGCAACGGCCTGGAGAACAACTCCCTTATCCTGCTCATGCACGGCTGGCGCGGCGCGTGGCTGGGCGGCGAGCCGCTGGCATTCGAGGTGCCGGAAGACGGGCCGCTGTTCTTCCAGCAGGCCTGGATCACCCGCGAGAACTGCCCGTCGCTCGTCTCGCACACCCTGTCCGTGCTCGGCGAGCGGCAGGCGCACATGTTCTCGCTCGATCTCGACGGAAACGACCTCTACGTGCTCGAAGCGGCGCTGGAATCGGGGCTCAGGCCCGAGATCGTCATCGTGGAATACAACGCCAAGTTCCCGCCGCCGGTGCGCTGGTCGGTCAAGTACGATCCGCAGCACCTGTGGGACGGGACCGATTACCAGGGCGCCTCGCTGCAATCCTTTGTCGATCTGCTCGAAAGATTCGGCTATCGACTGGTCGCCTGCAATGTCACCGGGAGCAATGCGTTCTTCGTGCAGGAACGCCACTTGCCGAAATTCGCGGATGTGCCGCAAAGCGTGGCGGAGCTGTTCATGCCGCCGGACTACTGCTGGTTCGTGACCAAGGGCCATCCCGTTTCCCCGCGCACGATCGAGATATTTCTCGCTGCGCGCGCGGGCGAGGCCTAGGCGAGCCGCCCTGCCTGCAGGCGCACCACGCGCTGGCAGCGCGACGCGAGCTGCTCGTCGTGGGTGACCAGCACCAGCGTGGTGCCGTACTCGCGGTTCATCTCGAACAGCAGCGCGATGACGGCGGCGCCGGACTCCGCGTCAAGGCTGCCGGTCGGCTCGTCCGCGAAAAGCAGCTTCGGGCGCACCACGAACGCGCGCGCGAGCGCCACGCGCTGCTGCTCGCCGCCCGAGAGGTGCTTCGGATAGTGGTGCAGGCGCTCGCCGAGGCCCACGCGCTCCAGCATCGCCCTTGAAAGCTCCTCCGGCTCGGGATGATTCGACAGCTCCAAAGGGAGCATCACGTTCTCGAGCGCCGTGAGGGAGGGCAGGAGCTGGAACGACTGGAACACGAAGCCGACGCTGCGGCCGCGCAGCTCGGCGCGCTGATCCTCGTCGAGGGCGAAGAGATCGGCTCCCTCGAGGGTCACGCTGCCCGCGCTCGGCGTGTCGAGGCCGGCGAGAAGCGCGAGCAGCGTCGACTTGCCGGAGCCCGAGGCGCCGACCACGGCGAGCGCTTCGCCGGCCATGACCTCGAGATCGATCTCGCGCAGAATGACGAGATCCGAGTCACCGCTCTTCACGGTCTTGCCGATGCCGCGCGCGATCAATACTTTGCTGTTGTGCATGTGCCTTGCGTCCGGCGCTCAAGCCGCGCCGCAGCACTCGATCGTGGTGTTCGGGGACAGCCTGTCCTCGGCCTACGGGATCGCCCGCTCGCGCGGCTGGGTAGCGTTGCTCGCCGAGCGCCTGAAACGCGAGCGCCTCGATTATATCGTCGTGAATGCGAGCATCTCGGGCGACACGAGCAGCGGCGGCCTCGGGCGCATCCGGAAAACGCTCCAGCAGAACCGGCCCTCGGTCCTGATTCTTGAATTGGGCGCGAACGACGGCCTGCGCGGGCTGCCGGTGGCGCAGATGAAGTCCAATTTAGGCCGGATCATCGAGCAGGCGCAGGGCGCGGGCGCGCGCATCGTCGTCGTCGGGATGAAGCTGCCGCCGAACTACGGCCCGGAGTACACGCGCGCCTTCGAGTCGGCCTTCGGCGAGCTCGCCAGGCGCTACAAAGCCGCGCTGGTTCCCTTCCTGCTGGAGGATTTCGCGGAAAAGCCGGACCTTTTCCAGGCCGACCGCATCCATCCCACCGAGGCGGCGCAGCCGCTCATGCTCGAGCGCGTATGGAAGGCGCTCGCGCCCTTGCTGAAAAAGGAAAAATAGGAATCTAGGGAAGCTCTGCGCAAGTGACTGAGACGATGCAATCGATGTCGATCATGCGCGAGTCTTGGGTTAAAGGACGCCCGAAACGGTTTCGGGAAGCCTACTTGTTGTCGTTTTACTGCT
>SCTY01000059.1 GCA_004297625.1 Betaproteobacteria bacterium | reverse complement strand
TTGACCGTCACCGGCTTGCTGAAAACCACCCCGAAGCTTCCGCTGACCTTCGAAGCCTACGTCTTGCCGGAAGTCCGTGCCAAGTGAGGTTGGCCCGGAGAGTTGACGAGTAATGCGGATCGGCATCGACATAGGAGGAACATTCACCGACCTGGTCCTCGCCGACGACAACGGCGCCGTGGTCGCGAGTGCGAAGACCTCGACCGATTCGCTCAGACCCGAACGGTCCGTCTCTGCGCTGCTGCACGGACTGCAAGGGAGGGTGAAGGATCGCGTGGGTTACCTGGCCCACGGAACGACGGTGGCCACAAACGCCGTCCTGCAGCGGTCCGGGTCGCGCGTGGCGCTCATCTGCACTGAGGGTTTCCGGGATGTTCTCGAGCTCGGGCGCCTCGCGCGCGCGCCGGAGCTTCTTTACCAGGCTGCCCCGGCAATGCCTCCTCCGCTGGTGAGGCGGCGCGACAGACTGGAGATTCGCGAGCGGATCGATCATGCCGGGAACGTCGTTCGAGCCTTCGATCCGGGGGCGATCGAGGCGGCCGTCAGCGTCGTCCAGAAGCGTGGGATCAAGAGCGTCGCGGTCAGTCTCCTCCATGCGTGCGTAAACCGGGAGCACGAGCTGGCTATACGCCGCTCGCTCGCCTCGCGATTGCCGGAAATCCCCGTTTCGATCTCCAGCGAAGTGCTGCCAGAGGTGGGCGAATTCGAGCGCACCAGCACGACCGTATTGAATGCGTATCTCGTCCCGCTGGTTTCGGATTACGTGAGGCGGCTGGAAGCCGCTGTGCATCTATGGAACGAGGAGACTTTGGTGTGGGTGATGCAATCGAACGGCGGGATGACCTCCGCCGATCGGGCGTCGCGCTTTCCGGTCACCCTTCTGCTGTCGGGCCCGAGTGCCGGCGTGGTCGGCGGTCAATCGGTGGCGGCGGAGCTGGCGGTCGACGATGCGATCACGCTTGATATGGGGGGTACGAGCTGCGATGTCTGCCTGCTTCCGGGAAACGTTCCGTCGATATCGAGCGATCGTCAGATCCTGGAGCTTCCCGTTCGCCTGCCGACCGTCGACATATTGACGATCGGAGCAGGGGGAGGAAGTGTCGCCTGGGTCGACTCCGGGGGCGCGTTTCATGTCGGCCCCCGCAGCGCGGGCGGAACCCCCGGACCTGCCTGCTATGGCCGCGGCGGAACCGAGCCGACGGTGACCGACGCCGATCTTGTATTGGGCGTTCTGGGCGATGGGCAGAAGCTGGGCGACGAGGTCGCGCTCGACGCGGGGCTGGCGCGTCGCGCTTGCGAGCTCGTCGGCAAGAAGCTCGGGCTCGACGGCCCGGATACGGCATGGGGCATTCGCAAGATCATCAACGCCGCGATGGCTGCCGCCGTGCGCGCAATTACGGTTGGCAAGGGATACGATCCGCGCGAGTTCACATTGATTGCCTTTGGCGGCGCCGGGCCCATGCACGCCGCCGACATCGCGGCGGAGCTCGGCATAGCGAGCGTGATCATCCCCCCGATTCCCGGCTGCCACTCCGCCTATGGTTTGCTCATGAGCGACGTGGCTCATGACTACGTCACCCCATGCGGCCGGGAGCTCACCTTGGAGGTTCAAGCCAAGCTCGACGAGCTCTTCGGCGCCCTCGAGGCAAATGCCGTTTCAGATCTCAAGGCGGAAGGATTTCCGGCGCGTCATCGGCGTGTGCGCAGGACCGTGGACCTGCGCTACGCGGGTCAGCAGGCGACTGTGAACGTTCCGCTGCCTGCCCGCGGCGGCGATTGGGTCGGCCGGCTCGGTCGCAGATTCCACGCGCTGCACCAGCATCTCTATGGTTTCCAGGCGCCGACGGAACCGATCGAGGTCGTGAACGTAAGAGTGAGAGGTACCGGGCGCATCAATCACTCGGCCGGTGGCGGCGTGGCAAGCGGCGCAAGATCTGGGCGTGCGCCGAAGCCGTCACGCTCTCGCCAGGTGATGTTCGAGCGTAACGAGTACGTGACGACACCGGTCTTCGCTCGCAGCGAGATCGATGCGACGACGGCGCTAAGGGGCCCCGCGATCGTCGAGCAGGATGATTCGACCCTCGTGGTTCCTCCGGGCGCCAGCCTGGCAGGTGACCGCGGTCACCTGCTGCTCCGACTGGCATAGACGGCGGACGAGCCCCCATGTCGAATCAGCCCAAGGCGCGCATGGATCCGATCACGCAGTCCGTCATTCACTACGGACTGATCGGAGCGGTCGCCGAGATGAAAGCCGTCGTTGTGCGCACCGCGTATTCCAATCTCTGGAAGCATGCTGGCGACCTGTCCTGCGGCATTCTGACGCCTGAAGGCGAGATCGTCGCCCAGGGAGAGGCCGATATCCCGGTCCACCTCTCGTCGATGCCGTATTCGCTTCGCGGGATCCTTAGCAAGATCGATCCCGGGCTATTGCGGCCTGGCGACGTGCTTTTGCAGAATGATCCCTACCAGGGCAACAATCACTTGCCTGATCTCATCATGGTCAGGCCGATCTTCTATAAGGGCGGCCTGGTCGCATACGCCGCCGTGCGCGGCCACTATGTCGACGTGGGCGGAATGGGGCCGGGCAGCTATTCGGTGCTCACCGACGACATCTACGCCGAGGGATTGCGCATACCCCCGGTGCGCATCTTCAAGGCAGGGAAGCTGGATCGCGATGTGCTCGAAATGCTCCTGGCCAATATGCGTAATCCCCGCGAGAGACTGGGTGATTTTCATTCCCAGATGGCCGGCTGTCTGGCCGGGGAACGGCGAGTGCATGCGTACTGCGGGAAGTACGGCCCGGATACCGTCATGGCCGCAATGGCCTCGATCCTTGATGACGCGGAACGGCGGACGCGAGTCGCGATCGCCGGAATACCGGACGGCGAGTATCGGTTTGAAGACTTCTGCGACGGCGTGCGACCGGAAGACGGCCCGATCAAGATCGCCGGCAAGGTGACGGTGCGGGCAGACGAAGTTGAGGTCGACTTCAGCGGGTCCTCGGATCAGGTGCGCGGCGGAATGAACGCGCCACCTGCGGTCACGGCCTCCGGCGTCTACTACGCGATCAAGTGCCTGACGGATCCCGGTGCGCCGCCTAACTCGGGTTGCTATCGACCGATTCGCATCCACGCACCGTTGGGGTCGGTGGTGAATCCGGAGTTTCCGGGCCCGGTTGTCGCGGCCAACATCGAAACGTCGACCCGGATTGCGGAAGTCGTCACCGGGGCCCTGGCTGGCGCATTGCCCGGCCGGGTTGCGGCGGCGAGCTCTGGAACTTCAGGGGCCCTGGTCCTTGGCGCGGACGCCCGGCAAGGGAATGGCTCGCGGCGCGGCGCGATCATGGTCGAGGCGCACGGCGTCGGTCACGGGGCGAGCGCCGCATCGGATGGCTTGAATGGCAGGCGGGTGGGACTCGGCAATATGAGCAATACCCCGAACGAGGTGCTCGAGGCGACGTTTCCCATCACGATTCTTCGCTACGAATTGACCCGTGACGCTGGAGGGCCCGGGCGTTGCCGTGGCGGCACGGGATTGACGCGGGAAGTTCGCTTCGACGAGGACTTGACCGCCACTGTGGTGGCCGATCGGGTTCAGGTGGCGCCTTACGGCCTTCACGGCGGGCTGGGCGGTGGTAAGGCGCAGTTCTGGGTCGAAATCCCAGGACATGAACGGCAGGCAATTCACTCCAGGTCCGCACCGCTGCGTTTGCCGAAGGGAACGGTCCTGCACTTTCAGGTCGCGGGCGGCGGGGGATACGGTCGCCCCGAAGACAGGGCCCTGGAGTGCATCCAGGATGACCTCGACGATGGCTACCTTTCTCCGGAGATGGCTCGCAAACATTACGGAGTCCGCGTCACTCGAGACGAGTCCCGGCCGGACGGCCAATGGGTCGCGAGCGCTCCAGTCAGTGCCGATTCCTCCTCGCATGAGCCTTCACCATGCTGAGAGCAAGATCCGCATGCAAGGACGCCACCTCTCCCTGGCTTAGCCGGCCGTTCGGGGAGTACCACGCCGATACGTAATCGCACATGTTGATGATTGCGAACGCGGTAGGCGTAACCTCGACGGCTCTGAACTCCCCGGCTCGTACGCCGTTCCTGAGAATGCCCTTGAAGATGTCGACGTACTTGCGTTGCAGATCTACGATTCGGGAACCGGGAATATTGCGGACCAGCTCCGGAATGTGGGCCGCGCCAAACAGGGCGTTATAGGTCTTGTTGCTCTCACTCTGCTCGAAGTTGAACATTATGTGGGCGCGCACCGCCTGACACAGCTTCTCGCCCCAGCTCGAGCCAGTCGTCGCGCGCTTACTGGCGTCCATCAGCGCCTCGAGCACGCCTTCGAGAAATTCGACCGCAAGATCCGCCTTGGACGGGAAGTACCAATACAGCGCCCCCGCGGTGATTCCGACCCGGTTGGCGATCGCCCTCATGCTGGTTCTCTCGTAGCCGACTTCGCGAAACAAGGTGGCGGCTTCGTTGAGTATCTGAGGGCGACTGGACCCGGGGGCATTTCCACGCGATCGCGGCGATGTTTTTTTCATCGTTCTGAACGTTTAGCGGCGCTCGGATCAACCGGAAACATCCCGATGGCGAGAGTAGCGGCGTCCGGGAGGATGCGCAACGCATTGAACTACCTTCGGGCGACCCGGGCGTCATGACAAGGAGCTTGTGGTCCGATCGGACCACAAAATGCCTTTGCAGAGCCCATGGCGTGTTGCCGGGGCGGTTCGAGACGATGACGCCGTACTGATTATTTCTTCGCGGCCTGCTTTTCCCTGAACTCGATCATCGACACCACGTCCGCCGGCTCGATGCGGCCGATCGGCCCCGAGCTGTAGGTCGAGGCGAGCACCTTGCCGGAGGCGTCGAGCACGGACTGCGAGGGCTGGCTGATGCCGCGGCGCTCTTCCCACCAGGCGCCGATGCGATCGGCGTCGGCGCGCGTGACGCCGTAGCCGACCGGGTAAGACAACCCGGCGGCGATTTCCCGCGCCCTGTGTCGAGCGGATCGACGCTCGCCGCGACGACTTTCGCGCCGACGCGGTCGAGATCGCCGCGCGCCTTCTCGAAGCCGGCCAACTGCCGGCGGCAGTACGGTCATCAGTGACCGCGGTAGAAGAGGATCACCTTGTACTTCGCATCCAGGCCGTCGGGCAGCTCGAGCCGCGGTCCGTCGGCCAGGTTCAGCGCCATGCGGAAATGGATCACCTGCATTCAGCTTCTCGGCCATCATGCCCTCCAATAATTACGACCCTGACCCCGAATTGGGGTGGCGGAAAAGAGTGGGAGTCGAACCCACCAGAGACGTCCGACGCTTCTCACAGGATTTGAAGTCCGTGCGCCCTACCGGGGTGCGAGTCTCTTCCTGTAAGCATGTGCGCGTCGCCGACATGCCGGGTGAATTTTATCCGATCGAAATACTCGAGCACCTCGATCGCGAGGTTGCGGCCGATGCCAGAGCGGTCGCGAAAGTCCGCGGCGGTGATGCGCTCGCTCTCGCGCGCCACGTCCTTCGCCATCGACTCGAGATTCTTCACGAATGCGGGCAGGAAGAAACGATTCTTCGACACGCGCACCGCGAGGCGCTGGACGCGCGGCGCGCGACAGCATGGCCTCGATCGCTTTCGATTCCAGCTTCAGCTCGGAGGCGATTTCCGGAATTGACGGCGGACGCAGCGCCGCGAGCAGCGGCTCGACCCTTTTCCACAGCGCGGCGTCGGCGCGGCTGAGCTCGACGCGGTGCGAAGCGAGCCGCACGCCGAGCGCCTCGCGCACTATCTTGCCCTCGCGCCAGTTCTTCGAGGAGGGTAGCGGCAACGTCCTTCGATAGACTCTTGAGGACGCCGTCCTCGCGCATACCGACCGAATCCGGAAAGCGCGCGTGCCATGCAGCGAGGTAGTGCAGCGCCTTTTCGCGCAGCGCCTGCCAATGCGGCTGCGAGAAGCGCCAGCCGTTCGCCGTGGGGAGGTTGCGGTTCGCGGCGAAGCGCGCGAGGTTGACGCCGGCCGGCGAGAGCGCGAGCAGGGCGTCGAGCGCCGCCGCGTGGTCCTCGAGCTCCATCGCCGCGAGCCAGGCGAGGCGCTCGGGCCGCGCGGGGCCGCGCGCCGGCGGGAACACGTCGATCACCCTGCCGCCGCCGAGCGTGCGCCGCTCGGACTGGTCGCGCACGATGAAGCCGTCGCCGCGCGCCGCGCCGACGGGCCGCTCCAGAGCGAGCTGCGCGAGGCCGCTCCCGTCGAGGAGCGCCACGGGTCCGGGAACGTCGGCCGCGCCGTGGTGCACGTGCACCGGCGTCCAGTGCCTGACCGGCTCGAGAAAGCGCAGCCGCGCATCGAAGCGCTGTACCGGCGGCGCCGGCTCGTCGCGCACGATCCAGTCGCCGCGCGCGATGCGCGCCTTGTCGAGCTCCGCCAGGTTGAGCGCAAGGCGCTGGCCGGCGCGGCCGCGCTGCGCCGACGCGTTATGGCCATGGATGGAGCGCACTCGCTCGCTCGAGCCGGCGAGCAGGGCGCGCACTTCGTCGCCGACCGCGATCTCGCCGCCGAGCGCGGTGCCGGTGACCACCAGTCCCGCGCCGGCGATGGTGAACGCGCGATCCACGCTCAGGCGGAAATTGCCACCGCCTTGCCTCTCGAGCGTTGCTGCCGCAGCGGCCTGCAGGTGCCGAAGGAGCGGCTCGACGCCTTCGCCGCTCACCGACGAGAGTGCAAAGACCGGCGCGCCGGCGAGCAGAGTCGATCCGAGCAGCGCTTCGACCTGGGCGCGCACCTCGTCGACGCGTGCCGCCGGCACGCGATCGATCTTGGTGAGCGCGACCGCGCGCGCGACACGCCGAGCAGGCCGAGGATCGCGAGGTGCTCGCGCGTCTGCGGCATCGGCCCGTCGTCGGTGACGAGCGCACCGCGTTCGCACTCACAAGTGAACTGGGCCAACCAACGCGAAGGCTGCTTGCAGGAACGAAAATGAAGCGAACGCCGTAAACCCGACATCCGCCGCCGGAGACTTGACACGCGGAGAGCCCTCATAGAAGGAAATTCCTTCGCGTCCGTGTCGTGAAAACCGGTCATTCTGGCATGTTTGGAGGCGCGTGAAGCAGCGTTTCGCGGCGCCTGGTTGATGCCTGCGGCTGCAAGGCCGGCGTGCAAGCTGCGTTATGGCAAATGGTGGTCATGCTGGTGGGAGGACAGACCCGCCAGGGGCGAAGCGCGGCGGCTTCGCACACCGGCTCGCTTGCGAGCGGCGCGGAGATCTGGCGCGGCCTCGCCCGCCAGACCGGGATTGCGCTCACGCGCACGCTGGACGAGTTTCTCGACGTGCTGCTCGCTTTCCAGGTGCTCGCACCGCGCCGCGACCGCGTGACGCGGCGCTGCGTGCTGTTCGGCAACGGCGGCGGCACGAGCGTGCTCGCCGCCGATGCTTTCGGCAGCAGGGGCCTCGACGTCACGCCGATGCCCGCGGCGGCGCTCGAGGCCCTCGGCAAGCTCGAGCTGCTGCCGGGGACCTCGGTGGTCAATCCCATCGACGCGCCGGCCTATACGCTGCGGCAGGACGAAGGGCGCATCGCCGAGCGCATCCTCGACATCGTGCTGCAGCACGGCGAGCTAGATGCGGTAGTGATGCACATCAACGTTGCGGTGTTCCTTGCCTCGACCATCCAGGGCGTCGACGTGGTGCAGAACTTCGTCGATGCGGCGGTCCGCGCACGCGCTCGCCACCCGGAGCAGGAGCACTTCGTCCTGGTGCTGCGCTCCGACGGCGCCGAGGCCGCCGACCGGCGGCGGCGGGAGCTGCGCGACAGGGTCGTAAGATGGCGAACGCCGCCGATGCGCTCGCCGGCGTGGCTTTCTTCGAGCGCTACCTCGCAGGACCGGTTTGACTAAGCATCGGGTGAGACCTGCGCTTGCTCAGCTCAAATCAGGCCGGCGGTGTTGCCAGGATGTTGCCTGTTCATAAGCCCATGCGACGCGAAGCGCCACGGCCTCGGCAAACGGCTTCGCGTAAATCATGAGGCCGACGGGCAGTCCACTGCGGGTAAAGCCGCACGGCAGCACAACTGCGCAAAGCCCGAGAACGTTGCCAATCGACGTGTTTCTCGCATAGCGATAGCTCGTGTCGGCGTAGCTCTGGGGGCTCGCATCGATCTGTTCAATCGGGCGCGAGGGGATCAGGGTGGCGGGAACGAGCAATGCGTCGACGTCGGCAAGGGTGCGCTTCACTCGTTCGCGGAGCGCGCTGCACTGGCGTAAGGCTGCAAAATAGTCCGTGGCCGAGAGATCTCGCCCTGCCCGCATGCGGTGAGCGACGACCGGATCCAGAGAGTCGAAATGCTCGTCGATGAGACGACCGTTGGTGACGAGCGCCTCGGCCGCAATCAGCTGCGAGCGGCGCTTGTCGCTCATGATCTCGGCGACTTCAGGGACCGCCATGCTGTGCACATGCGCGCCCAGTGCACGCAGTACTGCACCTGCCTCGCGCACGGCGTGCTCGATCTCGGCATCCACGTCGTCGAAAAACACTGTTTCGCCAAAGGCAAGCCGGATCCCTTTGACGCCTGCCTTGAGCGTGGCGAGTACGTCATCATCAGGGGGCACGCTCACCGTGGTGTCGTCGCCCGGATCGATGCCGCGGAGCGCCTGGTAGACGATGGCCGCATCCTCGACGCAGCGCGTGAGCGGGCCGACGCTGTCGAACGTCCAGGAGAGCGGATAGACGCCTGCGCGGCTGATCCGGCCGACCGTCGTCTTGAGACCGACAGTTCCGCACAAGGCCGCCGGCACGCGGACCGATCCGCCGGTATCGGTGCCCAAGGCCACGGGCGTTAGATCTGCCCCAACCGCAACGGCCGAGCCGCTTGAAGAGCCGCCGGGCGCCATATGCATCGAAGACCATGGATTGCGTGGCGTGCCTTGATCGTGGTTGATCCCAATCCCGCCAAAGGCAAACTGCACCGTGTGCGTCTTGCCGACGAGCGTCATTCCGGCCATGGCAAGCTTGCGCACAGCCGCGCAGTCTCGTTCCGCTACGTTGTTCGCTAAGAGGCGCGTACCAGCAGTGGTCGCTAGGCCTTTGACATTGAAAAGGTCTTTCACCGCATAAGGGATGCCGTGCAAATAGCCAAGATCCAACCCGGCGCGCAATTGCGCTTCGGCGACGCGCGCTTCGGCGAGGGCACGTTCCGCCGTCACCGTAATGAACGCGTGCAGGCGCGCGTTCAGCGCCTCGATGCGCGCGAGAAATGCCTCGGCGAGGCTTACCGGTGTAACATCACCGGTTCGCAAGGCTGCCGCCAGATCTATGATCTTCGCGGATTGCAGCAGGGCGCTTTTCATCGCGCGGCTAGCGGCTCCAGGTCACGTTCTGCGGAAGAATCGCCTTGAGCGGCCTCTCATCGATTCCCGCCTTGATATCCACCTCTTCCATCTGGACCTGCTCGAAGACCAACTCGCGTACCTGTCCGGCCAGGAGCGCAAATTCGGGAGAGTTTCGATCCCGGGGCCGCCGCATTCCGGTGTGGACGTCCGCGCGCACGCGGCCCGGAGGAGGCGTCATGACCACGATGCGGTCCGCCAGGAAGACCGCTTCCTCGATGCTATGCGTGACGAAGACGATGGTTTTCTGCCGCTCCATCCAGATGCGCAGGAGCTCCGATTGCAGCGTCTCGCGCGTAAGGGCATCCAGGGCACCGAACGGCTCGTCCATGAGAAGCAGCTTGGGCTCGTTCGCGAGCGCTCTCGCGAGACCCACCCTCTGCTTCATGCCGCCGGAAAGCTCGTAAGGATAGCGATTGGCATGGGCCTCGAGCCCAACTAGGGCCAGGTACTCGCGCGCCCGACGTTCCTGCTCGTCCCGTCCAAGGCCGCTCAGCCTGGGCCCGAACGCCACGTTCTGCTTCACGTTGAGCCATGGAAACAGGGCGTAGTCCTGGAAAACTACCCCGCGATCGCGGCTGGGCCCCTCTACCCGCTGGTCCGCCACGTATATCGCGCCCGCGGTGACTTCGACAAACCCCGCCAGGCAGTTGAGCAGGGTCGTCTTGCCGCAGCCGCTCGGTCCGATCAGGCAGACGAACTGGTCGCGCTCGATCTCCAGGTCGATGGGCTCAAGCGCGCGCGACACGCCGCCGGTCTCCGGGCTGACGTATTCCTTGGTCGCTCCGGCGATGCGCACAAAAGGCCTGCCGGTGCTCACGGTACGACGCGCTCCTCGCGGAAACGCTCGAGCAGCTCGAGAAACATCTCCTCGGTGTCGACGGTGGCGTCCAGGCCGAGCCGCCGCGCCTTGAGGGTGGAGGAAATATGATCCCAGTTCTGGCGGAAAGTCACGTCGGCGTAATTCCAGTTGACGATGTCGGACAGCGCGAGCGGCCGCAATCCGTGCTTTTCCACGATCGAGCGCCAGAGCGGCTCCTTGTCGGCCATCATCGTGGCAAGCGTCACGGTCTGCACGCCGCCGTTCTCCATGCCGAAGTGGCGCGCGAGCCTGTCCCACAGATTGCGCCAGCGGAAGAGATCTCCGTTCATCACGTTGAGGTGCTGGTTGGCGCACTGCGGCTCGGTCGCGGTCCAAACCATCGCCCGGGCGAGCAAGCGCACATCGGTCGCCTGCGTCACTCCGTCAAAGCCGGCCTGCGTGCCGGGAAACCGTAGCGGCAGGCCCAGGGCGTTGGAGATGGCCGCATACACCGCCAGCACCGCCACGACGCTGTGCGGATAGCCCAGCGAAAACCCGCACACGAGCGCCGGCCGCACCGCGGACCAGGTCCAGCTCTTTCCTTTCTGCAGTCCTTCCACGTAGTCCGCCTGGTCGTAATAGAAGTTCGGCGGCAGGTGCCGCGCATCGTCCTCCTTGGCCGGCGTGCGGAACGGCCCGAGATGCGCGCCGTACCACTTGGTGCCGTGAACGAGGCACGCGTGCTGGAAACCCGGTGCGAACTCCTGCAACGGCTCCATCAGGTTTACCAGCATGGCGAGATTGGCTGCAGCCTCGTCGGCGGGCTGCGGTTTCGGCGCGCGCGCGGCGTAGAAAAGATGGGTGATCCCGGGCTCGGATGCGACGAATTTGCGGCAGGCGGTCGCATCGGCGAGGTCGAGCCCCACCAGCCGCCATCCCGGCTGGTGCTTCGGTCGACTGCGCGCAATGCCGACGACTTCCCAGCCGCCCTGCGAGTGCAGGTATTCCGCGACATTGCTGCCGACAATGCCCAGTGCGCCTGCGACGAGCGCCTTCCCGCGAGCCATTTGTCCTCCTTGTCTTATTGTCAACAATGCCGACTCCAAGCCGGGGTTGTCAACCATCCGTGGAATGCTTGGGCGCGGCTCAACGCTCTTCGCGGCCCTGCCTGACGTAGCGATCGCAAAGACGGAGAAGCTTCGCGCGCGAGCGCTGGCTGCCGACACGGTCCGCTATTTCTACGCTCGCGCGCTCCCATGCGTCCGAGCCCGCTACCTCCGCCGATTCGAGTTCGTAGAGCTCGAGGAACCGGACCGAATCGTTGGTGCCTTCGTAGATTCGCGCCGAAACGACGCCCGGTACGCGGGCCATGCGCTCGGCGATATCGGGATAGGCTTCTTTCGCGACCGGGGCGTCGACACCGGCCATGAGCATGGCTTTGGCCCTGTCGTCGGCCAGCGCGGTACCGGGATAGAGTTGGCGACCTTCGAATCTGAAGAGTAGGGTACACATCCGCAGCATCCGCTTGGACCACGGCGACTGGTTGTCGCCGGTGATGGCGAGGTACTCCGGACCGCGCAAGGACTCCACGCTCTCCAAGTCGTAGGCCGCAACCGAAATCGTTCGATTGGGGCGGTCGAGCCAGCGCACCGCTTTGAGCATTATCCGGGTGCGCTCGCGCTCGGGGATATGCTCCGTGTCATACCAGTCGTTGAATTCGTCGGCCTGGGTTTTCGAATAGTCGAAGCAGACCAGCACAAGCCCGTACATGCCCTATCCTTTTGCAGCCGGAACTCCGCCTTCAGTCCCGAGTGTCGTCGGTGACCACCACCGGACACTACTCAATCGTGACCCAGGTCGGCCGCACAGCCTTCAGGTACCGGGCATCAATCAGGTGCGATACGTTCACATCGGTCTTGAGGGCATCCACTGAATACAGAAAGCGGGCGTTATTCGTCAGGTCATCGAGCAATTCCTGGTTGAGGAACATCTGATAGGTGGCGAGGGACATGGTGCGCTCCACCTCTTCCTCGGGGATGTTGGAGGCGGCAGCGTGAATCTTGACCGCCTTGATCCGGTCCGCGTTGACGAAGTCCGTAGCCTGTGCCATGGCGGCGAGGAATCTCTTCGCTGCGTCTGGGTCCTTTTTCAGGAAGTTGTCGCTCATCACGACCAGCCCATATACCGCAATCAGCTTCTTTGGACCCTCGCGCCCCGGTAGATAGGAGGTCGTCGCCGTGCTCATGATCCAGCCCCCGCCCTTGGCTGCTTTCGCAGCCTGCCGGACGAAAGGACCCGTCAGCACGACCGCGTCCACGCTGCCGGTGGCCATGGCCGCCACCATCTCGGGCTGCCCCATGGTCAGCAGCTGCACCTTGCTCGCATTCACCCCGTAAGTTTTGGCGAAGGTGGTAAAGAGGGCCTCCGGCGTCGAACCCTTGATATAGCCGACCTTCTTGCCTTCCAGGTCCTTGGGCGTCTTGACCGCCATGGAAGCAACGATGGCCTGGACTCCCGAGATATTTGCCTGCTGTGCTACCACATGGGCCGGTCCGCCCGCGGCTCCAATGGTAAGCGCTGGCGGGTCGCCCATCACGGCCACATCGAGCTGTCCGGCAACCACTGCTTCCTTCATTGCCGCGCCCGTGGGAAAGGGTTTCAAGGTCACGTCCAGCCCCTGAGCCTTAAAGAATCCCTGTTTATCCGCAACTGTCAGCTGGGCTCCGAGCTGTGGCTCATAGCTTATTGCCACCGTTATTTTGACCGGGGCAGAGGGCGCTGACCTCGAATACACAGACAGAAGCAGGAACGACATGGCGATACTGAACAAAATGAGCTTACGCACTAGGAACACTCCTTTCCTGACGGGTTGCATTCGGACCGCGATTTGTCCCGCTGCTTCTCCACGCTGATGGCCGGGTTTTAGCGTTGCCCTTCAGCGTGTGGGGGCCCTGCCGCGGATCACTCGACCTTCCAGGTATAAGAGCAGCTTGTTCAGGAAGGAGCCGAGCAGGCCGAGCACGATAATCCCAACCATGACGCGGTCGGTAAAGAGATGGTCGCGGGCATCCATGATCATGTAGCCGATGCCCGAACTGGCCGCCAGCAGTTCCGCAGCGACCAGGACCAGAAAGGCGATGCCCGCGCCGAGCCGCAAGCCGGTAACGATGGTGGGAAACGCGGCCGGAAGGATGACAAAGGTAAAGACCTGGCGGTCGCTGGCCCCGAGAGACTGCGCCGCTCGGATCAGGTTCGCATCCACATTCTGGACCGCCTGAATTGAATTGAGCAGGATCGGGAAAAGCGCACCGTAGAAAATGACGCTGATGCGAGCGCTCTCCCCGATTCCGAACCAGATGATCACCAGGGGCAGCAGCGCGATGGGGGGAATCGGCCGCGATACCTCAACCAGCGGACTGATCAGCCAGAAAAGGGCTCGAGCGCGCCCCATCAGCACTCCGAGCCCGATACCCACGATCGCAGCCATCAGGAAGCCCGCCAGGATGCGGAGCAGGCTGACCAGGATGTACTCGGGCAAGATGCCGCGTACTGTCAACGCCGCGAAGGCTTTGAGCACTTGCCACGGCGTGGGAAGAAGGAGCGTGCTCACAAGCTGAAGCGACGTGATTCCCCACCACACCACGACCACGATGCCGAGGGAGAGGGCGCCCAGGGCCAGCGGCAGGAGATTGCGCGGCCGACGCGCCGGAGATGGTCCGGATTCGCTGCGTGCGGATACTGCTCGGGCCTGTATTTGTCTCACGAGTCACTGATTCGGCGGCATTGGTGCCGACAATGTCAACTGCGCCCGCGAGCGCCTCCGCGAGCCAATTTAGACTCATTGTCTTAGTGTTAACAATGCGGGCTCCTAGCCGGTTTGTCAACGAATAGGAAATTCCCTTCTCTTCTGCACTGCGAGATGCGAGCGGCCCCGGCGCGTTTCGGCGCACCGGCCGGTGCATCTGCGGTCACAATGGCTCATGCGCAGCCGCTCGGCAAGAAGCGCTTGCGGGATCAGCCGCAGAGGAATGAAACGTCTCGACGCTTCGAAGACGCCGTCGGCGACGAGCGCATGCACGTGAGGGTTGAAGTTGACCAGATTGCCGAAGGTCTGGACGAAGAGGATGAAGCCCGGGCGGGCACGCGGAACGGCGGCGCAGTACGCGTGCGTGAGCGATCGCGCGATGATGCGGCAGAGTTCTCCGAGAAGCGACCGGCGGTACGCAAAGAATGGCCGGATGAGCTTCGGCACCGTGAAGACGTAGTGCCAGTGCGGTATGGGCCGCGCGACCTGAGCTGCGACCAGATCTAGGGCTATCTCGTCAGCCGGCCGCTGCCGGCAGCCGAGCTTGAAAAAGTCCTCCGGCCGGCCGCCGCAGGGCGCCCGGCTGCCGCCTAGAAAAATCAACGACTAAATCAGGGACGGCGCACGATTTCTTGGCATCTGTCATTGCACGCGCACACGGTTTTCGGCGAACAGCGACACTGAGCTGCGGAGCGCCCCGACAGCGAGCGCCGGCGGAACCGGCCACACTGAAGGGGCCATGAATCTCGATCGCCATTTGCGCGTCCTCGTCGTGAAGGACCATCGGCGCGGGGTTCGACGAGCACCTGGTCAAGCCGGTCGATCCCAAGGTGCTCATGGGCGAGCTCGAGCTCGCCTAGGGCGCTACATGTTCGGGTAGTTCGGTCCGCCTCCGCCCTCGGGCGTCACCCAGACGATGTTCTGCGTCGGGTCCTTGATGTCGCAGGTCTTGCAGTGCACGCAGTTCTGCGCGTTGATCTGCAAGCGTTGCGCGCCGCCGGCTTCGACGAATTCGTAAACCTGCGCCGGGCAGTAACGGCTCTCCGGTCCGGCGTAGCGGGCGAGGTTCACGTCGACCGGAACCGATGGATCCTTCAGCGTGAGATGCACCGGCTGGTCCTCGTTGTGGTTGGTGTTCGAGATGAACACCGAGGACAGCCTGTCGAAGGTAAGCAAGCCGTCGGGCTTCGGATACTGGATGGGCGAGAACTCGCTCGCCGGCCGGGTTTGCGCGTGGTCGGCGCCCTTGTGGTGCAGCGTCCACGGCGCTTTGCCGCGAAGCAGCACCTGGTCGATGCCGAACATCATCGAGCCGAGGTACAGCCCCTTCGACATCCAAGGCTTGAAGTTGCGTGCGCGGTAGAGCTCATCGTAAAGCCAGCTCGAGCGGAACGCTTGCGGGTAATCCGAAAGCTCGTCGAGCGCGCGTCCGGCCTTGAGCGCCGAATGCGCCGCCTCGGCGGCGAGCATGCCGGACTTGATGGCGCAATGGCTGCCCTTGATGCGCGAGGCGTTGAGGAAACCGGCTTCATCCCCGATCATCGCGCCGCCCGGGAAGACGAAGCGCGGCAGCGATTGCAATCCGCCGGAAGTAATGGCGCGCGCCCCGTAGCAGATCCGCTTCGCGCCCTCGAGGAGCGGCCGGATCGCCGGGTGGGTCTTGAAGCGCTGGAATTCCTCGAACGGCGAGAGATAGGGGTTCTGGTAGCTCAGGCCGACGACATAGCCGACCGCGACCTGGCGATTCTCCTGGTGATAGATGAAGGAGCCGCCATAGACGTCGGGGTCGAGCGGCCAGCCCGCGGTATGCGTCACGAGGCCCGGCCGATGCTTTTCGGCCGGCACTTCCCACAGCTCTTTCAGGCCAATGCCGTAGACCTGCGGCTCGGCGCCCTCGCGCAGGCGGTATCTCGCCTCCAGGCTGCGGCCGAGGTGGCCGCGGCAGCCTTCGGCGAAAAAGGTGTACTTTGCGTGCAGCTCCATGCCGGGCTGGTACGCCGGCGTCTTCTCGCCGTTGCGGTTGATGCCCATGTCGCCGGTGACGACGCCCTTGACCGCATCGCCTTCGAAAAGGACTTCCGCCGCCGCAAAACCGGGGAAGATCTCCACGCCGAGGCTTTCGGCCTGCTGGCCGAGCCAGCGGCATACGTTGCCGAGGCTCACGACGTAGTTGCCGTGGTTCTTGAAGCAACCCGGAAGCAGGAAATTCGGCGTCTGGAAAGACGCTTTCTCGGTGAGAAAGAGGAAGCGGTCCTCGCTCACCGGCGTGTGGAGGGGAGCGCCTTTCGCTTTCCAGTCGGGGATCAGCTCGTCGAGCGCCCGCGGGTCCATCACCGCGCCCGAAAGAATATGCGCGCCGATCTCCGAGCCTTTTTCCAGCACGCAGACGGAGAGGTCCGCGGAAAGCTGCTTCAACCGGATCGCAGCGGCTAGGCCCGCCGGACCGCCGCCGACCACCACGACGTCGTATTGCATGGATTCGCGCGGCATGCCGCCAATTATAATCACCGGCAAAATGAACGACGAACGCAAGCTCGTGCACGTCGAGCGCATTGCGATCCGCTGGGGCGACATGGACGCGATGGGCCACGTCAACAATACGGTGTATTTCCGCTATATGGAGCAGGCGCGCATCAGCTGGTTCGACACGCTCGTTCCCGAGGACGAAGCGTGGTCCCGCACCGGCCTGGTGATCGCCAACGCGTCCTGCAATTTCAAGAAGCCGATCAACTACCCGGGCATCGTGGAGGTTCGCGTGCTGGCCGGCCCCCCGGGCGGATCGAGCGTGGCGACCTACTACGAGCTTCTCATCGGCGACATGCTGTGCGCCGACGGCGCGGCCACGGTGGTCTTCATCGACATGCAGAAGCAGAAGCCGGTGCGCATACCGGAAAGGATCCGCTCATTACTGCAGTAGCTCCCTTGTGGTCGCCTTCGCCCGAGCGGGCCGCGCAAAGCGAGCTCGCGCGCTTCATGCGCGTTGCGGGCAAGCGCAGCTATGACGAGCTGCACGCGTGGTCGGTCGAGCACGCCGAGGAGTTCTGGAACCTGGTTTGGGAGTTTTGCGAGGTCCGCGGCAAGCGGCAGGGACCTACGCTCATCGACAAGCAGCGCATGCCGGGCGCACAGTGGTTCCCGCAGGCGAAGCTGAACTTCGCCGAGAACCTGCTGCGGCGGCGCGACGCCGCCGATGCGATCGTCTTCTGGGGCGAGGACCGCATCCGGCGAAGATTGAGCTTCGAGCAGCTTTACGTTCTCGTTTCGCGCCTCGCGCAGGCGCTCGCCGACGCCGGGGTGGGGCCGGGCGATCGTGTCGCCGGTTACCTGCCGAACCTTCCCGAGTCCGCCGCCGCGATGCTCGCGACGGCGAGCCTCGGCGCCATCTGGTCGAGTTGCTCGCCCGACTTCGGCGTGCAGGGCGTGCTCGATCGTTTCGGCCAGATCGAGCCCAAAGTGCTTTTTTGCGCCGACGGCTACCTGTACGGCGGCAAGGAATTCGATTGCCAGGAGAAGGTGCAGGCGGTGCTCGCCAGGCTGCCTTCGGTGCAGGAATGCGTGGTGGTCGATTATCTCGGCGCCCCGGCGAGCGCCGGCACTTCGCTCTACGATTTCCTCGAGCCGTTCGAGCCGCAGGAGATCCGCTTCGCGCAAGCCGGCTTCAACGATCCGCTTTACATTCTCTACTCGTCGGGAACCACCGGGGTGCCGAAGTGCATCGTCCACGGCGCGGGCGGCACGCTGCTGCAGCACCTCAAGGAGCACCGCCTCCACAGCGACGTGAAACCGGGCGACCGCCTGTTTTATTTCACCACGCTAGGCTGGATGATGTGGAACTGGCTGGTGTCGGGCCTTGCGTCCGGCGCCACGCTGCTTCTCTACGATGGCTCGCCATTCGTGCAGCGCGGACGCACGCTGTTCGATCTTGCCGATGCCGAGGGCATGACGCATTTCGGCACCTCGGCCAAGTTCATCGACGCCATTGCGAAGAGTGGCTTGAAACCCAGGGAAACGCACCGCCTGGAGGGCCTGCGCGCCGTGCTCTCGACCGGCTCGCCGCTCGCGCCGGAGGGATTTGACTATGTCTACGCCAGCGTGAAGCGCGACGTGTGCCTGTCGTCGATCTCCGGCGGCACCGACATCGTTTCGTGCTTCGTGCTCGGCAATCCGACCGGACCGGTGTGGCGGGGCGAAATCCAGGCCAGGGGACTCGGCATGGCGGTCGAAGTCTTCGACGAGGAAGGGAAGTCCATAACGAAGGAGAAAGGCGAGCTGGTCTGCACCAAGCCTTTCCCCTGCATGCCGGTGGGGTTCTGGAACGACCCGGACGGCGCGAAATACCGCGCCGCGTATTTCGAGAAATATCCGAACGTGTGGCGCCACGGCGACTGGTGCGAAATCACCGAGCACGGCGGCATCATTATCTACGGGCGCTCGGATACGGTCCTGAATCCGGGAGGAGTGCGCATCGGCACCGCGGAGATTTACCGCCAGGTGGAGCAGCTGCCCGAGATCCTGGAGTCGCTCGTCATCGGGCAGCAATGGGACTCCGACGTGCGCGTGGTGCTGTTCGTGAAGTTGAAGGAGGGCCTTGCGCTTTCCGAAGAGCTGATTTCTTCCATCAAGAGGCGGATCCGCGAGAACACGACCCCGCGCCACGTGCCGGCGAAGATCCTGCAGGTCGCCGACATCCCGCGCACCAAGAGCGGCAAGATCGTCGAGCTCGCGGTGCGCGAGGTGGTTCATGGCCGGCCGGTGAAGAACCTCGAGGCGCTCGCGAACCCGGAGGCGCTCGAGCACTTCCGCGGCCGGCCGGAGCTTGCCTCGGCCTAGCGTGACCGACCCGACCGCTCCCTTCGCCGGTCTCGACGAAAGCGCGCTGCAGAAGCTCGCGCCGGGCGGCGCGCAGCGGTCGGCCCGTAGCGCGCTACATGTCCTGCGCGCTGCACCGCAGGGAGGCTGGGCGCCGCCCCGGGTCTGGCTGCTGCGCTTTTTTGCGCGTCAACCCGCGCGCGTGATCCCGGTCTGCGAATGAAGGGCGCGGAAATGGTGTAGACTCCTCGAAACCTACACACGCTAGGGTGATGGCTAAATATGTCTTTGTAACAGGCGGTGTAGTTTCCTCTCTGGGGAAAGGCATCGCCGCCGCGTCCCTCGCCGCGATCCTCGAGTCGCGCAGCATCCGCGTCACCAACATCAAGCTGGACCCTTACATCAACGTCGATCCGGGCACGATGAGCCCGTTTCAGCACGGCGAGGTGTTCGTCACCGAGGACGGCGCGGAGACCGACCTCGACCTCGGGCACTACGAGCGCTTCCAGAGCTCGAAGATGCGCCGCTGGAACAACTTCACCACCGGGCAGATCTACGAGTCGGTGATCAAGAAGGAGCGCCGCGGCGACTACCTCGGCGGCACGGTGCAGGTCATTCCGCACATCACCGACGAGATCAAGGCCTTCATCAAGCGCGGCGCGGGCGACGCCGACGTCGCCATCGTCGAGGTGGGCGGCACGGTGGGCGACATCGAGTCGCTGCCGTTCCTCGAGGCGATCCGGCAGATGGGGCTCGAGCTCGGGCGCAACAACGTCTGCTACATCCACCTCACGCTCGTGCCGTACATCGCCTCGGCGGGCGAGATCAAGACCAAGCCCACGCAGCACTCGGTGAAGGAGCTGCGCGAGATCGGCATCCAGCCCGACGCGCTGCTGTGCCGCACCGACCGGCCGCTGCCCGAGGACGAGCGGCGCAAGATCGCGCTGTTCTGCAACGTGCAGAAGGAGGCGGTGATCTCCGCGTGGGACGTGGACTCGATCTACAAGATCCCGAGGATGCTGCACGAGCAGATGCTCGACGAGATCGTCTGCCACAAGCTCAACATCCTCGCCCGTGCTGCGGACCTCTCGGCCTGGCGCAAGATCGTCGACGCGCTCGAGCATCCGCAGCACGAGGTCGACATCGCCTTTGTCGGCAAGTACGTCGACCTGCAGGACTCGTACAAGAGCCTGAACGAGGCGCTGCGCCACGCCGGCATCCACACCAGCGCGAAGATCAACATCCATTACTTCGACTCCGAAGAGATCGAGAAGACCGGCGCCGCCGGCCTGGAGAAGATGGACGCGATCCTCGTGCCCGGCGGCTTCGGCAAGCGCGGCACCGAGGGCAAGATTGCCGCGATCCGCTACGCGCGCGAAAACGCCGTGCCGTATCTCGGCATCTGCCTCGGCATGCAGCTCGCCACGATCGAGTTCGCACGCAACGTGGCGGGCCTGGAAGGCGCCAACAGCACCGAGTTCGACGCCGACACGCCGCACCCCGTCGTCGCGCTCATCACCGAATGGCTCGACCGCACCGGGCGCATCGAGAAGCGCACCGAGAAGTCCGATCTCGGCGGCACCATGCGCCTGGGCGCGCAGAAGTGCCCGGTAGAGCCGGGGACGCTCGCCGCTTCCATCTACGGTACGGAAGTCAACGAGCGACATCGCCACCGGTACGAGGTGAACAACATCTACGTGCCGCAGCTCGAGGCGAAGGGCTACAAGGTGTCGGCGCGCACGCCGAGCGAAAACCTGCCCGAGATCATGGAGCTCGCCGGCCATCCGTTCTTCGTCGGCGTGCAGTTCCACCCGGAATTCACCTCGACGCCGCGCGCGAGCCATCCATTGTTCAAGGCGTTCGTCGCCGCGGCACTGCGGCACCGCGCGCGCGAGAAGCGACCCGGCGGAACGCTGTCGGTAGTCGCGGCGTGAATCTCTGCGGATTCGAAGTCGGCCTGAATCGGCCGCTCTTTCTTATTGCCGGTCCGTGCGTGGTCGAGTCGCGCGAGCTGCAGATCGACGTCGCGGGGCGGCTCAAGGAAATCACCGGCAGGCTGGGTGTGCCTTTCGTCTTCAAATCGTCCTACGACAAGGCGAACCGCAGCTCGGGCAAGTCGTTTCGCGGCCTCGGCATGGACAAGGGCCTGCAAATCCTGGGAGAAGTGAAGCGCCAGGTCGGCGTGCCCGTGTTAACCGACGTCCATACCGAAGAAGAAGTGGAACCCGTCGCTGCCGTGGTCGACGTGCTGCAGACTCCCGCGTTCCTGTGCCGCCAGACGGACTTCATCCATGCCGCCGCCGCGGCCGGCCGGCCGGTCAACATCAAGAAAGGCCAGTTCCTCTCGCCGCAGGAAATGAAGAACGTGGTCGACAAGGCGCGGGAAGCTTCGGGACAGGACAACATCCTGGTGTGCGAGCGAGGCTTTTCCTTCGGCTACGGCAACCTCGTCTCCGACATGCGCTCGCTCGCCATCATGCGCGACACCGGTTGCCCGGTGGTGTTCGACGCCACGCACTCGGTTCAGCTTCCCGGCGGGCAGGGCACCGCGTCGGGCGGGCAGCGCGAATTCATTCCGGTGCTCGCGCGCGCGGCAGTGGCGACGGGGATCGCGGGGCTTTTCATGGAAACGCATCCCAACCCGGAGAAAGCGTTGTCGGACGGCCCGAACGCCTGGCCGCTCGGCATGATGCAGGATCTGCTCGAGACCCTGGTCGAGCTCGACCGGCTGGTGAAGAAGAACGGCTTTGCCGAACAAAAGGTGAAAAAAGCATGAGCTCCATCGTCGATGTCGTCGCGCGCGAAATCCTCGATTCGCGCGGCAACCCCACCATCGAGGCCGACGTGCTGCTCGAGTCGGGCGTGATGGGGCGCGCGGCCGTGCCCTCGGGCGCGTCCACCGGCAGCCGCGAGGCGATCGAGCTGCGCGACGGCGACAAGGCACGCTACGGCGGCAAGGGCGTGCTCAAGGCGGTCGAGCACGTCAACACCGAAATTTCCGAGGCGATCGTGGGTCTGGACGCTTCCGAGCAGGCCTTCATCGACAAGACGCTGCTCGACCTCGACGGCACCGAGAACAAGTCCCGCCTCGGCGCCAATGCGCTGCTCGCCGTGTCGATGGCTGCGGCAAAAGCCGCTGCAGAGGAATCGGGCCTGCCGCTGTACCGCTATTTCGGCGGCTCGGGCGCCATGCGCATGCCCGTGCCCATGATGAACGTGGTGAACGGCGGCGCGCACGCGAACAACCGGCTCGACTTCCAGGAATTCATGATCGTGCCCGTCGGCGCGCAGAGCTTCCGCGAGGCGCTGCGCTGCGGCTCGGAGATTTTCCAGAATCTGAAGCAAATCATCCATTCGGAAGGCATGTCCACGGCCGTGGGGGACGAGGGCGGGTTCGCGCCGGCGGACCTGCCGACGCATGCCGCGGCGATCGAGCTTATCCTGGAGGCGATCGGCAAAGCGGGCTACCGCGGAGGCGAGGACGTGATGCTCGCGCTCGACTGCGCCGCGTCCGAGTTCTACCGCGACGGCCTGTACGTGCTCGAGTCCGAAGGCAAGAACCTCTCTTCCGCGCAGCTCGCGGATTACCTTGCGGATCTCGCTGCGCGCTATCCGATCGCGTCGATCGAAGACGGCATGGCCGAAGGCGACTGGGACGGCTGGAAGTCGCTGACCGCCAAGCTCGGCCGGAAGCTCCAGCTCGTGGGCGACGACATCTTCGTCACGAACACCGGGATCCTGCGCCAGGGCATTCAGCAAGGCGTGGCGAACGCCGTCCTCATCAAGGTAAACCAGATCGGCACGCTCACCGAGACCTTCGCCGCGATCGAGCTCGCGAAGCGCGCGGGCTACGGCACGGTGCTTTCGCACCGCTCGGGCGAGACGGAGGACACCACCATCGCCGACATCGCCGTCGGCACCAACGCGCTGCAGATCAAGACCGGCTCGCTCTCGCGCTCCGACCGCGTGGCGAAGTACAACCAGCTGCTGCGCATCGAGGAAGATCTCGGCGACTCGGTCGATTACCCTGGCAAGGAGGCGTTCGCGAGGCGCGGATGAAGATCCTCGCCGCCATCCTCGGCGCGCTCATTCTCCTCATCCAGTATCCGCTCTGGCTGGGGAAGGGCGGATGGCTGCGCGCGTGGCAGCTGGAAAGGGAGCTTTCAAATCAACAAATCGACAACGGTCAGCGCGCGGCACGCAACGCCAGCCTGGCCGCCGAGGTGCGCGACCTGAAGACGGCCACCGAGGCGCTCGAGGAGCGCGCGCGCTACGAGCTCGGCATGGTGCGCAACGACGAGACGTTCTTCCAGTATGCCGACCCAAAACCCAAGGACTAATCAGGGACAGACCACGATTTCCTGGACCTTCGGAAATCGTGGTCTGTCCCTGATTTTGACATTTTCATGAACCTCTACGCGAAGCTCCAGCAAAGGAAGGACAATCCGCTGCGCATCGGCGTCATCGGCGCAGGAAAGTTCGGCGCGATGTACATCGCGCAGGTGCCGCGCACGCCGGGCGTGCATCTCGTCGGCATCGCGGATCTGTCCCCGGAGAATGCGCAGAAGAATCTCGAGCGGGTGGGCTGGAAGCCCGAAAGCTACTCCGCGAGATCGCTCGATGCGGCGCTGAAGGAAAAGCGCACGCACGTTTCCGACGACTGGCAAGCGCTCGTCGCGCACCCGGCGATCGACATCGTCATCGAGTCGACCGGCAATCCTCCCGCCGCGGTAGAGCACGCGCTCGCCGCCTTCCGCAACGGCAAGCACGTCGTCATGGTCACTGTCGAGGCCGACGCCTTCTGCGGACCGCTGCTTGCGCGCAAGGCGGCCGAGGCGGGCGTGGTCTACAGCCTCGCCTACGGCGACCAGCCGGCGCTCATCTGCGATCTCGTCGATTGGGCGCGCGCGGCCGGCTTTCCCGTCGTTGCGGCCGGGCGCGGCCACAAATGGCTGGCGCATTTTTCCCAGTCCACGCCGGAGACGGTGTGGGGCTATTACGGCCTGACGCCCGAGCAGGCGCAGGCGGGCGGACTGAATCCGAAGATGTTCAATTCCTTCCTCGACGGCTCGAAGCCGGCGATCGAGACGAGCGCGGTGTGCAACGCGACCGGTCTCACGCCGGCGCCCGAAGGGTTGCTGTATCCGCCGGGCTCGGTCGACGAGATCCCGGCGCTCATGCGGCCGAAGTCCGAAGGCGGCGTGCTGCACCACAAAGGGCAGGTCGAAGTGATCTCTTCGCTGCGCAGGGACGGCACGCCGATTCCCTACGACATCCGCTTCGGCGTATGGGTGGTGTTCGAGGGCGAGACGGAGTACATCCAGCGCTGCTTCGTGGAGTACGGGGTCAAGACCGATGCGTCGAGCCGCTATGCGTGCATGTACAAGCGCTGGCATCTGATCGGGCTCGAAGTCGGCATTTCGGTCGCCGCGGTCGGCCTGCGCGGCGAGCCGACCGGCTGCGCCACCGGCTGGCGCGCCGATGCCGTGGCGGTAGCCAAGAAGAACCTCTCTTCAGGAGAGATCCTTGACGGCGAGGGCGGCTACACGGTGGTCGGCAGGCTCATGCCGGCGGCCGATTCGCTCGCCAAGGGCTGCCTGCCGCTTGGCCTCGCGCACCACTGGAAGCTCCTGCGCGCGGTGGCCGCCGGCGAGCCGCTCAGGTGGAGCGACGTCGCTTACGACGCAAATTCGACCGCGGTGCGCTTGCGGCGCGAGATGGAGTCTTCAATCGCTCCAGGAAGCGAAACATCTCCGTATGGTCCGCCTGCGCGGGAAGCCGCTTCTGCGCGGCGCTCCACAAGCGCAGCGTCTCGTTGAGGTAAGGCGTCTCGACGCCGAGGTCGCGCGCCAGGTCGGCGGCGATACCGACGTCCTTCGCCATCAGCGCGAGCTTGAACCCGGAGGCGAAAGCGCCGGTGAGCACCTGATCGGGGATCTTGCGCTCCGTAGTGCTGTTGCGGCCGGTCGAGGCGTTGATGGCCTCCAGCATCGCCTTCGGCTCGAGCCCGAGCGCCCGGGCGACCAGCAGCGCTTCGAACCCGGCCAGCGTGCCCGCCGCGCCCAGATAGTTGTTGAGCGCCTTGACCGCGTGGCCCGCGCCGAGCGGGCCGACGTGGAAGAGTCGTTTTCCCATCGCGCGCAGAACCGGAGTGCATCTTTCGAAAGCTTCCCTGCTGCCTCCGGCCATGATGGCGAGCGTGCCGTCTCTTGCCTTCGCCACCGCCCCGGATACCGGCGCATCCAAGAGGGAAACGTTCTTGGGGGATAAAGCGGCGGCGAGCGCGCGCGTCGAGGCAGGATCTGCGGAGCTCATGTCGATCACGACCGCGCCTGCCGGCAGCGCCGGAAGCGCCTCGAGCACCGCCTCGCGCACTGCGTCTGCGTCGGGCAGCATCGTGATGAGCGCATCGGCGCCCTGCGCCGCCTCGCGGATCGATTTGCAGCTGCCGTGGCCCTTGAGGTCGTACGAGCGCACGTCGAACCCCTCGCGCGCGAGGTTCGCCGCCATGGGCTGCCCCATGGTGCCCAGGCCGATGAAGGCTATTTTTCGGATTGAAACACCTCTTTCGCCGCGCGGAAGGCCACCACGGCGGCGGGCACGCCGCAGTAGATCGCGACCTGCAGGAACACTTCCTTGATCTCGTCCTTGGTGAGGCCGTTGTTGAGCGCGCCGCGGATGTGGAGCTTGAGCTCATGCTCGCGGTTGAGCGCGCACAGCATGCCGAGATTCAGCACCGAGCGCATCTTGCGCGGCAGCCCCGGGCGGTTCCAGATGTCGTTCCAGCAATAGGTGTTGAGCAGCTCGACGAACTCCTCGCTGAACGGGTCCACGCTCGCCATGGATTTTTCCACCCAGAGCTTGCCGAGCACCTCGGCTCGTGTCTTCAGGCCGGCCTCGTAGCGCGTCTTGTGATCGCGTTTGTCCATTCGCTTCCTCCGTTCGGTAAGCTGCGATTATGCCGGTGAGCGACCTGCTGTACGCGCCGCGCGAGGCGATCGAGGCCGAGCGCGAGCGCTGTTTCGCTGAAATGATGGATCTCGCCGCCGCGCGCCATCCGCGGACGCGCGCACGCATGGCGGCGAGCGGCCTTGCGCGCGCCGATTTCGCCTCGCTCGCCGACCTGGCGCGGCTGCCGCCCACGCTGAAGAGCGAGTACATGGCCGACCCGGACGCCTTCCGGCTGGATGCCGAGGGGCTGCCGCAGGAGATGCGCACGGTGTGGGACGTGATGTACACCACCGGCACCAGCGCGGGGCGGCCGACGCCCTTCGTTTCGACGACTTACGACTTCTTTCGCATTCTCGAAACCAACCGCAACATGCTTCGGCTGCGCGGCGTACGGCCCGAGGACGTGATCGCCAACCTGTTTCCGCTCACGGCCGTGCCGCACGGCGCGTTCATCCGCGCGCTGCACGCGGCGGCGAGCATGAACCTTCGTGTCGTGGCCGCGCTGCCGGGCAACCCTTCGCCTTACTTCACGCTCGGAACCGACATTGACGGCGTGGTCCGGATCGTGGCGCGCAGCGAGGCGACGATCCTGTGGGGCGTGCCGAGCTTCGTGCGCCGCGTGGTCGCGCGCGCGGCGGAAATGGGTGCCGATTTTTCGGCCGTGCGCCTTGCTTTCGTGACGGGCGAAGGCGTAACCGAGGCGGCGCGGGAGGAGCTCACCGCCGCCTTGCGGCGGCTGGGACGGCCCGACGCCTGGGTCAGCGTGTCGTACGGCTCGACCGAAATGCAGGGCGGCATGGTGGAATGCGCGCCCGGCTCCGGGCTGCACAACCCGGCGCCGGGGCAGTTCTATATGGAAGTCGTCGACCCGAAGACGTACGCGCCGGTCGGCGACGGCAACCCGGGGCTGCTGCTTCTGACGCATCTGCGGCGCCGGGGCACCGTGCTGCTGCGCTACGCCCTCGGCGACGTGTCGGTGCTCAGCCGGGAGCGCTGCCCGCATTGCGGCTCATGGACCGATCGCCTCGTGGCGATGCCGCGGCGCTCGGACGCGCTCCTCAAGATCAAGGGAACGCTCGTCAACCCGGACGTGCTCGCGCAGGCGGCGGAGGCGGTGCTCGGCGCGCGCGAGTTCCAGTTCGTCGTAGAAGAAGCAGGCTTCACCCTGAAGGTGGCGGGTGAACCCGATAACGACTTGACGAGAACCGCAGTGGAGGCCGTCAAGCGTGCTTCCGGAGTGACACCCGCGCTGCTATTCGTGACCCCGGGCGACTTCATCTCGAGCTGGAAGCTCAAGCGAGTCGTCGATCTGCGCGGCTAGCGGCGTCCCATGTAGAGGCGGGCGACGCGCGGGTCGCCGATGAGCGCAGGTGCCGCATCCTCGAGGCGGATTTCGCCCAGCTCCATGACGTACGCCCGGTCCGAGGCCGCGAGCGCTTTGCGCACGTTCTGCTCGACCATCAGCACGGCCTTGCCCTGGTTCCTGAGCATCCCGACAGTCTGGAACACCGCCTCGACCATGCGCGGTGCGAGGCCGATCGAGGGCTCGTCGAGCATCACCAGCTTCGGATCCATGAGCAGGGCGCGCGCGATCTCGAGCATGCGCTGCTCGCCGCCGCTCAGCGTGCCGGCGAGCTGGTGCGCGCGCTCGGCAAGGACGGGAAAGAGCTGCCGCACTTTTTCGATGCGCGCTGCGAGCAGCGCCTTGTCGGACAGGAGATAGCCGCCCATGCGCAGGTTCTCGTCGACCGTGAGCTTGGGGAACACGCTGCGGCTTTGCGGCACGTAGGCGATGCCTGCAGCGAGGATGCGATCGGGCGCGAGCCCGAGGATGTCGCGTCCCTGCAGACGGATCGCGCCCGAGCGCCAGGGAATCAGATTGAACACCGACTTGAGAAGCGTCGACTTGCCCGCGCCGTTGTGGCCTATGACCGTCACGATCTCCGACGCGCCGACGCGCAGCGAGACGCTCTCGAGGATGCGCCTGCCGCCGTAGCTCGCGCCGAGGTCGCTGACTTCGAGCACCGCCGCGCTCATCCGAGATAGGCCTCCATTACGCGGGGGCTTGCCTGCACCGCCTCCGGGCTGCCGCGCTCGAGCACCGCGCCCTGGTGCATGACGACGATCTCGGAGGCGAGCGCCATGACGAACTCCATGTTGTGCTCGACGACGAGAAACAGGCACGGGCGCTCCTCGTACATCCGGCGGATCGACTCGAGGAGCAGCTCGAGAAGCGCCGGATTTACGCCCGAGGCGGGCTCATCGAGCAGCAGGATGCGCGGCTTGCGCATGAAGGTCGCCACGATCTCCAGCAGGCGGCGCTGCCCGAAGGAGAGATTGGCGGCGGGCTCGTCGCGATAGCGCTGCAGGTTGACGAGCTCGAGCAGGCGCAGCGCCTCCGCGCGCGTGCCGCGCGCGCCGAACAGCAGATTTTCGAGGCAGGTGAACTCCGAGAAGACGCGGCATTCCTGGAAGCTGCGCGCGACCCCGAGGCGCGCGAGCCGGTGCGGCGAGAAGCCGGTCACATCGCGTCCCTCGATGAGGACGGTGCCGGAATCGGGCTCGGTAAGCCCGGTCATCACGTCGAACAGCGTGGTCTTGCCCGCGCCATTCGGCCCGATGAGGCCGTAGATGCCGGGCGCGCCGATCTCGAGCTCGCAGTCCGAAAGCGCCGCCACGCCGCCGTATCGCTTGGTCAGATTGCGGATCGCGATCATGCGCGCGCCCGCTTCACGAAGCCGGCGAGTCCCTGCGGAGCGAAAAGGACGATGAGAACCAGGATTACCCCGAAAACAACGAGGCGCCACTCCGCGGCGGCGCGCAGGTACTCGGGCAGGCCGACGAAGACCAGCGCGCCGAGCGCCGGTCCGGCGAGCGAGCCGGCGCCGCCGACGATCACGATGAGCACGGCATTGATGCTTTCCGCGAGGTTGAAGGTCGCAGGCGCGGCCACCCGCAGGAACGACACGTGCAGCACGCCGCCCAGCCCGGCGATGGCCGAGCCGAGCGCGAAGACCGCGGCCTTGTAGAGCATGGTGTTCACTCCCTTCGCCTGCGCCAGGCGCTCGTCCTGGCGCAAGGCGGCGAGCACGCGGCCGAAGTCCGAGCGCACCACGATCCACTGGACGGCGAAGGCGGCAAGCGCCGCCGCGAGCGCGAGGTAGTAGAAATTCGGCAGCGGCCCGAAGCTGAAGCCGCCGAGCGGGGCGGGGCGCGGAATGCCGGGAAATCCCGCCGCGCCGCGCGTGACCTCGTCCCAGTTGTTCATCACCGAGTAGAGCATCAACCCGAAGGCGAGGGTGACGATCATGAAGAAATGCGTGCGGAAGCGAAGGCATATGGCGCCGATTGCCGCCCCCGCGACACCGGCGGCGAGCACGCCGGCGAGCAGGGCGAGCCAGAAGTCCCAATGCCCGTCCACCATGAGAACCGCAGCGGTATAAGCGCCGACGCCGGCGAACGCCATGTGTCCGAGGGACACGAGGCCCGCATAGCCCAGCATCAGGTTCAGCCCGACCGCGGGAATCGCGTACAGGAAGCAGAGAATGAGGACGTGTAGGAGATAAGGCTGCTTTTCCGCCATCGCCGGCATCAGCGACAGAAGGACGAGAAAGATGCCCAAGACGATTCGGGCCATCAGTCTTCGCCCCGAACGCTTACGCCGAAAATCCCGCGCGGCCAGACGAGCAGGATGAGCACCATGACGATGAAGGCCACCGAATCGCGATAGTCGGTCGGCAGAAAGACGGTCGACACCGATTCAGCGATGCCGATGATGAAGCCGCCGATCACCGCGCCCGGCACGCTGCCCATGCCGCCGAGCAGGATCCCGGCAAGCCCCTTCACCATGGGCGCATCGCCCATCTGCGGAAACACGATGAAAAGCGGCCCGATCAGCGCCCCGCCGAGCGCGGCGAGCGCGGTTCCGAGCCCGAAGGTGATCCAGTCGACGCGCTCGACCGGGATGCCGACCACCATCGCCGCCATCCGGTCCTGGCTGGTGGCGCGGATCGCGGTGCCGAATTTCGAGAATTTCAGGAAGGAAAACAGGACCAGGACAACTGCCAGCGTCACGGCGATGACCAGAAGATGCTGCACCGAAAAGCGCATCTCGCCCAAGGGCACCAGCGCGGCCGTTGCCGCAACCTTCATCTGCAGCGCGTTCGGCCCCCATAGCGCAATGACAAGGTTCTCGAAGACGAGGATGAGGCCGAGCGAAGCGATGACCTGATTGCGGAGATTCCCCTGCAGCGGGCGGAATACCGCGCGCTCGAGCGCGATGCCGAGCAGGGCGAGAACCGCCGCGCTGAGCAGGATCGACAGGGGATAGCTCCCCGTGAGGCGCACGAAGAAAAAGTGGCAGACGTACGCCCCCACCATGAGGAGCACGCCGTGCGCGAAGTTGAGCACGTGCATGACGCCGTAGATCAGCACCATGCCGAGCGCCACCAGCACGTAGACGGACCCGGCCATCAGGCCGTTGAGGGTCTGCTCGAGAACCGCGGACAGCACGCCGGATCAACCGGCGCCGCAGTCGGCCTTCAGAGTCTCCGGGTAGAGGATCCGGCGCTTGCCGTCGGAGCACCACTGGGTGACGTACACCGGCGGATGCGCCTGGCCTTTAGCGTCGAACTTGATGTGGCCGATGACGCCGTCGTACTCGATGGCGGCGAGCGCGTCGCGCAATGCGCGGCCGTCGATCTTGCCCGCCTTCTGCAGCGCGGCCACGGTCAGCTTCAGGCCATCGTACGACTGCGCGGCGAAGCCGTGCGCTTCCTCGCCGTATTTCTTGCGATAGCGCTCGCTGAAGACGCGGATGCCAGGCACCTTGGCGTTGGGCGGGAAAGCGTTGTACTGCACCATGCCCTCGAGGCGCTGCGCGTCGAGGCGCTTCAGGAAGCGGTCGGAGCCCATCGCCAGCGTGCCGACGAGCTGGGTCTTGAGGCCGGCGTCGCGGATCTGCTTGATCGCCAGGCTCCCGGGCTCCTCGTCCATGAGCAGCATGACCGCGCGCGCGTTGCCCGCCCGGATGTTCGATACGTGGCTCGAGAAATCCACCTCGCCCACGTTGAAGTAGCCGACGTAGCCGATCCTCGCTTCGCCGAGCAGCTTCTTCATGCCGTTCACGCCGCCGCGGCCCGCGTCGTTGTTCCACGCGATGAAGGCGAGCGGCGTCCAGGCCTGCCCGGCGATGAACTCGGCGAGCGCCTGCGTGAGCTGGTCGTTGTTCGCGTTGACGCGGAAAAGAAAGCGGTTCCCTTGCTCGGTGAGGTTGGGCCCGGTCGGAATGGTGAGAACCAGCGGGATGCTGTAGTCCTGCGCGACCGGCGCTTCGGCGGCGGCCACGCCGCTGTGCAGCTCACCGAGCACGACCGGCACCTTGTCCACCGTGGCGAGGCGCTGCATCGCCGAGGCGCCCTCGGCCGGGTTGGCGCGCGTGTCGTACACCTTGAGCTCGACCAGGTACTTCTTGCCGCCTACGCTGAACCCGCCTGCCGAGTTGATCTCCTCCTCGGCGAGCCGGAAGCCGTTCATCTGGAATTTTCCCGGCGCGGCCATCGGGCCGGAGAGCGAGGTCACGATGCCGATTGCGAGCTTTTCCTGAGCTGCTGCGCCGCAGGCCACCAGAAGAAGAAAAACCCCGAAGAAGCGAGCCATATGGTCCTTTCTTACATCAATTTGTAGATTCGCAATGCGTTGTCCCGAAGCAGCTTGCGCTTCGCCTCCTCGCGCAACCCGAGCGCTTCGATCTCTTCCCGTGTGCGGGCGAAATCGAGGACCGGATAATCCGTGCCGAACACTACCTTGTCCTGTCCGTAAGTGTTGAGGTACTGCACGAAGGCCGCGGGCCAGTAGCGCGGGCTGTGGGCGTCGCAGCCGATGTACACGTTCGGGTGCTTCCACGCCATGGCGATCATTTCGTCGGTCCAGGGGATGCCGACGTGGATGCCGACGAGCTTCAGCTCCGGGAAGTCGCAGGCCACCGCATCGAGCGTGATCGGCCTGCCGACGCTGCGCAGCCGCTGCTCGGGCGTGTAGATGAGCGACTGGCCGACCTGCATCTGGACCGGGACATCGAGCTCGACGCATTTTGCGTAAAAGGGATACCAGCGCGCATGGTCCGGGGCAAGCTCGAACCAGTGCGGGTACATGTGCGCGCCGATGAAGCCCTGCTCGCGCACCGCGCGCTCGAGCGCCCGCACGCCGGCCATGCCCTCGGTCGGGTCGAGCCCGGCGAGGCCGTAGAACTTCCCGGGATGGCGCTCCAGCATTTTCCGCACCACCTCGTACGGCAGGTGCCAGCTGCCGGGCAGGCCGAGGCGGCCGGTCTTCGTCGCGATGAGGAAAGCGCGCTCGATGCCCGCCTCGTCCATCATCGCGAGCATCTTTTCCTCCGGCACGCCCTGCAAAAGCGACGAATCGCGGCCGATCTTCTTCGTCAAGAATTCCCGCGACCACTTGGGCCGCAGCTGCATGATCTCCGGCGTGATCGGGTTGACCACGCAGTCGATCGCCGGGATCGAATGCTTCATTTGCGCAGCAGCTCCACGACTTCGTCGGTGCTGCGCACGTCGCCGAAGAACTGCAGGAGGGTGGCGAGCGAAGCGGTGTGCTCGGCGTCCGAGCGCGCCGCGTTCGCGTCCGAGACGACCACCGTCTTGAAGCCATCCATCATGGCATCGCGCGCAGAGGCCTCGCAGCACACGTTGGTCATGGTGCCGGCGATGAGCACCGTGTCGATGGAGCGGTTGCGCAGCAGCTCCGGCAGATCGCACGCGCCCGGGAAAAAGGCGCTGTAGCGGTTCTTGCGCACGCGCAGGTCCGCGGGCTGAACATCGAGCTCGTGCCACAGCGCGTGGCCGGGCGAGCCCTCGGTCAGCCCCTCGAGAATTTCCGCCGAAAGGTCGCGGCTCACCATGTGGTCGAAGAACAGCGGCCAGTACCCCGGGCCGCTGCGGGTATAGGTGGCCTGCACCCAGGCGACGGTGCCGCCGGCGGCGCGCAGCGCCGCGGCGAGCCGGTTGACGTTCGGCACGATCTCCCGGGCGGTCGCGACCGCGGACGGCGCCCCGGAGGCGACGAAGCTGTGCTGCATGTCGATCACCACCAGAGCGCTCTGCGCTCCCTGAAGCCTATCGAAGAGATGCAGCCTGCCGCGCCGGCGGCGCAGGCGCTCGACGATCTCGGCAGGAAGCTCGGCCGGGTGCATGAGGGTGGTTAGAATACGCGGCTCCGAATCGGAGGAGAAGGCGCAAATGGACATCAAGTCGCTCCACCACGTCGCGTACCGCTGCAAGGATGCGAAACAGACCGCCGACTTCTACACCAGGGTGCTCGGCCTGGAGTACGCGATGGCGGTGTCCGAGGACCGGGTGCCGAGCACCGGCGAGCAGCATCCGTACATGCACATCTTCTTCCGCATGGACGACGGCAGCTACGTCGCGTTCTTCGAGCTGCCCGAGTCGCCTGCCATGGGGCGCGATGAAAATACGCCGCTTTGGGTGCAGCACCTCGCGCTGCGCGTGCCGGACGAAGCCACGCTGATGCGCAACAAGGCGCGCATCGAGTCGCACGGTGTCGAGGTGCTCGGGCCGGTCGACCATGGCATCTGCAAGTCGATCTACTTCTTCGACCCGAACGGCCACCGCCTGGAGCTCGCGGTCGACACCATGACGCCCGAGATGAAGCGCAAGCTCGCCGGGGTGAGCGAGGCGATGCTGGAGGAGTGGACGCGCACGAAGAAGGCGCCGCACCACGCCGACTGGGTGCACCAAAAAACCGTGGCAAAACGTTCAGAAAAACCTTGAACTTCGAGATTGCACCCGAGTGGGTGCATCTGCAGTACAGCGAAGCGTCGCAGTTCACCGAGGTCTATGGCTTCGCCGGCTCGCAGGGAATGGTGAACTGCGAGGGCCTGCGCTTCGTGCCGAAGGGGCGGCCGGCGAAGACGCTGGCCGTCTTCATGCATCCCTCGACCACGCTGCAGCTTCTGCCGATGCCGCAGGCGCTCGCGCGCGCGGGGGTGCACGTCCTTTGCGCGGGATCGCGGTTCGCGAAGAACGACACGCCGCTCATCATGGAGAAGGTGGCGCTCGATCTCGGCGCCTACGTGCGCCATGCGAAGGACCACTGGGGCTACGAGAAAGTCGCGCTCTGCGGCTGGTCGGGCGGCGGCTCGCTCGCGCTTTTCTATCAGTCCCAGGCCGAGAAGCCGACGATTTCGCGGACCCCGTCAGGCGAAGAAGTAAGTCTTGAGAATCTCGTTCCTGCCGACGCGATGATCTTCCAGGCGGCACACCTGTCGCGCGCGCGGATGCTCGCCGAGTGGATCGATCCCTCGGTCATCGACGAGAACGATCCCGACCGGCGCGATTTGGAGCTCGACATCTACAACCCGAAGTGCCCGAACCAGCCGCCTTATTCCAAGCCGTTCATCGAGCGCTTCCGTGCCGCGCAACTCGCCCGCATGCGCCGCAAGACCGCCTGGGTGAAGCAAACATTGGAGAAACTGAAAAAGCAGGGAAGCGATGAGCTCGAACGAGGCTTCGTTACCTACCGCACCATGGCGGATCTGCGCTTCATGGATCCGGCGGTCGACCCGAACGACCGCAAGCCCCGGTGGTGCTACCTCGGCAAGCCCGAGAGCGCGAATACCGGCCCGGTGGGCATCGGGCGCTTCTCCACGCTGCGCGCCTGGCTTTCGCAGTGGTCGGTCGACGACTCGAACGCCGACGGGCCGCGCTGCGCGGCCTCGATCAGCGTGCCGCTGCTCGCCATCGAGAACTCGGCCGATGACGCCGTGCCGCAGCCGCACGCCCGCATCATCCATGACGCGGCCGGCAGCCGCGACAAGACGTTCCACGTGATCAAGGGGGCGACGCACTACTACCAGGGCCAGCCCGAGCTTCTCGAGCAGGCGGTAGAACGCTGCGTGACCTGGATGGAGGAGCGCGCCCTCTAGGAGTGCCGCATCGAGTCGAAGATGCCGCTCAGCCGCCGCACGCCTTCCTCGATGTCGAGCAGCGCACAGGCGCCGTAGCCGAACAGCAGCCCGGGCCGTCCGCCGCCGGCAAAAAAGGGGGCGACCGAATAGACGCCGACGCCCGCTTCGTAGGCGCGGGAAATCAGCTCTTCCGCATCGAAGCCGTGCGGAAGCCAGGCGCTGAGGTGCAGGCCGGCGTGCGAGGGAAGCAGCTGCAGGACGTCGCCGAATCTTCGCCGCAGGGCATTGGCGAGCGCTTTCTGCCGCTCGCCGTAGATGCGCTGCATGCGACGCAGATAGCGCGGGAAATGGCCTTCGGCGATGAACGCCGCCATAATCGATTGCTCCAGCGCCGGGGTATGCCGGTCGGTGAGCCATTTCGCGGCGACGAAGCGCTCGCGCATGCGCCGCGGCACCACCATGTAGCCCAGGCGCAGTCCGGGGAACAGCACCTTCGAGAACGTGCCGAGGTAAATCACGGACCCCGCGCGGTCCAGCGCCTGCAGGCACTCCAGCGGCCGTCCGCCGAAGCGGAATTCGCTGTCGTAGTCGTCCTCGATCACGACGGCGTTGCGCCGCGCCGCCCACTCCAGCAGGCGCTTTCGCCGCTCGAGCGACAGCGGCACGCCGAGCGGGAACTGGTGCGACGGCGTCACGTAGACCATTCCAGCGTCCGCGGGAACGAGCTCGACGCGCAGGCCTTCCTCGTCCACGGGCACGGGGGCGAGCTCGGCTCCCATCGCGGCGAAAGCCAGCTTCGCCATCGGGTAGCCGGGATCCTCGACGACGACGCGCGTTCCCGGGGTGATGAGCATCCGGCCGACGAGGTCGAGCGCCTGCTGTGAGCCGCTGGTGATGACCACGTCGTCCGAAGAGCAGATCACCGCGCGCGAATGCGACAGGTAGCGTGCCACCTCGTGACGCAGCTCGCTCAGGCCTTGAGGATCGCCGTAGAGCGCGAGGCGCGGAGAAAGGCGGCCGAGCGTGCGCGCAGCGAGACGTCGCCATACGTCGATCGGGAAATTCGCGAGATCGGGCAGTCCTGGCCTGAAATCGAGCGGCAGGTCGCGGATCGGAACGATGGGTTGCACGGCGCCGAGTTCGCAGGCCCACGGGCTGAACCCGGGCTCGAGCTGCGCCCGGCCGCGGAGATCGTCCAACGCAGCCCCCGTGCCGTGGTCGTGGACGAACGTCCCGGATCCCTGCCGGGCGCCGAGATAGCCCTCCGCCGCCAGGCGTTCGTAGGCGTCGCTTACCGTGTTGCGCGCGATTTTCAGGCGCCATGCGAGCTCGCGCGTGGAAGGCAGCTTGTCGCCGGCCTGCAGGCGGCCCTCGAGGATCGCTTTGCGCAGCTCCGAGTACAGGCGAGGTCCGAGCGGACCGCCGCCTTCCAGGCTTAGCGTGAGCTCCATCGAGCAGGCGCCATGCGAAGTGGTCCAATGAACTTTAAAAAAAGTGGCCCTTGCAGCATACCATTACCGGCGCTTACGCTGGCTGGACGCAAGAACTGGGAGGAGGAAACGTGGCGCTGATCAAGGACGTAGACAGCATCCTGGAGGGCAAGAAAGTAAGGGTGCGCAAAGCGGGCGAGAAGTTCGACTGCACCAGCCTGCTGCCCGACGACGAGTGGTACCCGAAGGCGGTGCGGACCAAGATCCGCCCGGCGCGCTGGAACTGGAAGGATTGTCTGGCCAAGCTGAAGCAGATCGCGAGCGACCCGATTCCCGGCGCGGACCGCCGGTTCATCATCCTCGTGCACAACGACACCGAGGAAATGATGGGCACGGCCCCCGGCGCGCTGATCGGCATGACGATCCTGAACCCGGGCGAGGGGCTCAAGCCGCACCGTCACACCTCGTTTGCCATCTACCACATCCTGCAGGGCAAGGGCTTCGACGTCATGCAGGACGAGGACGACCCCGAGCCGACGAAGATCGAGTGGGAAAAGGGCGACACGTTCCTTTGTCCCGCCTGGGTGTATCACCAGCACGTCAACGACGGCGACGAGCAGGCGATCATCCTCACGGTCCAGGATTTCCCGCTGCTTGCCGCGCAGCGCAACCTGCTGTTCGAGGAGCCGCGCGGGCGCGACAACATCAAGCAGGTGAACAAGAAATTCGTGCCTCACCGGGATACCGCAGGCAGCTTCAAGCTCGACATCTGAGCGGGGCGCGGCGTGGGCATCCTGACCGCGGAAATGCAACGCATGGTGGCGGGCCTCCGGCTGTGCTACGTGGCTACGGTGACGCCCGACGGCAAGCCGAACCTGTCCCCCAAGGGATCGCTGAAGGTGCTCGATGACGACCACCTCGCCTTCGCGGACATCATGTCGCCGGCGACGATGCGCAACCTGCGTCACAACCCGCACGTCGAAGTGAACTTGGTCGACCCTTTCCTGCGGCGCGGGTATCGCTTCAAGGGCCGCTGCGACGTGCACCTCGAAGGCGAAGTGTTCGACCGGGTCGCGAACGAGCTGTGGGAGCGGGAGGGGCGGCAGTATCCGGTCAATGCGGTGGTCCGGATCGCCGTCGAGCAGGCGTTGCCGGTGAGGTCTCCCGCCTACGTGTTTAACAAGGGCGTCAAGGAAGAAGACGTACGCCGCATCTGGCTGGAACGCTACGGCGTGAAACCGCTGGACAAGTAATTCACTGAGGAGATGGACATGTCCCAGGCAATCGAGGCCGATGCCAATGTCGCAAGCCGCCTCATCGACCGCCACGTCCAAGCGAACCTCGGGCAGAAGCGGGCGCTCGAGTACGGCGACAAGCACTATTCCTACTACGACCTCGCCGCGCTCGTGAACCGGGCGGGGAACCTGCTCAAGTCGCTGGGAGTGCGCCCGGGCGCGCAGGTGATGCTGCTCATGCCGCCTTCGCCGGCCTATGTCGGCGCGCTCATCGGCGCGATGAAGATCGGTGCGGTGCCGGCGCTGCTGGATCCCGGCGACGCGCAGCCGGCGCTCGCTCTGGTGCATGCGAGCGAGCTCGAAAAGCTCGGCGGCGCTCTCCCCAAGGACAAGCTCGTCGTCGTCGGCGAAGCGCCCCCGGGTTACCGGTCCTTCGTCGAGCTCATGCGTGCGCAGCCTTCTTCGCTCGCGACGGAAGCGGTGAGCGCGGACGCCGGCGCCTTGGCGGCCGCGGGCAAACAAGGCCCCACGATACTGTCGCACGCGCAGTTGCAGGCGCTGCTCGACGGCGAAGGCGACGGCGGCTTGGGCCGTGCGGCGGGCGTGCTGCGCGCACTCGCAAAAGGCCAGACCGCGCGCCTGGCGTGAAATAGAATTCGGCAAACCAGAGGAGGAGCGGCAATGAGAACGTCTAAAGCGATAGCGGGTTTGGCATGCGTCCTTGCCGTGGCCCTTGTACCGGCGCAGGCGCAGGAAACGATCAAGATCGGCGTGATTACCGACAAGGTCGGCCCTGCCAAGCCGTATGCCGAGCCGATCACGCAGGGCGTCGAGTTCGGCGCGCGCGAGATCAACGCCAAGGGGGGCGTTCTCGGGCGCAAGATCGAGCTGCTGATCGAGGACGACCAAGGCAAGCCCGACGTTTCCGCCGCGATGGCGCGCAAGCTCGTGGATTCCGGGGCGGCGTTCATCCTCAGCGTATCGTTGACTCCGGCCACGCAGCAGGCGCAGACGGTGTCGCTTGCGACTAAGACGCCGCAAATGACGCCGTCGAACTCGGGCGACACGCTCACCACCCAGATCGACAATCCCTACTTCTGGCAGACCGGTCCGCTGGGTTCCATCCAGATCGCCACGCTGCTTTCCTACGCGGGCGCGAAGAACTACAAGCGCGCCGCGCTCGTGAGCGACAACTCCGACCTGGGGCAGCTGCTGGCGCGTTTCTTCAAGAGCGGGCTGGAGAAGGCGGGAATCCAGGTGGTCAGCGAGGAGCTCATTTCCCGCGGCGCCACGTCGGCCGACGCGCAGATGCAGAAGGTGCGCGCCGCGAACCCGGACGTGCTCGTTTCGGCGGGGGTCCTGACGGCGGAGAACGTGCTCATGCTGAAATCGTATCGCCAGCTGGGCCTGAAGATGCCGCTGCTCGCTTCATACAACTTCTCCGTTCCGGTCTACATGAGCGTGGCGAAGGGTCTGCTGAATGGCGTGACTTTCGTGGACGCCTACGACCCGGCCAAGCCGGAGATCAAGGCCTTCGAGGCGGGCTACAAGAAGGCGATGGGGCGCGAGCCGTTCAATCTGCACGGATACGGCTACGACGGCATCCACCTCGTCGCCGACGCTATCCGGCGCGCCGGCAGCACCGACAAGGAAAAAATCAAGAGCGCCATGCAGGCGACCAACTACGCGGGCATCATGGGGGCGAAGGGCATGCGGTACAAGTTTCCCGCGGGCAAGCGCACCGGCTTCGACCCGAACGGCATGGTGGTCCGCCTCTACGAGGGCGACCGGCAGGGCCGCGTGGTGCACGTCGGCGTAGGAAAGTATTAGCAGCGAGTTGCGGGATTTCCTCGAGCTGGCCGTAAGCGCGGCGGCCTCGGGCTGCGTTTACGGCCTGGTCGCGCTTGCTTACCTGCTGATCATGCGCCCGACCGGCATCGTCAACTTTGCCGTCGGTGAATGGGCCATGCTCGGCGCCTTCGGTGCCTATGTGGCCAGCTCGGTGGTGCAGCTGCCGTACGCCGCCGGCGTGGCAGCGGTGCTGCTCGCCATGGTCGCGGCCGGTTGGCTTACCGAGCGCATCGCCGTGCGCCCGCTGGTCGAACGCGGCGCCCCCGTGCTCGCGCCGATCCTCGCGCTGCTCGGCATGCTGGTCGTGTTTCGCGAGTCCATCTCGCTCATGTTCAGCCCGGACCCGTATCCGGTGCCCTACGCATTCGGGTTCGGCCGCCTCGAGCTTGGCCCGCTCGCCGGCTCGTACCAGAGTTTCTTCATCATCGCGGTCTCGCTCGTGGTGTTCGCCGCGACCTGGCTGTTCTTCGAGCGCACGCTGGCCGGCAAGTGCTTCGAAGCCGTGGCGCTCAACCGCCGCGCGGCGGCGCTGATGGGCATCAACCTCGCCCGGGTGACGACGCTGTCCTTCGCCGCCGGCGCCGCGGTAGCGGGTCTCGCCGGCGTGGTGGCCGGCGCCAATATCTCCGCGCATTACCTCATGGGCGTGCCGCTCGCCATCCAGGGCTTTACGGCGCTGGTAGTCGGCGGAGTCGGTCGCGTCGAAGGCGCGTTGCTCGGCGGGTTGCTGCTCGCTTTTGCCGAGCAGCTGACGATCCGCTACGCACCCATCCCGGCAGGCTACGCGCAGGGCGTGCCGTTCCTGCTGCTGATGCTGTTCCTGCTGCTGCGTCCCACCGGCCTGCTTTCGGCCAGGGAGCGCTCCGGTTGAAAGCCGCGGCGCGCTGGGCGGGCACGGCGCTGGTGCTTTCCGCCGTGGCTTTTCTTCTCTCGCCCTACTACAACGACGTCTACCGCAAGCTCTTGCTGTGGATCACGCTCGCGCTCAGCTACAACTTCCTGTTCGGCGTGTGCGGGCAGATCGCCTTTTCGCATTTCACGTTTTACGGCATTGGCGCCTACGCGGTCGTCATCCTGATTTTCCAGCTCGGCCTGCCGCTGCCGGTCGCCATCGTGGCCGGCACCGCGCTGTGCGCGCTGGTCGCCCTCGCCGCGGCGATACCCTCCACGCGCCTGGAAGGCTTCTATCTCGGCCTCGCCACGCTCGCCTTGGCGCAGCTCTTCATCGTGGTGCTGAACGAGGGCGGAACGCTCACCGGAGGCACCGGCGGGCTCGCCAACTACCGCCTGCCGAAGGTCTTCGGCTTCGAGCTGAGCGGCCCGCGGTACACCGTCGTGATTGTGCTCCTGCTCATCGGCACGTTCGCGCTGCTCGCGCGCCTCGATCATTCGTGGTTCGGGCGCGCCTGCCGCGCGGTCCGCGACAATCCCGAGGCGGCGGCGGCAATGGGAGTCAACGTGGCGCGCACCAAGGTCATCGCATTCGCCGTGACGAGCGCGCTCGCCGGTGCGGCCGGTATGGTGTACGCGTTCGTCGACAACACGGTCAATCCGCCGATTTTCGGGCTGGAGAACGCGTTTCTTCTGCTTTTCATGGTGATCGTCGGCGGCGCCGGCCGCCATGCCGGCGCCGTGGCCGGTGCGGTGTTCCTTTTTCTTCTGCCGTTCGTGCTCTCGCCGCTCATCGGCCATCACCATGTGCTGGTGTTCGGCGTGCTGATGGTGGCGGCAATCGTCTTGCAGCCGCGCGGCCTCATAGGCATCTACGATGAGCTCAGGCGCCGTATTGCTTGAGGTGCGCTCGCTTACCAAGCGCTTTGGCGGCCTCACCGCCGTGTCGAGGCTCGATTTCGACCTGCGCGAAGGCGAGATCCTGGGCATCATCGGGCCCAACGGCGCCGGCAAGAGCACGACCTTCAACCTGATCGCGGGCGCCTGCGCCGCCGACGCGGGCGAGATCCGCTTCGCCGGCCAATCGGTCCTTGGGCTTCCACCGCACCGCATTGCCGCGCGCGGCATCATGCGCACTTTCCAGCACAACCGGCCCTTCGGCGGCATGCCGGTGCTCGAGAACGTGCTCGTCGGTGCGCACACCCGCTTCCGCAGCAGCTTATGGCGGCTGGTCGCCGGCGGAGGCACCGCCGAGGAAGAGCGCCAGCGCCGCCGTGCCGAGGAGCTCGTCGATTTCGTAGGTCTCGGCGGCCTGCACGGCGCGGACGTCGGCACGCTTTCCTTCGGGCAGGGAAGGCTGCTCGAGATCGCGCGCGGCCTGGCCGGGGAGCCGCGGCTGATGCTGTTCGATGAGCCGGCGGCGGGCCTGACGCCCGGGGAGCTCGAGCGGCTTGCCGAAATCGTTCGCGGCATCGCGGCGCGCGGCATCGCCGTGCTGCTGATCGAGCACGACATGCGCTTTTTGCTGCCGCTCGCGCAGCGCGTGGTGGTGCTCAACTTCGGCGCGAAGATCGCCGAGGGCACGCCGCAGGAGGTGCGGCGCCATCCGGCGGTCATGGAGGCCTATCTCGGCGATGCTGCGGCTCTCTGACTTGCACGCCTCCTACGGGTCCGCCCCGGTAGTGCAGGGCGTAAGCCTGACGGTGGAAAAGGGGGAAACCGTGGCGCTCCTCGGACCGAACGGCGCCGGCAAATCGACGCTGCTCGCCGCGATCACGGGAACCATTGCGGAACGGCGGGGCGAGATTTTTTTCGAGAATGAAAATCTTGTGAAAGAAAAAAGCCATGCCATCGTCGCCCGGGGCGTGGCGCTGGTTCCCGAGGGCCGGCTGGTGTTCGTGCCGTTCAGCGTGGAGGATAACCTGCGGCTCGGGGCGGTGCGGCTGCGCGGCGGGCGCGAGGCGATGCGGGAGCGCTTCGCCTACGTTTACGGTCTTTTTCCGCGCCTGAACGAGCGCCGCAGCCAGCGTGCGGGCACGCTCTCGGGCGGCGAGCAGCAGATGCTCGCGATTGGACGCGCGCTGATGAGCCACCCCCGGCTGCTATTGCTCGACGAGCCGTTTCTCGGACTCGCGCCCCTGGTGGTCCTCGAGATCCGCAACGCGCTGGAGAAGCTCCGCAAGAGCGGGCTCACGCTGCTCATCGTCGAGCAGAAGCTCGATATCGCCCTCGCGTTCGCGCAGCGCGCGTACGTGCTGATCAAGGGGCGCGTAGCGCTGGAGGAAACGACTGCGCGGCTCGCGCAGCGCGCCGAGCTCGCGGACCTTTATTTTTCGCTGGCTACTTCTTCGGCTGCATCCGCACGACCCAGTCTTTGAAGCCGGCGAGCAGGTCGGTCAGGAACTTGCGCGTGGTCTCGTCAACAATGCGGCCGTTGGCGTCGAACTTCGATGCGGCGTTGCCGATGAACACCTCGGGGCGGGGCAGCACGTGGCCCCAGAGCTGGCCGAGCACGCGCCTCAAGTCGTACTGAACCCGCGCGCCGCCGACCGGGCCGGGGGTCACCGAGAAAATGGCGATCGGCTTGTCCTGGAACGCCTGGTTTGGCGGGCGCGACGCCCAGTCGATCGCGTTCTTCAGCGGCGCCGGTATGGAGAAGTTGTACTCCGGGCTCGCGATGAGCAGGCCGTCAGCCGCGACGATCTCGCCGCGCAGCCGCTTGACCGGCTCGGGCATGCCGGCGTCCAGCACGTCCTGGTTGAAAATGGGGAGGTCGGCGATGCTCGCGACCTCCAGGGTCATGCCTTGAGGCGTGAGCTCCGCGCAGGCGCGCAGCGCCGCCATGTTGAGGGATGCTTTTCTGAGGCTTCCGCAAATGCCGAGGATTTTCATGGCGCGCAGTCTAGCGTCTGTCCGGAAGGTGGGCGACCACGGTTTCGAGCCAGCCGCGGTCGCCCGTCAGGGTCCGAAGCTCGGCCAGCGCCTCGTCCTTGGTCTGGCGCCATCGGTCCACTACGCGCGGCTCGGATTCGCCCTGGTGGGAGAACTCCAGCCGGATGCCGTTCGGGTCGTAGAAATAGACGGACCAGGTGTCGCAGCCGACGGGGATCGGGCCCAGAACCGGGACATCGGCCGCCTTCAGCCTGCGCAGCACGTCCTCGAAGCGCTCCGTGGAGACCGCAAAGGATACGTGCTGCATCGCCCCGATCGCGTCGCAGTCGCCTTTCGGCTTTGCACCCTTGGGCATTTCGAAAAATGCGAGGAGCGAATCGCCGCCGGCATCGAAGAAGTAATGGCGCAGATTCTCGAACGGCGGGTTGCCGCGGTTGCCCGGCCCGGTGCCGAGCCCCGGCGGGACCTTGAGCGCGTGGACCAGGGGCATGCCCAGCACGCCGACGTAGAAGTCCATCGTCATCTTCATGTCGTCGGTGTTGAGCGCCAGGTGGTGAACGCCGCGTGAGAGCGGTTGCGTCATTTCAATCCTCGAAAGCAAAACGGCCCGCGCGCATCGTATTCCGGCTCCTCCAGTAGGTAAACTGGGGATCGAAAAATAAGGAGGACACATGGCGGGCGAATTCCTGCGCGACCGGCCGGTTCCGGTCGCCGAGCAGAAGGAGCTGTGGGGAAGCGACGCGATCGCCGCCATGCTGCGCGCGCTCGACATTCCGTATCTGGCGCTCAATCCCGGGGCGAGCTATCGCGGGTTGCACGACAGCATCGTCAACTATCTCGGAAACGAGCGCCCGCAGATGCTCCTGTGCCTGCACGAGGAGGCGGCGGTCGCCATAGCGCACGGGTACGCCCGGGCATCCGGCCGGATGATGGGAGTGGTGCTGCATTCCAACGTCGGCCTGATGCACGGGTCGATGGCCATCTTCAACGCCTGGTGCGACCGCGTGCCGGTGCTGATTCTCGGCGCGACCGGGCCTTGGGACGCGGCGCGCCGGCGGCCGTGGATCGACTGGATCCACACCGCCTCGGACCAGGGCGCCCTGGTGCGCGACTACACCAAGTGGGACAACCAGCCGGCCTCGGTGCCGGCAGCCTACGAGGCGCTGCTGCGCGCGGCGCAGATGGCGAACACCGCGCCGCGCGGGCCGACGTACATCAACCTCGACGCCGCGCTGCAGGAAGCGAAGATCGGCGCGCTTGCGCCGCTTCCCGACGTTTCCCGATATCGAGCTCCCGAACCGGTAAGGCCCAACGACGAGGGGCTGCGGGAAGCCGCAAGGCTTCTCTCGACGGCGAAAAATCCGGCGATTCTCGTGGGCCGGGTAAGCCGCAGCGAGTCGGCGTGGAAGGCGCGCGTCGCGCTCGCCGAGAAGCTGCAGGCGAAGGTGTTCACCGACATCAAGACCGCCGCCGCTTTCCCGACGGACCATCCGCTGCACGCTGCGCCGCCGGCGACCTTTCCGGACGGAAAGCTGCTGCGCGATGCGGACGTGATCCTTTCGCTCGACTGGGTCGATACCGCCGGGACGCTGAAGGCGGCCTTTGGCGACGCGCCGATCAGCGCCAAGATAATTCGCGTGTCGGTGGACGCGCACCTGCACCGCGGCTGGAGCGCGGACTACCAGGGGCTGCCGCCGTCGGACGTTTACCTCATGTGCGAACCCGATGTTGCCGTGCCGCTTCTTCTGGAAGCCGCTCGCACCCGACCTGCCGCGGTAAATCAAAAGCAGGAGATTTTCTTGAAAGAAGACGACGCCGTTTCCATCCGGGCGCTCGCGCGTGTTTTCAACGAGCTCACCGAAGGCATGGAAGTCTGCATCTCGAAGTTGCCGCTCGGCTGGAACGGCGCCTACCGCCACTGGCATCATCCGCTCGACTATCTCGGCGCAGACGGTGGCGGCGGAGTAGGGGCGGGGCCGGGCCTTACGGTAGGGGCTGCGCTCGCGCTCAAGGGCACGGGTCGCATGGTGGTCGGCATCGTCGGCGACGGCGATTTCCTGATGGGCAATACCGCGCTGTGGACCGCGGCGCATTACAAGCTGCCGTGCCTTTTCCTCGTTGCCAACAACCGCTCGTTCTACAACGACGAGTTGCACCAGGAGCGCGTCGCCAAGGAGCGCGGCCGGCCGGTCGAGAACAAGTGGATCGGCCAGCGCATCGACGAGCCGGACATCGATCTCGCGATGATGGCGCGCTCGCAGGGTGCGGTGGGCATCGGCCCGGTGAGGCATTTGAACGAGCTGAAAGACTCGATCAGGCAGGCGATCGAGCACGTCAAAGCCGGCGCGGTGTGCGTGGTGGACGTTCGCGTGATGCCGGGGTACGACACCCACATGAGCGGCGCGCCCGCCTCGGCCGCGAGGCGCTGACTGGCGTCGGCGCTTTCGTATCGCGATTTCCGCTGGCTGTGGAGCGGGTCGCTCGCCTCGTGGGCGGGGCAGTGGATCCAGCAGGCGGCGCTCGGCTGGGTGGTGTACGAGATCACCGGGTCGGGCGCGCTGCTCGGCGCGGTCATGGGGGCGCGCGCGATTCCGATGCTTCTCCTCACGCCGATTTCGGGCGTGGCCGCCGAGCGCTACGACCGGCGCCGGCTGATGCAGGGAAGCCAGGCGCTCGCCGCGGCGGTGTCCCTTGCCTTCGGCGCCGCGCTCGCGCTGCGCATGGTGAGCCCGTGGATGCTGTTCGTTTTTACGATGCTGATGGGCGCCGTCAACGTCATCGACCGTCCCGCGCGCTTTACCACTGCGTTCGAGCTCGTCGCGCGCGAGGACGCGGTGAGGGCGGTCGCGCTCAACACCCTGGGCTTCTCGCTGATGCGCATTTTCGGCCCCGCGGCGGCCGGCTATCTCATCGGCTGGTTCGGGGCGGCCGGCAGCTTTTTCATCCAGGGGCTGCTCTACGGCGCATCGGCGCTCATGGTCCTGATGGTGGTTTTCCCGCCGCGGCGCCGGGTGCGCTCCGGGCGCTCGGCGCTCGCCGAGATGCACGAAGGCCTGCGCTTCGTTGCGACCGATCCGCGCATGCGGCTGCTCATCATCCTCGGCGCGCTGCCGTACTTGCTGCTGGTGCCGGTGTGGGGCACGCTTTTCCCGATCTACGCGAAGGACATCTTTGCGGCTGGCCCGCAAGGGCTCGGCATGCTGCTCACCGCGGTGGGCATCGGCGGCACGCTCGGCGGAATCGTCGCCAACATGCTGGCGCACGCCGAGCGCCAGGCGCTCATCCAGGCGGCATGGATCATCGCGATGGCCGCCGCGATCCTGGGCATCGCGGCAAGCCCGTCGATCAAGCTCGCTTTGGTTTTCTGCGTGCTCGGCGGCGCCGCCGAGACCGCGCACACTGCGAGCAACATGGCGATGCTGCAGATGACCGCGCCGGAGGAGATGCGCGGGCGCGTTTCGAGCCTCATCATGCTTTATCCCGCCATGATTTCGATCGGCGCGTTCGTCGCCGGACCGCTGTCGGATCTCTTCGGCGTGAGGGGCTCGTCGGTCGCGCTCGCTGCGGCGGCCGTCGCCGCGGTCGTCGTTCTTTACTTCTTTTCGCCTCATCTCAAGGACATGCGATTCCGATGAAAAAGACCCCGAAGCTTTCCGCAAGCCGCGCGCTCGTCGAGGACCTGGTCGCGGGCAGCCGCATCCTGGCGATGCACGAGGTGCTGGACGCCTACGGCCATATCAGCGCGCGCTGCGACAAGCGGCCGGACCGCTTCATCATGTCGCGCTCGCGGGCGCCGGCGCTCGTCACCGCCGCCGATCTCATGGAGCTCGACGCCGACAGCGAGCCGCTGCCCGGGGACAAGCGCAAGGGCTTCATCGAGCGCTACATCCACGGCGAGATTTACCGCACGCGGCCCCACGTCATGGCGGTGGTGCACAGCCATTCGCCCTCGGTGATCCCGTTCGGCGCAACGCGCACCAAGCTGCGCCCCATCTACCACATGGGCTCTTTCCTTTGGTCGGGCGTGCCGGTTTTCGAAATCAGAAAAAAAAGAGAAAACAATGATCTGCTGGTGCGCGATCGTCCCCTGGGGCAAGCACTCGCCGAATCGCTCGGCGGCTGCAACTGCGTGCTGATGCGCGGTCATGGCATGACCGTGGTGGGCGACGGCGTGCCCGAAGCCGTGTTCCGCGCGATCTACACCGAAATGAACGCGCGCCTGCAGCTGCAGGCCACCCTGCTCGAGGGCCCGATCGAGTTTCTGAGCGAGGAGGAGGGCAAGCGCTCTACGGTCTCGAACCGCGGCACGCTCGAGCGGCCGTGGGAGCTGTGGAAGACCAAAGCGCTAGGCCGCAAGTAGCTGCCGCGGTCGACGCGCGCGCTGAAGGAGCCATAGCACGATCGCCAGGTTGACCAAGTTGAACGCGATGCCGTTGACGAACGCGGCGCGATAGGAGCCGGTAAAGTCGAAGATCGCGCCCGACATCCAGCCGCCGAGCGCCATGCCGAACAGCGTGGCCATGAGCACCACGCCCAGGCGCCACCCGGCCTCGCCGGGCGGGAAGTACTCGCGCACGATCATCGGGTAGGCGGGTATCAGCCCGCCCTGGAAAAGCCCGAAGAGCGCCGAGACAATGTAGAGCGACACCAGGCCGTCGAAGGGAAGGAAGAGCGCGAGCGCGATTGCCTGGAGCGCCGAGCCGAGCAGCAGGGTGCGCAAGCCGCCGATGCGGTCGGAAATCCACCCGGAGGCAAGCCGGCTCACGATGCCGAAGCCGAGCATCAGGGAAAGCATCTCGGCGCCGCGCGCCGGGCCGTAGCCGAGGTCGCTGCAGTAGGCGACGATGTGGACTTGCGGCATCGCCATGGCGACGCAGCAGCCCACGCCGGCCGCCGCGAGCAGCAGCATGAGGGCATTGGGCGTCAGCCCAAGCGGCTTTTCTTGCATCATCCGCGCGTGCGCCGAAGCAGAGGTGACCTCGGGCAGCGGTGGCCTTCTGCGCAGCAGCAAGGCAAGCGGCAGGATGGCCAGGAAGCTGAACACGCCCACGCCGATATACGTCGCCCGCCAGCCGACCGTGCTGAAGAAATACTGAAGGACGGGCGGCCAGGCGGCGCCGGCCAGGTAATTGCCGCTGATGCAGATCGCCACCGCGACGCCGCGACGGCGATTGAACCATAGAGAGATGTCGGCGACCAGCGGGGCGAAGGTCCCCGAGCTGCCGAGCAGGCCGATGAAGAGGCCGTGGACGAGGGCGAAGACCGGCAGGTTCGGCGCCAGTCCCGCCAAAATAAATCCCAACCCGAGGCAGACGGCGCCGATCAACACGGGCACGATCACGCCGAATCGATCCGAGAGGCGCCCCATAAGAATGCCGCCGAGGCCGAAACCGATCATCGCCAGCGTGTACGGCAGGGAGGCGTCCGCGCGGTCGACTCCGAACTCCGCCTGGACCGGGGTCAGCGCTACCGCCATCCCGTACATACCCACGCCGCCAATGGTCATCACGAGCAGCGCTGCGCCCAGCCTGACGCAGGCATAAGGCGAATCCTGCAAACCTCTATTTAATTCTGTGATCGAGTTCACAGCATATTGAAAGAATTAGAGATTACTCTGTCGACACGGAGGTTGGACATGTACAGCGAAACAAGAAAGTTGATGGTTGCCCTGGGTCTCGCGTTCGCGGTGTCTGCGGCTTGGGCCGGGGATAGCGCGGAGAAAACGGCGATCGGCAGCGGCTTGGGAGGCGCAGCCGGCGCGGTACTCGGAAATGCCGTCGGCGGAAGCGCCGGCGCAGTAGTGGGAGGTGCGGCGGGCGGCGCGGTCGGCGCGGCGGCGACGACGAAAGGCTCGGGACGCACCGGCGCCATCGTCGGTGGCGCGGTCGGCGGCGGCGCGGGCGCGGCGGTCGGCCAGCAGGTCGGCGGCACGAGCGGCGCGATTGTCGGCGCGGGCCTCGGCAGCGCGGCGGGCGGCGCTATCGGGCGCGAAGTCGGCGCAGGCGGCAAGCAGCAAACTCAAGCCGTGCGCCAGACCACCGTGGTCGAAAGGCAGACGCTGTACGTGGAAGAGGGCGGCGACTGCAAGAGGAAAAAGCATCCCGGAAAAGGTTGGGCGAAAGGACACAGGTGCTAACCGCCTAGCACGCGAAACACCCGAAAAGGCCTCCATCGCTAAGATGGAGGCCTTTTTGTTTCTGGAGGGGGAATCATGGCCAAGGGCCTACCGCCGTCAACCATTGCGCAGGTCCGCGACGTCTTTCCGAAGCTTGGCGAGCTCAGCGACAAGGTCCTCTTCGGCGACGTGTGGGAGCGCAAGGGGCTTTCCAAGCGCGATCGCAGCCTCGTCACCGTCGCCGCGCTGACGGCGCTCTACCGGCCCGATCAGCTGCGCGGCCACATCTGGCGCGCGCTCGACAACGGAGTCACCAAGGACGAGATCTGCGAGCTCATCACGCATCTCGCTTTCTATGCCGGCTGGCCGAACGCCGGCGCTGCGGCGCTCATCGCAAAGCAGGTCTTCGAAGAGCGCACGGCATGAAGGTCGGCTTCATCGGCCTGGGCGCCATGGGCCGGCCTATGGCCGCGAACCTGCAGCGCGCTGGCCACGACATTCAGGCGCACGACCTGCGACGCATCGAAGGCTTCGCGAACTGGAAAGAAAGCGCCGCCGACGCCGCGCGCGGCTGCGAGGTCCTGTTTACCTCGCTCCCCGGCCCGAAAGAAGTCTTGGACACCAAGCGGAAGATCGAATCGGCTCTGCCTTCCGGCGCGACATGGTTCGACCTGAGCACCAATTCGCCGGAAGTCGTGCGGCGCCTTCAGCGTGAGCTGCACGCAATCATAGGAGACCAGCCTTACTACGTCGGCCCGATCGGCGCCGGCACGGTGGCGAAGCTCGCGCACAATCTGGCGAGCTTCGCGGTGCAGGCGGCGCTCGCCGAGGTATTCACTCTTGGCGTCAAGGCCGGCGTGGAGCCGCTCGCGCTTTTCCGCGCGCTCCGACAGGGCGCGACGGGGCGCAAGCGCACCTTCGACCGCCTTGCGGAAAAATTCCTGCCGGGCGACTACGAGCCGGCTTCTTTTGCGCTGCGCCTCGCGCACAAGGACGTGTCGCTCGCTGTGGAACTCGCCCAGCGGCAGGGCGTCCCGCTCAAGGTCGGCAAGATCGCGCTCGACGAGCTCACCGAGGCGATGAACCGCGGCTGGGGCGAACGCGACTGTCGCGTCGCGATGACGCTCCAGGAGGAGCGCGCCGGCGTCAGCGTGCGGGTGCCGCCGGAGGACCTGAGCGCAGCCCTGAAGGAATAGCCGGTCGCTCGAGCCGGAAAGCGAACTGCCGGCAACCGGGGCTCGAGCAGGCGTAGTGGCGCCCCAAGGCGCGCAGCACATAGACCGAGCCGAACACGCGGTAGCCCATGCGCAGGCAGGACTTGAGCGAGCTCAGATTCGTCGCCTCGACGTAGGACACGAGGCCCCGGCATCCGTGGTTCGTGTAGTGCCGCAGGGCGCGCGTCATACCGATCGCGTGCAGGCGCTGGCCGCGATAGCGGGTGTCGGTGAAGCCTTTGTACATGTACACGTAGTCCTGGCTGAAGCCCAGCAGCAGGCCCGGCATCCCGACCGGCGTTTGGCCGAACGAGTACCAGCCGTACGCCGCGAGGACATTGCCGTCGCGGATCGCATAGCATTCGTCGCCTCTTGCCAGCGCTTCATCGAGGAAGCGGCTCGAGATCTCGGTCTCGGGCAGACGCGCGTATTCGCGGAGCTCGCTCGCGGTGAGGAATCCGGCGCTGTAGTTTGCGGGGCACTTCAGGAATGACTCGTCCGGATGCACAACATATACGCCGCGCAGGATTTTCAACCCGCACAGCGAGTCCAGACCCTTCAAGGTCTGCGCCTGCACGGTATTGAGAGCGCCGTGCCGTTCGAGCTTGCTGCGGAATTTGTCGATGATATCGGTCACCTGTCGAAGCTAAGGCCGCGGACAATCGGCGTCTATGGTCGTGTCGGCAGCGCGGCGCTAGTTCCAATGGTCCGCTAAACTCTTGCACGCACCTGACGAAGAAAAAATGAACAAGAGCGACGCCGCCACAAGCGCAACGGTGAAGAGGGGGACTGCTGCGGAGGTTCTGGCCGCGTTCGTGAGGCTCGGCCTGACCTCCTTCGGTGGGCCGATCGCTCATCTTGCCTACTACAGGCGCGAGTTTGTCGAGCGGCGGAAATGGGTGGACGAGGGCGACTTCGCCCAGCTGCTCGCGCTATGCCAGTTTCTTCCCGGGCCGGCGAGCAGCCAGCTCGGCTTCAGCCTCGGAATGCTGCGCGCCGGCTGGCTGGGCGCCTTGGCTGCCTTTCTGGCCTTTACCCTTCCCTCGGCCCTGCTGCTGTTTGCATTTGCCGTACTGCTGCCCTACGTCACGGGCGGTGCCGGCGAAGCCGCCATTCACGGTTTGAAGCTCGTGGCAGTCGCCGTTGTCGCTCAAGGCGTGCTCGGCATGGCCCGGCAGCTTTGTCCCGATGCCCCGCGCGCGACGATAGCAGCCGTCTCGGCAGCGCTGATCCTCGCCGCCGGACAGGCTTGGGTGCAAATCCTCGTTGTCGTGTCCGGAGCCGCAGCCGGCCTTGCGGTTTGCCGCGACGTGAAGCCGGTTCCCGGCGCCGCGCTGCATCCACCGTACGGAGTTCGTTTCGGTTGGATGCTGCTCGGCATTTTCGCGGTGCTTCTGCTCGGCCTGCCGCTCGCCGCGCATGGGGGCCGCCTCCTCGCCGTGATCGAAGCTTTTTACCGCGCCGGTGCGCTGGTGTTCGGAGGAGGGCACGTCGTGCTGCCGCTGCTACGCGAAGCCGTGGTCGCTCCGGGCTGGATTTCGGAAGACGAGTTCCTGGCCGGCTACGGCGCAGCTCAGGCGGTTCCGGGGCCGCTGTTCACCCTTGCCGCGTACCTCGGAGCCCGCCTGCCCGGAAGCGAAGGCGGGTTGCTCGGCGCGACGATTGCGCTCGTCGCCATATTCCTGCCGGGCTTTCTCCTGGTGGCCGGGGCGCTGCCGCTCTGGCGCTCGATCGCTGGCCGGCCGGCTGCGGTTCGCGCGGTCGCCGGCGTGAGCGCCGCGGTTGTAGGGCTGCTCGGCGCGGCCCTCTACGATCCTGTGTGGACCGGCGCGGTGCGCAGCCCGCTCGACGTAGCCATTGCGGTCATCGGTTTCACGCTTCTTGTTGCCTGGCGGGCGTCGGCCCTCGTCGTCGTGCTGTGGTGCGTCATCGCCTCTCTCGCAACGTCAGCCTTGACTTGAGCCGCGTCGCGGGCCTACGCTGAATCCGAATCAATATTCGGATTCAGGGGAGGGCCGCCGAATGCGCGGCGTGACGCCGCACCAGCAGGCGAGGAGCGAGGCAACGTTCCAGGCACTCATCGCCGCGGGACGCAAGGCGTTGGAGGACAAGACCTTCGATCAGATGGCGATCGGGGACATTGCGCGCGCCGCCGGCCTCTCCGTGGGCGCGTTCTACGGGCGTTTCGAGAACAAGGAGGCCTTCTTCCTCGCGATCCAGGACATCGCGGTGTCCGAGATCGAGGAAAGCCTTCGCCGCCGCCTGTCGGACGCTGCACTGCGCGCGGCGAGCGATGCGGAGTTCCTCGCCGCGGTAGCGGGGTTTTCGATCGGGGTCTTCCGGAAGCATCGCGGCTTCTACTTCGCCTCGTCCAAGCACTCGTCGATGCCGCCGGATCGCTGGTCGCCGGTCCGCCGGCTGGGCTTCAACGTCTCCGGCCTGGTCGCGGCCGAGCTCATGCCGCGGCTGGCGAGGCTGGGAAGGCCTGCCACGGAGCGCGAGATCCGCATCGGCATGCAGTTCATGAATGGCCTGCTGGTCAACGCCGTGCTGAACGATCCGGGTCCGCTTCGGCTCGATAGCCGGGATCTGGAGAGATACCTGGTGCGGCACCTATGCTGTTTCTTTGGAATCGATCATGAATAGCGTGGCGGTCATTGCCGAGGCGGCGCGCACGCCATTCGGCCGCTTCTGCGGAAAGCTGCGCCATTTTTCCGCGGTGGATCTTGGGGCCCTCGCCGCGAGCGCCGTCATGACGCGTGCGGGCGTGCAGCCGGGCGATATCGATGAAACCCTGTTCGGCACAGCGATCCTCGCGGCTTCCACGTCCGTGGCGGCGCGGCAGATCAACTTCAAGGTCGGCATTCCGGCGAGCACGCCTTCGCTCACGTTGGACCGCGCCTGCTGCTCGTCCATGACTGCACTGGGTCTCGCGCTGGCGAAGATCCGCGCCGGCGACGCGAGCATCGTGATCGCCGGCGGGATCGAAAGCTGCAGCCAGATGCCGTTCCTGCTGAAAGGCACGCGATCGGGCCGCAAGCTCGGCGATTTCACCGTCGAAGACCCGATGCAGGTGCGCAACCCGATCACCGGGCTCGCGCTGACGCTGGTCACCGGCCGAAAGGCGCTCGAGCACGGCGTATCGAGGGAAGAGCAGGACGAATGGGCCTGCGCGAGTCACCAGCGGTACTTCGCCGCTTTCGACCGCGGCGTCTACGCCGGAGAAATCCTTGCGATCGACGTGCCGCGCGAGGGCGAGCTCAAGATGGACGAGTCGCCGCGTCGCGACACCTCGCTCGAGAAGCTGCGCTCGCTGCCCACGGCGTACGGCAGCCCGACCGTCACTGCGGGAAACGCGCCGGGACTGAACGACGGCGGCTCGGCGCTTCTTGTCATGTCCAGCGAAGAGGCGCGGCGCAGAGGCGTGAGGCCGCTCGTGGAAGTCGTCGCCTATGCGCAGGCGAGCGGGGACCTCGAATCATCGGTCTACATGCCCGGGCACGCGATGCTCAAGGCGCTGAAAAAAGCCGATATTGCCCTGGAGGAGCTCAAGCGCATCGAGATCAACGAGGCGTTCGCCGCCATGCCGCTCGTTTCCACCCAGGTCGCGGCGGGCGGCGACGCAGCCAAAACCGCGCGCTTGCGCGCAATCACGAACGTCAACGGCGGCGCGGTGGCGATCGGGCATCCGCCCGGCGCCAGCGGCGCGCGCATCGTCATGGCGCTCGCGCGCGAGCTGCGCCGGCTCGGCGGCGGCTACGGCGCCGCCTCGATCTGCGGCGGCTACGGCCAGTCCGATGCGGTCATCCTCAAGGTTTGATCGATGACGGGCCTGGTCGACGAGACGCTGCGCGACGGCCCGCAATCGTTGTGGGCGACGCGCATGAAGACCGAGGACATGCTCGGCGCGACGGAATGGATGGAGCGTGCCGGATTCCGCAAGCTGTGCGTGACTTCGGGCGCCGCATTCGAGACCGCCGTGAAATTCCTGCGCGACGATCCGTGGGAGCGGCTGCGGCGCCTCCGGCAAGGCATGCCGAACGCGGCCATCGATGTCCTGATCCGCAGCCGCAACCTCTTCGGCTGGGAGCGCTACCCCGACGAGGTGGTGGCGCTGCTCTTCCGCTGCCTCAAGGAGTGCGGCGTGCAGTCGGTAAAGGTCTTCGACGGATTGAACTGCATGCGCAATATCGCGGCGCATTTCGCGATCGCGCACGACGTCGGATTGAAGGCGGCCGGCATGCTGAGCTTCTCCATCAGCCCGGCGCACACCGACGAGCATTACGTCGCCAAGGCAATCGAGCTCCTCGGCTACGGCGTGGATTCCATCGTGCTGGCCGATCCTGCCGGGATCCTGAACGCTCCCCGCGCGCGATCATTGCTCGCCGCGCTCAAAGCTGCCGTTGCCGGACGCGTGCCGATCGAATTCATCTCGCACGACTGCATGGGGCTTGCGTACGAAGCCCACCGCGAAGCGCTGCTGGCCGGGGTGGATACCGTATCGACCGCCGCCGAGGCGCTTTCGCACGGCGAGTCGGTGCCGAGCACGCTCGGCATCCTGCGTCTCGCGCAGGAGCTGGGCTGCCCGACAGGACTGGACGCCGAGGCGGTCCGCCGCATGGACGACTACTTCGATTGGGTCGCATGGAAGGAAGGTCACGCCGTCCCCGCGCCGGTCGTTTTCGATCAGCTCCGCTACGAGAAATTCATCGGCCACCAGATCCCCGGCGGGATGATGTCGAACTTCCGCAACCAGTTGCGCGAAGCGGGATTGCTCGGCCGCATCGAAGAAGTGCTCGAGGAGGCGAGCCGGGTGCGCGCGGAGCTCGGCTATCCGATCATGGTTACGCCGTTCTCGCAGTTCGTCGGCGTGCAGGCAACGCTCAACGTTCTGCAGGGCGAGCGCTACAAAACGGTCCCGGAGGAGCTGCTGCTGTACGTGCAGGGCCATTACGGCGAGCCCGCCGCGCCGATCGACGCCAACGTGCTCGATCGCGTTCTTGCCGGCAAAAGCACTGGCGCGGTCGACTGCGAGGCCTTGTTCGGCACCCGCATCCTCGAGCGCTTCAGGCGCGAGCACGGGCCGTTCGGCTCGGAGAGGGAGCTGCTGCTTCATCTTTTCTACGGTCGCTCACACGTCGAGGCGCTGGAGCGCGATAAGAAGCCGTTGCCCGCCCGCGCGTGCAGAAAGCCGCTCGAGGTCCTCGTCGAAGCGCTGGCGCGCGAGCCCGGGCTGAAATCGCTGCGATTGAAAAAGGGCCCGCTCAGCCTGGGGATGCGGTTTTCGCCGTGCTGAACGACAAGGAAATCACCTACACGCTGACGTTCCACGACGTGATCGAGATCCTGCGGCTCGTCAGGGAATCGGCGGGCTGCGCCGAGATCCAGTTCCAGATCGGCGACCTTACGCTCAACGTCGCCAAGGCCGGCCCCGCGCCAGCGCCGTTGCGGGAATCGATTGCGCAGGAAAACCCGAACGCCCAAAGGACCGCAGCCGCTGAAGTGCCCGACGGGCTGGTGAAGATTACCGCGCCGGTTCTCGGCACGTTCTACCGGGCGCCCGCTCCCGGCGCGGCTCCGTTCGTCAGTGTCGGCGATACGGTTCGCGAGTCCGACCCCATCGGCTTGATCGAGGTGATGAAGCTCTTCACGAGCGTCACGGCCGGGACCGCCGGGCGCGTCGTGGAGATCCTGGCCGAAAACGCCGCGCTCGTAGAGTATGGCCAGCCGCTCGCGCTGATCGAGCCTTTATGAATCTCATCGATTTCTTCGACAGGAGCGCGGCCGCCCATCCGGAGCGGCCTGTGCTCGTGTTCGAGGGCCGCGCGTGGACTTACCGGGAAACGTCCGATCTCGCCACGCGCACCGCTCACGGCCTGAAGACATTCGGCGTGGAAAGGGAAACCAAGTGCGCGGTGCTCGGCAGGAACGACCCGCTCGCGTTCGGCGCGCTTCTTGGGATTCTGAAGGCGCGCGGCACCTGGGTGCCGCTCAATGCCGCGAACGCCCCCGAAGAGAACCTCTACATCGTGGAGTTCTTCGATGCCGAAGTGCTTTTTTACGAGAAGGAGTTCGAGCCGTTCGCGCGCCTCGTGAAGGAGCGCGTTCCGGCGGTAAGGCATTTCGTTCGCCTCGAGGAGCTTGCCGATTGGGCGAAGCTGCAGCTTAGCGAGCCGATTCGCACCCCGTGGGATCCGCAAGCGATGTGCATGCTGCGCGGCACCGGAGGCACGACCGGGCGGCCCAAAGGCGTGATGAACACCAATCGCAACTTCGAGACCAACATCGCGGTGTTCCTCAGCTGCACCCACTTCGACGCTCCGCCGGTGTATCTGGCCTGCACCCCCATGACGCATGCGGCCGGAGTGCTGTCGTTCGTCACCATCGCCGCGGGCGGTACGGTGGTGATCCAGCGCAAATTCGATCCGCAGGAGACGCTGGCGGCGATCGCCAGGCATGGCGTTTCGGTCCTCATGCTGCCGCCGACGGCCATCTATACGGCGCTCCTCCAGCCCAACGTGCGGGACTTCGACTATTCGCCGCTCAGGTACTTCTTCTATGGCGGCGCGCCCATGTCGGCGAAGAAGCTGCGCGAAGCAATCGAGGTATTCGGGCCCGTGATGACGCACAGCTACGGCCAGACCGAAGCGCCGACCTGCGTCACCTTCATGGGACCGTCGGAGCACGTGGACGAGCGCGGCGGCATCGTCGAGCGGCGGCTTTTGAGCTGCGGACGACCGAGCCCTTTCGTGCGCGTGGAATTGATGGATGATAAAGGCGAGCTTGTGCCGCCAGGGCAGGTGGGCGAAATTGTGGTGCAGGGCGGGCTCGTCATGAAGGGCTATTACAAGAATCCCCAGGCCACCGCCGAGGCATCGCGGCACGGGTGGCATCACACGGGAGACCTCGCGTACCGGGACGAGGAGGGCTATCTCTACCTGTGCGATCGCAAGAACGAAGTGATCATTACCGGCGGCTTCAACGTCTATCCGCTCGAGGTCGAGCAGGTGCTGATGGGTCACGATTGCGTGCAGAACTGCGCCGTAGTCGGGGTTCCGGACGCTCGATGGGGCGAAGCGGTGAAGGCGGTCGTCGAGTTGAAACCGGGGCGCTCGGTTAGCGCAGAGGAGCTGATCGCGCTTTGCAAGCAGCGCGTCGGCAGCGTGAAGGCGCCGAAGTCGGTGGATTTCGTCGACTCGCTTCCCGTCACGGCGCTCGGCAAGGTTCTTCGAAGAGACGTGAGAAACCGCTACTGGACAGGACGCGAAAGGCAGATCTAGGTTCGCAAGGCAACGCATCGATCACCCAAGGAGGGGCACCATGGAAACGAAGCGAAAGCTGTTGCTCGCATCGATAGTCTGGAGTCTGATGGCAGGCGGTCAGGCAAGCGCGCAGGAACTGGTCTACGGCTCCTGGCTGCCCGCCGGCGAGTATGTAAACCGCGTCGCGCTGCCCAAGGTTTTCGACACCATCGCCAAGGAAACGAACGGCGCGGTGAAGTGGAAGCTCGTTCCGGGCGGCCAGCTCGCCGATCCGAAGACCACGTTCCAGGCAGTGCACGACGGGCTGATGGCGGCCGGGATCGGCATACCGAGCTATGTCCCGAGCGTCGTGCCCGCGGCCTTCACCATCTACAGCACCATCGCGTTCGGTGACGACAACGTCGCGACGAGCGCCGCGGCGCTCGAGACGCTCACGCTGAATTGCCCGTCGTGCATCGCCGAGATGAAAAAGCTCAACGCGGTTCCGCTCTCCGGCTGGGTCGCCGGGCCGTACTATCTCGCGTGCCGCTCTCCGGTGCAGTCGCTTGGCGATCTCAAGGGCAAGCGCGTTCGCGGCGTAGGCGGCTACAACGAGCTGCTCAACATGTTCGGCGCGGTGCCCGTCGGCGCCACCCTCGTCGAGGCGGTGGGCCTGCTACAGCGCGGCGGGCTGGACTGCCAGCTCGGCACGCACGGATGGCTGAAGGTGTTCGGCTACGGCGACGTGGTGAAAGCAATCACCGACCAGCCGCTGGGGATGACCGGGCCTGCGATCGGCCTGCTGCTCAACCGCGACGTCTGGAACAAGTTCACGCCGGAGCAGAAGCAGATCCACATGCGGGCGGCTGCCCGGCTGAGCGCGCTCCAGTCGCTCGGGCAGTTCGTCATCGAGGAAGAGCAGGTGCTGAACGAGCTGATGAAGACCAAGGGCATCACCATGGCGAAGGCGGCCAGGAAGGACTTCGATGCCGTGACCGGGAAGTACGAGGCCATCCAGCGCAAGCAGAACATCGAGAACTCCACGAAGCTCGGCGTCAAGGACCCGGCGGCGATCATCGATGCATACGCTGCGGCGCGTAAGAAGTGGGGCGCCCTCTCGAAGGGAATCGGCCGCGACGTGGACAAGCTGACCGCCGCGATCCAGCGGGAGATCTACGACAAGGTGGCGCCGGAAAAATTGTGAACAGGCTGCTCAAGCTGCTCGACGCGCCGGCGAACCTGCTGGTGTGGCTGGCGCTGCTCGCCGGGTCGATGATGATGCTCCATGTCACCATCGACGTCGCGGCGCGCGCGCTGCTCAATTATCCGATCGCGGGCACGAACGAGGTCGTTTCCGCCTATTACATGGTGGCGGCGGCGTTCCTGCCGTGGGCCTGGATCGCGCGCAGTAATGGCCATATCAGCGTCGAGCTGTTCACGCGAAAAGCACCGCCGCTCGTCAACGAGTGGCTCGACATCCTGGTCAAGGTCCTGACCATCCTCTACGTGGGAGTGTTCACGTGGCAGACCGGCGCGCGGGCGATCGATCAAATCCGCGCGGGCGAGGTATGGCAGATCCCGGGCGGATTCCTCCCCATCTGGCCGAGCCGGTGCCTGCTGCCGCTCGCGGGCGGGCTGATGGTGCTCTATCTGCTCGTGCGCGTGGCGTCGGACATCGCCCGCACAGTGCGCCGCTGAGACGGCGAAAAGCGTGGGTCCGCTTTCGCTGACGCTGACGAGTCTCGCGGCGATCCTCGGGCTCATCGCGCTTCGGGTTCCCATCGGCGTCGCGCTCGGCGGCGTGGCGTTCGGCGGTTTCTGCTATTTGCGCAACGCCCAGGTCGCCCTTGGAGTCCTGCGCGAGACGCCGTTCGTATTCGCCGCGAGCTGGGATCTGTCGGCCGTGCCGATGTTCCTGCTGATGGGCGCCATCGTGACGAACTCGGGCATCAGCGCGATGCTGTTCCGCGCGGCGCGCGTGTGGTTCGCGGGGCTGCCGGGCGGCCTGGCCGTGGCGACCAACATGGCCGGCGCGGGCTTCGCCGCCGCGTGCGGCTCGAGCATGGCGGCCGCGGCCGCCATGGCGCGCCTGGCCGTGCCGGAGATGGTGAAGCACGGGTACGACAAGGCGCTGGCGGCGGGCGTGGTGGCGAGCGCCGGGACGCTGGCGGCGCTGATTCCGCCGAGCATCCTCTTCGTTCTCTACGGGATCTTCGCTGAAGTCTCGATCGTCAAGCTGCTGATCGCCGGCATCATCCCGGGCCTTCTTACTGCGGGCATCTATACCGTCATGATCCTCGCTCGCTGCCGGTACGATCCGACGCTCGCTCCGCCGGTAAGCGCAGCCGAGCGCGAGACGCTGCGCCGGGAGCGCTGGAAGTCGCTGAAGCAGATCTGGCCCTTGCTCCTCCTCATCCTCGGGATCATCGGCGGCCTTTACGGCGGATACGTCACGCCCACCGAGGCGGGCGCCGGCGGCGCCTTCCTCGCCATGATCATCGGCATCGCGCTGCGCGAGCTGAATTTCGCAAAGTTCGTCGCCGCCATGAAGGACGCGATGGTGACCACGGCGCAGATCTTCTTCGTCGGCATGGGCGCGGTGATGTACACCAAGTTCCTCGCGCTCGCCGGCATCTCGGCGCTGTTCGCCGACATGATCGGAAGCTGGGCGCTCAACCCGGTTTTGCTTGTCGCCGCTGTTTCGGTCGTTTACCTGATCCTCGGCATGTTTCTCGATCCGCTGGGGATCATGCTCATCACCATCCCGGTGTTCGTGCCGATGTTCGCCGCGCTGAAAGTCGACCTCGTCTGGTTCGGCGTGATCGTCGTCAAGTACGTGGAGATCGGCATGCTCACGCCGCCGGTGGGGTTCAACGTCTACGTGGTGAAGAACGCGGTCGCCGACTCGATTCCGCTCGAGACCATCTTCCGCGGCTGCCTCTGGTTTCTGGGCTGCGAGGTGATCATCATGCTGCTGCTCATCGCCTTTCCGCAGCTCTCGCTGTGGCTGCCCGGCACGATGGGCTGAGTCGGGATTTGATACGGATTTATCCGAATGTCTTGAAAGCAAAAATCCGCGGCCGAGATCAATAGGCAGGCTTGAAAACGCTGCCCGGCTTCGCTAGCGGGAGTAGGCTGCATCGCAGCTTATGGCGAACGCGACGGCTTTCGATATCCCGGTCGACGGCGAGTTTCTCGAGCGCATGGAGGCGCATGTCGACGGGTTGAGCGACCCTGTCGAGCAGCTGCGCCAGGCGCTGGCGAAGAACGAATTCGAGCTGTTTTTCCAGCCGATCCTCGCGCTCTCATCCGCCGATCGCTACCCCATGGCAGAAATCCTGGTGCGCATGCGCGAGGAGGAGCGCGCGCTTCTGCCGCCGGGCGAATTTCTGCCGGTGCTGGAGCACTACGGCATGATGCCGCACCTCGATCGCTGGGTAGTGAGCCGCGTGGTCGAGCGCCTCGCCCGCGGCTCCCGGATGGCGCGCTTCACAATAAATGTCGCGGGACAGACGCTGCACGAGCCGCAATTCGCCATCCACGTCGCCAATGAAATGCGCAAAGCCGGCGTTTCCCCGGCATGCCTGCTGTTCGAGATCGACGAGGCCGACGTCCTGGCGCAACTCGACGCGGCCGCGCGTTTCGCCGCTGCAGTGAAGCGGCTGGGGTGCGGCGTCATGATCGACGGCTTCGGGCACCGGGCGATCAAGTTCACGCCGCTCAAGGTCCTGCGCGTCGACTACGTCAAGATCGACGGCAGCATCGTGCGCAACATCCTCAGGAGCGAGGTCGCGCGCATGAAACTGGACGCCATGCTGCGCGTCGCCGACGTCCTGAGCATCGGTCTCGTAGCCGAATGCGTGGAGGATCAGGACATACTCGCGCGGCTCAAAGCGCTGAATGTGAGCCACGCTCAGGGCTTCGGCGTTCATGAGCCGCATCCGCTCGATTCTCTCGCCGCGCCCGTGCCAGACGGAGCCGTCGCACGCTAGGGCGAGTTGACCTGTAGCAAGATCGGCCGCTCACTGATCGCTGCCGGCATTGGGACCGAGCACTCCGTCGATCTCCTCGCCGCTGAAGCCGAACTCCGCCAAAACCTCTGCGGAGTCCTGTCCCAAGGTGGGCGCGGGGCGACGGACCTTGAACGGCGCGGCTCCGAACTTGACCGGACTGCGTAGTACCCGAATCCTGCCCTCGGTCGGATGGTCCTGGACCTCGATCAATCCTACTGCGCGCACATGCGGATCCTCGTGAATCTCGTCCAGGCTTATGACAGGCATGCAGGCGATGCTGGCGTTGTCGCAGAAGGCAAGCCACTCGGCCGTCGTGTGCTTGCCGGCTTCCTGCGCAATCAGGCCATAAAGTACCTCGACTTCCCGCACGCGATCGTCGAACGTCGCAAATCTGCCATCGCCTTTGAGCTCCGGCTTGCCGATGTAGTCGAAGAAATCGCGCCAGTTCCTGTCGGAATACGGCATGATGCAAGCGTAACCGTCCGCGGTCCTGTACGGCCGGCGCGCTCGATTCAGCAGCCGCGCATAGCCCACCTTGCCGAGCGGTGGCTCGAAAGAGGCGCCGCAGATGTGCTCAGTGAGCATGAATTCGATGCAGGTTTCGAACATCGGAACTTCAACCTGCTGCCCGCCGCCTCCGCGCGCGCGTTGCACCAGCGCGCCGAGGATCGCATAGGCGATGGTCTGGCCTGTGAGCTTGTCGCACATCGCTGTGGGCACGTAGGTGGGCTCGCCGCGCACGCGCTGGTTGAGTTCGACGATACCGCACGAGGCCTGGATCATGTCGTCGTAAGCGGCCTTGTCTTCGTAAGGCCCGCCCTTGCCAAATCCGTAGGCGCCGCAGTAGACGATATCCCGATTTATCTCTCGCACCCGGTCGTAATCGAACCCCAGCCGCTTGATCGCCTTGGGGCGCATGCTGTGCACCAGTACGTCGCATTTGGCGATGAGCCGCTGGAGCGCCGCGGCGCACTTCGTTCGCTTGAGATCCAGCACCAGGCTGCGCTTATTGCGATGCAGCTGCAGCACCTGGCCCGACATGCCACGGTGCCGGTAGGGCCTGTAATTGCGCATGAAATCGCTATCGGCGCTTTCGATCTTGATGACGTCCGCGCCCATGTCGGCCAGGATGTGCGTGGCGTACGGCCCCATCACCACGTTCGTCAGATCGAGCACCTTTATCCCCGTCAGGGGCCCGTCTGCGAAGTCGCCGTGCATGCCGATGCCTCCGGTCTCTTATTTCCTGCGTTCCCTGAATGCCTTCAAGCGCGCCCTGAATTCGGGCGTGTCGTACAGCACGGCCATGTGCGAAGCGACCGCATCGAGATGCGCCGCAAGCGAGCCTGAGAGGCTCTGATATACGCCTCTCTTGCAGATGCGTATGGCTTCTTGCGGCTGCGCCGCGATTACCGCGGCAAGCTGGAGTGCGGCGGCGAGGACCTCCGAATCCGGCACCACGCGGCTGATCAGGCCGATCCGTTCCGCCTCCGGTGCGTCGATGGCGCGTCCGGTCCAAAGCAGCTCGAGCGCACGCGCCGTGCCAATCAGGCGCGGTAGAAAGTACATGCCACCGTCACCGGGAACAAGGCCCAGATTGATGTAGCTCTCGGCGAAGGTGGCCGAGGCGGCCGCAACGCGTAGATCGCACATGAGTGCCATGTCCATACCCGCCCCGCGGGCCGCGCCGTTGATCGCGGCGATCACCGGCTTGTCGAGGCTCTCTAGCGCTAGCGGAATGCGGTGGATATTGCGCAGGTATTCTCTGCGCTCGATATTGCCCGCATGCTCCAGCCTGAGCATGTCGTCGGCATCGCCGCCTGCGCAGAAGGCGCGCCCCGCGCCGGTCAGGACCAGCACGCTCGTCGCAGCGTCGTCTTTCACCACACCGAGCGCGCGCTGCCATTCATCGATCATGGCGCGGTCGAACGCGTTCAGCTTCTCCGGACGGTTGAGCGTGAGAAGGGCGACGCCGTCCGCGCGGCGCTCGAGCGTGATGTATTGAAATTGCCCCATCATTGATCCGCCGTCAAGGTTCGCAACTGCTCCCTGCGTTTCAACCACCATGAAAACTCCCTCGGAAGCACATCCAGGTAACCCGGCAAGCCCAGCGCGTTCGCGGCGTGCACCGGCCAGTGCGGATCGTAGAGTAGCTCGCGCGCCAGGGCGATCAGATCGGCCTGGCCCGATTGCAGGATCTGCTCGGCATGATGCGGCTCCGTGATCAGCCCGACCGCGCAGGTTCTCGCCCCCGTTTCTCGTCGTACACGCTCGCAGTACGGCACGTGGTATCCGGGGACACGTGGCACGACTTCCGTGCTCATCGGTCCGCCGATCCCGCCCGAGGAGCAGGTGATCACGTCGACGCCGCGCTGCACGAGTTCGCGCGAAAGCTCCACCGTATCCTCCAGGCTCCACATGCCGCCCGGACCGTCCATCGCCGAGACACGGAAGAAAAGCGGCCGGTCATGCGGCCAGACTGTCCGCACCGCCTCCACTACCTCCAGCGCAAACCGCATCCGGCCGCGCAGGTCACCGCCGTAGGCGTCGGTGCGGCGGTTCGCGAGTGGGCTGAGAAACTGGTGCATGAGGTAGCCGTGCGCACCATGGATCTCGCAGATGTCGAAGCCTGCGTCCACGCTGCGACGCGCTGCCTCGCGCCATGAGCCGATCACGGCGCCGATCTCACTCACCGAAAGCGCAACTGGAACCGGGGATCCCTCGCGCGGCGCGGGCACGGCGCTCGCCGAGACGCACGTCCATGGCGCGAGGCCGCGCGCCAGGTCACTTTCGATCAGCGGACGAAACAGATTCCACGGCGAGTCGCATGATGCCTTGCGGCCCGCGTGGCCGAGCTGGATCGCGGGCACCGCGCCGCGCGCGCGCACGAACTCGGTGATGCGGCGGTAGCCCGCAATGTGGCTATTGGAATACAGGCCCGCGCACTCGTGGGTCTTGCGGCCGCGCGCCTCGACCGCCGTCTCCTCCGTGAACACGACGCCGGCTCCCGCTATGGCGTATTTCCCCGAGTTCACCAGATGCCAATCGGTCGGCCCGCCGTCCACGGACGAGAACTGGCACATCGGGGACACCACGATGCGGTTGCGAGCCGTCACACCGCGCAGCGTGATCGGCTCGAACAACAGGGGCGCCTTTCGCTCTGGCTTGCTCACGGGGTAACTCATCTTAGGCGCGGGCGCGGCTCGCTCGGCGCGATCTAGACCGCTTGTTGAGCGAGGTCAACAAGCCTTGCCTACGGAGCGCGTAGCAGGGCAAGGGCCTCTATACCCTGCGAAAGGGAGCGGTTCTCTTAAAGGAGGAGCCATGCAACCAATCCAGACAGCGAGATGCTTCTTCAGCGGGGTGGCACTGGCCACGTTCCTGGCAGCGTTGCCGTGCCTTGCGCAGGCGCAGTACCCCTCAAGACCCATACGCATGGTAATCGGATACTCGGCCGGCGGGCCGGCCGACGCCCTTGCGCGGACCATCGCTCCGAGGCTGGCGACGCACCTTGGCCAGCCAGTCATCGTGGAGAATCGTCCGGGCGCCGATGCCAACATTGCGATGGAGACGGTCGTGCGGGCAGCACCCGACGGCCACACCGTGCTGCTCGAGAGCAGCGCCATCTCGATGAACCCGACCCTGTATCGAAAACTGCCGTTCGATCCGGTCAAGGATCTGGCGCCGATTACGCTGATCGGAGGTTCGCCGCTTCTCTTCGTGGTGCACCCTTCGGTCCCGGCGCAAACGCTGGGCGAGCTGATGGCGCTGGCGAAATCAAAGAAAGGCCAGTTGTTCTACGGTTCGACCTCCACGCCGATTCATCTCGCTACCGCCATGTTCAATTCGCAGGCAGGCATCGAGCTGGTGCGCGTGCCCTACAAGGGAGCGGGAGCCGCCATTCCCGCGTTGCTGGCCGGCGACGTGCAAGTCATGCTATCGAGCATCGGGCCGTTGTGGCCGCACGTCAAAGCGGGCAAGGTCCGCGCTCTCGCCGTGAGCAGCGCAAAGCGCACCGCCCTTGCTCCGGACATGCCGACCGTGGACGAGGCCGGCGTTCCGGGCTATTCAGCCATGACGTGGTATGGCTTGTTCGTGCCGGTGAAGACACCACGCAGCATTGTCGATCGTCTGAATTCCGATACGCGCAAGGTCCTCGCCCAGCCGGAAGTCACGGCTGCGCTTTCGCTGCAAAGCCTCGAGCCCACGCCCACGACTCCCGAAGAGCTCGGTGAATTCGTACGCACCGAGACCGAGAAGTGGGGGAAGGTGATCAAAGAATCGGGCATGCAAGTCAGCGACTAGCAGCCGACCGCGAGATTTCAGGAGGCTTTCCGACATGGCAAGACGCTTCTTCGTGCGCGGCGCCGAGCTGCCGCTGTATCACCCCGCCAACCATACCGGCACGACCAACCGGCGCCTGATCGGCCCGGACACTGTCGGCGACTGCAACGTCGAGGTCCTGCTCGGCGTCGTCGAGAAGGGGAAGGGCGCGCTTCCGCACGCGCATCCGGGGATCGAGCAGATCTGCTACATGCTCGAGGGCAGCGCCGTTGCCGAAGTTGCCGGCGAGCGCTGCGAGCTCCAGCCGGGGGACGCCTGCTACTTTCCGCCTGGCGAGATGCACGTGTTCACCGTTACGAGCGAGCAGCCCGCCAAGGTCCTCGTCATCTACAGCCCGCCCTATGGCGAGTCGCCCGAGCGCGTGATCCGCCCGCGCGTCTGAGCCGGCTCAGGAGGAGTAATTCGGTTCACCTCGGCAGACTTGATGACGCGATCTCCGGGGGGTCGAACGCGCGCACGGCAGGCGCCTCGGCGGTCCATTTTTCGACTTGCACGAGAACGGACAGGGGGCTCGGTCCCTGCGCGAGGCGCGAAGTGCCGGCGTCGAAGGCGAGCACGTTCGGGTTGCCGTGCCGCTCGAGCGGCCGCGACGAATCGTCCGCCGGGTCGTACCAGGCACCGGTCGCCATGACGATCACGCTGGGCGCGGTTCCCGCGTCGATCTGCAGGCCGCCGAGGCACTCGCCGCGCTCGTTGAAGATGCGCACCACGTCGCCGCTCGTGAGGCCGCGCGCGGCGGCGTCCGCCGGATTCATCGCTACCCGCTCGCGCCCGGCGATCTTGGTGCGGCGCGAGACCGGCCCGGGGTCCATCTGCCCGTGCAGCCGCGCCGGCGGCTGGATCGTCACCAGATGCAGCGGGAAGCGGCGCGCGGCTTCGGCGCCGAGCCATTCGCGCGGCGGGATCCATGCGGCATGCGGCGGGCAGTCGGCGTAACCGAAGCCCGCAATACGCTCCGAATAGAGCTCGATCCGGCCGCTCGGCGTCCTGAGCGGGTGCGCCTTTGGATCGGCCCGGAATTCGGCGAACATGACGAAATCCTGCGCGGGCAGCGGCTGCTCGACGTAGCCCGCCTGCCAGAACGCGTCGAATGCGGGCAGCGCGCTGCCGGCCTTCGCATGCGCTTCGCGCGCGCGCCCGTAGATCGTGTGCAACCACGCGCTCTCGTCCCTGTTTTCCGAAAACTTCTCTTCATACCCGAGCCTGCCGGCGAGGCTGCGAAAAATGTCGAAGTCGTGGCGCGAGCCGGCGATCGGGTCGATCGCCTTGTGCATGGCGAAGATGAAGCGATCGCGTGCCCCGGCGCCGACGTCGTTGCGCTCGAGCGTCGTCGTTGCCGGGAGCACGATGTCCGCGCGCCGCGCGGTGGCCGTCCACCAGGTGTCGTTCACGATCACCGTTTCCGGCCGCGACCAGGCGACTCGCAGCCGGTTCAGGTCCTGATGGTGGTGGAACGGATTGCCGCCCGCCCAGTAGACGAGTCGCACATCGGGGTAGCGATGACGCTCGCCGTTAAAGTCGTATTCGGCGTTCGGCGAGAGCAGCATGTCGGCCACGCGCGCGACCGGGATCTTCGGCCCGGCGTTGCTGCCGAGCGGCATCGCGGGCGAGCCGGCGCCGCGTGGATTGCCGATGGCGCCCATCGAGCCGAAGCCGAAGCCGAAACCGCCGCCGGGCAGGCCGATCTGGCCGAGCATCGCGGCGAGCGTGATGAGCGCCCAGTAGGGCTGCTCGCCGTGATGCGCCCGCTGCAGCGACCACGCCGCAGTGAGGAACGAGCGCGTACCGGCGAGCCGGCGGGCGAGGTCGCGGATCGTGTCGGCCGGCACGCCGCAGATCGCCGCGGCCCATTCGGGCGTTTTCGGCGTGCCGTCGGAGCGCCCGGCGAGGTAAGCCTCGACCCTTTCCCAGCCGGTGCAGCAAGCGTCGAGGAATTTCCGGTCGTGGCGGTTCTCGGTGGCGAGCACGTGAGCCATCGCCAGCATCATCGCCGCGTCGGTGTTTGGCCGGACGGCGATCCATTGCGCGCCGAGCACGGCGGGGCAATCGGCGCGTGTCGGGCTGACCACGACGAATTCCATGCCCGCCTGCTTCGCCTGCTCGATCCACTGCAGCATCGTGTGCTCGCCGATGCCGCCCGAGGCGACCTGGCCGTTCTTCAGCGCCATGCCGCCGAACGCGACGAACAGCTTCGTGTGGCGGATCAGATTCGGCCAGTCGGTCACTTTCCCGTCCACCGACTCGTACGTGCCCAGGACGTGCGGCAAGAAAAACTGCGCGCAGCCCCACGAGTAGTTCCCGACCTGGTCGGTACAGCCGCCGCCGGCGTAGAGGAAGCGGCGCAGCTGGGTGCGCGCATGGTGAAAGCGGCCTGCCGAGGACCAGCCGTACGAGCCGCCGAAAATCGACGCTGCGCCGTGCTCGCTGCGCACGCGTGCGAGCTCCTCGGCTGCAAGCGACAGCGCCTGGTCCCAATCGACCTCGACGAAGCGCTCCGCGCCGCGGCCTGCGCGCTGGCGCTTCTTGAGCCAGCCCTCGCGCACCGCCGGACGGGCGATGCGCAGCGGCGAATACACCATCTCCGGGATGGCGTCGAGCATCGGCGACGGATGGCGGTCGCGCTCGAACGGCTCGCAGCGCACCAGCCGGCCGTCCTTCACCACCGCGGTATAGGCGCCCCAGTGAGCGAGCTGGGGGAAACGCTGTTCGGGCATAGCCAGTAAAATCTTCCCATAAAGGAGCGGCCATAAACACACAAAACCCGGCGCCGGTCGTGGTCATCGGCGCCGGCATCGTCGGCGCGTGCAGCGCCGCGTATCTTCAGCGCGACGCCCGCGAGGTGCTGCTCATCGATCACGGCGAGCCGGGCATGGGCGCCTCCTTCGGCAACGGCGGAATTTTCTCGGCGTCTTCGATCGTTCCGGTGGCGATGCCAGGAACGCTGGCGAAGGTGCCGCGCTGGCTCCTCGATCCCGAAGGACCGCTCGCTATCCGCTGGTCGTATCTTCCGCGGCTCGTTCCCTGGCTGTTGCGCTTCGCCGCCGCGTCGGCGCCCGCGCGCGTCGAGGCGCAGGCGCGCGCGCTGCGCGCTTTGCTCAAGGACTCGGCTGCGCATTACGCGCCGCTGCTTCGCGATGCCGGCGCCGAGGCGCTCGTGCGCAAGCAGGGAATGCTTTACCTGTACGCGAGCGAGGCGGCCTGGCGCGGCGATGCGCGCGCCATGGATCTCAGGCGGCGCAACGGCATCCTCATCGAGGATCTCGAGCGGCGCACGCTCGCCGAGCGCGAGCCCGATCTCGGAGCCGCCGTCACGCACGCGCGCTTCATACCGGATAACGGGTTCACGACGAATCCCTTGCGCCTGGTTCAGTCTCTTGCGCAGCAGCTCGCCGCGCGAGGTGCCCGCATCGCGCAGGAGCGGGTTCTGGGCTTCGAATCGAACGGACAGCGCATCACGGCGGTGCGAACCGACCGCGGCCGGCATCCCGCGAGTGCCGTGGTGCTCGCTGCCGGGGCCTGGTCGAAGCCGCTCGCGGCGCAGCTCGGCGACCGCGTGCCGCTCGACACCGAGCGCGGCTATCACGTGATCGTGAAAGCTCCGGAGAAGACGCTGCGCGCTCCGGCGATCTTCGTTGACGCGAGCTTCGGCATCACGCCGATGGAAACCGGCTTGCGGCTCGCCGGCACGGTCGAGCTCGGCGGGCTCGAGGCGCCGGCGAACTGGGCGCGCACCGATGCGATGCTGAATCACGGCCGGCGCATCCTTCCGGGCCTGCTCGCCCGGCACGACGAGTCGCGCCTTAGCCGCTGGCTCGGATTCCGTCCGTCGCTTCCCGACTCTTTACCGGTAATCGGCCCATCATCGCGTTACCGCAACGCCTATTACGCCTTCGGGCACGGACACATGGGAATGTGCGGCGCGCCGCTTACAGGAAAGCTGATCAGTGAACTGATTGCAGGGAAAAACCCCTCGATTGACATCTCGCCCTTCAGCGCGCGGCGCTTCTAGAACGTTCCCGGATACTGGCCGCCGTCGATCAGCAGGTTCTGCCCGGTGATGAAGCCCGCCTGCGCGGAGCAGAGGAACGCGATATAGGCGCCGGCTTCTTCCGGGCGGCCGTAGCGCCCCGCAGGGTTTTCTTTTGCTCTTGAGTCCCAAATTTCCTCGTAACGACGGCCGGTCAACGCCGCAATGCTGCGCACGTGCTCGCGCTGCGCATCCGAATCGAAGATTCCCGGCAGCAGGTTGTTGATGGTCACGTTGTGGCGCACGGCCTGGCGCGCGAGGCCGGCGGCGAAGCCGATAAGGCCCGAGCGCGCGCCGTTCGATAGCCCGGCTTCCGGCTGCGGGCTCTTCACCGTGCGCGCGCTGATGTTGACGATGCGGCCAAAGCGGCGCGCGATCATGCCGTCGACCACGAGCTGGATCATGAAGATCGGCCCGAGCATCACCGAATCGAGCGCGCCGAGCCAGTGCTCGCGCGTCCACTGGCGAAAATCGCCCGGCGCAGGACCATCGGCGTTATTGATGAGGATGTCGGGCTGCGGGCAGGCCGCGAGCGCCGCGGCGCGTCCTTCCTGCGTGGTGAGATCCGCCGCTACGGTTTTGACGCCGAGCTCTTCCGCTGTTTTTGCCAATCGTTCTCGATTGCGAGCCGCGATCGTGACTTCGACGCCTTCGCGCACGAGCTGCCCGGCGGCCGCGCGGCCCATGCCGCGGCTTCCGCCCCACACCAGCGCGCGGCGGCCTTTGATCCCCAGCTCCATCCAATTATGTTAGGCTTTTTTTCGTTTCGCGGAGGCTCCATGGCAAAGCTGCGCATCGAAGGTTCGTTCGTCGCTCCACCCACGCCGTTCAACGAAGACGGCGCCGTCGACTTCGGCGCATGGCGCACGCTTCTCAAGCACCAAGAAGACAACGGCACGGTGGCCGTGCTCATCATGGGCTCGACCGGCGAGCCTTCACTGCTCGAGCCCGAAGAGAAGAAGCAGATCGTCATCGAGACGGCGAAGATGAAGACCGGAAAGATGAAGTTCTTCTACGGCTGCACCGGGAACACGACGCAGCAGGTGATCGACAACGTGCGCTTCGTCAAGGCGAACGGCGGCGATGGGGCGATCATCGCGGCGCCGCCCTACATCTGCGGTCCCGAGGACGACGTCGAGCGCCATTACCAGGAGGTCGCCGACGCGCTCGAGTTTCCGCTCGGCATCTACAACAACCCGCCGCGCGTGAAGACCGATCTTCACTGGACGCATGTGTTGCGGCTGCTCAAGCATCCGAACTACGTGATCCTCAAGGAATCGACCACGCGCGTGGCGCAGGTGGCACAGGTCCTCGCCGCCAAGCCGGAGGCCACCATCATGTGCTGCGACTCGCCGAATCTCGGCCTCGTGGTGCCGACCCTGAGCCTCGGCGGCCATGGCACGGCCAACATGACCGGCAACATCGCGCCGCAGGAGATGGCGGTGCTCTCGACGCCGTGGAAGAGCTACGCGGACGCCGAGAACTTCCGCAAGATGTATCTGCGCCTGCTGCCGCTCATGCACTTCAACTACTCCGCGATCAACCCGGTGGCGCCGAAATCGCTCATGCGCGCGCTCGGGCTTCCGGTCGGCAAGCTGAGAAAGCCGCTGCGCAACCTCGAGGGCGAGGCGCTGATGGCGGGCATTCGCATCGTTCAGGAGCTCGGTCTGGACAAGAAATACGGCTACAAGATCCAGCCCAAGCTCGCCATGGCCGCCTGAAAAAGCTCCTCCTTCTCGCATTCCTCGGCCTCGCGACCCTCGCGCAGGCCCAGGAATACCCGGTCAGGCCGGTGCGCATCGTCATTCCGACGCCGCCGGGCGGCGCGGTCGACGGCGTCGCGCGCATGGTGGGCGCCAAGCTCTCCGAATATCTCGGCCAGCCACTGGTGTTCGACAACCGCGCCGGAGCCTCGACCACGCTCGGCGCAGACGTGGTCGCGAAAAGCCAGCCGGACGGTTACACGCTTTACGTCAACGCCTCGATCCACATCATCAACCAGCACGTACTGAAGTCGCTGCCTTACGACGCCGTGAAAGACTTCACCCCGATCGCCGAGCTCGCGCGCGGGCCGCTGCTCTTTACGGTCTACCCCGGCGTCCCGGCGCGCAGCGTCAAGGAATTCGCCGAAGTGCTGCGCGCCGACCCCAAGAAGTACAACCTGGCCACCTCGGGCTTCGGCTCCGCCGGGCATCTCGCGATCGCGCTCTTCCGGCTGCGCGCGGGCGTCGACGTGCCGATCATCCAGTACAAGGGCACGGGACAGGCGCTGCCCGACCTCATCGGCGGGCAGGTGAGCGCGATGATCGACCCGGTGCTGTCCTCCGGCCCGCAGGTGAAGTCCGGCAAGTTGCGTGCGCTCGCGATCACCAGCGCGCAGCGCAGCCCGCAGTATCCCGACGTGCCGACCGTGGCCGAGGCGGGCATGCCCGAGCTCGAGACGTACTCGTGGTACGGGCTGTGGGGCCCGGCGAAATTGCCGCGCGCCATCGTCACGAAGCTCGAGACCACCGCGATCCGCGCGGTGCAGTCCAACGAGGTGCGCGAGCGCATGGGAGCGCTCGGCTTCCAGCCGACGGGCCACGACGCGGTCGAGTTTGCCGCGTTCATCGAAGCGGAATCGGCCAAGAACGCGAAGATCATCCGCGAGGCCAACATCCGCGCCGAGTGAAGGTCTCGATCGTCCCGGTCACGCCGTTCCAGCAGAACTGCGCCATCCTCGTCGACGAGGCGACCGGCAAAGCTGCGGTCGTGGATCCCGGCGGCGATCTCGACCGGGTCGTGCAAGCGCTCGGCGAGACGGGCGCGACGCTGGAGAAAATCCTCATCACCCACGGGCACCTCGACCACTGCTCCGGCGCGGCCGAATTGCGCCGCAGAACCGGCGTGCCGATCGAGGGCCCGCAGCGCGAAGACCGCTTCTGGATCGAGCAGCTGCCGAGAGCTACCGCAGGCCTCGGATTTCCGCCGGCCGAGCCGTTCGAGCCGGACCGCTGGCTCGAGGACGGCGACAAGGTGTCGGTGGGCGGCTGCGAGCTCGAGGTGCGCCATTGCCCCGGCCACACGCCCGGGCACGTGATCTTCTACAGCGCCGCCGAGCGCTTCGCCATCGTCGGCGACGTTCTCTTCGCCGGCTCCATAGGCAGGACCGACTTTCCGCGCGGCGACCACGCCGCGCTGATCCGCTCGATCACGACGCGCCTGTGGCCGCTGGGCGACGACGTCACTTTCATCCCCGGCCATGGCCCGCTCTCCACCTTCGGCGAGGAACGCTCGGCCAATCCGTTCGTGTCCGACCGGGCGCTGCAAAGCCGATGAGCGCGGAGAACGAGCGCTTTGCTTCGCTGATCCGCCGCCTGGGCGCTGCGATCTGCGCCGGCGACGCCGAGGACGCCGCCGCGTGCTTCACGCCGGGCGGTATTTCGCCTGGACCTTCTCGGGCGCGGTGTCGGACGGCCGCACTGGTTACGCGCGCTACGGGTTCTCGTACGTATCCAAAATGGCCGGGAGCGAAGGCCGACGCGTGCGCTTCTCGGGCGTGAGCTGCTGCGAGCTCGAGGGCGATCTCATCCGGCGCTACGGCGAGATCTTCGAGCGCGCGCCGGTTCTCGCGCAGCTCGGCTTCGCGGACGCGCGCATCCTCAAATCGGTAAAGCGCTGGGCCGGCGCTTCGTAGACTTCACGCCCCCGCCGATGCGGATCAAGTAATCGGCGCCTGCCGCAGGCACGATTCCAGCAATTCGACGGCCTCCCGCGCGAAGCGCCACATATTGGCCTCTCGCTCGGCGCTCGCCGTCTCCACGGTAATCGCCGCCTCGACCGGGCCGCTCACCGCGATGCAGGCGTGGCCCGGGGCGTCGCCGTAGCGGTTGCCGGTGGGGCCGGCGGCGCCGGTTTCGCTCAGACCCCACGTCGTGCCCAGCCGCTCGCGCACCCGCCGCGCAAGGAGCCGTGCGTACGGCTCGCTCGCCGAGCGCATGTGCCTGACCTCTTCGGCGGCGATTCCCAAGAGCGCGATGCGGCTCGCGACCGTATAGATGACGCCGCCGCCCAGGAAGTAGGCCGACGCGCCGGGCACGGCGAGCAGCGCTGCGCTGATCAATCCGCCGCCCGACGACTCCGCCACGGCGAGCGTCTGCTTTCTCTGCTTCAGCAACTCGCCCGCAGCCGCGCCGAGCTTCTCGAGTGATGTTTCGTGCATGGGCCGCATCCGTGAATCATAATGGTTGCGCATCCCTATCGTGGACTTCAGCCGCCCGACAGCAGCTCATCTACTGGTATTCGCGGGCTCGTTTGCCATGGTCGGCGTATCGACTGCGTTGGCGCTGCAGGGGGGCGCTACGCCATTGACCGTCGTAACCCTGCGGTCCATCGGCGCTCTCATTATTTTTGTCGCGTATTTCCGCCTGGCCCGGATACCGTGGGCCCTGAGCCGCCGCGACAGATTTACTGCTTTCGGCATCGGCATCCCTTTGTGCGTGAACACGTATTGCATAAACGCGGCGATAGCCGAGATTCCGGTGCCGCTCGCGATACTGATTTTTTACCTATGGCCGGCCATCGTGAGCGCGTTCACCTGGCTTCGCGGCGCCGAGCGCTTTCGCTGGAGGGCTTTCTGCGGGCTGTTGTTCGCCTTCGTGGGGCTCGCGTTGGCGCTCAACGTGGACATGAGCGCCGCGCAGGCGAGCGGCGTGCTGCTAGCAGTGATAAGCGCGTTTTCCTGGGCGACGGTTTTTCTTCTTATGAACACCTTGTTTGCGGGACGCGACACGCGTCCCGTCACCCTTCATATGGCGTTCTTGGTCACGCTCGTTTTTGTAATCGCCAGCGCGCTGGCAGGGACCGTCACCTTGCCCGTAAACCGCGTCGGCTGGGTCGGCATCGCCGGGGTGACGCTGTTCTACGCCTTCGCAACGATCGGACTCTTTGCGGCCACGGTTCATCTCGGCGCCATGCGCACCGGGTTCTTCATGAACTTCGAACCGATTGCGACGCTGCTGCTTTCTGCCTTGATCCTCGGACAGCACCTGGCACCGGTCCAACTTCTCGGCGCGGGGCTGGTACTCGCCGCGTTGTTTCTTTTCCGGCCGCCGCCGCGCATCGCGGCCGCACTTGCGGCAAAGCCTCGCCCTGGCGATGGCGGTGCGGGCTAAGAAAAACGTTTGGCTCCCCGAGTAGGGCTCGAACCTACGACCTGCGGATTAACAGTCCGTCGCTCTACCGACTGAGCTATCGGGGATCTGAAGCGAAGGGCGGATTTTACCCCATCGCAGCGCGCCTTTTTAAGGCTATCGTAGCGATTATGGGGGGCAGGGGTCGAAGGGGACTGCACTGGTCGCTGATCGGGATCGCGCTGTTCATTCTGCTCGCGATCGCTACACCGTTCCTCGTGCCCATTTCGGGGTTCATTCCCGAGCTCGAGCGCATCGCGTCCGAGAAGCTCGGCCAGCCGGTCAGCATCGACGAGCTGAGGCTGCATCCGCTGCCTACGCCGCGCATGGTGGCGAACGGCATCGCCGTCGGCCGGAAAATGGACCTCACCATCGGCGAGCTGGAGATCGTTCCGGACGTGACGTCGTTCGTGTCCGGAGCGCGCAGCATCCGCCTCATTCAGGCGGAGCGGGTGTACGTGCGGGAATCGGCGCTCGCGATCCCGAAGGGCATGCCGAAGAGCCAGGGCGGCGAGCCGATCTTCGTACGGCGGCTGGTGCTGAAGGAAGTGAACTTGCAGCACTCGAAGCTCCGGGTGCCGCAATTCGACGCCGATGTGGCGCTCGGCGAAGGTTTCAGCCTGGAGCGGGCGCTGCTCGAGACGCGCGACGGCTCGATGAAGCTGGAGCTGGACGCCTCGAAGGCCTTCACCTTCACAGCCAAGCAATGGATCCTGCCCGCGGGTGCGCCGCTTAAATTCGATGCGCTCGCAGTGCAGGGCACGCTCAAGGGCGAGCAGCTCGATCTCACCAAGATCGAAGGCCTGCTCTACGGCGGCAAGATCGCCGGCACGGCGCGCGCGAGCTGGACCAAGCAGTGGCAGGTTACGGGGAACGCGAAGCTCGCCGGCGTGGATCTCGTGCCGGTGCAGCAGGCGTTCGGCAAGCCGGCCAAGCTTTCCGGCCGGCTGAAAGCCGACGCGGCTTTCTCCTCGCGTGCGAAGGCAGCCAACCAGCTCGGCAATGCGTTGATGCTCGACGGTCCGTTCGAGGTCGAGGGCGGCGCCTATCAGGGCGTGGACCTGTCCAAGGCGGGAGACATCACCGGCAAGCCGGCGGCCGGCGACGCGACAAGTTTCGAGGAACTCCGCGGGCTGCTGCAGATGCGCGGCAAGCAAGTGAAGATCAACCGACTGTGCGTGCGCTCGCCGAAGGTCGTCGCCGGCGGCAACGTCGAAATCGCGCCCGACCAGAAGCTCTCCGGCAAGCTCGACATCTCGGTGGCGAAAACCGGCGGGTTTGTCGGGGTGCCGGTCTCGCTGGGCGGGACGACGTCCGACCCCTCGGTCACGCCGACGAGGGGCTACGTGATCGGCGCGGTGATCGGGACGGTCCTGCTTCCCGGCATCGGCACCTCGATCGGCTCCTCGATCGGCAGCCGGATCGAGGGCACCTCCGACTGCAAATAACCCCCCGCTCGCAAGCTCGCACCCCCTTCACAGGGGGTCTAGCGGATGACGCTGGCGATCGCGTCGGCGACGTAGTCGACGTTCCTGGAGTTGAGCGCCGCGACGCAGATCCTGCCCGTGTCGATGGCGTAGATGGAGTACTCCTCGCGCAGCCGGCGCACCTGCTCCTTGGTCAGCCCGGAATAGGAGAACATGCCGCGCTGCTTCAGCACGAAGCTGAAGTCTGTTCCCGGCGCCCGCGCGTGGATGCTGCTCACCAGGCGCTTGCGCATGTCCTTGATGCGTTCGCGCATCGCGCCCAGCTCCCGCTCCCACAGCGCTTTCAGCTGGGGATCGCCCAGCACCGTCGCTACGATCTGCCCACCGTGCGTGGGCGGGTTCGAATAGTTGGTGCGCACGATGCGCTTGACGTTGGATAGAACCCGTAACGCCTCTTCGGGACTGGCGGTCACGATGCTGAGCGCGCCGACGCGCTCGCCGTAGAGCGAGAACGACTTGGAGAATGAGCTCGACAGGAAAACCGGATTCATCGCCTCGGCGAAAAGGCGCGCGGCGTAGCCGTCGGCTTCGAGCCCCTCGGCGAAGCCCTGGTAGGCGAGGTCGAGGAACGGGACCAGCCCGCGCGCGGCGACGATGTCGAGCACCGCGTGCCATTGCTCGTTGGTCAGGTCCACACCGGTAGGATTGTGGCAACACGCATGCAGCACGACGATGGCGCCCGCCGGAAGCGCGTTCAGCGCCCGCTGCATTCCCGGGAAGTCGAGCAGATGGGTGCGCGGGTCGTGATAGGTATAGGTATTCACCGTGAAACCGGCGGCCTCGAACAGCTGGCGGTGGTTTTCCCAGCTCGGCTCGCTGATCCAGACCTGCGAGTCGGGATAGAACCTTTTCAGGAAATCGGCCCCGACTTTCAGGCCGCCGGTGCCGCCCAGCGCCTGCACCGTCACGATGCGCTTGTCCTCTTTCCCGAAAACCAGCGCCTGGACGGCCTTGTCGTAGGCCGCGAGGCCGTCGATCGGCAGGTAGCCGCGGTGCGGCGCGGTCTTCAGCCGCTCGCTTTCGGCATGCCGCACGCACTCGAGCAGCGGAATCTTTCCCTGGTCGTCGTAGTAGACGCCCACGCCGAGGTTGACCTTCTTGGGGTTTTTGTCGGCGACGTAGGCCTCGGTGACGCCGAGAATCGGATCGCTCGGCGCCATCGGCAGCGAGGCAAGAGGAGAAGGGGAGTGAGGAGCGTTCATCGGCTAAAATCCAACGTTTTTCCTGGCGAAATTCTACGTGGTCGCAACGTTTCCCGACAGCCCTTTCCGCCTCGATCAGCTCTTTGCGCCGTCCGGCGACCAGCCGGAGGCGATCGCCAAGCTCGTGGAAGGAATCGAGGACGGCCTCGCGTTCCAGACGCTGCTCGGCGTCACCGGGTCGGGCAAGACTTACACCATGGCGAACGTGATCGCGCGCATGGGGCGGCCGGCGCTGGTGCTCGCGCCGAACAAGACCCTCGCCGCGCAGCTCTATTCCGAGTTTCGCGAGTTCTTCCCCGAGAACGCGGTCGAGTACTTCGTCTCCTACTACGACTACTACCAGCCGGAGGCCTACGTCCCGGCGCGCGACCTCTACATCGAGAAAGACTCCTCGATCAACGAGCACATCGAGCAGATGCGGCTGTCGGCGACCAAGTCGCTGCTCGAGCGGCGCGACGTGGTGATCGTGGCGACGGTCTCGGCGATCTACGGTATCGGCGACCCGTCCGAGTACCACGGCATGATCCTGCACCTGCGCGCGGGCGAGAAGATGGCGCAGCGCGACGTGCTCGCGCGCCTGGTGGCGATGCAGTACGAGCGCAACGAGCTCGACTTCCGGCGCGGGACGTTCCGCGTGCGCGGCGACGTCATCGACGTGTTCCCGGCCGAGCACGCGGAGCATGCGATCCGCATTTCGCTTTTCGACGACGAGATAGAGAAGCTCGAGGTCTTCGACCCGCTGACCGGGCGCGTGCAGCACCCGATGGCGCGCTTCACCGTCTACCCGTCGAGCCACTACGTTACGCCGCGCGAGACCACCTTGCGCGCGATCGACGCGATCAAGGCGGAGCTGCGCGAGCGCATCGAGTTCTTTCAGAAGGCCGGCCGCCTGGTCGAGGCGCAGAGGATCGAGCAGCGCACGCGCTTCGACCTCGAGATGCTCGCCGAGCTCGGCTTCTGCAAGGGCATCGAGAACTACTCGCGGCATCTCTCCGGGCGCAAGGCGGGCGAGCCGCCGCCGACTCTCATCGATTACCTGCCGCACGATGCGCTGATGATCATCGACGAGAGCCACGTGACCATCCCGCAGCTCGGCGGCATGTACCGCGGCGACCGCTCGCGCAAGGAAAACCTCGTCGAGTACGGGTTTCGCCTGCCTTCGGCGCTCGACAACCGGCCGCTGCGCTTCGACGAGTTCGAGAAGGTGGTGCGCCAGACGATCTTCATCTCGGCGACGCCCGCCGAATACGAGCGGCAGAAGTCCGCGCAGGTGGTGGAGCAGGTGGTGCGCCCGACCGGGCTGATCGATCCGCAGGTGATCGTGCGGCCGGCTTCCACGCAGGTCGACGACCTGCTTTCCGAAATAAGCCTGCGGGTGAAAAAGCAGGAGCGTGTGCTGGTCACGACGCTGACGAAGCGCATGGCGGAGGAGCTGACCGAGTACCTCTCGGAGCACGGCGTCAGGGTGCGCTACCTGCACTCCGAGGTCGAGACCGTGGAGCGCGTGGAGATCATCCGCGACCTGCGGCTCGGAGAATTCGACGTGCTCGTGGGCATCAACCTGCTGCGCGAAGGCCTCGATCTTCCGGAAGTCTCGCTGGTCGCCATTCTGGATGCCGACAAGGAAGGGTTCCTGCGCTCGGAGCGCTCGCTCATCCAGACCATGGGCCGCGCGGCGCGCCACATCAACGGCACCGCGATCCTGTACGCCGACACCATGACCGACTCGATGAAGCGCGCGATCGGCGAGACCGATCGCCGGCGCGCCAAGCAGCTCGCCTACAACAAGACGCACAGCATCACCCCGAAGGGGATCCTCAAGCGCATCAAGGACCTCATCGACGGCGTCTACGATGCTTCGGAGATGCAGGCCGCGCAGGAAGAAGCGCGCTACGAAGCGATGTCCGAGAAGCAGATCGCGCGCGAGATCAAGGCACTCGAGAAGAAGATGCTGGCGCACGCCAGGAATCTCGAGTTCGAGGAGGCGGCCCGCGCGCGCGACCAGCTCGCGGAGCTGAAAAAGCGGGTGTTCGGCATCGAGCTCGCTTCGGAATGAAGAGGATCCTCTTCGTCTGCACCGGCAACATCTGCCGTTCGCCGACCGCGGAAGGTGTTCTCAGACATTTGTCCAGGGAATTGGGTGTGGAAGTGCATGTCGAGTCCGCGGGAACGCACGACTACCACGTCGGAAATCCAGTGGACGAGCGGGCGCAGAAGCACGCGAAGGAGCGGGGCTATGACCTCAGCGCCCAGCGCGCGCGCCAGGTGCGCAAGCGCGACTTCGAGGAGTTCGATCTCATCGTCGCGATGGATCGCGGGCACCTCGAGCTGCTGCAGCGGCATTGCCCCGCGCAGCACCGCCCAAAGCTGCGCATGCTGGTGCGCGGCCACGACGTGCCCGACCCGTACTACGGCGGGCCGGAAGAGTTCGAGCAGGTGCTCGACATGGTGGAGGCGGCCTGCCTAGGCCTCCTCCACGAAATCCGCAGCGCTACTTCCTAGTTTCCACCTGCTGCAGCTCCTCGTCTTGCGGCAGCGGCTTCGGCCGCTCGCGCCGCGGGCGACCGAGACGCTGCGGCTCCTCGGGCTGCGGGGCGACCTGCGCGGCTTTGCCGCGGTCGGTCTCGACCATGACGAGGCCCGAGCTCTCGAGAAGCGCCGTTGAGTCGATTTTCGGTTCCGGGCGTTGCGGCGCTGGTTCCGCGGCGCGCGGCTCTTCGCGTTTCGGTTCTTCCTGCCGCGGCTCTTCGCGGGCTTGTTCTTCTTCGCGGCGCAGCGCTTCCTTGCGCTGCTCTTCGCGTATCGCTTCGTGATGCGCCTCCTCCCGGCGCGGCTCCTTCATCAGGTAAGCCGGCGGCTCGACGGCGGCATGCCCCGGCTGCGCGCTCGGGCCGGATAGTCCCGTGCCGCCCGGCGTCGCCTGCTGCTCCTGCCGGTCGCGATGACGGTCGCGCCGATGCCGGCGGCCGCCGCGGCGTTGCTCGTCGCCGCCTTCACGCGGCGGCTGCGGCTGCGGCGGTTGCGCCTGGGGCTGAGGCGGTTGCTGTTGCGCCTGAGGCTGCTGCGGGCGCGGCTGGCGCTGCTGCTCGGGACGGCGCTCGCCGCGCTGCTGGCCGTTGCGGCGCTGCTCGAGCCGGCCCTGCTGCTGCCGTTCGCGACCGTCGTCGCGCGGGCGGCCGTCGCGGCGGCCGTCGCGGCCTTCGCGGCGCTGCTGATCCTGCCGCTGATCGCGCCGCGGCTGCTGGTCGCGGCGCTGCTGCTGCTCGCGCTGCGGACGCTGCGCCGTTTGCGCGGGGGCAGGGGCCGCGGCCTGCGGGGCGGTTGCGGGCGCCGCAGGTTTGAACAGACCGAAGAGCCGGGAAAGGAAGCCTTCGGCCACCGCGGCGACCGGCTGCACGATCTGCTGCGCCGCCTGCTGCGGCGCCGGCTGGGGCGCCGGGCGGGCCTCGGGGACACGCGCGGGACGCGGCAGGGATTCGTCCACCATGGGCGCGGGCTGCGCCGGGGTGATGCCCTTGACTACTGCCTCCTGCCGCTCGCGCTTCGCCTCTTCCTCTGCGCCGGGCGCCTTCGGCTCTTCCGGCCGCTCGACCATTTCGTAGCTCGCCGGCACGTGCTCCATTTCATTGAGTTCCTCGTGCCGCAGGCGCTGGACCTTGTAGTGCGGAGTCTCCAGGTGCGGGTTGGGGACCATCACGATGTTGACCTTGAGGCGGGCTTCCAGCTTCTGGATCTCGGCGCGCTTCTCGTTCAGCAGGAACGAGGCGACGTCAACGGGCACCTGCACGTGCACGGCGCCGGTGTTTTCCTTCATCGCCTCTTCTTGCATGATCCTCAGCACGTGCAGGGCGGTGGACTCGGTGCCGCGGATGAATCCGGTGCCGCTGCAGCGCGGGCAGTTGATGTGCGCGGTTTCTTCCAGCGAAGGCTGCAGGCGCTGGCGCGACAGCTCCATCAGCCCGAAGCGCGAAATCTTGCCGATCTGCACCCGGGCGCGGTCGTACTTCAGCGCCTCGCGCAGGCGGTTCTCCACCTCGCGCTGGTTGCGCTGCGACTCCATGTCGATGAAGTCGATGACGATCAGCCCGCCCAGGTCGCGCAGGCGCAGCTGGCGGGCGACCTCTTCGGCGGCCTCGAGGTTGGTCCGGAACGCCGTTTCTTCGATGTCGCCGCCGCGCGTGGCGCGCGCCGAGTTGACGTCGATGGCGACCAGCGCCTCGGTATGGTCGATGACGATGGACCCGCCGGCCGGGAGGGTCACCTGCCGGGAGTAGGCGCTCTCGATCTGGTGCTCGATCTGGAAACGGGAGAAGAGCGGCACGTCGTCGCGGTAGAACTTCACCTTGTTGACGTTGCCGGGCATCACCGTCTGCATGAAGGCCTTGGCCTGCTCGTAGATCTCCTCGGTGTCGATCAGAAGCTCGCCGATGTCGGGCTGGAAATAGTCGCGGATCGCGCGGATGACGAGGCTCGACTCCAGATAAATGAGGAAGGGCTTCTTCGACTGGTCCTTCGACGCGCTCTCGACGGCGGTCCAGAGCTGCAGCAGGTAGTTGAGGTCCCAGGTGAGCTCTTCGAGGGTGCGCCCGATCGCCGCGGTGCGGGCGATGACGCTCATGCCGTCCGGGACCTGCAGCTGGTCGAGCGTGTCGCGCAGCTCGTTGCGGTCCTCGCCCTCCACGCGGCGCGAAACCCCGCCGCCGCGCGGGTTGTTCGGCATCAGGACAAGATAGCGGCCGGCGAGGCTGATGAAGGTGGTGAGCGCCGCTCCCTTGGTGCCGCGCTCGTCCTTCTCGACCTGGACGATGAGCTCCTGGCCTTCGCGCAGGGCGTCCTGGATGCGGGCGCGGCCGACGTCGATGTCGGGCTTGAAGTAGCTTCTCGCGGCTTCCTTGAAAGGCAGGAACCCGTGCCGCTCCTCGCCGTAGTCGACGAAGGCGGCTTCGAGGCTGGGCTCGATGCGGGTGATGATGCCTTTGTAGATGTTGCTCTTGCGTTGCTCCCGGGATGCCGATTCGATGTCGAGGTCGATGAGCTTCTGCCCGTCGACGATGGCGACCCGCAGCTCTTCCTGCTGGGTCGCGTTAAACAACATGCGCTTCACTGTTCTTCTCCTGCGCGCGCAGGAGCGCCGATGTTCAGTCGGTCCTTGCTCTCCTAAGGTTTACCTTGAGATTGACGCCATGCGGGCGTCGCTGAGGTTGGTCCGGAAAACAAGCGCTACGCGCGCTTCTAGTAGTATCGCTACTTCCGGTGAGCGAAATTAACCAGTGCTTCAGGCCCGGCTGTGGCCGGGCAGGAGGCGGGTTGCAGAGATCGGTTGAAGCGGCCCCGAACTAAGGTCGTGAGCTCGCCGCGCCATGGGTTCCCTGTGCCTCGCAACTCGAAGCGACCCCGAGATCATACGGAAAATGAATGACTTAAGCAAGGCTCGGGCGCGTTGGCTGGAGGTCGGCGAAGAGGCGGCGGCACAGCGCATCGACAATTTCCTGCTGCGGCATCTGAAGGGCGTGCCCAAAAGTCATGTCTACCGGGTACTGCGCAGCGGTGAAGTCCGGGTCAACAGCGGGCGCGTGAAACCCGACTATCGGCTGCGGCCTGGAGACAGGATTCGCCTTCCCCCCGTAAGGGTTGCGGAAAAGCGGGCAGCGGCAAAACCGGCGGAATTTCCGATCGTGTACGAGGACGCGGCACTGCTCGCCGTCGACAAGCCGGCCGGGGTGGCGGTGCACGGCGGAAGCGGCGTGAGCTTCGGCGTCATCGAATCGCTGCGCGCGGCCCGGCCGACGGCAAAATTTCTCGAGCTCGTGCATCGCCTGGACCGCGATACCTCGGGCCTCCTTCTCGTCGCCAAGAAGCGAGCCGCGCTGGTGGAACTGCACCGCATGCTGCGCGAGGGTGGCATCGAGAAGGTCTATCTCGCCGTCGCGAAGGGGCATTGGCAAGGCGGCAGCCGGGAAATCCGCGAAGCGCTCCATAAGTACGTCAATGCGAAAGGCGAGCGCCGCGTCAGCGTCCAGGAAGGCGGCATGGCGGCCGTTACGCGGGTCACGGCGTTGAAAAAGTCGCCCGAATTCAGTTTCCTGGAGGTGCGGCTGCTCACCGGCCGCACCCACCAGATCCGGGTGCATCTCGCGCACGCCGGCCACCCGATCCTCGGCGACGACAAGTACGGCGACTTCGATCTCAACCGCCGGCTGCAGAAGCAGGGGGTGAGGCGCCTTTTCCTCCACGCGAGCACGCTCAGCCTCCCGCATCCGATGACCGGCGAAACCCTGAAGCTGAAAGCGCCCCTGCCGCCCGAGATGCGCGCGTTCGTGGAGACCGCGTTCGCATGAGATACCGGCTCATCGTTTTCGATTGGGACGGAACCATCATCGATTCGCACGGCGCCATCGTCGCCTGCATGCAGGAGGCCAGCCGGGAGCTTGGCCTCGCCATCCCCGAGCGCGAGCGTGCCAGCCATGTCATCGGGCTGAGCCTGCACGAAATCCTGCGTATCGTGGCGCCCGACCTGCCGGCGGCGCGCTACCCCGAATACATCGCGGCATATCGGCGGCATTTCCTGGCACGCGAGGACTCGATGCAGCTTTTTCCGGGCATGCGGAACCTTCTCGAGGGTTTGTCAAGAAGTCACGTGCTCGGCATCGCCACAGGCAAGAGCCGCAAGGGCCTCGAGCGCGCGCTCGCCGCCGCGGGGCTGGGGGAACTGTTTGCGGCGTCGCGCTGCGCGGACGAAACCGATCCCAAGCCGCACCCGGCCATGCTGCTCGAGCTCATGGAAGAGCTGAAGGTGAGCGCCGACGGCGTGCTGATGATCGGCGACACCTCGCATGACATGCAGATGGCACGCGCCGCGGGAGTGGACGCCGTTGCGGTGGCCTACGGCGCGCACCCGGAGGAAGGGTTGCGCGCGTGTGAACCGCTCGACTGCTTTTCCGACGTGGCGCAACTTCGCGTATGGCTGACGTCGAACGCCTGATCTGCGCTTCCGGCGCTTTGGTCGATTCGGGTCGCGGCGTGCGCTTCGAGGTCGAGTATTTCGGGCAGCCCGCGCCGGCTTTCGCCGTGCGCTACCGCGGGCGCGTGCACGCCTACCTCAACCGCTGCGCGCACGTCGCGATGGAGCTCGACTGGCAGGAAGGCGTATTTTTCGATTCCGAAGGACGCGATTTGCTATGCTCGACGCACGGGGCGACGTACGACACCCAAAACGGCCGCTGTCTCGGCGGGCCGTGCAACCGCAGTCCGCTGGTAAAGCTGCGCATCGAGGAACGCAATCACATGGTTTACTTCACGGGGTTCGAAGATGACTAAGGACGAAGAAACGCCGGGCGACGGGGCCTGGGAACGCGAGCTGGTCACGCGGCTCGCGATGGCCGCGGTGAAGGAGCAGCGGCGCGCGCGCCGCTGGGGCATCTTCTTCAAGCTGCTCACTTTCGCGTACCTGTCGCTGCTGATCGTCATGTTCGTCGATTGGGAAGGAGGCGCCGACCTCGCGACCGGCAAGAAGCACACCGCGATGGTCGAGGTGAGCGGCCTCATCGGGCCGGGAACCGACGCCAGCGCCGAAAAGGTGACGCTTGCGCTGCAGTCCGCGTTCAAGGACAAGAACACCGCGGGCGTCGTCCTGCTCTGCAACTCGCCGGGCGGCAGCCCGGTGCAGGCGCAGACGATCTACGACGAGATGCGCCGCCTGCGCAAGAAGTACCCGGACATTCCGCTCTACGCGGTGGTCGAGGACATCTGCGCCTCGGGCGGCTACTTCGTCGCCGTGGGCGCCGACCGCATCTATGTGGCCAAGTCGAGCATCGTCGGCTCGATCGGCGTGCTGATGAACGGCTTCGGCTTTACCGGCCTCATGGAGAAGCTCGGCGTCGAGCGCCGGCTCATCACCGCGGGTGAGAACAAGGGCATGCTCGATCCTTTCTCGCCGATGGCCGAGAAGGACGTGCAGCACGTCAAGGAGATGATCAACGACATTCACCAGCAATTCATCGGCGTGGTGCGCGAAGGCCGCGGCACGCGCTTGAAGGAAACGCCGGATACCTTCAGCGGGCTCGTGTGGACCGGTCAGAAGAGCATCGACCTGGGGCTCGCCGACGCGATCGGCAGCCTCGACTCCGTGGCGCGCGACGTGATCAAGGCCGAGGACATCGTCGATTACACGCAGAAGGAAAACATCGCCGAGAAGCTCGCCAAGCGCTTCGGCGCCGGCGTCAGCAGCGCGCTGCTGGACTTCGCCGCGCGCTCGTCACTGAGCCTGCGCTAGCAGGAGAAAGACCGCGGGCCGCTTGCCGATGGACGGCCTCGCACGCCGCCAATCGGCTACGGTCCGGGTGTTTATGGATTCGGTCGGGCAGGTAAGGTCCGCGGCGACGCACACGCGCGTCCCCGGATGGCAGGTCTCGAGCAGCGCGTCGAGGAGCGCGTCGTTCCGGTACGGCGTCTCGATGAAGATCTCGGTCTCGCGCTCGCGGCGCGAGCGTTGTTCGAGCTCGCGGATTCGCTTGGCGCGCTGCGCCGGCTCCCTCGGCAGATAGCCGCAGAAAGCGAAGCGCTGTCCCTCGAGCCCCGAGGCCATGAGCGCGAGCGTGATGGCGGAGGGGCCGACCAGCGGCACGACGCGAAAGCCCTCGGCGTGCGCCGCCTCGACGAGCCGCGCGCCCGGATCGGCAATCGCCGGGCAGCCCGCTTCCGAAAGCAACCCGAGCGGCCGCCCTTCGCGCAGGGGTTGAAGCATCGGCAGCGGATCTTCACCGATCTGCACGATGTGAAGCTTTTGTAAAGGCAGAGGCATACCAACGGCGCCCAAAAAAGCGCGCGCGCTTTTTGCGTTCTCGACGACGAAATCCGAGATCGTTCTGATCGTCTGCAGTGCCGAGGCGGGCAGCGCATCCGCCGGCGCGCCGCCGAGCGGAGTCGGGATCGCGTAGAGGATCAAACGACGGGAAGGCCGGCGCGCTCGAGCATCTCGGTGAGCGCAATGAGCGGCAGCCCGATGAGCGCAGTCGGGTCGTCGGTTTCCATGCGCGCGATGAGCGCGATGCCGAGGCCCTCGGATTTCGCGCTTCCCGCGCAGTCGTACGGCTGCTCGCGCCGCAGATAGGACTCGATGCGCTGCTCATCGAGCGTCCGGAAGACCACGCGGCATGGAACCACGCGGGATTGCGCTGCGCCGCTTTTCGCATCGAGGAGCGTCACTGCGGTGTGGAAATCGGCCGCCTTGCCGCTCAGGCTGCGCAGCTGGCGCACGGCGCTGGCGTGATCGCCGGGCTTGTCGAGCCGCAGGTTGCCGCTCGCGGCGACCTGATCGGAACCGATGATCAACGCATCCGCGAAGCGTGGGGCGAGCGCTTTTGCTTTGAGCAGTGAAAGCCGCAATGCCGTGTCCTGCGGCGCCTCGCCCGCGAGCGGCTCCTCGCCGACGCCCGGCGCGGCTACCTCGAAGGCGAGCCCGAGGCGTTGCAGCAGCGCCTTGCGGTACTTGGAAGTGGAGGCGAGCACGAGCCGCCGGGGTTGTCCCATCACATTGTTTTGACGCAGATTTTCCAAAATGATATCATCCATCGCTTTTATGTCGCACGAGCCGGTGATCGACGGCTTCGAGTTCGCGTCGGCCGGCGCAAAACAGCAAGGGGTTTTGCCGGCGGGCGACTTTCCGCGGCTGCGCGACATGCTCGCGTCGGACGCCGGCGAAGTGGCCTACGAGATCGAAGGCGTGTACGACGAACGCGGGCGGCCGGCGCTCAGGCTGCGCGTGGGCGGCACGCTGGAGTTGCGCTGCCAACGCTGCCTGGAGCCCATGCCGTTCGAAGTGCAAACCGACGAGATGCTGGTGCTGGCCGGAACGCTGGCGGAGATCAGCGCCGAACCGGCGGGCGCCCACGCGCCGGACCGGGTGCTTGGCGGGAAGGAAATGCCGGTGCGCGAGCTGGTCGAGGACGAGATCATTCTCGCCCTGCCGTACGCGCCGCGGCATGAGAGCTGTACCGCGCGTCCTTCGCGGGACGCGGATGGGAAAACGTCGCCGTTCGCCGGGCTGCGCGGCCTGATGGGCGGCAAGCATTGACTTGACAGGAGCAACACCATGGCAGTCCAGCAGAACAAAAAGTCGCCGTCGCGGCGCGGCATGCACCGTTCGCACGATCGTCTGAGCGGTCCCGCGCTCGCCATCGAGCCGACCACGGGGGAGCGGCACCTGCGGCATCACGTCAGCCCGACCGGCTTCTACCGCGGCAAGAAAGTCGTCAAAACCAAGGAAGAGTAATCCCTGGTTACCGTTGCGGTCGATTGCATGGGCGGCGACCACGGCCCCCATGTGACGATTCCCGCCGCGCTCGAGTTCCAGGCGCGCTATCCCGACGTCGACATCGTGCTGGTCGGACTGCGCGACGCGCTCGAGCAGGAGCTCAAGTCCCGCGGCGCGGCGCCCGGCCCGCGGCTGCGCGTGCATGCCGCAGCCGAGGTCGTGGCGATGGACGAGGCGCCGGCGCAGGCGCTGCGCTACAAGAAGGACTCGTCTATGCGCGTGGCCGTGAACCTCGTAAAGTCGGGAGAGGCGCACGCGTGCGTGAGCGCCGGGAACACCGGCGCGCTGATGGCGATCTCGCGCTTCGTGCTGAAGACCATCGCCGGCATAGACCGCCCCGCCATAGCGAGCGTCCTGCCGAACATGAAAGGCGGGTATACGTACGTGCTCGATCTGGGCGCCAACGTCGACTGCACGCCGGAGCAGCTGATGCAATTCGGCGTCATGGGCGCGATGCTCGTGTCCGCGGTGGAGCACAAGGAGCGTCCGACCGTGGGTCTCCTGAACATCGGCGTCGAAGACATCAAGGGCAACGATCTCGTGAAGCGCGCGGCGGAGCTGCTGCGCGAAAGCGGGCTTAACTTCCACGGCAACGTCGAGGGCGACGACATCTACAAGGGAACGACCGACGTGGTGGTGTGCGATGGATTCGTGGGCAACGTGCTCCTGAAGGCCTCGGAAGGCGTGGTGACGATGATGGTGAGCTTCCTGCGCCAGGAGTTCATGCGCAACCCCTGGCGCATGCTCGCGGCATGGATGGCGAAGCCGGTGCGTAACGCGCTGCGCGCGCGGATGGATCCGGGCAAGTACAACGGCGCCAGCCTGCTCGGCCTGAGGGGCATCGTGATCAAGAGCCACGGCTCCGCAGACGCCTACGCCTTCGGCCACGCGCTCCAGCGCGCTCTCGACGAAGTGAAGAACAACGTGCCTCAGCGCATCGCCGCGCGGATGGCCGAGCTACCGGCGGTGCCGCAATGATCTATTCGAGAATCGTGGGCAGCGGCAGCTACCTGCCGCCGCGCGTGATGGACAACAACGAGTTCGCGCAGCGGCTCGACACGAGCGATGCGTGGATTCGCGAGCGCACGGGCATCGAGCGCCGCCATATCGCGGACGAATCGCAGGCCTCGAGCGACCTGGCCCTGAATGCGGCTCGCAAGGCGCTGGATGCCGCGGGCATCAAAGCGGAAGACCTCGACCTGATCGTGGTGGCGACCTCGACGCCGGACTACATCTTTCCGAGCACGGCGTGCATCCTGCAGGCGAAGCTCGGCGTCAAAGGCTGCGCCGCATTTGACATGCAGGCGGTGTGCAGCGGGTTCGTGTACGGACTTGCCACGGCGGACAGCTTTATTCGTACGGGACAACATAAGAAAGCCCTGGTAGTCGGTGCCGAAGTTTTTTCGCGCATCCTCGACTGGAACGACCGCGGCACGTGCGTGCTCTTCGGCGACGGCGCGGGCGCCGTGGTGCTGAGCGCGGATGCGAGGCCGGGCATTCACGCCAGCCGCCTGCACGCGGACGGCAGCCATGTGCAGCTGCTTTCGGTGCCGGGCAATGTGTCGCGCGGCAAGATCGTCGGCTCGCCGTTCCTGCAGATGAACGGCCAGGGCGTATTCAGGTTCGCGGTGCGCGTCCTCGAAGAGTCGGCGCGCGAAACGCTCGCGGCGGCCGGCATGAATCTGGAGGACGTCGACTGGCTGATTCCGCACCAGGCGAACGTCCGCATCCTCGAAGCGACCGCGCGCAAGCTCGGCCTGCCGCGCGAGAAGCTCGTCGTCACGGTCGACCATCACGGCAACACTTCCGCGGCTTCCGTGCCGCTCGCGCTGGATGAATACCTGCGCGCCGGGAAAATCCGCCCCGGCCAGCGCCTGCTCCTGCAGGGCGTAGGCGGCGGCTTCACCTGGGGCTCGACGCTGCTGACGCTATGAAGCTCGCGATGATCTTTCCCGGGCAGGGCTCGCAATCCGTGGGCATGCTGAAGGGGTACGAAGGCTTGCCGGAAATTTCCCCGGTCAGGGATGAAGCGGCCCGCGTCCTGGGAAGCGACTTCATGACGCTGCTCGACGAAGGACCCGCGGAAGCGCTGAACCAGACGGTGAACACCCAGCCGGCGATGGTGAGCGCGGGCTACGCCGCCTATCGCGCCTGGTGCGCGCTTGGCGGACCGAAGCCCGAAGTCGTCGCCGGCCATAGCCTCGGCGAATACACCGCGCTCGTCGCCGCCGGCGCGCTTGCTTTCCAGGATTGCCTGCCGCTCGTGCGCTTTCGCGCCCAGGCGATGCAGGAAGCGGTGCCCGAAGGGCAGGGCGCGATGGCGGCGATCCTGAACCTCGACGATGCCAAGGTGATCGAGGCATGCGCCGAGGCGGGCGGCGAAGTGCAGGCGGTGAACTTCAACTCTCCCGGGCAGGTGGTGATCGCCGGAGAGAAGCAGGCGGTCGCGCGCGCGATCGAAGCCTGCAAGGCAAAGGGCGCGAAGCGCGCCCTGCCGCTGCCGGTGAGCGCGCCATTCCATTCCACGCTGATGAAGCCGGCTGCGGAGAAGCTCAACGATTATTTGGCGAAGGTGGCGATTACGCGGCCGCAGATTGCGGTGATCAACAACGTCGACGTCGCCGTTGAAACCGAGCCACAAAAGATAAAAGCCGCACTGGTACGCCAAGCCGCGTCGCCGGTGCGCTGGGTGGAGACGATCCGCAAGATGCGCGAAATGGGCGTCACGCGCATCGTGGAATGCGGCCCGGGCAAGGTGCTCGCCGGCATGACGAAGCGCATCGATCATCAGGTGGAGTCGTTCACGCTCGCCGACCGCGCAGCGCTGGAGCAGGCGCTCAAATGCTAGAAGGCAAGCTCGCGCTGGTCACCGGCGCCTCGCGCGGCATCGGGCAGGCGATCGCCGGGCAACTGCTCAAGGACGGAGCGAAGGTTATCGGCACTTCCACCAGCGAGGACGGCGCGAAGAAGGTGCCGGGCATCGGCAAGGTGCTGAATGTGCGCGATGCGCCGCAGTGCGACGCCCTGATCGAGCAGATCCAGAAGGAGCACGGCGACATCGCGATCCTGGTGAACAACGCCGGCATCACCCGCGACAACCTCGCGCTGCGCATGAAGGACGCCGACTGGGACGAGGTGATGGAAACCAACCTGCGCGCGGTGTTCCGCCTGTCGCGCGCGGTGATGCGCGGCATGATGAAGGCGCGCTGGGGCCGCATCATCAACATTACTTCCGTGGTCGGCGCTTCCGGCAATGCGGGCCAGGCGAACTACGCGGCCGCGAAAGCCGCCGTGGTGGGCATGACCAAGTCGCTCGCGCGCGAGCTCGGCAGCCGCAACATCACCGTGAACTGCGTGGCGCCGGGATTCATCGACACCGACATGACGCGCGCGCTTTCGGAGGAACAGAGAAAAGCGCTGCTCGAGAGAATTCCGCTCGGGCGGCTCGGCACGCCGCAAGACGTCGCCGCGGCGGTGGCGTACCTCGCATCGCCCGCCGGCGGCTACGTCACAGGAGCGGTCCTGCACGTCAACGGCGGCATGTATATGTCGTAAAATACGCCCCCCTTCGGGAAGGAGAGCGCATGGAAAACATCGAACAACGCGTCAAGAAAATCATCGCCGAGCAGCTGGGAGTCAACGAGGCCGAGATCAAGAACGAATCCTCGTTCGTCGACGATCTGGGCGCCGACTCGCTCGATACCGTGGAGCTGGTGATGGCGCTCGAAGAGGAGTTCGAGACCGAGATCCCGGACGAGGAGGCCGAGAAGATCACCACGGTGCAGCAGGCCGTCGACTACATCAAGGCGCATTCGAAGGCCTAAGTGAGCCGGCGCAGAGTCGTCGTCACCGGACTCGGCATCGTCTGCCCGCTCGGCAACAGCGTCGCCGAAGCGTGGGAGCGCGCGCTCGCTGGAACCCCGGGCATTACCCGCATCACGCGCTTCGACCCGTCGCGCCTGTCGAGCCAGATCGCCGGCGAGGTGAAGGGCTTCGACCTCACGCCGTACATGTCGGCCAAGGAAGCGCGCCGCATGGATCTCTTCATCCATTACGGCATGGCGGCGGGGCTGCAGGCCTGGCGCGAGGCGGCGCTGCAGGTCACGCCCGAGAACGCCGAGCGCATCGGCATCAACTTCGGCTCGGGCATCGGCGGCCTGCCGCTCATCGAGTCGATGCACGCCGAGCTCGAGAAAAACGGGCCGCGGCGCATCTCGCCCTTTTTCATTCCCGGCGTCATCATCAACATGATCGCCGGCCTGCTGTCCATCGAGGTCGGCGCCAAGGGGCCCAATCTCGCCATGGTGACGGCGTGCACGACCTCCACGCACTGCATCGGCGAAGCGGCCAAGTCCATCCGCTACGGCGATGCCGACGTGATGATCGCCGGCGGCTCCGAGGCGGTGGTGACGGAGCTTGCGATCGGCGGCTTCGCTTCGGCGCGCGCGCTCTCCACGCGCAACGACGATCCGGCGAGCGCGAGCCGTCCCTGGGACAAGGACCGCGACGGCTTCGTGCTTGGCGAAGGCGCGGGCGCGGTGGTGCTTGAGGAATACGAGCACGCGAAGGCGCGCGGCGCGAAGATCTACGGCGAGGTGATCGGCTACGGCGTCTCCGCGGATGCGCACCACATGACCGCGCCGCCCGAGGACGGCGACGGCGGCTTCCGCGCCATGCGCAACGCGCTCAAGGACGCCGCGCTCGACGCCTCGGCGATCGACTACATCAATGCGCACGGCACTTCCACGCCGCTCGGCGACGTGGCGGAGACCATCGCGGTGAAGCGCCTGCTCGGCGAGCGCGCCTCGAAGGTCGCGGTGAATTCGACGAAGTCGATGACCGGTCACCTTCTCGGCGCGGCAGGCGCGGTCGAGGCCATCTTCAGCATCCTGGCCATCCGCGACCAGGTTTCGCCGCCGACCATCAACCTGCGCACGCCCGATCCTCAGTGCGACCTCGATTACGTGCCGAACGAGGCGCGCAGGATGCCCATCCGCGTCGCGCTGTCGAACTCGTTCGGCTTCGGCGGCACCAACGGCACTCTCGTTTTCGCGCGGCTTTGATTCCCCGCAGACTGCGTGTCGAGCTGGCGCCCTCGGTGCCCCTGGCGACCGCAGTCATCGGCCTGCATGCAGCCGCCGCGCTTTGTGTTCTCCTGGTGATGCCTGCGCTGGCGGGCGTTGCGCTCGCCGCCGCGCTCGGCGCCCTCGGCGCCATGGCGGCGTGGAGAGGCGCGCTGCTGCGCTCGCCGTTGTCGGTGCGCGCTCTGGAGATCGAGGGGCCGAAGCTGGCGCTGCAGCTCGCGAACGGCGAGCATATGGAGGTGGAGCTGGCCGCTCGCCGCTATGTCGGCCGGTTGATGGTGAGCCTGCCTGTGCTGCGGCCGGTGCGCCGCACCATTCTCGTCACCGCCGACATGGCGGAAGCCGATTTGTTCCGCCGCCTGCGCATCTGGGCGCTCTGGGGCAAGCTGACCGCCGTGGCGCCGAAGCAACTGGCGGCATAGACGGCGTCGCCACTCGGCCTAGAACTATTTCAAAGGGCATGTGTCTGTGGCACATAGGCGTTGCAAACGGGGTGGGGAGCCCTCGCCGCGCGTCGTGCATGCCGGCGTGAAGCCGGAGCGGTTCGATCCGCAGCAGTGGCGGTCCAATGTCTGACCGCGAGATCGACCGGCAGCTCGTAGCGCGGGCGCAGCGTGGCGACAAGCAGGCTTTCGAGCTGCTCGTCGAGAAGTACCAGCGCAAGCTGGCGCGGTTGCTGTCGCGCTTCATACGCGACCCGGCCGAGGTCGAAGATGTGACGCAGGAGGCGTTCATCAAGGCCTACCGCGCCCTCCCCGCTTTTCGTGGCGACAGCGCGTTTTACACGTGGCTGTACAGGATTGGAATTAATACGGCCAAGAACTATCTCATGGCCATGGGTCGGCGGGCGCCGACCTCGACCGAGGTGGAGGCCGAAGAGGCGGAAGGGTTCGAAGAAGGCGAGCAGCTGCGCGACATCAACACGCCCGAGAGCGTGCTGCTTTCGAAGGAAATCGCGGCGACGGTGAACGCCACGATCGACAGCCTTCCGGAGGAGCTGCGCAGGGCGATTCAGATGCGCGAGATCGAAGGCATGAGCTACGAGGACATCGCGCAGGCGATGGATTGCCCGATCGGCACGGTGCGCTCGCGCATCTTCAGAGCGCGCGAGGCGATAGCGGAGCAGCTCAGGCCGCTGCTGGGCACGCGGAAAGACAAGAGGTGGTAGGGCCATGAGGGAAGAAATCTCGGTGCTGATGGACGGCGAGCTGGACGACCGGGCTGCCGACGAGCTGATCGACGCCATGGCGCGCGACCGCAAGGCTCTCGAAACCTGGCGCACCTATCACCTGATTGGCGATGCGCTGCGCGAAAGAGAAAGCATGCCGGCCGCGGCGGCGCGCCGTTTGCGGCCGCAGCCGCGCACCTGGTATGCCCTTGCCGCAAGCGTCGCCGCGGTGGCGCTCGTAGGCTGGCTCGGCTTCGGCCCTCAGCAGGCTCCCGCGCCGGTGGCCACCGCGCCCTCGAGCCAGGTGGCGCAGGCGAAGCGCGCCGTAGCGCCGGCGCCGAAGCCCGCCATGGTGCCGCTGCCAAGCGGCACCAACGACTATCTGCTCGCGCACCAGGGCTTCTCGCCGCGCGTGGGCCTGCAGGGCATGGCGCCCTACGTCCTTACGGTTTCCGAGCAGGGCCGGGAGCCGCGTAAGTGATAGCGCGGCTTTTCGGCGCGGTTCTCGTCCTGGCGGCGGGTGTCGCCCAGGCGCAATCGCCCGAAACGCTCGGCTGGCTGCGCAAGATCCACGAAGCGACGCAGCGGCTGTCCTATACCGGCACTTTCGTCTACCAGAACGGCCCGCATACCGAGACGTCGCGGATCACGCGGTACGTGGACGTGTCCGGGGACATCGAGAAGCTCGAGGTTCTGGACGGCGTGCCGCGCGAGATCGTGCGCACGAAGGACACGGTGCGCTGCTATCTGCCCGACAGCCGCGTGGTGAAGGTCGACCGCCGCCCCGAGCGCGGCTTTCCGGCCCTGCTGCCGGAGCAGATCAGCGAGCTCGCGCGGCACTACGACATCAACCTCGGCGAAGTTCGCCGGGTCGCCGGCCTGGACTGCCAGGCGGTGCTGCTCAAGCCCAGGGACGAGCTGCGCTACGGCTATCAGCTGTGCGCCGACGTCAACAGCGGCATGCTGATGCGCGCGGTCACGCTCGATCCGGCCGGCGAGCCGGTCGAGCAGTTCACTTTCACGCAGCTCGCCATCGGCGGCGTGACGCGCGCGATGGTGCGGCCGCGGAACGCCGGGCGGAACTGGCGCATCGAGGACGCCGGGGCGGCGCCTGCCCGCCTGGCCGGCTGGAGCCTGGCAGCCGAGCTGCCCGGATTCCACAAGGTGGTCGAGCTCAAGCGCCGGCTGGGGGAGTCGCGCCCGGTCGGGCAGATGGTGTACTCGGATGGGCTGGCGGCGGTGTCGGTGTTCATCGAGCCGCTCGCCGCCCGTCATGACCCGGTGCGAACCGGGCTTGCCAACATGGGCGCCATCAATATCTATACGCGGGAGGTCGCGAACCACATGATCACCGTGGTCGGCGAAGCGCCAGCGCTCAGCGTCCAGCGGATCGCCGACTCGGTCGAGTTCCGGCAGCCGCAATAAGAATTCATTCAGGAGAGAACCCATGCAGCAAGTCGTGAGGACCCTAACCGGCCTGTGGCTGGCAGTCTTCTGCGCCGCGACGTTTGCGCAGGCGCGGGAGCTGCCCGACTTCACCCGCCTCGTGGAGGAGCAGGGCAACGCGGTGGTGAACATCAGCACCACCCAGGCGGTACGCCGGCCTGCCATGGGCGCGTTGCCGCAAGTGCCCGGCATCGAGGACGAGGAAGTGCTCGAGTTCTTCCGCCGCTTCATCCCGCGCCAGCCCGGACCGGGCCAGGGCCCCGGGCCCGGCGGCCGCGAGAGCCGCTCGCTCGGCTCGGGCTTCATCATCAGCAACGACGGCTACATCCTCACCAATGCCCACGTGATCGAGGGCGCCGACGAGATCAACGTCAAGCTCACGGACAAGCGCGAGTTCAAGGCCAAGGTGATCGGCGCCGACAAGCGCACCGACGTGGCGCTCATCAGGATAGAGGGCGCGAGCGGGCTGCCGATCGTCAAATTCGGCGACCCGAACAAGCTCAAGGTGGGCGAGTGGGTGGTCGCGATCGGCTCGCCGTTCGGCTTCGAGAACACCGTGACCGCCGGCATCGTGAGCGCCAAGGGGCGCTCGCTGCCGCAGGAGAACTTCGTTCCCTTCATCCAGACCGACGTCGCCATCAACCCGGGGAACTCGGGCGGGCCGCTCTTCAACATGCGCGGTGAAGTCATCGGCGTCAACTCGCAGATCTACAGCCGCACCGGCGGCTTCATGGGCCTGTCGTTCGCGATTCCGAGCGACGTCGCTCTGGACATCCAGAAGCAGCTGCGCGAGAAGGGCCGCGTCGCGCGCGGGCGTATCGGCGTCGTGATCCAGGAAGTGAGCCGCGATCTCGCCACCTCGTTCGGCCTCGAGCGCCCGCGCGGCGCGCTCGTCAACTCGGTGGAGAAGGGCAGCCCCGCCGACAAGGCCGGCGTCGAGGCGAGCGACATCATCCTGACCTACGAGGGCAAGCCGGTGGAGGCCTCGAGCGACCTGCCGCGCATGGTGGGGTCCACGCGGCCCGGCTCGCAAGCCTCCCTGGAAGTCTGGCGCAAGGGCCAGACGAAGAAGCTCACGGTCACCGTGGGCGAGCTGCAGGAGGAGCGCATCGCCTCGCGCGAGACTTCCAAGCCCAAGCCTCAGGCCGAGACGCCCGCCAATCGCCTCGGCATCGTCGTCGCCGAGCTCAACGCCGAGCAGAAGAAGCAGATGAAGCTCGCCGGCGGGCTCGCGGTCGTCGAGGTGCGCCCGGACGCGAAGGCCGACGTGCGCAAGGGCGACGTGCTGCTCACCCTGGTGCACAAGGGGCAGCATACCGAGCTGAAGTCGGTCGAGCAGTTCAACAAGCTGCTCGCCGGCCTGGAGAAGAGCGCGGTCATCACGCTTCAGGTCCGGCGCGGCGAAAGCATCGCTTTCATCACGATTTCCGGGTTGACCGATAAAGGTTGAGCTCCTCGGACGCGCCTGGTGCCATCTGTGCGAGGAGATGGCCCAGGGTCTGCGCGCCGCCGGCATCGAGTTTGACGAAGTCGACGTCGACTCCGATCAGCGCCTGGAGGAGCGCTACGGCGAAGACGTGCCGGTGCTGCTGAAGGACGGAGCGGAGGTGTGCCGCCACCGCCTCACGCCCGAGGCACTCGCCAAGCTGCGATAGAATAGGCGCCGATCGAGGAGGGTGCCGCGGCACCCTCTTTCTTTATGGCCCAGAGCCGCATCCGCAACTTCTCCATCATCGCGCACATCGACCACGGCAAGTCGACGCTCGCCGACCGCTTCATCCAGATGTGCGGCGGGCTCGCCGAGCGCGAGATGGCGGAGCAGGTGCTCGATTCCATGGATCTCGAGCGCGAGCGCGGCATCACCATCAAGGCCCAGACCGCCGCGCTCGAGTACCAGGCGAAGGATGGGGAAACCTACCTTCTGAACCTGATCGATACCCCGGGACACGTCGACTTCTCGTACGAGGTGAGCCGCTCGCTCGCCGCGTGCGAAGGCGCCGTCCTCGTGGTGGACGCTGCGCAGGGGGTCGAGGCGCAGACCGTCGCCAACTGCTACACCGCCATCGAGCAGGGCGTCGAAGTGATCCCGGTGCTCAACAAGATCGACCTTCCCTCGGCAGACCCGGTGAAGGCCATCCAGGAGATCGAGGACGTCATCGGCATCGGCGCGCAGGACGCGCTGCGCGTGAGCGCGAAGACCGGCGAGAACGTCGCGGAAATCCTGGAAGCGGTGATCGCGCGCGTGCCGCCGCCGAAGGGGAATGCTTCCGAAAGGCTGAAAGCCCTCATCATCGACTCGTGGTTCGACAACTACGTCGGCGTCGTCATGCTGGTGCGCGTCGTCGACGGCACGCTCGCGCCCAGGGACAAGATCCTGCTCATGAGCAACGGCGCGGAATATCTGTGCGACCACGTCGGGGTCTTCACGCCGAAAGCAAAGGAGAAAGAAAGCCTGTCGGCGGGCGAGGTCGGCTACGTCACCGCCGGCATCAAGGAGCTGCGCGCCGCGAAGGTCGGCGACACCGTGACCCATGCCGGCAAGCCGGCCACCGGGCCGCTTCCGGGCTTCAAGGAAGTGAAACCCCAGGTCTTCGCGGGCCTCTATCCCGTCGAAGCCAACCAGTACGAAGCGCTGCGCGACGCGCTGGAAAAGCTGCATCTGAACGACGCGTCGTTCCATTACGAGCCGGAGACCTCGCAGGCGCTCGGCTTCGGCTTCCGCTGCGGCTTTCTCGGCCTGCTGCACATGGACATCGTGCAGGAGCGCCTCGAGCGCGAGTACGGCATGCACCTCATCACCACCGCGCCGTCGGTGGTCTACGAGGTGCTGCTGCGCGACGGCAGCGTGGAGCAGGTGTCGAATCCCTCCCGGCTGCCCGATCCGACGCTCATCGAGGAGATCCGCGAGCCGATCATCGCCACCAAGATCTTCGTGCCGCAGGAATTCGTCGGCCCGGTGATCACGCTGTGCACGCAGAAGCGCGGCACGCAGACGAACATGCACTACTCGGCGCGCCACGTGGTGATCTCGTACGATCTGCCGCTGAACGAGGTCGTGCTCGACTTCTTCGACCGCCTGAAGTCGATGACCCGGGGCTACGGCTCGCTCGACTACGAGTTCAAGGAGCACCGGGCCGCCGACATGGTGCGCCTGGACATCCTGGTGAACGGCGAGCGCGTCGACGCGCTCTCCACCATGGTCCACCGCGAAAGCGCCCAGCACCGCGGGCGCGAGCTCGTCAGCAAGCTGAGGACATTGATTCCGAGGCAGATGTTCGACGTGGCGATCCAGGCCGCCATCGGCGGCCACATCGTCGCCAGGGAGAACGTCAAGGCGCTGCGCAAGAACGTGCTCGCCAAGTGCTACGGCGGCGACGTCACGCGCAAGCGGAAACTTCTCGAGAAACAAAAGGAAGGGAAGAAACGTATGAAGCAGGTCGGCTCCGTAGAAATCCCACAGGAGGCATTCCTCGCGGTGCTGCAGCGGAGCGACACTTGAGCTTCGCGCTGTTTCTGCTGATCCTGCTCGTCGTCACCGGCGCCGTGTGGGGCCTCGAGATCGCCTTCCTGAGGAAGCGAAGGGCGGCCGGCGCCAAGCAGCCCTGGTGGGTCGAATATTCGGTCAGCTTCTTCCCGGTGATCCTGATCGTGTTCCTGCTGCGCTCGTTCCTCGTGGAGCCGTTCAAGATCCCCTCGAGCTCCATGGTGCCGACGCTCCTGGTCGGGGATTTCATTCTCGTGAACAAATTCACGTACGGCATCCGGCTGCCGGTCGTGAACCTGAAGATCGTCGAGCTCGGCAGCCCCAAGCGCGGCGACGTGATGGTGTTCCGCTATCCCGAGGATCCGTCGCTCGATTACATCAAGCGGGTCGTCGGGCTGCCGGGGGACCGCGTCGAGTACCGCAACAAGCGCCTGACGATCAACGGCAAGCCGGTCCCGGTACGGCAGATGGACGATTACCTGTCCAGGGAGCGCATGCAGTTTTCCCGCCGCTTCATGGAGAATCTGAGCGGCGTCGAGCATGAAATTCTCCTCGAAGACGACGCGCCGGCGATGATGTCGTCTGCGCGGTCGTTCCCGTACGCCGGCAATTGCAACTACAATGCGAGCGGGGTGGCATGCACCGTGCCGCCGGGACACTACTTCATGATGGGCGACAACCGGGACAACTCGAGCGACAGCCGCGTGTGGGGCTTCGTGCCGGACGAGAACATCGTCGGCAAGGCGTTCTTCATCTGGCTGAACCTCAACGAGCTGGGCCGCTTCGGGTCGTTCCGCTGAGCCTGACGGGGACCAGAAAAATGAAAACGCCGAACCTGCCGAAGCCGCAGCGCGGGCTTGCGCTGAGCACGCTGTTCATATGGCTGTTCATCATCATCGTGCTCGCGCTGCTCGGGATGAGGCTGATTCCGCCGTGGATGGAGTTCGCCACCGCGCGTAAAGCCATCCAGGAGATCTCCGCCGACAAGGTGGGAACCACCACGCCGCAGGAGGTTCGCAAAGCCTTCAACGCGCGGGCGACCATCGACGACATCACCGCCATCAAGGGCGAGGATCTCGAAATCACCAAGGAAGGCGGCGAAGTCGTGATCTCGTTCGCCTACCGCAAGGAAGTGCCGCTGTTCAGCAACATGGGCGTCTACATGGACTTCGCGGCGAGCTCGAAGCAATAGCCGATCGCTTTGTCCCGGCCAGCAGCTCTTGAAAAACGGCTCGGGCACCGGTTCGCGAACCCGAGGCTCCTCGAGCAGGCACTGACCCACCGCAGTTGCGGCGCGGACAACTACGAGCGGCTGGAATTCCTGGGCGATGGCGTGCTCGGCTGCGCCGTGGCCGACGAGCTCTACGGGCGCTTTCCGCAGCTCTCCGAAGGAAAGCTCACCCGCCTGCGCGCAAGCCTGGTACGCGAAGAAGCGCTCGCCGAGGTGGCCGGCACGCTCGGCATCGCCGAGCTGCTGCGCCTGGGGGAGGGCGAGCTTGCCGCCGGGCCGCAGCCCCGGCCTTCCATCCTCGCCGACGCGCTCGAGGCCGTGATCGGCGCGGTATTCCTCGACGGCGGCTACGAGGCGGCGCGCAAAGCCGTGCTCGCGGCCTTCGGGCCGCTCATCGACCAGCTCGACCCCGAGCGCCCGGCAAAGGACGCGAAGACCCGCCTGCAGGAGATCCTCCAGGCCCAGCACCGGCGGCTGCCGGACTACCGCGTCGTTTCGGTCCGGGGCGAGGCACATCGGCAGTCGTTCGAGGTCGAATGCTTGGTGCAGGAGCTGGGGCTGACGAGCACGGGAACCGGGACCTCGCGCCAGCGTGCGGAGCAGCAGGCGGCGAAGGCGATGCTGGAGAAGCTCGAGAAATGAGCCATCGTTGCGGGACCATCGGGATCGCCGGGCGGCCGAACACCGGCAAATCGACGCTGCTCAACCGGCTGGTGGGCGAGAAGCTCTCCATCGTTTCGCCGCGCGCGCAGACGACGCGGCACCTCGTGACCGGCATCCTGACGACGGCGGACTGCCAGTACATATTCGTCGATTCGCCGGGCCAGCAGATGCGCGCGCGCAGCACGCTGCACCGGGTGCTGAACCGGCGCGGCAGCCAGGCGGCGCGCGACGCCGACGTGGCGCTGTTCGTCGTCGAGGCGCTGCATTTCGGGCCCGAGGACCGCGCCGCGCTCGAAAAGATTCCGCCGGGGCAGAAGACCGTTCTCGCGGTCAACAAGCTCGACACGGTGAAGAAAAGCGCGGATCTCATTCCTTTCCTGGATCGCATTTCCAGGACCCGGGCATTCGAGGCCGTCGTTCCGGTCAGCGCAAAAACCGGCCGGAACGTTCCGGAGCTCCTCAAGGTGCTGCGCGAGGCGCTGCCCGAGGCCCCGGCCATCTATCCCGCGGACCAGCTCACCGACCGGGATGAGCGCTTTTTCGCCGCGGAGCTCCTGCGCGAGAAGCTGTTTCAGGAGATGGGCGAGGAGTTGCCTTATCGTTGCGAGGTGGTGATCGACAGCTTCAAGGAAGAAGGCAGGCTGCGGCGCATCGAGGCCACGATCCTCGTCGAGCGCGACAGCCAGAAGGCCATCGTCGTCGGCGCCGGCGGCGCGCGCTTGAAGCGCATGGCAAGCGCGGCGCGCAAGGACATGGAAAAGCTCTTCGGCGGGAAGGTGTACCTCGGCACCTGGGTGAAAGTGCGCAAGGCCTGGACCGACGATGCCCGCGTGCTCCGCCAGTTGGGATACGAATGAAAAAACGTGCCGAGAACGAAGCCGGCTACGTTCTGCATACGTACCCGTACAAGGAGACGAGCCTCATCGCCGAGGTCTTCACGCGCCGCTTCGGGCGCGTGGCGCTCCTCGCGCGCGGGGCGCGGCGCCCGCGCTCGGCGATGCGCGGGGTGCTGCTCTCGTTCCATCCGCTGCGCCTCACCTGGAGCGCTTCGGCCGAGCTCGGCAACCTCATCGGCGCCGAATGGGCCGGGGCGCTGCAGCCGCTCGCGGGGCAGGGGCTGATGTGCGGCTTCTACCTCAACGAGCTGCTCCTGCGCCTGCTGCCGCGGGACGACCCGCACGAGCGGCTTTTCGACGCCTACGCCGAGTCGCTGCAGCAGCTTTCGCGCGGAGAGCCGTCTCCGGCGGTGCTGCGCGGGTTCGAAAAGCGGCTCCTCGGCGAGCTCGGCTATGCTCCGCTCCTCGAGCGGGACTCGGCCGACCGTCCGATCGATCCGGCGGGCCTCTACGTGTACGAGCCGGACCGCGGGCCGTTGCCCGTGAATGGCACGCGCAGCGGCGAGCTGGTGGTGCACGGGCGCACGCTGCTCGACGTTGCCGCCGACGACTACAGCCGGCCCGAGACCCGGGAAGAGGCGCGCGCGCTCATGCGTGCGCTGATCGGCGAGCGCCTGCACGGCCAGGTGCTTCATACGCGCACCGTGCTTAGGGACCTGAACGACTTATGATCGAGCTGGGCGTCAACGTCGACCACGTCGCCACCGTCAGGCAGGCGCGTCGAACCTACGAGCCCGACCCCGTGTGGGCGGCGGTCGAAGCGCATCTCGGCGGCGCCGACGGCATCACCGTGCACCTGCGCGAGGACCGGCGCCATATCCAGGACGAGGACGTGCGGCGGCTGCGCGAGCTCACGCACATCAAGCTCAACCTCGAAATGGCGGCGACAGAAGAGATGGTGGGTATCGCCTCGCGCGTCAAGCCGGAGATGGCGATGCTGGTGCCCGAAGGGCGGCACGAGATCACCACCGAGGGCGGCCTCGATATCGTCGCCCAGGAAAAGAAGCTGAAAGACGCGGTACAACGGCTGATCTCCGCGGGAATCGTCGTCTCCGTGTTCATCGACGCGGACCTGCGCCAGGTCGAGGCCGCGCGTCGCATCGGCGCGTCGGTATGCGAGGTGCACACCGGGCCTTACGCGCACGCTTTCCACTCGAGGGGGCGCGACGCCGAGAGTCCCGCGGTGGTTTCCGAATTGAGGAAAATTGAAACCGCCGGTGAAGCGATTCGCTCGCTCGGCATGCGCTTCAACGCCGGGCACGCGCTCAATTACTTCAACGTCGAGCCGGTGGCGCGGCTTCCGGGCGTGCGCGAGCTGCACATCGGCCACGCGATCGTTTCGCGCGCGCTGTTCGTGGGCATGCGCGAAGCGGTGCGCGAGATGAAGAGCCTCATGCGGCAGGCTGCGGGGCGGTGATCTACGGCGTCGGGACCGACGTAGTGGAGATCGCGCGCATCGAGCAGGCGCTGGGCCGCTTCGGCGAGCGCTTTGCCAGGAGGATTCTTTGCGAAAGCGAGTTGCAGCGGTTCGCGGCGCATCGCCAGCCGGCCAACTACCTTGCCAAGCGCTTCGCGGCGAAGGAGGCTTTCGCCAAGGCGCTCGGTTCCGGCATCCACGCGCCCGCCAACTGGCACGGCGTGTGGGTCAGGAATCTCCCTTCCGGAAAGCCGGTCCTGGAGTTTTCGCACAACCTTTCGGAACTGTTGAAACAGAGAAACATTCTTCAATCTCATCTCTCGCTCACCGATGAGCGCGGCATCGCCATGGCGACCGTGATCCTCGAATGCGGAAAATAAGGCAGCCGCTCGGCCCGGCGGTGATCGACGTCGAAGGCACGCTGCTCGGCGACGCGGACCGCGAGCGGCTGCGCCACCCGGCGACAGGGGCCGTAATCCTGTTTGCCCGAAATTACGAGAATCCGGAACAACTGAAAAATCTTTGTGAGGATATCGAACGGCTCCGCGAGCCCGCGCTGATGATTTGCGTCGACCACGAAGGCGGGCGCGTGCAGCGCTTTCGCGAGGGCTTCTCCGCCATTCCGCCGATGCGCGAGCTCGGCCGGCTGTGGGACCGCGACCGGCCGGTGGCGCGCGAGACCGCGCGCGCGGCGGCCTACATCATCGGCGCGGAACTCGCCGCCCACGGCGTCGACTTCAGCTTCGCGCCGGTGCTCGACCTCGATTACGGCGCGAGCTCGGTGATCGGCGACCGGGCGCTGCACTTCGATCCGACCGCCGTGGGTGCGCTGGGCGCCTGCATCGTGGAGGGCTTCGCCGCGGCCGGCATGGGCGCGGTCGGCAAGCACTTCCCCGGCCATGGCTACGCAGAAGCGGATTCCCATGTGGCCGTGCCCACGGATGCGCGCAAGTTCGCCGAGATTGCAAAGAAGGATCTGCTCCCGTTCCGGATGGCGATCGAGGCCGGGCTGGCCGGCGTCATGCCGGCGCATGTGATCTACACCCAAGTCGATACCGAGCCCGCCGGCTACTCGAAGTACTGGCTGCAGGAAGTCCTGCGCGGCAAGCTCGGCTTCACGGGCCTCGTCTTCAGCGACGATCTTTCCATGGAAGGGGCGAGCACCGCGGGCGGAATTCCCGAGCGCGCCCGGGCGGCGCTCGAGGCGGGATGCGACATGGTCCTGCTGTGCAACGATCCCGCCGGCCAGGAGTCGCTCCTCGAATCCCTGAAAGACGTTCCTCTAAAGAACCTCGAGCGCTTGGAGGCGATGCGCAGAAAGGGCGGGCGCGACCTGCGCAAGAGCGTCGCGTACCGCGACGCCCAGGAGAAGCTTAAGAACTTCGCCTGACCGAACTACTAGGCGCGCTCCATGTACTTGCCTTCGTTGGTGTCGACCTTGATGCGCTCTCCCTTGTTGATGAAGGGCGGCACCTGCACGGTGATGCCGGTTTCCATCTTCGCCGGCTTGAAGGAAGTGGTCGCGGTGGACTTCTTGATGCCCGGCTCGGTGTCCACGACGGTGAGGATCACCGAAGGCGGGATCTCGACGCCGATGGGGCGGCCGTTGTAGAAGTTGATCTGCACGTCGGCGTTGGGCAGGAGGTAGCCCGTCTGCCCCTCCAGGAACTCCGCCGGCAGCGACAGCTGCTCGTAGTTCTCCTTGTCCATGAAGATGTAGCTGTCGCCGTCCTGGTACAGGTACTGCATCTCGCGCGCATCGACGTAAGCGCGTTCGACCTTGTCCTCGGTGCGGAAGCGCTGGTTGGTCTTCGTGCCGGCTTCGATGTCCTTCATCTCGACCTGCATGAAGGCGCCGCCGCGGCCGCCGACGTGGACGTGATAGGACTTCAGGACGCGCCACACGCGCTTGTCCCACTCGAGGAGATTGCCGGGACGGATCTCGACTGCTTCGACTTTGGCCATTGGGAATCTGCTTGACTGCTGAAAGGGCGCGGATTTTACACCATTTATAATCAATTCATCGTGTTTGATCCGAAGTCGTTCGTCGCCGGCCTGCCGAATCTGCCGGGGGTATACCGCATGCTCGGCGCGGTCGGCGAGGCGCTGTACGTGGGTAAGGCGCGCGACCTCAAGAAAAGGGTCGGTTCCTATTTCCAAAAAAATATTCAAAGTCCCAGGGTGCAGGTCATGCTTTCCCAGGTCGCCGGCATGGAGATCACGGTGACGCGCTCGGAAGGGGAGGCGCTGCTCCTCGAAAACAACCTCATCAAGAGCCTCGCTCCGCGCTACAACATCCTTTTCCGGGACGACAAGTCCTATCCGTACCTCATGGTCACCGGCCAGCGCTTCCCGCGCCTGGGCTTTCACCGCGGCGCCAAGGACCGGCACAACCGCTATTTCGGCCCGTTCCCGCATGCCTATGCGGTGCGTGAGAGCATCCAGCTCCTGCAGCGCGTGTTCCAGCTGCGCACCTGCGAGGACACGGTGTTCGAGAATCGTTCCCGGCCCTGCCTGCTGCACCAGATCCGCCGCTGCACCGCCCCGTGCACCGGGAAGATCTCGGCCGAGGCTTACGCCGAGGACGTGGCGAACGCGATCCTTTTTCTCGAGGGGCGCGAAGACGACGTGATCCACGGCCTGACCGACAAGATGGGCGCCGCGTCGGAAGCCCGGCGCTACGAGCAAGCGGCCGCGTACCGCGACCAGGTGCGCGCCCTGTCGCGCGTGCAGGTGCGCCAGTACGTGGAGTCCAACCGCGGCGTCGACGCCGACGTGGTGGCGTGCGCCATCGACGGCGGCATCGCCTGCGTGAACCTGGTGATGATCCGCGGCGGGCGGCACGTCGGCGACCGCAGCTTCTTCCCGGCCAACGCCGAAGGCGCGGCCGAAGACGAGGTGATTTCGGCGTTCCTCGAGCAGCATTACCTCGAGCAGCCAGCACCTGGGCTGATCGTCACCAGCCAGCCGGTCGATGTAGAAGGAATCAACGTAGTAAACCCCTCTCATGGCGAGCGCCGGGTGTGGCTCGACATGGCGCGCAAGAACGCGCTGCTCGCCATCGCGCAGCGGGTGCGCGACCGCGCCACCCAGGAGGGGCGGCTCGCCGCCCTGCGGGAATCGCTCGGTTTGGCCGAGGGCACGCAGCGCATCGAGTGCTTCGACATCAGCCACACCATGGGCGAGGCGACAGTGGCCTCCTGCGTGGTCTACGATCGGCAGCAGATGCAGAAATCCGAGTACCGCCGCTTCAACATCCGCGACATCACCCCCGGCGACGACTACGCCGCGATGCGCCAGGTGCTGGCGCGGCGCTACGAGCGCGTGACCGCCGAAGGCGCCAAGGTGCCCGACCTCATCCTGATCGACGGCGGGAAAGGGCAGGTGAACGCGGCGCGCGCCGCGCTCGCCGACCTCGGGTTGCACCAGGCGTGCGTCATCGGCGTCGCCAAGGGCCCGGAGCGCAAGCCCGGGATGGAAGAGCTGATCATCGAGTCGGAGGACCGCAGCCTGCAGCTCGCGCCGTCGCACCCGGGTCTGCATCTCATCCAGCAGATCCGCGACGAGGCGCACCGCTTCGCGATCGTGGGTCATCGCGCGCGGCGCGGCAAGGCGCGTACCACCTCGATGCTCAACGAAATTCCCGGCATCGGCGCCAGGCGCCGCCAGGCGCTGATCGAGCATTTCGGCGGCCTGCGCGGCGTGCAGGCCGCCGCGATCGACGACATCGCCAAGGTCGCGGGAATCAGCCGGCCGCTCGCCGAGCGCATCTACAAGCACTTGCACACCGCGCCGTGATCCCGCTCAACGCCCCGAACCTCGTCACGCTGTCGCGGATCATCCTCATTCCGCTGATCATCGTCTTTTACTACCTGCCGTACGACTGGATGTCGGACCACTCGCGCAACCTGGCGGCCACGCTGGTGTTCGTGCTCGCCGCGGCGACCGACTGGCTGGACGGCTACCTCGCGCGCAGGCTGAACCAGATGTCGGCGTTCGGCGCCTTCCTCGATCCGGTGGCCGACAAGCTGATCGTGGTGGGCGCGCTGGTGGTGCTCCTTTACCTCAACCGGGTCGACATGCTCGTCGCGCTCATCATCATCGGCCGCGAGATCGCCATCTCGGCGCTGCGCGAATGGATGGCGAAGGTCGGGCAGTCGAAGAGCGTCGCGGTCGCCTTCATCGGCAAGCTGAAGACCCTGAGCCAGATGGTGGCAATTCCGCTGCTCCTCTACCACGAGGAGCTGTTCGCCCTCGTGGACGCCCAATGGCTCGGCACCATCCTCATCAACATCGCCGCGGTGCTGACCGCCGCGTCGATGCTCTATTACCTGCGCAAGGCGCTGCCGCTCGCCTCGACCCATCTATGACCCCAGGTTGAGCCGGGGGTGGGCAGGCCTTATAATGCGCCGCTCATCGACGCGGGAATAGCTCAGTTGGTAGAGCGCAACCTTGCCAAGGTTGAGGTCGCGAGTTCGAGACTCGTTTCCCGCTCCAGGTTACGGCAGGGAAGGCCCGGGAAAGGCCTTCCCTTTTTATTCCCGGCTCTGGCGGGGTGGCAGAGTGGTCATGCAGCGGCCTGCAAAGCCGTGTACGCCGGTTCGATTCCGACCTCCGCCTCCAGATTCCTGCTGCACCACTTCATGTCGGCTAGCCAGCAGGCGCTCTGACACAGATCAAGTTGCGTCTGAAGAGCGCGGGTAACCTCGCGGCATGACGACCAGACTCAAGCTCAGCCGCCGCGAAGCAGTCAGCGCCCTCATCGCGGCTTACAACCACCAGAAGCCCCGCGACGGCGTGGCTTACCCCGATTACGCAGTAAGGATGCCCGCGGCCCGCTGGGAGGAAGTGATCGATACGCTGCGACCGCTCGCGCTAAGCGAAAAGGGCGAGGCCTGTTAGAGCCCTAGCCATTCGCGCGCGGCATCCCCGGTAGTCGATAATATTCCCGGCAGCCGCTCATACCTCGTCGGCCCGGGTGGTGAAACTGGTAGACACAGGGGACTTAAAATCCCCCGGCCTTAACCGGCCGTGCCGGTTCGACTCCGGCCCTGGGCACCATCAAGCAACATCGCGGTGAGCTACTCGGCCCGGATGTTTCGCTCGCGGATGACCCTCGTCCATTGCGCCAGTTCGCGGGCGATGCGCTGTTTCATCTCTTCCGAGCTTGAGCCGACCGGCTGGGCCCCGACGTCCGCCAATCGCTTTCGGATGTCGGAATTCGCAACTGCTTTCAAGAATTCTTTCTGAAGCAACTCGACCGCGGCTGTGGGGCTGCCGGCGGGGACCCAGATTCCATGCCAGCCCGCCACCTCGTAGCCGGGCAGGGTTTCGGCGACCGCGGGAACGTCGGGCAGGGCGGCCAATCTCCGCGCCGACGTAACGGCTAACGCACGCAAGCGCCCGGCCTTGATCAATGGAACCGCCGAGCCCAGCGGTTCCATCTTGAGTTGTACTTGCCCGCCCATCAACTCGGCAATTCCTGTGTTCTTGAAGGGCACGTGAAGCATTTCGACGCCGGCCTGGTGCTCGATGAGCGCTCCGCCGAGATGTGCGGCGCTGCCGACGCCGGTAGAAGCGTATGCGAGCTGCCGCGGCTTTGCCTTGGCGAGGCTTATGAGTTGCGCCATGTCCTTTGCCGCGAGATCCGGGCTGGCCAGCCAGACGTAGACATTACTGACCACGATCGTCACCGGCTGCAGCTCGTCGGGCGAATAAGAAAGCTTCTGCAGAGCCGGGATCATGGTCGCGATGGGATTGATTCCCCACAGCACGGTGTGACCGTCAGGCGCCGACTTCGCGACCCTGTCGGCACCCACGATGCCTCCTGCGCCGGGCACGTTTTCGATGACGATCGGCTGGCCCATCGATTCGCTCATATGAGCGGCAAAAAGCCGGGCAAACGTGTCCGCACCGCCTCCCGGCCCGCTCGGCACGATGAAGCGGATCGGACGGCGGGAAGACTGGGCAACGGACAGCGCGGGCATCAATGCGGTTGCGAGTACACCCATCAGAATCGCGCGTCGACGATGAGAATGCATTGCTAGTCCTCCCTTTTTCGCGGTGCTGCGACCGTGTTGACCAAGGTGCCGACCCGCTCGACGTAACATTCGACCCGATCACCGGGCCCGAGATATTTGCCGCTGCCCACGCCGCCGCCTTCGCACGTGCCCGTGGAGATCACGTCGCCTGGATAGAGCGTCATGGACCGCGAAATGTCGGCGACCAGATCGGGTATGCGGAAGATCATGCTTTCCGTGTTCGACAGCTGGCGCACCTCGCCGTTGACGGTGCATCTGATCTGGAGCGGATAGGGCTCGGACAGCTCGTCGCGCATCACGAGATACGGGCCCATGGGACAGGCATTGTCGAGGCCCTTGCCCTGCGTCCAGTTCTTGCCGTAGCGCTTGGCGAGGGTTGGATATTGTTCCATCGCCTGGAAATCGCGGTAGCTCACGTCATTCACCACCGTGTAGCCAGCGATGTACGCGTACGCATTTTTCTTGTCCACATCGCGTGCGACTCGCCCGATGACGGCTGCGACCTCCACTTCATGATCCATTTTCTTCGACATGGGATGAGCCAGGATCGGCTCGCCCGGATTCACCACCGCGCTGGAAGGCTTGTAGAAAAAGAACGGACTTTCAGGCGGGGTCAGCTTGGCTTCGGCACCATGCTCGTAATAGTTGACGACGTGCGCCAGGATCTTGCTGCCGCACTCGAACGGGGCTAGCAGTTTGACTTCGGTCTCCGCCTTGGGCGCGAAAGGCGTCCACGCCGTAAGGTGCTCCACGAGCTCGAGTCCACGATCTCCCGAGGCGAGAAATGCGCGGATATCGGCAAAGAGCGGCGCCGCCCACGGCAGATTTCGGGCTATGGAGATCTGCGCGAGATCATGGACGTGTCCGTCGCGCGACAAGCCCACACGAGCGCCGGCTGCGGACAGAAACCTGACGATCTTCATGCGGCCGCGCCCCGGAAATGATCTTCCATGTAAGTGCAGACCTCGTCCCGCGTTGCCAGCCAGACGTCCGCCCTGGACTTCGCGGTGCGGATCAGGTGGTCGAAGATCGCCGCTCCGGCCGGGCGCCCGTACACGTGCGTGTGCGCGGTGATGTCGATCATGGAAGCGCCTGGCTCTCTCTGCGAGAGCCAGCGCAAGGTGTCGGTCAACAGCGGTACCAGCTCTCTTGCGGCATTCCCATGCCGCACGGACCATGGCATGTCGTTGATTTCCATGGTGAGCGGTATCGCGACGAGCGAGCCCGCCGCGTGCGTCTCGAGATAAGGCAGATCATCGTCGTACGCGTCGCCGTGCCAGCGGAATCCTTCCTGCAAGAGCAGTTCGGAAGTGTTCTCGCTGGGCGTGCCGCGCGGGCTGATCCATCCCTTCGGCTTGTGTCCGATCGCCTCTTCTATGAGCTGGACCGTACGCCGGATGTTCGCCAGCTCGGCGTCGCGACCGAGATAGGCAGGAATGGTGTCCATGGCATAGGCGTGCGCGAGAATGCAGTGGCCAGCCCCGGCGGCGCGCCTGACCGCCTCCGGATAAAGCTCCGCGATCACACCGTTCACCATCACCGATGCCTTTACGGCGTGATGGTCGAGCACTCGCAGCAGCCGGTCGATGCCGCGTACGGCGCCGTACATTCCCCATGAAACCGCATTGGTGTCGAGCACTCCGGGCTTGAGCACGTTGCCCATCGGCCCGATGCCGGAATGCGCGCCCTCGGACCAGCCCTCGAAGGGCACATTCACAAGCACCGCGATCCGCTTGCCATCCTTCCACCGAAAACCGTGATCCACGCGGCGCCGGTTGGCGGGACGGTACATCGGCCCGGGAGAGCTTTTCAGGTGCATGCACCAAACGTTATAGGCAGCGCGGTGAACGCAATAGGGGCCGCTTTAGGGATTGTGCGGACGATCTTCATGCTGCGCCGCCGCACGGGGCGCCGTGCGCCCGCTACCGGGAAAACAATGCGGAGCGCATCTCGGTCGGCGTTTTTCCGTAGCGCTGCTTGAACCGGCGGGCGAAGTAGGCTTCATCCTCGAACCCGACCGCTTCGGCGATTTCCGTCATGCGGATGGAAGTGCAAAGCAGCAGCTCTCTTGCTTTCTCCATGCGGCGCTCGGTCAGCATCTCGATGAACGTTTTCCCCGTCTCCTTCTTCAGCACGTTGGAAAGATACGTAGGAGACAAGTGCGCCGCCTGAGCCGCGTCGGCCAGGAAAATCTGCCGATGCAGATTCTCCCGCATGAATACGATCACCCGCTGCAGCCATTGCCGCCGGCGCGTAACGTGCACCTGCCTCTTCTGCAACTCGGCCAGGCGCGCCTCGTATGGCGCGACGGCGGACAGGAGAAGCAGCGTCAGCAGCGACCTGATCCGCGACACCGAGCACAGCGTGCGCGACTGGTTCTCCAGGGCCATTTGCCGGCACAGCTGGTGGGCCTCGTCCAGCCGGGCGCCGGACAACTCGAAATGCACATCGTCCTGATAGACGAAGGGAGCGAGCTCGGGCGCGATCTCGAGCGAGACGTCGTCCAGGTCCAATGCGTCAAGCTGCAGATCGGGCCGCAGGAAGCGGTGGGTCACGTTGATCACCAGATAGCGGCCGCCAGGGGCATGCGGAATCAGATGGACCCGGTATGGCGCCACGAAGCTCAGTGTGCCGGGACCGACCGGAAGGCTGACGCCGTTCAGCCAATGCCGCGTCTCGCCCAGCAGATTCAGCTGGATCTGCAGATATTCATGCCGATGCGGCTCGAGCTGCCGGCTGGCGTGCGTTTGGTCGCGAATGCTGAAATCGGACCACGCGGTCAATTCCTCCAGGCGGAATACGTTCATCGTGGGTCGCAGCAAACGCCTGGTCCCGATGGTAAAAATCAGTAGTATACGAGCCGCATATCAATAAGGGGGCCGCATGGCAGAGCGGAAGAAGCGCACCATCACCGAGATCCGCGACTCGAAGCGCAGCGGGCAGAAGATGGTGTACATGTCGGTGCCGGATTACACGTCCGCGAAGTGGGCCGAGATGGCGGAGGTGGACGTGGCGGTGGTCGGCGACAGCCTCGCCATGGTGGCGCACGGGCACCCGAGCACCATCCCGGCCACCATGGACATGATGGTGATGCACGCCCTGGCGGTGCGGCGCGGCGCGCCCAACACGTTCGTCCTCGGCTGCATGCCCTACCAGAGCTACAACACGGTCGAGCGCGCGCTCGCCAACGCGACGCGCTTCATGCAGGACGCGCTGTGCGACGCGGTCAAGCCGCAGGGCGGCAAGTCGCAGGCGCATATCCTGAAGGTGCTGGTCGACGCCGGAATCCCCACCGCCTCGCACATCGGCCTCACGCCGCACACCATCGCGATGTTCGGCGGCTTCAGGATCCAGGGGCGCACCGCGCAGGCGGCGATGAAGATCCTGGAGGACGCGCTCGCCATTCAGGACGCGGGCTGCTTCATGCTGGAATTCGAGGCCGTGCCGGCGAAGATCGCGAAGGTGATCAGCGAGCAGCTCGAGATCCCGACGATCGGCATCGGCGCCGGGGCGGGCACCGACGGCCAGATCCTGCTTTGCTACGACCTGCTCGGCGTGTTCACCGACTTCAAGCCGAAATTCACCAAGCGCTACGCGAACCTCACCGAAGTGGCGGTGAACGGCATCAAGGCCTACGTGGAGGACGTGAAGGCAGGCACCTTCCCGGACGAAGAGCACAGCTACACCGTCGACCAGAAGGAGTACGAGAAATTCCTCGACATGGTAGAAAAGCGGCGGCAAGTGTGATGCCGCGCGCGCGCCGCGCGCGCCGGGTGGCGGGCGAGCCCGAGGTCGCGCGCACGCTGACCGACAAGGCCTACACCGATCTCGAGGAGCTGATCGTCACGCTGAAGCTCGCGCCGGGCTCGGCGGTCTCCGAGGCAATGCTCTCGCGCCGGCTGCGCATCGGGCGCACGCCGATCCGCGAGGCGCTGCAGCGGCTCGCGCGCGAGCGGCTGGTCATGATCCTGCCGCGGCGCGGAGTGATCGTCTCCGACATCAATGTCAACAGCCAGCTGCGCCTGCTGGAAGTGCGCCGCGAGGTGGAAAGGCTGCTCGGCCGCTGCGCGGCGAGGCGCGCAAGCGCCGAGGAGCGCGCCCGCTTCGCCGAGCTCGCCGGGCTCTTCGAGGAGAGCGCGCGCCGCAACGACGACACCACCTTCCTCAGGATCGACCGCGAATTCAACGAGCTTTGCATAAAGGCGGCGCGCAACGAGTTCGCCGCCGGCGCGATGGCGCAGATGCAGTCGCTCTCGCGCCGCTTCTGGTATCTGCACTACAAGCAGGCCGCCGACATGCCGGTCACCGCGAAGCTGCACGCCGACATGGCGCGCGCGATCGCCGCGGGCGACGAGGGGCTCGCCGCGACCGCGGTCGACCGGCTGCTCGACAACATCGAGTCCTTCACGCGCGCGACGGTCAGCGTCGAATTTTGATCCGCGTCAAGGATCCCCGGCAGAGGCTCGGACAGGCTGATACGTCGCTAATATATTAGCGCCTACTCGCGGGAGGTCGAAATGTACACGCACAAGGCGCGCGTTCTTGCGGCGCTGCGCGGCGAACTGGTGGACCGGTTGCCGTTCGTGCCGCGCCTTGACCTGTGGTATCTCGCCAACGCGACCTCCGCGACGCTGCCGAAGCAGCACGCCGGGCGGGCGATGAACGAAATCGCGCGCGCCGAGGGCTGGGCGCTGCACCACCGCTTTTGCGATAACCAGCTCGATCCGGCGTTCCAGCCCCAGTATCTGCACCGCGGCATCAACGTGTTCTACAGCCGCGACACGGTGTTCGACGTGGTGCTGCCGAAAGACGTCGAGGTGAAGGTGCAGCGCGCAGGCGCCCGTACGCGCGTCGAATACCACACGCCGCTCGGCATGGTGAGCGCGGCGACGCACTACGACGTCGACTCGCAGCGCCACGGCATCACCATCCCCGCGCTCGTCGAGCACCTCATCAAGACGCCCGAGGACTACGCGCCCGCGGGCTATCTCTTCGAGCACATGGACGTGGTGCCGAGCTTCGAGCGCTTCAAGCGCTGGAGCAGCGAGGAGATGCGCGAGGACGGCGTGCCGATCGCCATCGGCTCGTTCGACGCATCGCCGTTTCACTTCATCCAGCGCGACCTGAGCAATCCGACGCAGTTCTTCATCCATTACAAGGATCACCATGCGCGCATGCGCGGCCTCGCCGAGCGCATTGCGCCGGTGCTCGACAAGCAGCTGCGCATCCTGAGCGAGTCGCCCGCCGAGGTGGTGTGGTGGGGCGCGAACTTCGACGACATGCTCACCTATCCGCCGTATTTCGCGCAGGAGATCCAGCCGTGGATCCGCAAGGCGGCGGACCTGCTCGGCGCGGCCGGCAAGCTCGTGCTTTGCCATACCGACGGCGAGAACCGCGGGCTCATGGACCTGATCCGCGACTCGGGGATGCACGTCGCCGAGTCCTTCTGCCCGGCGCCGATGACCAAGGTGACGCTCGCCGAGTATTACCGCCGCTTGAGCCCGAAGCTCACGCTTTTCGGCGGCATCCCCTCGACGCTCGTGCTGCCCGGCACCAGCGAGGCGGATTTCGAGGCCTACATGGACGAGCTGTTCCGCGCGGTGGCGCCCGGCCGGCGCATCGTGCTCGGCGTTGCCGACGAGGTGCCGCCGCAGGTCGTGTTCTCGCGCCTGCAACGGATTGCCGAACGCGTCGAGCGGGAAGGGCGCCTGCCCCTGCGGGCGGGCGCCTTCCGTCCCGCGCCGGCCGCGTCTGCGGCCGCGAAGCCCTCTGCCGCGGCAGCGACGTCGCACGATCAGTTCGAGCTGGTGCGCAAGGACGTCTTCAGGGGCAAGCACGTCGATATCAAGGCGCACGTGAAAGAGCTTCTCGATCGCGGCGTGCGCGCCTCCGACATCCTGGAGCAGGGCCTCATCGCCGCGATCACGGTGGTCGGCGACCGCATGGCGGCCGGCGAGGCCTTCATCCCCGAGGTTTTGCTGGCGGCGCGCGCGATGACCGTCGCGGTCGGCCTCCTCGAGCCGCACCTCGCCGCCAGCGGCGAGCGCCAGCGCGGCAAGATCCTCATCGGCACGGTCACGGGAGACATGCACGACATAGGAAAGAACCTCGTCGTAACCATGTTGCGCGGTGTGGGCTTCGAGGTCCGCGACCTGGGCGTCAACGTGGCGCGCGACAAGTTCTACCAGGAGGTCGCCGAATTCAAGCCGGACGTGCTGGGCCTCTCTGCGCTGCTCACCACCACCATGATGGAGATGAAAGCGATCATCCAGGGGCTGGAGGAGCACAGCATGCACGGGCGCTGCAAGGTCATGGTGGGCGGGGCGCCGGTGAGCGCGCAGTTCGCGTCGCAGATCGGCGCTGATGGCTACGCGCAGAACGCGGTGGAGGCAGTGAAGCTCGCGCAGCGCCTCACCGCGGCGCGCGCGGCCGTGGCGCCGTGAGCCGCACGGATTGCGCAATGCAGCAAAGCTGCCGCCCGGGTTGCTCTTTGAGGGCCGAGGACCGAAAATCGCTGGCCAGTATATTCGTGACATATCAGCGAGGAGGAGCGACAGATGGCAGCACTCGGCGACAGCCTGGCGGAGCGCCACGCGATGGGCGCGCGGCAGGCAAGGTTCCGCGAGCAGTACGTTTCGGAAATCCATCCGTGGTACAGCGGCCCGGTGCATGTCGGGGTGATGTACACGGTGGGCATTTCGGTCATCGCCTGGTGCGCGAGCCGCATGCAGAACCCGACCTGGGAGTGGGCGCTGGTCATCCCGGTCTTCGCGTTCTCGAACCTGTTCGAGTGGTGGATACACAAGTACGTGATGCATCGCCTGGTGGACGTCTGGGCGCTGCGCGCGATCTATGACCGGCACACGCGCCAGCATCACCAGTACTTCACCGACAACGAGATGACGGTCGGCACGACGCGCGAGTGGCGCATCATCTTCTTCCCCTGGCGCGCGCTGATCACCTTCATGGCGCTCGGCACGCCGTTCGCGCTGGCGCTCGGCTGGCTGGTCAACCCGAACGCCGGCTACATCCTGATGGTGACGATCGTCGGCCAGTACCTGATCTACGAGACCTTCCACTACTGCTGCCACGTGCACGACAACTGGTTCGTGCGTTACATGCCTTTCGTCAACACTATCCGGCGCCACCACGCCGTGCACCACAACAAAGGCGTGATGATGCAGGTGAACATGAACCTTACCTTCCCGATCGCCGACTGGCTCATGCGGACGAGCGACCTCGACCGCGGGCTGGCGGGCCATCTGTTCAACGGCTACAGCATGAAGCACGTGAAGCCCGAGCTGCGGGAGAAGATCGAGAAGCATCTCGGCGACGCGGACGCAATGGACCAGCAGGAAACGGCAGTCGCGCGCGCTGCGTGACTCAGGGGCAGCGACCCAATCACCTAAAGAGGCACAAGGAGGGAGCGAATGAAGAAGCGGGATTTTCTCAAGGCAGGTGCGGTCACGGCGGCGGCCGGCTTGGTCGCCGCCGCCCCGGCACGCGCGCAAGGCGGCCCGAGCTACAGCTGGAAGATGGCCACCGCCTGGCCGGGCGGGCCGCTGATGGACATCGGCGCCAAGGCGTTCGCCGAGCGCTTGGCGTTCTTTTCCGGCGGGCGCATGAAGATCCAGGTTTTTCCCGGCGGCGCGCTGGGCAACGCGCTGAAGGTGTCCGAGACGGTCAAGAACGGCATCGCCGAGATGGGCCACAACTGGATGGGCTACGACTGGGGCGCCGACCCGACCACGGTATTGCTGGGCGGCTATGCCGGCAGCTTCAACTCCGAATACATGCTGCACTGGCTGTATGAGGCGGGCGGCGTCGACATGCAGCGCGCGTTCCGCGAAGAGAAGTTCGGCGTGGTCTCGCTGCCGCTCTTCATCCGCACGGCCGAGGTGTTCCTCCATTCGCGCAAGGCCGTGCGCACGCTCGCCGACCTGAAGGGCTTGAAGCTGCGCACCGCGGGCGCCTGGATCGAGATGTCGAAGGAGCTCGGCGCATCGCCGGTCACCACGCCGGGCGGCGAGATCTACCCCGCGCTCGAGCGCGGCGTGATCGACGCCACCGAGTGGGGCACGCTCTGGGAGAACATCAGCCCGGGCTTCTACAAGGTCGCGAAGTACCTGATCATCCCCGGCGTGCACCAGCCGACGGCGCCTTTCGAGCTGGTGATCAACAAGGGTGTGTGGGACAAGCTCTCGGCCGCCGACCGCCAGCTGATCGAGCTCACCGCGAAGCTGGTGACCTTCGAGACCTTCACGCGCATCGGCGAGGAGGACGCGAAGGCGTTGCAGTTCTTCCGCAAGTCGGGCAACGAGATCATCGAGCTCTCGCCCGAGGTCCAGTACAAGACGCGCGAAGTCGCGTTCCGGTGGGCGAACAAGACCCGCGCGGGCAACCCGTGGTTCGGCAAGATCCTGAAGAGCCAGATCGACTTCGAGCGGCTGTGGCAGGACGCACCCCGCTACCGCAACGTGAAGACGCAGCCGATCGACAAGGTCCTGAGCGCGGCCGGGCTCAAGGCGTAGCTTCGGATCGGGACGCCGGAATCCGCGCGGGAGAAGACCCGCCGGTTCCGGCTTTTTGTTGCGGGGGAACGCGATGCAAGCGCTGATCAGGCTACTCGATCGCATCAGCTGGACGCCGGGGGCGCTCGTCGCCTGGCTGCTGATCCCGCTGATCGCCGCATCGTCCTACGAGGTGTTCTCGCGCTACGTGCTGGGAGAGCCGACGTTCTGGGCGTTCGAGATCGGCTACATGGTGATGGGAACGCACTTCCTCATCGGCATGGCCTACGCGCTGCATAGCGACGCCCACGTGCGGGTGGACCTTTTCTACGCGCGGCTGCCGTACAAGGCGAGGGCGCTGATCGACGCCTTTACCTATGTTTGCCTTCTCCTCCCGCTGTGCGTTTGGCTCACGATCGGCTTCTGGCACAAGGTGGTCGCTGCCTATGCGAGCCACGAGCGCTCCGGCATGTCGGCCTTCAACCCGGTGATCTGGCCTTACCGGCTGGTCATGTGCGCCGCGTTCGCGCTCCTCGGCCTGCAGGCGCTCGTCCAGCTGATTCGCTGCTACCAGGTGCTGACCGGCGCGCTCCCGGACAAGAAGCAATGACCGAATACCTGCCGCTTTTCATGCTGCTGGCGATGTTCGTGCTCATTTTCCTGGGCGTGCACGTCGCCTTCGCGCTCAGCGGCACCGCGCTGGCTTTCGGCTACCTCGTGTTCAAGGACGCGGTGATCTTCCAGTTCATGGACAAGATCGAGGACATCGCCTCGAACTTCGTGCTCGCCGCGGTGCCGCTTTTCGTCTTCATGGGCAGCATGCTCGAGCGCTCGGGGATCGCCGAGGCGCTGTTCGAGGCGGTGCACCTGTGGACGCGGCGCCTGCCGGGTGGCCTCGCGCTCGGCACAGTGATCATGTGCGTGATCTTCGCGGCCTCCACCGGCGTCATCGGCGCGACCGAAACCGTCGTCGGCCTGCTCGCGATCCCGGTGATGCTCAAGTATGCCTACGACAAGCCGCTCATCTGCGGCACGATCTGCGCCGGCGGGTCGCTCGGCACGATCATCCCGCCCTCGGTGGTGGTGGTGGTGCTCGGCCCGGTGGCGGACGTCTCGGTCGGCGACCTGCTCGTCGGCATGGTGTTTCCGGGCCTGATCATGGCGGGCCTTTACCTGCTCTACATCTTTGTCCTGTGCGTGCTGCGTCCGGCCGCCGGCCCGCGCATCCGGCCCGGCGCGGACGAGCCGCCGCTCGCGCAGCGCGTCCGGGTGACGCTGCACGCCCTGGTGCCGCCGCTCGTCATGATCTTCGCCGTGCTCGGCTCGATCATGCTCGGCTGGGCGGCGCCGACCGAGGCGGCCGCGCTCGGCGCGCTGGGCTCGATCCTGCTCACGCTGTTCTATCGGCGGTTCACCTTCGGCGTGCTGACCGAGGCGGTGCTGAAGACGATTCGCATCACTGCCATGATCATGGCGATCCTGCTCGGCGGAACCATCTTCACCGGCGTGTTCTTCGCCGGCGGCGGCATCGCGCTCACCAGCCAGCTGGTTTCCTACCTCAACCTGCACGCCTGGGCGCTGCTCGCGCTGCTCCTCGGCCTGTGCTTCCTCGCGGGCTTCGTGCTCGACTGGATCTCGATCCTTCTCATCTTCATCCCGATCTTCATGCCGCTCGTGCGGGCGGCCGGGTTCGATCCGGTGTGGTTCTCGATCCTGTTCCTCATCATCATCCAGACGAGCTATCTGACGCCGCCGCTCGCCCCGGCGATCTTCTATCTGCGCGGCATCTCGCCGCCGTCGATCACGCTGCTCGACATGTACAAGGGCGTGGTGCCGTTCATCCTGCTGCAGATCGTGACGCTCGCCATCGTCATGGTGTTTCCGCAGACGGTGCTGTGGCTGCCGGCGCAGCTGCTCGGCTTCAAGTGATGGCATGAGCGCGCCGAGTGCGACCGACTCGCGCCCCGGGTTCTCGACGCAGGTCGACGTAGCGGTTGCCGGCGGCGGCGCGGCCGGCGTTGCCGCGGCCGTGACCGCGGCGCGTGCCGGTCTTCGCGTGGCGCTCGTCGAGCGCTACGGGTTTTGCGGGGGAGGCGCGGTCGCCGGGCTGTCCGGCACGGTTTGCGGGCTGTACGAAGCGACCGGCGATCCCGCCGCGCCGCCGCGGCAGGTGGTGTTCGGCTTCGCGGACGAGTTCGTCAAGCTGCTCGCGAGCCGGGGCGGCGTGAGCGCCCCGGTGCGCTACGGCAAGACCTACACGCGGGTCCACGATCCGCTGGTCTGGCGCGAGGCGGCGGACGCGCTGCTGCGCGAGGCGGGCGTGCAGGTGTTCCTGCACAGCACGGTGACCGAGGTGCTGCTCGAGGGGGAGCGGGTGCAGGGCCTGGTCGCCTACACGAAACAGGGCAAGCTCACCGTCAGGGCACGCATCACCATCGACGCGCGCGGCGATGCCGATCTCGTCGCGATGGCGGGAATGCCTTCATTCGTCGGCGACGAGGGCAGGGTGCAGAACCCCACCATGATCTTCCGGCTGGGCGGCGTGGATACCGAGCGGTTCCTGCGCGCCTACGGCCCGGACACCATCATGCCGGAGCAAGTCTCCGAGCTGCTGCGCGCTCACAACGGCAAGGGCTATTTCCTGCCGCGCGCCAAGATCTGGCTTTTCGCCACCCCGCGGCCGGGGGAGCTGCTGTGCAACTGCACGCGCATCATCGGGCGCGACGGGCGCGAGCTGAACCCGCTCTTCGCCGCCGACTTCACCGAGGCGGAAACCGAGGGGCGGCGCCAGGTGCGCGAATACGCGCGCTTTTTCCGCGACCACCTCGCCGGCTGCGAGGCGAGCTGGGTGAACGACACGGGAGTGCAGGTCGGCGTGCGCCAGACGCGCCAGGGGCGCGGGCTGGCGCTGCTGCGCAACGAGGACGTGGTGCGCGGGACCAAGTTCGCCGACGGCATCGCGCGCTCGCCCTGGCCGATCGAGCTGCACGCGGGCGCGAAACCGCGCGTTGAGTGGCTGCTTGAAGACTGGTACGAGGTGCCGTACGGGTGCTTCGTCCCGCAGCGCGGGGAGGGCTTGCTCTTCGCCGGCCGGTGTCTTTCGGCGCAGCACGAAGCGGTCGCCTCCGCGCGCGTGACCGCCCAGTGCTTTTCCTACGGCCAGGCCATCGGGCACGCGGCCGCGATCTGCATCGAGGGCGGCTGCGAACCGCGCACGCTGAGGGGCAGCGACATACGCGATCGCCTCAACCGCGACGGCGCACGACTCAACACCGGTTAATGCTTTAGATCGGCGGCCAACTTGGCGAGCTGTTCCTCTTCCTCCGGCTTCATTCCGTACGAGTGATCCACGTCGGGAAACCTGCCCTCGCGCACGTCTGCGGCATAGCGCCGTAGCGCATCCACCGCGACCTCCGAGATCTGTGCGTAGCGCTTGGTGAACTTCGGCTTGAACTGGTCGAAGACGCCCAGCAGATCGAAGGCGAGCAGCAGCTGGCCGCAGCTCGCCGGCCCCGCGCCGATACCGAAGGTAAAGATCTTCACGGCGTCGTCAACCGCCTTGGCCACGGGCGCCGGCACTGCTTCGATCTCGAAGCCGACCGCGCCGGCCTCCTCGATGGCGATGCCGTCTTCGATGATGCGCAGCGCTTCGGCGGCGGTTCGGCCCTGCAGCTTGAAGCCGCCATACTGGTGCACGAAATGCGGGCACATGCCGACGTAGCTCATCACCGGCACGCCGGCGTCAGCGATCGCCCGGATGATCGGCGCCTTCTCCTTGCCGCCTTGCATCTTCACGACGTCCGCACCGCCTTCCTTCATCAGGCGCAGAGCGTTCATCACGCCGAGATCGGGCGTGGCGTAGCTGCCGTAGGTCATCGATACCATGATCATGCAGTTGGGCGCGCCGCGGCGCACCGCCTGCGCATGCGCGATCATCATGTCGATGGTGACCGGCAGCGTATTGGCGAATCCGTAGCTGACCATGCCGAGGCTGTCGCCGACGGCCGCGATGTCGATGCCTGCCCGTTCGGCCCAGACCGCCGAGGGGTAGTCCGGAATGGAAGCCATGGCGACCTTCTCCCCGGCTTTCTTGCGCAGGGCGAGATCGGGCACGGTGAGCTTCTTGCGTTCCTCCGTCGTCGTCGCGGTGCTCATGCGCGGAACGCCGTCTTTTCCGTGCCCTGGTATAGCGCCTTCACCTGGCGGCCAACGGCATCGGCGTGCGCGGCGAGTGCGGCGTCGTCCAGGTCGGCGTGCGGCCTCGGCTCCGGATCGAAGTGGCCGTAGCGGTCGATGCCGCGCACCGGCATGGCCGAATCGCGCACCTTGGTCTGGCGCACGTGGGTCGGAATGTATCGAAGGGCGATTCCGATGCGCCGGTCGCTCGTCCGGTTGGGGTCCGAGCCGTGCACCAGCTTGATATGGTGCAGCGACATCTCGCCCGGCTCGAGGGTGACCCAGACCGCCTTCGAGCGGTCCACCTCCGCGGCGATCTCCTGCCCCCGCGACAGCAGGTTGTCGCGGGCGAACGTGTCGACGTGCGGCAACTGGTCGATTCCGTGGCTGCCCGGGATGACCTGCATGCAGCCGTTCTCGCGCGTCGCCGGCGTGAGAGCCACCCAAGCGGTAACAACGTCGTCTGGCTCAAGTCCCCAATACGTCGAGTCCTGGTGCCAGGACACGAACGCTGGATTGGCGGCTTCCTTTATGAAGAAGTTGGTAGTCCAGCACAAGATGTCCGGGCCGATGAGATCCTCGACCGCGTCCAGGATCCTTGGGTGATGCACAAGCGCATCGGCCCAAGTGAAGAGCAGATGCACCTTGTGGCGCCAGTTGCCCTGCAGCGGTGCGCCGGTCGAGCGCTCGTGCTCCTCCAGCCGGGCGCGATAGCGCGCCGCATCCTCGGCGGAAAGCACGCGCACCGGGAAGCAAACGCCGTCCTTGCGATATCGATCCACCGCCTCGAGTGCAAGTAGCTTTGTCATAGATCAAAGAATACGACTGATATGTCATGCTAGGTTGCAGGCGCTGTCGCGGTCAAGCGCGCGTCGCTTGGGTCACGCGCGCCAAGCGACCACCATGAAGGAGGGGAGATGACCAGTCGTCGCACGTTCATCGCCGGCGCAGGCGCCGGTATCGCCGCCGGGTTCCCGGCGATCGCGCGTTCGCAGCAGAAGAAAATCGTCTGGAAATGCCAGTCGATGTGGAGCGCCGCGGAGTCGACCTACAAGGCCTTCGAGGATCTGTGCACCCGCATCGGCAAGGCGAGCGGCGGGCGGCTCGAGGTCCAGCCGTTCGCGGCCGGCGCCGTGGTCGGCGTGTTCGAGACGCTCGACGCGGTGCAGGCGGGCGTCCTGCAGGCGCATTCGACCGCGCCGGTGTACTTCACCGGCAAGGACCCGGGCTTCTCGGTGCTCGGCGACCTCAACTTCGCATACCGGGAGCCGTGGCAGGTGGACGCGTTCTACTATTACAAGGGCGGCCTCGAGATGCTGCGTGAGGCTTATGCCCGGTTCAACGCCTATCCGGTAGGCGTCAGCTGGTGGGGGCTCGAGTCGATCGTTTCGAAGCGGCCGATCCGCCGCATGGCGGACTTCAAGGGAGTCAAGTTCCGCTCGCCACAGGGCATATCCGCCGAGATCCTCACCAAGCTCGGCGCGTCCATCGTGGTGATTCCCGGCGGCGAGGTGTACTCCGCGCTCGACAAGGGCGTGGTCGACGCCGCCGACTGGGGCACGATCTCGATGAACCAGCGTATGGGCTTCCACGACATCGCCAAGAGCCCGACGATGTTCACGCACTCCATGCCCTCGCAGGAGTTCGCCGTGAACATGGCGGAATGGCGGGCGCTGCCCGAGGATCTGAAGGCCATCGTGTCGAGCTGCGTGCGCGAGTGGAGCTACGACCAGGTACAGCGCGTCGCGGTCGAGGACGTGCGCGTGCTGACTGAGCTGAAGAAGAAGGGCGTCACCCAGATCACCTGGGACGCCGCGGAGCTTACCAAGGTGCGTGCGCTCGCGCAGAAGACCTGGGCCGAGTGGGCCAAGAAATCGCCCCTCGCCAAGCGGGCGTACGAGGCGCAGGTCGCCTGGCTGCGGGAACTCGGCCTGCTCGCATGATGGCGGGCGGCGGCAGGCCCGGGGGCGGCGCGCCGCCCCGGGCCTCGCCGATCGCCGATGAAATCTGCAGGATCGTCGACGGGCTGAACCGCCTCGTCGGGGTAGTTCTGGGCTTCGGCGTCATCTTCGTCACGTTCAGCGTCCTGTACGAGGTGTTCGTGCGCGGCGCGCTCAATACGCCAACGGCCTGGGCCAACGAGACGACCGTCTATGTTTCGGCCGTGATCTACCTCATGGCGGGCGGCTACGCGCTGCTGCACCGCGCGCACGTGCGCATCGACCTCGTCTACGAGCGCTTCCCGCGGCCAGCGCGAACCTGGCTCGACCTGCTGACATTCGTCTTCTTCGTCCTCTACGCCGGAGCGCTCGTCTGGGTGGGATGGCGGATGGGCTGGCAATCGTTCCAGCAGGGAGAAACCACCGGCTCGCCGTGGAATCCGCCGATCTGGCCGGTGAAGCTCGCGATTCCGCTCGCCGGGCTGTTCCTGCTGCTGCAAGGGCTCGCCAACCTGCTGCGCGACCTCGGGATCGCATCGCCGGCATCGCGGCGATGAGCATCGGGCTCTTATCGCTGCTTTTCGTCGCCGTCTTCATCGCGATCCTGCTTCTAGGCGTGCCGCTCGCTTTCGCGACCGGCGCCGTCGCCGTCGTCTTCTCGCTGTTCCTGTTCGGCGTCTCGGGCCTGACATTGATCATCAGCCGCGTGTTCACCCTGATGGGCAACTACGTGCTCGTGTCGGTGCCGCTGTTCATCTTCATGGCCTGCATCCTCGAGCGGGCCGGCGTGGCGGAGACCATCTTTCGCGCCGTGCACGTCTGGTCGGGGAGGATTCGCGGCGGCCTGGCGGTGGCAGTGATCGTCTCCTGCGCGCTGATGGCGGCCATGGTCGGCGTGATCGGCGCGGAAATCGTCACGATGGGGGTGGTCGCGCTGCCGGCAATGCTCGGGCGCGGCTACCACCGCCAGTTCGCCCTCGGCTGCGTCTGTGCGGGCGGCGGGCTCGCTACGCTGATTCCGCCGTCCGTAGTGTTCATCATGTGGGGCCTCACCGCGGGCGCCTCGATCGGCCAGCTCTACATGGCCGGGGTGATGCCTGGGCTGCTCCTCGGGGCGCTTTTCATCGCCTACATCGTCATCCGTGCGTGGTCCCGGCCCGAGCTTGCGCCGCCTGCGAGCGAGGCCGAGCGCTCCATTCCTCTCGCGCAAAAGCTGGCTTTGCTGCGCGACCTCGTGCTGCCCGGGCTGGTCGCGTTTGCCGTGCTCGGATCGCTCTACTTCGGCTGGGCGACGCCGACCGAGGCGGCCGGCGTCGGGGTGCTTGGTGCGGCCTGCGCCGCAGCATTCAACCGCCGGCTGAGTTGGCGGAATCTGCGGCAGGCGGTGCTCGACACGACCAAAGTGACCGCCATGCTGTATTGGCTGTTCTTCGGGTCTTCGGCACTGATCGCGGTGTACACCCTCGCCGGGGGAACAAAGCTGATTCAGGACGCGATGGCCGCGCTGCCGGTCGGGCCGTTCGGGGTGCTGCTGATCATGATGGGCGTCTGGATCGTGCTCGGCATGTTCATCGACTGGATCGGCATTCTGCTGCTAACCGCGCCGATTTTCGTGCCGGTGGCCGAGAAGCTCGGCTTGGACCTGGTGTGGCTCGGCGTGCTGTTCTGCATGAACATGCAGATCTCCTACGTCTCGCCGCCGTTCGGCCCGGCGGCGTTCTACCTCAAGGGCGTCACGCCGAAAGACGTCACCATCGGCGAGATCTTCGGCTCCGTCTGGCCGTACGTCGGATTGCAGGTGCTCGCCCTCGGCCTGGTGATCGGCTTCCCGCAGATCGCGCTGTGGCTGCCTTCGACGATGTCGCGGTGAGCGCGTTCTTGATCTGGATCATACGGCGGCCGGGGAGCGGTTGACACGCTTTAGGCTTTGACATATCAGTGCCATATCAGACGGGGGTACCCATGTCGGAAGCGATCGAGTCCATCAAGAGCAATGTGATCCGCGGCAAGCGCAAGGAGGCGCTCGAGCAGACGCAGCGCGCGCTCGCCGCGGGCGTCGATCCGGCGGCGATCATGAAGGACGCGCTGATCGCCGCGATGTCAGTGGTCGGGCAGAAGTACTCCAGCGGGGAGTTCTTCCTGCCGCAGATGATGATCGCGGCGCGCGCGATGACCGAGGTGCTGCCGCTGCTCAAGCCGCACCTCGTCGGCGCGGCCGCGCAGAAGAGGGGCAAGGCGGTGATCGGCACGGTCGCCGGCGACTTCCACGACATCGGCAAGAACATCGTGAAGATGATGCTGGAAGGCGCCGGCTACGAGGTGGTCGATCTCGGCGTCGACGTCCCGGCCGACAAGTTCGTGGAGGCGGTGCGCAACGAGTCGCCGAACTTCGTGCTGATGAGCTCGCTCATCACGCTCACCATGCAAAGCATGCGCAAGACCGTCGAGGCGCTCCAGGCCGCGGGCGTGCGCGGCGCGATCCGCGTTGGCGTCGGCGGCGCGCCGCTCACGGCCAAGTTCGCGCAGGAAATCGGCGCCGACTTCTACAGCCCCGACGCCCATGAGTGCGTCGAGGCGTGCAACCGGCTGGTGCACTGAAGGGCACGACATGACACCCAGAGAGCGGGTACTGACGGCGCTGAAGCGCGGGCAACCGGACCAGGTGCCCTGGATCGAGAACGACGTCGAGGAGGAGATCCAGATCGCGCTCATGGACGGGCGCACCGATTTCACGCCGGGCGAGTTCTGTCGTGCCCTCGGCATGGATGGCTTCGGGTACCACTTTCCGACCGGGCACGGGGCGACGGCCGGGCAGGCGATGCAAACCAGCGGGACCACCGGCGCCAAGGAAGCCTGGTACCACCCGCAGCGCGTCACTTTCGACTTCGTTCCGCCCTGGATCGCCGATATGGGCGTGGATCCCCGCTCAGGGCGCACGTTCGTCAAGCACGGGCTCCTGACGAGCCGCGATTCGCTCAAGCTCTTCGACGAGTTCCTGCCCGACCCCGATCATCCTGCGCGCTACGAAAAGGTGGCGGAGTGGCTAGAGAAGTATCGCGAGGACTTCGCAGTATTCGCGCGCATCCGCCTGGGGAGCGCGAGCACTTTCGAGAGCATGGGCCTCGACGTGTTCTCGATCATGATGTACGACGACCCCGATCTCGTGAAGGAGATCCACCGCCGCTTCTCGGAGTGGTCGGCGCGCGTGGTGCAGCACCTGAACAAGATGGACTTCGACTTTATCTGGGCCAACGACGACCATGCCGACACCAAGGCGCCGTGGGTGAACATGGAGATGTACGAGGAGTTCATGAAGCCCAGCCAGATGATCGTCGCGAACGAGATCAGGAAACCGTGGATCTTCCACAGTGACGGCAATCTCTTCCCCATACTGGATGGCCTGGTCACCCTGGGCATGAATGCCGTACATCCGGTGCAGCCTTCCGCCATGGATATCAACCAGCTCAAGGCGAAGTACGGGCAGCGCGTGTGCATCGTCGGCAACATCGACCTCAACTACACCTTGCCGCTCGGCACCCCGGCCGAGGTCGACGCGGAAGTGAAGGACCGCATCGAGAAGGTGGGCAAGGGAGGCGGCTACATCATCTCCAGCGCGAACAGCATCACCGACTACTGCAAGGTGGAGAACGTCTGGGCGATGTCGCGCGCGATCCAGAAGTACGGAAAGTACAGCTGATGCTCGTCATCGCGGAGCGGATCAACGCCTCGCGCAAGGCGATCCGCGCGGCGCTCGAGGCGATGGATGCGGCCGCCATCCAGAAGGAAGCGCGCGCCCAGGACGCGGCCGGGGCGGATTACATCGACGTCAACGGCGGCACCCTTCCGGGGCGCGAGCCCGAGCTGCTGTGCTGGCTGGTGGACACGGTGCAGGCCGTGAGCGACAAGCCGCTTTGCCTCGACTCGCCCGACGCGGCTGCGCTTGCCGCGGCGCTGCCGCGCGTCAGAACCAAACCGCCGATCCTCAATTCGATAAGCCTGGAGCGCGCGCGCTTCGACGGGGTGCTGGCGCTCGCGCTCGAGCACCGCACCAAGCTGATCGCCCTCTGCCAGGGAGAAAGCGTGCCGGCGGCGAGCGCGGAGGACAAGGTGGCGCTCGGCGCGGAGCTCGTCGAGCGGCTGACGCGCGCGGGGATCGCGATCGGCGACATTTACGTCGACCCGCTGGTATTTCCGCTGGGCACCGATTCACGATCGGCGCATGCCACGATCGAAGCGATCGGCGAGCTGATGCGCCGGTTCCCGGGCGTGCACACCACCTGCGGGCTGAGCAACGTCTCGCACGGCTTGCCGGCGCGCAAGCTCCTCAACCGCACTTTCCTCGTCGCCGCGCTGAGCCGGGGCATGGATGCGGCGATCGTCGATCCGACCGACAGCCAGCTGATGTCGACGATTTACGCCGCGCAGGCGGTTTTCGGGCGCGACGAATACTGCCTGGGTCTCATCGAGGCGTTTCAGGAGGGCCGCCTCGCCGCATGAGGCGCTAGGGGACGCTCCATGCCGCGTGTCCGCTTCCATCCCGATTCCCGCAGCATCGAGGTGCCGCGCGGCGAGCGTCTTCTCCCGGCGGCGTGGAAAGCGGGCGTCGGCATCAAGTCGGTATGCGGCGGCCGCGGCAAATGCGGCGGCTGCCTGGTCGAGGTGGACGCCGCATCCACCGCGCCCGACGCGCTGACCCCGATTTCGGACGACGAGCGCACGCTGCTGCCGCCGGAGGGCGAGGCACGCGGCTTCCGCCTCGCCTGCCTGTGCGAGGTGCATGGCGACGTGACGCTCTCGGTTCCCGCGGAAAGCCAGGCGGTGCGCAGCGCGCCGCGCAAGCCCTATACCGTCACGCGGGTCGCGTTGCGCCCCGTCGTGAGTCGCGTCTGCGCCCAAGTCGAGCCGGCGCATGCCGAGCCGCTGCGCTCGCTTGCCGAGCGCTTGCGCCGCGCGATCGCCGGTGCCGCCGGGCGCAAATCGGTCGAGCTGCCGCTTGCCGCGCTGGCCGACTATTCGGCGCGCCCGGGCTTCGATTCGGCTCGCGAGGTCACTGCGACGCTGCATCAGGATCGGCGCGTTTTCGAGCTGCGCCCCGGGCGCACGCAGGCGCTTTACGGGCTCGCCATCGACATCGGCACGACGTCGATCGTGGTGTTCCTGTGCGATCTCGCGCATGGCGAGATCGTCGGCGTGCGCACCGCGGGAAACCCGCAGGCGATCTACGGCGAGGATGTGATCTCGCGCATGACGCACATCCAGAAGGACCCGGGCGCGCTGGCCGAAATGCGGCGCCTGCTCGTCGGCGAGCTGAACCGGCTGATCGAGGAGGCGGCAGACGATGCGGGCGTATCACCCGCGGACATCGTCGATGCCGTGGCGGTCGGCAACCCGACGATGCAGCACATATTCGCCGGCGTGAATCCCGAGCCGCTCGGGCGCGCGCCCTACATGCCCGTGCTCTCGGAAGCCGTCGAGCTTGAAGCGGCGCAATTGGGGCTGCGCATGCTGCCGCGCGCCCGCGTGTTCGTCTTTCCGTCGATCGCCGGCTACATCGGCGGCGACACGCTTGCCGCGCTCCTGACGCGGGGGCCGGAGTTCTATCGCGGCACGCATCTGCTGGTGGACGTCGGGACGAACGGCGAAGTGGTGCTCGCGCACCACGGGGAGCTGTTCGCCACCTCCTGCGCCACCGGTCCGGTGTACGAGGGCGCGCATATCCGCTGCGGCGTGCGCGCCACAGCCGGAGCGATCGAGCGCGTGTGGGTGGAAGACTCGGGGAAGGTGCGCTGGGCGGCAATCCGCGAGAACGGCGGCAAGGCCGATCCGCGGCCGGTGGGGCTGTGCGGGTCGGGCGTCATCTCGAGCGTCGCGGCCTTCGTCGGCAGCGGGCTGGTGGGCGAGGATGGCGCGCTTGCGGGGCCCGAGAAAGAGATCGTGCTGGTGCGGGCGCCGCACTCGCGCACCGGCCGCGCCATCGTGCTCACCCAGCAGGACGTGCGCAGCGTGCAGCTCGGCAAGTCGGCGCTGCGCGCCGGGATCGAGATCCTGCTCGCGGAGCGCGGCATCGCCGACATCGACCGCATCGACTTCGCCGGAACGTTCGGCAATCATCTCGAGCCGCAGGACATCCTGAAGATCGGACTCGTTCCGCCCACGCCGGTCGAGCGCATCCGCCTTATCGGCAATGCGGCAGGGGACGGCGCGCGCATGGCGCTCTTCAACCGCAATCATCGGCGCCGCGTGGCGATGCTCGCCCGCCGGGTGCAGGTGCTCGAGCTCTCGACGCGCGCGGATTTTCAGGACCTGTTCGTGACGCACACTGCGCTCGCGCCTTCGCCGCAGGCGCTCGAGGCGGTGTAGGAAACCCCCATGCTCCTCATGCGAAGCTGGTCGGTGCGGCACGCGGGGTTGCTCGAGCGCGTGTACCGCGCGCTCGAAGGCGTGCTGCGCGCCTTGCGTCCGCTCGCCAGGGCGATCGGCTTCGAGCGGCTGCAAAAGCCGATGGCGGGGCTCGAGTCCGCGATCAAGGGATTTCTCTTCGACTGCAGGATGTGCGGCCGCTGCGCGCTGTCGCTGAGCGGCATGTCGTGCCCCATGAACTGTCCCAAGGGCGTGCGCAACGGCCCCTGCGGCGGCGTGCGCGCCGACGGGACCTGCGAGGCCTTGCAGGGGATGCCCTGCGTCTGGGTCGAGGGCTGGAAGGGCAGCCTGTGCATGTCGAGCGGGCGGCTGCCGCTCGCGCCGAGCGCGCCCGCCGAATGGAATCTCGCCGGCCGCTCGACCTGGGTCGACGTGATGGCCGGCGAGAAGGCGCCGGCTCGAGCCGCAGCGGAAGCGCCGCCGCAGCCCTCGGGCAGCCGTCTCGAGGCCTTGATGCAAAGCGGCGTCTTCGCCGTGACGGCAGAGTTTTCGCCGCCGGACTCCGCCGATGCCGCGGACGTGCTCGCCCGCGTCGCGCCGTTCCGCGGCAGCGTCGACGCGCTCAACGTCACGGATGCCTCGGGCGCGAACTGCCACATGTCGAGCCTCAGCGTCGCGGTGCTGCTGACGCAGGCCGGCTGCGAGGCGGTGATGCAGGTGAGCTGCCGCGATCGCAACCGCATCGCCATCCAGGGCGACCTGCTGGGAGCCGCGGCCCTTGGGGTGCGCAACGTGCTTTGCCTGACCGGAGACCACGTCACGAACGGCGACCAGCCGGGCGCGAGGCACGTCGGCGACTTGGACAGCGTGTCGCTGCTCGCCACCGCGCGCGGCATGCGCGACGAGGCGCGCCTGCTGTCGGGCCGCAAGCTCAAGGTGGCGCCGCAGCTTTTCCTCGGCGCTGCGGACACGCCCTCGGCACCGCCGTTCGAGGCCCGCATTGCGCGGCTGCGCAGAAAGATCGCCGCAGGCGCGCAGTTCATCCAGACGCAGTATTGCTTCGACATCGGGGAGTTCGAGCGCTACATGCGCGCGGTGCGCGAAGAAGGCCTGCACGAGCGGCTGCGCATCTTGATCGGCGTCGGCCCGGTCGGCTCGGCTAAGACCGCCCGATGGCTGCGCGCCAAGGTCCCCGGCGTGCACATTCCCGAGGCGGTGGTAAAGCGCCTGGAGCAGGCGGCCGACCCGCGCGAAGAGGGCCGGCGCATTTGCATCGAGCTCATCCGCGAGCTGAGGGAAATCCCCGGGATCGCGGGAGTCCACATCATGGCGCCGAAGCAGGATCACCTCATCCCGTCGATCGTGGCCGAATCGGGCGTTCTCGCCGGCCGGGCGCCGCTCTTCGGCGCGCAAGGCGGGCGCAGCGTCTGCGCGGCGGCATGACCATGTCGAAACCGCTCGTCGTCGTTTCCTGCGCGGTGCTCAAGGATCTGCTCGGCAAGCGCCTGCCCGAGGGGGTGCCGGCCGTCTGGCTCGACGTCATGCTGCACAACACGCCGAAAAAGCTCGCGGCCGCCGTCCAGGAAAGCATCGACGCGCTGGCGCAGCCGAGCACCGTGCTCATCGGCTACGGGCTCTGCGGCAACGGCCTCGCCGGCATCAAGGCCCGCGCGCATACCCTTGTCATCCCGCGCACGCACGACTGCGTCGCGATCTTCCTCGGCTCGCACCAGCGCTACGTACAGCGCTTTTTCGCGAGCCCCAATACCTATTACCTCACCAAGGGCTGGATCGACGCGCGCGACGAGCCGCTCGCCGACTACCAGGACTACGTGAAGGAGTTCGACGAGGAAACGGCCGACTACCTCTTCGAGATGAAGTACAAGCACTACCGCAAGATCTGCCTGGTCGGCTTTTGCCAGCAGGAGCTCGACGACTACCGTGGGCGCGCCCAGGCGGTGGTCGACTTCATGGCCAAGCGCTTCGGCGGCGTGGTCCTGGAGGAGACCCTGGGCTCGACCGCGTTGATCGAGGCCATGCTGCGCCGCCCCATGCACCCGGGCGAGACCGACGAGGAGTTCGTGATCGTCGGGCCGGGCGGCGAGACCACACAGGACCTGTTCATGAGGAGCGGGGAGTGCGCTCCTCAGGTGTGCGGGCGCGGCGAAAAAGTGACAGGATAACGGCTATGACGCCCGAGCAAGTGCTTTCGCATCCGCCGCGCGTGCTGAAGCAGGCGCAGCGCGAGTTCTACTTCGAGGAGGGTTACCTGCTTCTCGAAAAAATCGTTCCCCAGGACTGGATCCTGCGGCTGCGCCTCGCCACCGAGGAGCTCATCGAGCGCAGCCGCAAGGTGACGAAATCCGATGCGGTATGGGACCTCGAGCCCGGGCATCGTCCCGATGCGCCGCGGCTGCGGCGCGTTTCGGCGCCCGTCGATCAGCACCCGGCGTTCTGGGAGTACGCGTCGAAGTCGCTGCTCGGCGATATCGTCGCCGACCTGGTCGGTCCCGACGTCAAGTTCCACCATTCGAAGCTGAACTTCAAATGGGCGCACGGCGGCGAAGAGGTCAAGTGGCACTACGACATCTCTTTCTGGCCGCATACCAATTACTCGCCGCTCACGGTCGGCACCTACCTGTACGACTGCGGCCTGGACCAGGGGCCGCTGCAGGTGCTGCCGCGCAGCCATCGGATCGATCCGATGCCTACGCAGTACGACACGGACGGCCGCTGGATCGGCTGCCTGCGCGACGAAGAAGCGGCGAAGCTCGATATCGCGAAGGCGGTGACGCTGCCCGGCCCGGCCGGCTCGCTCACCCTCCACAACTGCCGCACGCTGCATTACTCGGCGAAAAACCTTTCCGACCTGGGCCGGCCGCTGCTCCTCAATACGTTCACTTCCGCCGACGCGCTGCCGTACACCGCGAATCCGATCAGGTCGTCCAAGGACCAGGCGATCATCCGCGGCAAGCGCGCGCTATGGGCACACCATGATCCCGAGCCGTGCCTGATGCCACCGGACTGGTCGGCAGGCTACACCTCGATCTTTGCCTTGCAGCAGAAAGAGGAAGCGTAGTCGCGACTTCCCGGTCCGGCCGTAGCCCACCGCCGCGCCGCCTGCCGTGCCGACCGCTTGCGCACGCGAAGCGCATCCGGAAATGCCTACGGGGTCGTTGCAACCGCCGTACCTGCCGGCCATCTAATTGCGCGCTTCTCCTCTTTGCATCCGCCTTCTGTAGCGCTCGAGGAACCATGTCGGCACGAGCGCCGCGGCGAACACGATCGCCGTGATGAGAAAGCCGTCGCGATACGCGAGCGTGCTTGCCTGCAGATAAACGCTTTGCCCTAGAAACCACGCGGCCGCGGGCAGCTGCTGGAAATCCGGCAGGCCGGCGCTCTTCGTCAAGCCTGCGACCTGCGCAAGCAGCGCCAGGGTCGCGGCATTGTCAGGCGTCTGCGTCGCGGCGAGCGCATCGGCGTGGAACATGGTGCGCCGCTCGAGCGCCACGGCGAGCAGATTCACGCCGAAGGCGCCGCCGAGCTGGCGCGTGAAGTTGATCGCGCCGGAGCCTTGCGCGAGGAACTCCGGGGCGAGAACGCGCAGGGAGCCGGCGTTCAACGCGGGGAACACGAGGCCGAGCCCGACGCGGCTCAGCACGACCCACCAGGCGAGCAGCCAAAAGCCGGTGTGCACGTCCGCGTACGAGGTGAGATACGAGGAATACGCGAACACCACCAGCCCGGTAGCGATGAGAATGCCCGGAGCGAGGTGGTCGCTCAGGCGTCCGGCGATCGGAAAGAGCAGCGCCAGAGCGAAGCCGCCGGGCATCAGCAGCAGGCCCGCCTGGGTCGGCGTCATGCCCTGTATCGTCTGCACGAAGATCGGCAGCAGATAAGTCGTGCCGAAAAGGCCCGCGCCGAGCACGAAGCTGACGAGCGCAGCGGCTGAAAATGCGCCTTGGCTGAAAACGCGCAAGTCGAGCAGCGGTTTCGCCGTATGCCGCTCCCACCACAGGAAGCCCGTGAGCGCGACGGCGGCGACCGCGAATTCGCCAAGCACGGTGTCGGACTCCCAGCCCGCGCGCTGCCCGCTCGAGAACGCCGTGAGAAGCGCGGGCAGGAAGACGCTCATGAGCCCGAGGCCGATCCAGTCGAATCTCGGGCGCGGTCCCGTATCGGCACGCGTCGGAAGGAACATGTTCGCGAGCGCAAGACCCAGCGCAGCGAACGGCACTCCGAGATAGAAGACGTATCGCCAGTTGAAGCTGTCCATCAGCAGGCCGCCGACCCAGGGCCCCAGCGCGGGCGCCAGCACCACGCCGATGCCGTAGATGCCCATCGCCGCGCCGCGGCGCTCCGGCGGGAAAACCTGGAACATGGTGACCATCGCCATCGGCTGCACGACGCCCGCGGCAGCCCCCTGGATAACCCGCGCCGCGATGAGCACGTCCTCGTTGGGCGCGATGCCCCCGAGCAGCGAGCCGGCGGTGAAGGCGAGGAGGGCGGCCGTGATGGTGCCGCGCTGGCCGAGCGCGCGTGCGGCCCAGTCGGTGAGCAGCATCGTGGCCGTCATGGCGGCGAGGAATCCCGTCGACAGCCATTGGGCCTTGGTCTGATCGATGCCGAACGCGCCCATGACGTCCGGAATCGCCACGTTCACGATCGTGGCCGACAGGATTACCGCGATGGAAGCGACCAGCGCCGTGCCCGTGGCCATCCAGCGGTAGGAGGGTCCGTACCGGGCGAACAACGCCTCAGTCGACGACATCGATTTCGACTTCGACCATCATCCCGGGACGCAGCAGCTCCGCGTCCTGCTCTATGGCGATGCGCACGGGCAGGCGCTGCGTCACCTTAGTGAAGTTGCCGCTCGGATTCGGGCTCGGAAGGAGGGCGAACTGGCTCGTCGTGGCTTCGCCCAGACGCGCGACCTCGCCCTTGAAGGTGCGGCCGGCATAAGCATCGACGCTCACCTTGGCCGGTGCGTGCAGCTTCAGCTTGGCGAAATCGGTTTCCTTGACGTTCGCGTCGACCCAGACCTTTCTGGGATCGTGGTACATGAGAAGGCGGCTTCCAGGAGCGACATACTCGCCGGCGTCGACGAAGGTCGCGTCCACCACGCCATCGAACGCCGCGCGAATTTCGCGATGACCGAGGTCGACGAGCTGCTGGCCGCGCCGGGCGGTGAAGGCATTCTTCTGCGCTTCGAGCCCGGCGATCTGCCGCTCGATGACATTCGTCTCGGCCGCTTCGGCTTCGATCACGGAGATCGCGGCGCGTGCCGCGCGAACTCCTGCAGCCGAGCGTCGTTCCTGCTGCTGCGCGGTCAGGAACCTTCCGCGCGCCGCCTCGAAGCCCTGTAGGGAGATCATGCCCACGCGGCGCAGGCTGCCCATGCGCTCGTAATCGTTCTTCACCGTCGCGAGGTCCGCTTCGGCGGCGCTGTGCTCCGCTTCGCTCGCCTCGAGCTGCGCGCGCGCCGCCGTGCGGCGGCTGTCGATCTGGTTGCGGACCATCGCCTGCTGCGCACGCAGGCGGCTTTGCTCCGCTGCCGTGCGGGCGATGTCCGCGTCGATTTCCTTCAATTGCAGCTCGGCCTGCTCGCTTTCCAGGCTGGCCAGCAGATCGCCCTTGGCGACGCGATCGCCGGCGATGACGGCGATCTTGGTGACGCGCCCGGCGGCCTGGCTTCCGACCGCGATGACATCGGCGGCGATGCGCGCGTCGTCGACCTCGACGTGCGTCCATCGATGCGCGAGCCACGCTCCGAGCGCCGCGAAACCGGCGATGACGAGAATGGCGAGTAGCGCAAGCCGGATGGCCTTGCCGTTGCGCCGAGGGCGGGCGCGTTCTTCAGCGGTCTTCAGGGTGTTTCTCCAGGCGCTCGCCGATGTCGCGAAGCACGGCGGTGCAGGTCGTAAGGTCATCTGCGGAGATTCCGGCAAGGAGCTCCCGCCTCAGGGAAGCGGCAATGCTGTTGATCTCTTTAAGCACCGGCTGGGCGGCAGCGGTCAGATGAATGTGATAGGCGCGGCGGTCGCCGCTGACATCGCGCCGCTCGATGAGCGCTTGCTTCTCCAGGCCGTCGAGCAGCCGGCCGATCGTTGCGCCTTCCACGCCGAGCCGGCGGGCGAGCTCGCGCTGCGTCATGCCTTCCGCGCCGCGCGCGAGGTGCAGCAGTGTGGTCCAGCGCGCCTGCGTGAGCCCGGTGTCGCGAAGCCTCTCGTCCAAGCGCGCGCGCCACCCCCGGCTGATGCGGGAGAGCTGCAGAGTAAAAGCTTCGCGCACGTCCATGCAGGGCGAAACCTTTCTTACGGGGGGATAGACAGCTTGCTTATTATATCGGTCCCTTTTATTACACGCTGCTGCCTATATATGGGCGACCGCCTCGATCTCCACGAGGACCCCGGGCTTGGCGAGCGCGCGTACCTCGACGAGGGTCGAAGCCGGAAAGTCGCCCGTGAAGAATTCCCCACGGGCCCGTCACACCTCGGTGTTCTTCTTGATGTTGGTGAGGAAGGTGGCCATTTTCGCCATGTCGTCATCTTCCCGCCGGCGGTCGCCCACGCGGATGGCGGGAGACCACCTCTGCGGCGGCGGCTCGGGGATATGCGGGCTGCGAATCGCTTGTCTTTTCATGCGGTCCCTTCCGATTAAAATGGCTCGGGAGGCATTTTGTGGCGCTCTCGGCGTTCAATTTCAACCGCTGGATCGAAGAGCACGCGCACCTGCTCAAGCCGCCGGTCGGCAACCAGCTCGTGTTCCGCGAGGCGCAGGACCTCATCGTGCAGGTGGTCGGCGGGCCCAACGCGCGCACCGATTACCACGACGATCCCTACGAGGAATTCTTCTATCAGCTGCGCGGCGACATGGTGCTCAAGGCGATCGAGCACGGAAAGCCGCGCGACATCCCGATCCGGGAAGGGGAGATCCTGCTGATTCCGGGGCACTTCCGCCACTCGCCGCAGCGCCCGGCCGGCTCGGTCGGACTGGTGGTCGAGAAAATCCGCCCGCGCGCTGTCGACGACGCCTTCGAGTGGTACTGTCCTGCCTGCTGGGCGCTGGTGCATCGCGTGGAAGCCAACGTGCAGAACATCGTCGCCGACCTGCCTCCGCTATTTGCCGCGTTCTACGGCGGCACGCGTAAGTGCCCGGAATGCGGGCACATCCACCCGGGGAAGGCATGAAGTCCCGGCAAAGGCAGGCGGCGAAGCTGCTTTTCGAGTCGCACGAGCGCCGTCAACGCTTCGCCCCGCTACCCGCGAGCGTCGCGCCGCACACGCCCGAGGAGGCCTACGCGATCCAGGACGCGTTCGTCGCCCTGCGCTCGGACAAGCTGGGCGCGATCGTCGGCTACAAGATCGCGCTGACGAGCGCCGAGATGCGGCGCATGGTGGGCATCCACGAGCCGCTCGCCGGCGCCGTCCTCGAGTCGACGATCCTGCGCTCGCCGGCGCGGGTGCGCGCCGCCGACTACGGGCGGCTCCTCGTCGAATTCGAGATCGCGGTCGAGATGGCCGAGGACCTGCCCGCCGCCGACGCGCCGTTCTCGCACGAGCGCGTCGCGCGCTCGGTCGGCGCGGTGATGCCGGCGCTCGAGATCGCGGACGACCGCAACGCCGACTACTCCGAGCTCTCGAAGCATCCCTTCGAGCTCATTGCCGATAACGCCTGGAACGAGGGCGCGGTGCTCGGCGCGCGCGTGCGCGAATGGCAGAAGCTCGAGCTCTCAGGGGCGCGCGGCGCCGCGCATATCAACGGAGCGCTGGTGGGCGAGGGCCACGGGCGCGACGCCATGGGCCATCCCTTCGCCGCGGTCGCCTGGATCGCCGACCACCTCGCCGCGCACGGCCGCGGCCTGCTGCGCGGCGACATCGTCCTCACCGGCAGCATCATCACCTCGAAGTATCCGAAGCACGGCGATCACATCAAGTTCTCGGTCGACGGCCTGGGCGACGTCGAGCTGCGCGTCGACTAACTACTCGTCGGACTCCCCGGGCTCGTAGAGCGCCTCGCGCCCGATGCGGTCGAGGCATAGCTCGGCGGTCCACGGCAGCATCAGCGAGCCGCAGCGCGAGTCGCGGTACATGCGCTCGAGCGGCAGCGACTTCAGCATCGACTGGCCGCCGCAGGTGCGGATCGCGAGCCGGCAAATGTCGTTCGCGTTCTCCATGAGGGTGAACTGCGCTGCATAGGCGCGCAGGCGCGCCTCCTTGGGCGGGTCGACGCGCGCGTCCTCGAGCATGCGCAGGAAGAGGGCGCGCGTCTGCTCGAGCTTCACCCACATCTCGGCCACCGCGATCTGCTTGGTCGGATACATGCGCCGTTTGACGGGCACGCCCTGAATTTCTCCTCTCAAGTAAGCAACGGTGAATTCGTACGCCGCGATGGCGATGCCTAAATAGGTCGGCGAGAGCGTGGTGAACATGTGCGGCCAGCGGCTCGCCGCCTGGAAGTACACGCCGCGCGGCATCATCTGGGCTTCGTCGGGGACGAATACGTCCTTGAACACCAGGTTGCGCGACACGGTGCCGCGCATGCCGAGCGGATCCCATTCGCCGGTCACCGTGAGCCCGGGCGCCGTTGCGGGCACCGCGATGTAGAGCGTGTCGCGCATCGAGAGCTCGGGCTTGTTCTCGGTGCACAGCAGCCCGTAATAGTTGGCTGCGCCGGAAAGCGAGGCGAAGATCTTGCGGCCGTTGATGAGCCAGCCGCCGTCCGCCCGCGTCGCGGTGGTGCCGAAGGGCGCGCGCCCCGCGGCGGCCGCGCTGCCTTCCGAGAAAGGCTGCGCGTAGATGGCGCCCTCGGAGACCACTCTCGCGAAATGAATCGCCCGGTGCTTCTCGTGCTCGGCACGCTGCTCGTCGGTCATGTCGAGCGCGTCCGAGAGCACGCCGGGCCAGAGCGTCGAGCAGGCGTGCATGTTGAAGGTGAGGGCAGTGGCGCCGCAGTACTTTCCCAGCGTCGCCGAAACGAGCGAGTAGCTCTTGAGGTCGGCCCCGCGCCCGCCGAACTTCTCGGGCACGCACAGGGAGAGCAGGCCGGCCGCCTTGAGGTCGGCGTAGTTCTCGTGTGGAAAGCTCGCTTCGCGGTCATAGCGCGCCGCACGCTCGGCGAAACGCGGACCGAGCGATTCGGCGAGCGCGATGAGCTCCCGCTGCCTCGGCGTGAGTTCGTAGCCCGCGCCGCAAACCGGACTGTTCATAGCTTCTTCAGAAAGGCTTCGAGCGCTGCGTTGAACGCCGCCGGCTGGTCCATGGGCCCGAGGTGCCCGCAGCCTTCCAGGATCACCAGCTCGGCGCCGGGAATTTTTTCGGCCATGCGCTGCATTACGGAGGGAGGCGCGGTCTTGTCCTCGCTTCCGGCGATGAGCAGCGTGGGCACGGCAATGCGCTCCAGGTCCGCGCGGCGGTCGAACGTGGTGAGGAGCTCGGCCGCTTTGCGGTAAGTGTCGGGAGAGATGCCGCCCATGATGCGCTCGGCATGCGCAAGCCCGGCCGGATCCGACTTGCTCCCGCGCATGGTGGACATGAGCCGCGCCGCGATCTCGCCCATGGTCTTTCCCTCGTCGAGCGGGGCGGTGCGCGCCGCGAGGAATTGCTTCGCGAATTCGCCGGCTCCGAACGCCGCGCTGGTGAAGCCGAGGACCAGGGCTTTAGCGATGCTCGGGAAGCGCGCGTAGGCCTCCTGCGCGATGAAGCCGCCCATGCTGTGGCCGATCAGCACGGAAGGCGCGCTGATGATCTCCTTCAGCTTTCCGGCGACGTTCTCGAGCGTGTAGGGATCCACCATCGGCGCGGGGCCATAGCCGGGCTGGTCCCAGGCGATGCAGGGATAGCCGAGGCTCCTGAAGTACGAGAGCTGCGCGTTCCACGCGGCATGGCCGCCTCCCAGACCGTGCAGGAAAACAAGGGGGGTCACGGTCTCATTGTAGAATGCGGCAAATGATTGTTTTCGATCTGCTTTGCGCGACGGGCCACCGGTTCGAAGGCTGGTTCGGCTCGGCCGCCGATTTCGCGGACCAAAAGGATCGCCATCTGCTTTCCTGCCCGAGCTGCGGCTCGGCGAAGATCGAGCGCGTCCCGTCGGCCTCGCGCGTGAACCTCGGCGCCCCGGAGCCCAAGAAACCTGCCGTGCCGGCAACTCCCGTGGCGGAGCCTACGCCCGAGATGGAAGGCAAGGACCCGTTCGCCATCGCGCAGATGCTCTATTCGCGCATGCTGGACGAGTTGCTCACGAAAACCGAGGACGTCGGCAAGCAATTCCCCGCCGAGGCGCGGAAGATCTTCTACGAGGAGGCGCCGGCGCGCGCAATCCGAGGACAGGCGACCCCGGAGGAGCACGACGAGCTGCTCGACGAAGGCATCCCCGTGGCGCGGCTCCCGCTGCCGCCCACGCGGCTCAACTAGTCTTTTCCGACCCCCGCGTTCTGGATGATGATGTCCAGGACGTCGAAGAACACCGTATCCGGCGGCGTCCCGATCTCCCGGAGCCAGTAATCCACCTGTCTATGCGGAACCTTCAGCCGTTGGGCGAGCTCGGCGTGCCCTCCGACCATGGCGGCCGCGCGCTCGAGAGCAAGCACGCGGTCCGGTGAGCAGTGCTGCGAGGTCTGTTCTTCCACGATTGCTCCGAGAATCAGGCATTACGGCAGCCGCCTCAAGTCGCGGAACCGAGGCTTTCACTGTAGTTTTAACCCTGAGAAATCAAAGCGATATTCGTCGTCCGCCCCCGACATACCGCGCTGTGCCGTTGGGACCGCCCGGGTATGCGTCTAAGTCGGGAGTATTGATTGCACGGCGTGCTGGAGTCGCCGCAGCGCCACTTCCCTGCCGTGTTGTGCTATCTGGTTCCAGAGGTTGAAGAAGTGAAGAACGCCGAGTGAACTGTACGCCTCGAAAATTTCCGCTTCCTCTGCTTTGCCCGTACTCACTGGTACTGCCCGGATGAGCATGATCGGCATCTTGGGCCCCTGCCACTCGAGCTGCAGATATTGAAGAAGCCGGAAGGGACGCACGTTGTCGAAGGCATAACACACCAGGAGCATCTCCGGCTTGTCCGCGTGCAGCCGGGTGATGGCTTCGTCTAACGTTTCTGCAGCGGACAGTTCCAGACATTTTGCAAGAGCGGGTTGCACGTCGAGAATGACGTCGTGAGGCGCAGCGAGGAGAACGCGGTGGGCCATCTTGTTTGGATTAGCGGCGCCGCTGTCTGTCGTGCTCGTTGTCGAGGAGCTGCGCAACGTCGGCTGCTCTGATACAGCGCCAGGCTCCATTCGTGTCGCGCACAAAGTGTTTGATGAAGTTCTCCATCGGCCGCCCCTACAACGGCGTTTTCACCATACTCCCTGGCGGGCGACATAACGGTCGGCCGGGTAAATACAGTTTTAGTCCCGACAGCTCGCGCATTACTCTCAGGCGGGTTTCTTCGTAGTGCTGGGCGGCAGGCCTTCAACGATGAGGCGTCTGTAGCAGCGCCCAAGTAATCACGTGCCGTTAGATAGCGCACAATGTGCATTATGTTAAATACAGCAACCAAGCAAACAGCCGGTCAAGGCTGAGCCCCAGCGCGCCGAAGAAGCTCGATCATCTCCGGCTCTCCCCGTTTGATCGCGATGCCCAGCGCGGTTTCGCCGATCGGGCCGCGGCGGTTGAGCTCTGGATTGTTCGAAAGGAGCACCTTGGCGGCGTCTATGTTGCCGTTTCGAGCGGCGAGCATGAGCGGCGTGTACCCGTTCGGAGCGAGCGCGTTGCGATTGGCGCCGCGGACCAGGAGGTAGCCGACCACCTTCGGCGAGCCGCCGAAGGCTGCGTAGTGAAGCGGCGTCCAGCCCGGCCGGCGGTCGACCTGGGCGCCGGCGTCGATCAGCACCCGCACCGCGTCGTATTGGCCGCTGAGGCTCGCGATCATGAGCGCCGTGTCGCCGGTCGGCGTTTGGCGATGGATGTTCGCCTTGCGGGAGATGAGCATCGAAAGCAGCTCCGTACGGCCCGTGCGCGCGGCGATCATGGCGATGGTTTGGCCATGTGCATCGGTCGTATCGACGTCCATGCCCCGGTCCAGGTAGCTCGCCACTTTCTGGCTGTCGCCGCGCTCGACGGCCTCGAGGAAATCGTCCATCGAGGACTGTGCATGGGCGACGAATATCCATGTTATGACAATTAGTTGAAGTACGAGTCTCATAACTGACTTTAAGTCTCTGGACGCTCCTGAAGCATCTGCGCAGAGAAGAGCTTCGGGTTCAGTGGATGGCGGGAAAGAAGGCGGTGGCGGCCCATTTCCCTCGCAAAAGCGAGCCATGCCCGGGCGTGGCGCTTGTCGGTGGCCGGCACGCCGGTCTGGTACTTCGGGGTAAGGCCGAACGCGCTGAACGCGCGGTCGAGGGCCTGCTTTTGGAGCGCTTCGGCGAGCGTGCCGACCTGGTCCCGGTCGGTCGCCGGTGCGGGTTGCTTCAGCAGCCGATCTAGGACATCCGCCCGGGCCGCGTAATCGAGGGCCAGCAGGGGCGCGCCGCCTGCGTACGCGAGCCAGCGCGCCGCATCCTTGACCCCTTGGCCCAAAAGCCATTGCAGCGCTGTCTCGCGCGGCGGAATGGAAACGGGCAGCGCCACGCACCGGCTGCGGATCGTGGGCAGAAGCCGCGCCGGACGGTGCGATACGAGGAGAAAAACCGCGCCGGCGGGCGGCTCCTCGAGACCTTTGAGGAGCGCGTTGGCCGCATTGGCGTTCATGTCTTCAGCGGGGTGCACGAGCGCCACACGGAACCGGCCGCGGTGAGAGCCGACGTTGAGGAAGGCGGCGAGCTCGCGTACCTGCTCGATCTTGATCTCGATGCTCGGCTTGCCGCGCTTCGCGCCGGGCTCGCCCTCCTCCGGCTCGATCGGCTCGGGGGCGAGGGCTTCGGGCTCGAGGCGCCGGAAGTCGGGATGGCTGCCGGCGGCAAACCAGCGGCAGCCGTCGCACGCGCCGCAGGGCTTGCCGCCCGGATCGCCGGCCTCGCAGAGCAGGAACTGCGCGATGTGCTCGGCGAGCGCGAGCTTCCCTGTTCCGCGCGCGCCGTGGAGGAGCAGCGCATGCGGCAGGCGGGCGGTGCGGCTGCGCAGCGAGTCGAAGATGCCTTGGTTCCAGGGATGCATCAGAACACCAGGGCCTTTTCCAGCTGCTTGCGGATCTGCGCCACGTCGGCGCTCGCGTCGACCACCCGGATGCGCCGCGGCTCCGCTCTGGCGCGCGCGAGATACGCCGCGCGCACGCGCTCGAAAAATCCCCGGTCCTCGCGCTCGAAGCGATCGAGCATTTTTCCCGACGCGTCCAGGCGCTGGCGCGAGACCTCGTAGCTGCAATCGAAGACGATCGTCCGATCCGGCTCGAGCCCCGGATTTGCTGCTTTATTCAATAGGTCGAGCAGTTCCTGCGGCACGCCTTTGCCGGCGCCCTGGTAGGCCACCGTGGCGTCGAAGAACCGGTCGCAGACCACCCAGGTTCCGGCTTCTATGGCCGGCCGTATGACGCGCGCCACGTGGTCCGCGCGGCCCGCGAAGATGAGCAGCGTCTCGATGATCGGCGTCATCGGCTCGCCGAGGATCGCCTGGCGCAGCCGCTCGGCGAGGTCGGTGCCGCCCGGCTCGCGCGTGACGATGGCATGCCGCCCCGAGGCGGCGGCCACCGCGTCGGCGATGAATTGCAGGTGCGTCGACTTGCCGGCGCCGTCGACCCCTTCGACGGTGATGAACTTGCCCCGCGTCACCGCCCGCCTTTCTGGAACTTCGACACTGCGCGGTTGTGCTCGTCGAGCGTGCGGGAGAAGTGGCTCGAGCCGTCGCCTCTCGAGACGTAATAGAGCGCTTCGGTCCTTCCCGGGCGCAGCGCCGAGCGCAGCGAAGCCAGGCCCGGCATGGCGATCGGCGTAGGCGGAAGCCCGGCGCGCGTGTAGGTATTGTAGGGCCCGTCTTCCAGAAGATGCATTTTCTTCAGGTTGCCGTCGAACGCGTTTCCCAGACCGTAGATCACGGTCGGATCGACTTGCAGCCGCATGCCGATGCGCAGACGGTTGCAGAGCACGCCGGCAATGAGGTCGCGCTCGGCAGCCTTGCCGGTTTCTTTTTCGATGATCGAAGCCATGATAAGCGCTTCATAGGGCGTCTGGTACGGAACGTTGGGGCTGCGCGCCTCCCATTCGGTTTTCAGGTGGCGCTGCATGGCGCGATAGGCGCGGCGCAGCACCCGGATATCTCTCGTGCCCTTGCCGAAAACATAGGTATCGGGGAAAAACAGCCCTTCCGGGTGCGGCTCCGATGCCTGCAGCAGCGAGAGAACCTGCGCGTCATCGAGGCCTGCCGTTTCATGCTTCACGTCCGGGCTGGCGTCGAGCGCGGCGCGGAACTGCGCGAAAGTCCAGCCCTCGATCAGCTGGATCTGCGCCTGCGTGACATCGCCGCGGGTGAGCTTTTCGAGCAGCTCCGTCGGCGTCAACTGCACCGCAATCTCGTAGCTTCCGGCCTTGATGCCGCGCTCGCGGCCGAGCGCACGCGCGAGCAGCTCGAATTCGTACGGGCGCACGCGGATGCCGGCTTTCTGGAGCGCGTCGACCGCCGCGCGGAAGCCCGCGCGGGGCGGGATCTCGACTTCCACCGGCAGCCTGGCGATCTCGAGCGGCGTAGAGACGTACCACGCGCCGTATCCGACGGCCGCCGCGACGGCGAGAACCACGAATGCGAGGAAGGTTTTCAGGCGAGGGTGCGCTGTAAAATGAGGATTCTACGATGGAGTGCGCGCGCCTAAACCGCTATGGCCTGCTTTCGGTGTCGGGCGACGACGCGCGTGAATTCCTGCACGCGCAGCTCACCGTCGACGTGCGCAATTTGCCGCGCGAGCGCGCCGCGCTCGCCGGCTGGTGCTCTGCGAAAGGCCGGCTGCTCGCGACGTTCCTCGTCATCCCGGCGCCGCAAGGGTTCCTGCTGCAGCTCGCGCGCGACCTCGCGCCGGCGGTCGCGAAGCGCTTGCCGATGTTCGTTCTGCGCGCGAAGGTGAAGATCGCCGACGAGAGCGAGCGCTGGGCGCAGTTCGGCGTGTGGGACGCGGACGGAAATCCGAATGTCGCCTGGGACAACGGCCGCGGCAGCGTGCCCGTCGGGGAGCGCCGCTTCCTGCGGCTCGAGCCCGCCGCCGCCCCGTCGCTTGCACCGACCGCGGACGAGGAAGCATGGACGCTGCTCGAAATCCGCGCCGGGCGTCCGCTCATTACCGCGGCGACGCAGGATCAGTTCGTGCCGCAAATGGTGAACCTGGAGAAGCTCGGCGCCGTCGACTTCCAGAAGGGCTGCTATCCGGGCCAGGAGATCGTGGCGCGCGCGCAGTACCGCGGCGAAGTGAAGCGCCGCATGGTGCGCCTGCAGGCACCCGGACAGGCCGGGCTGCGGCCGGGCCAGGAATACAACGGCGGCGTGGTGGTCGACAGCGCGGGCGGCGAGCTGCTCGCCGTCATGCCCACGACTTGAACTATTACGTCTACTACCGGATAGCCCCGGATCGGGTCGCCGCGGCGCGCCAGGCGGTGCGCTCGCTGTTCGCCGCGGTAGAGAAAGCTTTCGGCGTCCGCGGCCGCTGGATGCGCCGCCGAGACGACCCCTCCACTTACATGGAAGTCTACGAAGACGTAAACGACGAGGCGGCGTTCGAAGCGCTGCTCGAGCGCGAGAGCGCCAGGCTCGGCGTGCCGCGCGTGGTCGAGGCGTTCAGGAACGAGCCTGCGGAAAAACCTGCTTGAACGCGCGTATCGAGACGGTTTCGTAGACGCCGCCGCGATAGAACGGGTCCGCGCCGATGAAGGTTTCGGCTTCCTGCCGCGTGGCGCAATCGACCACGATCAGGGCGCCGGTGCTGGGACCCTCGGCCGCGTTCTTGAGCGGCCCGCCGAACAGGATTTTCTTTGAATTTTCGTTGAGAAACTTCTGGTGAGCGGCGCGATGCTGGTCGCGCAGCGGCGCGGAGTCGGGCCGGTCGAAGCACAGGATGGCGTACATGGTATGGTAGGAAATTATGGCTGACAAAGACGACATCAAGGAAGGCAAGGACTTCGGTATCGGCATTCCCCAGCAGAACAAGCCCTTTTACGTGAAGGGTGCGGGCGCGCTCGACTGGGGCATGCAGAACCGCCTTGCGCGCATCTTCAACCCGGCCTCCGGCCGCACCGTGATGCTCGCCTTCGATCACGGCTACTTCCAGGGACCGACCACCGGCCTGGAGCGCATGGATCTCACCATCGTGCCGCTGATCGCGTACGCGGACGTGCTGATGTGCACGCGCGGCGCGCTGCGCTCGGTGATTCCGCCTTCCGCCACCAACGCGATCGTACTGCGCTGCTCGGGCGGACAGAGCATCCTGACCGAGCTTTCGCGCGAGCTGATCGCCGTCGACATCGACGACGCCATCCGCATCAACGCCGCGGCCATAACTACGCAGATCTACATCGGCGCCGAGTACGAGCACCAGTCGATCAAGAACCTGGTGCAGCTCATCGACACGGGCAACCGCTACGGCATTCCCACCATGGCGGTGACCGGCGTCGGCGCGCAGATGAAGCGCGACGAGCGCTATTTCAGCCTCGCCACCCGGATCGCGGCCGAGCTCGGCGCGCACTACGTGAAGAGCTATTTCATCGAGGAAGGCTTCGAGCGCGTTTGCGCGGGCTGCCCGGTGCCGATCGTCATCGCGGGCGGCAAGAAGCTGCCGGAGCTCGACGCGCTCACCATGGCCCACCAGGCGATCGACCAGGGCGCCGCGGGCGTCGACATGGGGCGCAACATCTTCCAGTCCGACGATCCGGTCGCCATGATCCAGGCGGTCGGCGCGGTGGTCCACAGCAACGAGAAGCCCGAAAAAGCCTTCCAGCTCTACCAGCAGCTCAAAGCCCGGAATGTGCCTGATCGTACTCGCGTGGCGCGCTCATCCTAGCTTTCCGCTGATCGTCGCGGCGAACCGCGACGAGTTCCACGCCCGGCCGGCGGCCCCGGCCGCGTTCTGGGACGATCGGCCCGGCATTCTCGCCGGGCGCGATCTCGAAGCGAGCGGCACGTGGATGGGCGTCTCGCGCGGCGGCAAGTTCGCTGCCGTAACGAATTACAGGGGCGCGCGCGAGCCGCGGGCGGCGCACTCCCGTGGCGAGCTGGTCGCGCGCTTTCTGGAAAACGGACAAACCCCGGGGCAGTACGTCGATCTTCTTTCGACGGACGGGAAGCTGTACAGCGGCTTCAACCTGCTGGCAAGCGACGGCGATGAGCTCTGGTGGCTGTCCAATCGCGACGGCGCGCCGCGGCGGCTCGAGCCGGGAATCCACGGGCTGGGGAACACGCTGCTCGACGCTCCCGAGGTCGACGCGGCCAAGCAGCGCTTCGCGCGCGCGCTGGAAACCGGCCCGGCGGTGGAGCCGCTGTTCTCCGCGCTCTCCGAAGCGCGCATCGTGAACCCCGAGTACGGCACGCGCTGCTCGACGGTGTTTTTCGGCAGGAGATACGCCGAGCGCACGTTCTCATCGGCGGGCGCCGAGCAGGACACGCTGCACTACGAGTTCTAGAGCGCCCGGCGCATCGCCTGGTGCGGTATTCCGGCTTCCCTGTATTCGCCGCCCTCCTCCCTGAAGCCGTGCGCCTTGTAGAAGGCGACGGCGTGGACCTGCGCCGACAGCGCAACCTCGCGATCGCCGCGGCTGCGCGCCTGCTCGATCAGGCGCTCGAGGAGGCGGCTGCCGATGCCGCGGCCGCGCCAGCGCTTCAGCACCGCCATGCGCCCGACGTGGCCGTCGGGCAGCAGCCTTCCGGTGGCTACGGCGGCATCGCCTTCGAACGCCACGGCGTGGACGCAGGCCTCGTCCATCTCGTCGAGCTCGATCTCGCGCGGCACGCCCTGCTCTTCCACGAAAACCGCGAAGCGGATCGGCGCCGCATGCGCGCGCGCCTTTGCCCACGGAAGAAGATCAATTCGCAGCATCGCCAAAAGTATAATCGGGACATGAAAAGCCTCTGGAGCGACGCCGAAGCCGCTCGATTCGCCGGCCCGCTCGGGCTTCGCGTCTACACCTCGCGGCTGCTCGGCCGCGAAAAATCCCTGGTGCTCCACGGCGGCGGCAACACGTCGGTCAAGCTGCGCGAGAAAAATGTCTTCGGCGAAGACCTCGACGTCCTCTATGTGAAAGGCAGCGGCTCGGACCTGGAGACGATCGAGCCCGAGGGTTTCAGCCCGCTCGCGCTCGACTACGTGCGCAGGCTCGCCACGCTGCCGAAGCTGGGCGATGCGCAGATGGTTAACGAGCTCAACACGCACAAGCTGCGCGCCGACGCGCCCGCGCCTTCGGTCGAGACGCTGCTGCATGCGCTCCTGCCGCACCCGTACGTCGACCATACCCATGCCGGCGCGGTGCTCTCCCTATCGAACGCGCCGGACGGCGAGACGCGCGTGCGCGAGATCTACGGCGACAAGGTGGTGGTGATCCCGTACATCATGGCGGGATTCGACCTCGGCGCGTACTGCGCGCGCGAGTTCCCCCGGCAGGCGACGAAGAACACCCTCGGCATCGTGCTCCTGAGCCACGGCATCGTCTCGTTCGGCGCAAATGCGCGCGAGTCTTACGAGCGCATGGTGCAGCTCGTATCGATGGCGGAGGAGTACCTGAAGGCGCATCGGGCCTGGGAGCCGGCGGCGCGCGCATCCACACCGGGGAACGCGAATCGCCTGGAGATCGCTTCCCTGAGAAAATCCATTTCCGAGCAAGCGGGAATGCCGATGGTGCTGAAGGTCAACGGCAGCCCGAAGTTCCTCGCTTTCGCGCAGCACCCGCAGGTGCAGCGCCTGGCGCAGCAGGGACCCGCGACGCCCGATCACCTGCTCTATACGAAGCCCTTTCCCATGCTGGGACGCGACGTCGCTTCCTTCGCGAAAAGCTATCGCGCTTACTTCGAGCGCCAGGCCGCGCGCAGCAAGGAACAGAAGACCATGCTCGACGCGGCGCCGCGCATGGTACTCGACCGGGAGCTCGGCTTTGCGGCGGTGGGGCGCACGGCGCGCGACGCGGCGATCGTCGAGCAGCTCTACGACCACACGATCGACGTGATCCTGCGCGCCGAGGCGCTCGGCGGCTGGCGCGCGGTGAGCGAGCCGCATCTCTTCGACATCGAATACTGGGACCTCGAGCAGGCGAAGCTGCGCAGGGCCGGATCGCCCGGCATGTTCACCGGCGAGGTCGTGGTCATCACCGGCGCCGCTTCGGGCATCGGCAAGGCGTGCGCTGAGTCGTTCCTCAAGCGCGGCGCCGCGGTGGTGGCGCTCGACCGCAACCCGGCGGTCGAGCGGATGTGGAACCGGACGGACGTCATCGGCTTGACCTGCGACCTGACCCACGCCGGTGCCATCCAGAAATCGCTCGATGCGGCCGTCATGCGCTTCGGCGGCGTGGACATGCTGGTGCTGAATGCCGGGATCTTTCCGCCGTCCAGCCCGCTCCAGGACGTCGCGGCGGAGAGCTGGCGCAGCGCGATGGCAGTCAACGTGGAGGCGAACCTTCTCCTCCTGCAGGCGTGCCACGCGCTGCTCAAGCTCGCCCCGCGCGGCGGGCGCATCGCCGTCATCGGCTCGAAAAACGTGCCCGCCCCCGGCCCCGGGGCGGCCGCCTATTCCGCCTCCAAGGCGGCGCTCAACCAGCTGGTGCGCGTGGCGGCGCTCGAATGGGGCAAGGACGGCATCCGTATCAACTCCCTGCATCCCGATGCGGTGTACGACACCGCGCTGTGGACCGACGAAGTCCTCGCCGCGCGCGCCAAGGCCTACAACATGACCATCGAGCAATACAAGAAGAAGAACCTCCTCAAGACCGAGGTGTCCTCGAAGGACGTCGCCGAGCTCGCCGCGGAGATGTGCGGTCCGCTCTTCGCCAAGACCACGGCCGCGCAAGTGCCGGTCGACGGCGGCAACGAGCGCGTCGTATGAGACCCCTTTACGCCCCCCTGTCAAGGGGGGAAGCGAGCGAAACGCGAGCGGGGGGTTGGTTTTAGAAATGGCAAAGCGAACCCCCCCAAAAAAAACAGCCCCCCGCTCGCCGCAGGCTCGCGCCCCCCTTCACAGGGGGGCGGCGGTGGAGCCCATCCGGTGGAAAGGTGATCGATTGGAGCTCCTCGACCAGCGCGTCCTTCCCGAGAAAACCGTCTACGTCACCTGCCGCAACGCCGCCGAAGTGGCGCAGGCGATCCGCGACATGGTGGTGCGCGGCGCCCCGGCGATAGGGTGCGCGGCCGCTTTTGGCGTAGCTCTTTCGAAAGGTTCTCAAGACTCGTTCGAAATACTGGCCAAAAGCCGGCCCACGGCGGTCAATCTCTTCTGGGCGCTCGAGCGCATGAAGAAGGCGAAGGACCTCGAGGCCGAGGCGCGCGCGATTTTCGAGGCAGACATCGCCGCGAACCGCGAGATCGGCCGGCTCGGCGCCGAGCTGATCGCCGAGCGCGCGCGCATCATGACCCACTGCAACGCCGGCGCGCTCGCCACCGCCGGCTACGGCACCGCGCTCGGCGTCATCCGGTCTTCGAAGAACAAGAACATTTCGGTGATCGCGAACGAAACGCGGCCGTATCTCCAAGGCGCGCGCCTCACCGCGTGGGAGCTGGTGCAGGAAGGCATCCCCTGCACGCTCATCACCGACAGCATGGCCGGCCATCTCATGAGCAAGGGCGAGGTCGATGTCGTCGTGGTGGGCGCGGACCGCATTGCGGCCAACGGCGACGTGGCGAACAAGATCGGCACGTACGCGCTCGCGGTGCTGGCGAAGCGCCACGACATTCCTTTCTATGTCGCCGCCCCGCTGTCGACTTTCGATCCCAAGATTCCCGACGGCTCTCATATCCCGATCGAGGAGCGGCCGGCGGGCGAAGTGACCGGCTACCGCGGCACGCGCTGGGCGCCGGAGGGCGTCGCCGTGCGCAACCCCGCCTTCGATGTCACGCCCGCCGATCTCATCACCGGCATCATCTGTGAAAAAGGCGTGGTGCTCGCGCCGAACCGCGAGAAGCTCGAGGCTCTTATCCGGTGAAGCAGCGCTGCGAGTGGTGCGGCGCCGACCCGCTGTACCAGCGCTACCACGACCAGGAATGGGGCGTGCCGGTACACGACGATCGCCGGCATTTCGAATTCCTCATCCTTGAAGGCGCACAGGCCGGCCTTTCGTGGAGCACTATCCTGAGGAAGCGCGGGAATTACCAGGCCGCGTTCGCCGATTTCGACCCAGCGCGCGTCGCACGCTACGGCAAACGCGAATTCGAGCGCCTGATGAACGACCCGGGCATCGTGCGCAACCGCCTCAAGATCAACGGCGCAGGACGGAACGCGCGCGCCTTTCTGGCCGTGCAGGAGAAGTTTGGCAGCTTCGATGACTACGTCTGGCGCTTCGTCGGCGGCCGGCCGATGCAGAACCGCTGGCAGCACATGCGACAGGTGCCGGCGACCACGCGCGAATCGGATGCGCTCAGCAAGGATCTCAAGGCGCTCGGCTTCACCTTCGTCGGCTCCACCATCATGTACGCATACATGCAGGCGGTTGGACTGGTGAACGACCACGTGGTCGACTGCTTCCGCTATCGCGAGCTCAGCTGATCTAGACTCGGGTCATGACACCAGGAAGCGAGTCACAGCGTTTCTACGAGACGCTGGCGAAGGAAGCCTCGGATGCGATCGTGTACGCCGACGCGGAAGGCAAGATCCGGTTCTGGAACCGCGGCGCCGAGCGGATTTTCGGCTTCAGCGAAGCCGAAGCGCTCGGGCAGTCGCTGGACATCATCATCCCGGAGCGCCTGCGTGCACGTCACTGGGACGGCTACGCGCAAACCATGTGCACCGGCAAGACGCGTTACGGAAGCGGGGATCTTCTCGCGGTGCCTGCCCTGCGCAAGGACGGCGCGCAAATCTCCATAGAGTTCACGGTGCTCCCGTTCCGCGACGCGGGCGGCGGGATGGCCGGAATCGCCGCCATCATGCGCGACGTCACGAAGCGCTTCGAGGAAATGAAGGCGCTGCGCCAGAAGAATAGATGATCTCTCAGCCCTTTATCTCGACCGGCGTGTAGGGCGGCACCAGGTCGAAAAGCTCCACGATGTCGCGGTTGCGCATGCGGATGCAGCCGATCGATCCCGGCTTGCCCATTTCCGCGCTGTCCGGAGAGCCGTGGATGTAGATGTAGCGGCGCATGGTGTCCACGTCGCCCAGCCGGTTCCTGCCCGGCTCGCAGCCCGAGAGCCACAGGATGCGCGTGAGGATCCAGTCGCGTCCGGGATACTTGGCGTGCAGCTCGGGCGTCCAGACTTCGCCGGTCGGCCGGCGGCGCACGAACACGGTATTGAGCGGCTGGCCGGCGCCGATCTTGGCGCGCACGATGTGCCGGCCGCGCGGCGTGCAGAAGCTGCCGTTCTTTTCTCCGAGGCCTTTTCTCGCCGTTGAAACGGCGTAACGCTTTATGACCCGGGACCCGTCGACGACGACCAATTCTTGGTTCCCAGCGTCTATTTCGATCTTCATCGGCGCGAGGCGAAGAAGGCGCTAAGGAGCGCCCCGCATTCGGCGGCGAGCACGCCGCCCTGCACGGCGACCTGGCTCTTCAGGACCAGCTTCTTCGGGTCGGGTGCGCCGAATACGGTGCGTGCGATCCGGGCATGGAACATGGCGCCGACGCACATGTCGCAGGGCTCGAGCGTCACGTAAAGCGTCGCTCCAGTCAGGCGGTAGTTGGCGAGCGCGCTCGCCGCGGCGCGCATCGCCTGGATCTCGGCGTGGGCAGTCGGATCGGAAGCCGTGATCGGCCGGTTCCAGCCTTCGCCGACGATCTTGTCGTCGAGGACGACGACGGCGCCGACCGGCACCTCGCCCTCCTCCTGCGCGCGGCGCGCCAGCTCGAGCGCGCGGCGCATGAAATGCTCGTCCGTTGACACCGCCAAACCGTAACGTCTGGCGGAAGCTACGTCAAACGGAGCTTCAGGATTCCGAGCGCCGCGGAGGCGTGTAGCGCACCATGCCGCGAAACTCGCGCGTGGCCTCCCACTCGTTGAAGTCGACGACGAGGCAGTCCTTCGGGCAGTGAATCTCGCAGTTGCGGCAGACGAGGCAGAGATCCAGGTCGAAGATCTGCACCACGCTCTCGGCCTCGTCGAATCCGAGGCACGGCGCGGGGCACGAATCGATGCAGTGCCCGCAGAGGTTGCAGCGCGCGTGGTCGATCCGGATCTCGAGCATGGCTACTTCACCTCGATCCCGAACTTGCTCTGCTTGAGGAGCTCCGTGACGCGCAGCTTGATGGGCCGCTCGGTGTAGACGAGCTCCTTGCCGCTCTGCCGCACGAAGTGATTCACCAGCCAGCGCGCATCGTCGCGCTGCGGGAAGTCGGTGCGGAAATGGGCGCCGCGGCTTTCCGCGCGGCGCAGCGCCGCGCCGGCGATCATCCGGCCCACGCGCGCGAGGTTCAGGGTTTCCAGGCGCGTCTTGAACTGGCGCAGCGTGCGCACCCGCATTGCCTGGACCTGCGCGGCGGTCTCTTCCAGAACCGGAATCGCGGCGGCGACCGCTTTGCCGTTGCGCAGGATGCCGACCTGCTCCCACATGGTGCGCTTCACCGTGTCGCGCAGCTTGGCGAGCGCCGCGAGATCGGCCGGGGCGTCGATCAGCGTGCGCTCCACCGCTGCGTGCGCCTCGTCGATTTGCTGTTGGGATACTTCAACTTCTTTATTTACGGCCAGGGCTGCAGAGCGTCCTGCGCGAGCGCCGAAGACGATGGGATCGAGCAGGCCGTCGCCGCCGAGGCGCGCCGCGCCGTGAACGCCGCCCGCCGCCTCGCCCGCGGCGAACAGGCCGGGCACATCGGTGCGGCAATCCCCGTCGATGGCGATGCCGCCAAGGGTGCAGATCGCGCCCGGGAGCACGTGGACCGGTTTCTTCTCGACGTCGAATCCGCGCAGCAGCACGTTGCGGGTGTACTGCGAGGCGAAATCGCTCTTCCACTTATCCGCCGGCACGTGGCGCAGGTCGAACAGCACCGCGCCGTTGTCGCCGCGCCCGGCCGCCACCTCGGTGACCATGGCCCGCGCGACGCGCTCGCGAATGTCGGTGAGCGCCATGCCGAACTGCTCTTCGAAAGGCAGCTGGCCGGCTTTCAGCGCCGGCAGGTATTTCAGGAGGAAATCCTCGTTCAACGCGTTGCGCAGCACGCCGTGAAACTCGGCTTCGGCCTCGTGGCGGTCCATCATCGGCAGCCCGGGCTCGGCCTGCACGTAGGGCTCGAACTGCACGATCTCCATGTCGCGCAGGCTCGCGCCGGCGTCGAGAGCGAGCGTATAGCCGTCGCCGGTGGTATTCACGGTGGTGTCGTTGCGCAGGAAGGTCTCGGCCGCGCCGCCGGTCGCGATCACGATGGCGCCGGTCTCGAAGACGCTCAACCGGTTGCGATACAGATCGACGCCGGCCGCGCCCACGACCCGGCCTTTCTCGACCAGGATTTTCGTCACCACCATGCCCGGGCGCAGGGAGCAGCCCATCTTGCGCGCGGTCTTGACGAGCGGACCTATGAGGCCGCTGCCGTGCGGGTAATGCACTTTCAGGTACATGGCGTCGAAGGTGTCGACCCCCAGGCCTTTGAGCTCCAGCACCCGCGCCGGTCCTTCGAAGGTCATGATCTCGACCAGCGCTTCGTCGTTGAGGTACTCGCCGTGGATCATCGCCTGGCGGAAATGCTCGCGCGGATCCTCGTACTGGGTGGTATAGGCCGTGGAAAGAATGCCCGGCAAAGCCGCCTTGATGCCGCCGCCCGAGTACCGGGTGCTGTTGTTCATGCCGATGACCACTTTGTCGGCAAGGGTCACCTTGACGCCGTAACGGCGCGCTTCGATGGCCGCGCGCAAGCCGGCGCCGCCGCTGCCGATGATCAGGACGTCGGTACTCTCGCGCTTGATGTCGAGCAAGGCGTGGCCTCCCCTGGCGATCGAGGAGGCCAGTGTGGCCGCAGCGAACGGCGTCGTGCTTGATGTGCATCAAGTAACAAATGCCCCTACGATAGTGCAGTTGGCTATGTATTCCGGATTGATCCGCGACTGGCCCAAGCGCGTGTGCTTCGGCCCGGGGAGCATCGCGCAGCTGCCGCGCCTCATGGACGAGCTGCGCGTGCAGCGCGCCATGGTGGCTTGCGGCAAGACCGTCGCGGGCGGCGAAATGCTCGCGAAAATCCGGGCCGTGCTCGGCGCGCGGCTCGCCGGCGTGTTCGACGCGATTGCCGCGCACACGCCCTTCGAATGCGTGCAGCACGCAACCGCGCGCTTCAAATCCCTCGGCGCAGACACGGTGGTGAGCGTGGGCGGCGGCAGCGCCATCGATTGCGGCAAAGGCATCGCGCTTCTTTTCGCGACGCGCGGCGAGTTCGAGCCCTATGTGATCGACTACGGCAGCAAAGGGATGCAGCGGGCGTCGATGCCCGCGCCCGGCCTGGTGCACATCGCCGTGCCGACGACCGCGGGCTCGGCGAGCGACGTGCTGCCGACCGCGGCGATCCGTGATGCGAAGGCCGGCAGGAAGCTGCTCTTCTGGGACGAGCGCATGGTTCCGGACGCCACGGTGCTCGATCCGGAGATGGCCGTCTATGCGAGCCCGGAGCTCACCGCGGCGACCGGCATGACGGCAATGGCGCGCGCCATCGAATGCCTTTACTCGGCGCAGCGGCATCCGATCTCCACGGCGCTTGCGTTGCACGGCGCGCGCCTCCTGCGCAAAGCGTTGCCAAGGTCCATCGCCGCTCCGGCGGATCTCGAGGCGCGCGCCGATTGCCAGATGGCGGCCACCATGTCGGGCACCGCATCGATCAACGCGATGGTCTCGGTGGTGCATGCCATCGGCCACGTCGTCGGCGGCCGCTATGGCCTGCAGCACGGGATTTCGCATTCGATCCTGCTCGCGCCGGCGATGCGGCGCCTCCTTCCAGCGATAGGCGAAGACCGGATCTACGTGCAGGAAGCGCTCGGCGCGCGCGACGGCCGTGCCGCCGATGTGCTGCAAGAGATGGTGGAAAAGTTGCCCTTGCCCCGGCGCTTACGCGACGTGGGGATGGCGCAAGCCGACATTCCAGGGATCGCGACTGCGACGATGGCGGACTACATGATGGCCCATGCGCCGCGGCCGGTGGCGCATGCGGAAATCGAGGAGCTGCTGCATGACGCTTTCTGAGCGCCTGGCGGCGTGGAGCACGGCACTGCAATGGCGCGACATCCCCGACGACCAGCGTTCGCTCGTGGGCTTGCGCGTGCTCGATACCGTCGGCCTGATCCTCGCCGGCTACGAGACCGAAGCGGCGCGCTGCGTGTCGGGATTTTCCCAAGAAGAAAACCCCGCAATGGCGGCGCTGGTGTACGGAACCCTGGCGCACTGCCGCGACTTCGACGACACGTTCCTCGACTCGGTAGCGCATCCCGGATCGACGCTCGTCAGCACGGCGCTCGCCGTGGGCGAAGCGGTGCACGCCCCGAACGAGGAAATCGCGACCGCGATCGTCGCCGGTTACGAATCGGCCGCGCGGATCGGCGCAGTCGCCGGACGCCGATTTCATGCGCGCGGATTCCACGCCACCGGCGTGGTCGGTCCGCTTGCCGCGGCGCTCGTCGCGGCGCGTCTTTACCGGCTTTCAGCGCAAGCCGCCGCGGACGCTCTCGGCCTCGCCGCCAGCATGTCGGGCGGGCTGATGGCCTTCGTCGACGATGGCGCCTGGTCGAAATGGCTGCATGCCGGCTGGGCGGCGCACGGCGGAATCGTTGCCGCGCAGCTCGCGGCGCAGGGATTCCGCGGGCCGCGCGGCGCGCTCGACGGCCGCCACAATCTCTTCGGGGCGTTCGTCGAGCTGCCGGCGCCCGCCGCGGAGGACTTTTGCGGCGATCTTGGGCATCGCTGGGCGGGCGGCGCGGCGCACTTCAAGTACTACCCGTGCGCCCACGTGATACAGCCCTACCTCGATGCGGCAATTGCGCTGCGCGTACGCCATCGGCTGGGAGCCGACAGGATCGAGCGCGTAACCTGTGCGATCGCCCCGTGGGCCGTGCCGATCGTATGCGTGCCGCGCGCGCAGAAGCTGCGCCCGCAAAGCGACATGGACGCGATCGCGAGCCTTCCCTACCAGCTCGCCGTTGCGCTTGCCGACGGGACGGTGGGGCTGGACGCGCTCGGAGCGGCGTGCCGCGCTCGCCCCGAGGTGCGGAATCTCGCCGGGCGCGTCGAGCACGCGGCCGACGAATCGCTGGGGCATGGCTTCGACGGGTCGATCGCGATTTTGCTCAGCAGCGGCGAGCGGCTGGAAAGCGCAGTCGCCGCGGCACCGCCGGATCGCGCTAAAGTGTTGGCCAAGTTTCGCGCCAATGCACGACGTGCCGTGGAAAGCAATTCCGCCGCCGCGCTCGAGCGCGCGATGGTGGGAGGCGCGCTGCCGCAGTTCGAAGAACTCGCTTTGATGTTGGGCAAGAACCGTTACGAGACGCGACTCGCGTGATGCGGCAAGACGCTATGCTGCCGCCTGGGTGCGAAATCCAAAGGAGGGGTAGACGATGATCAAGCTGGGAATCCGCAGTGCAGTGCTCGCCGCCGCGCTGTGCGCCGCGCCGGCGCAAGCCGAGGAGACGGTCCGCGCCGTGAGCTTCATCCCGAAGAATCACCCGGTGCTCTCGCAGGCGAACGTCTGGGTCGACACGATCAACCAGAGGCTGAAAGGCAAGCTCAGGATCAACTACGTGGGCGGACCGGAGGTCATCGGCCGTTTCCAGCAGCAGAATGCCGTGCGCACCGGCGTGGTCGACATGACCTTTTCCGTCACTGCCGACTACCAGGACGAGCTTCCCGACACCAGCGCGTTCGTCCTGTCCAAGATCAGCCCTGCCGAGGAGCGCAAGTCCGGCTTCTATGACCTGATGGTCAAGAGCTTCGAGAAGGTGAACGGCCGCTACATCGGCCGCGTGCAGATCGGCGGCTTCTACCTCTGGACGAAGAAAAAGCCGGAGAAGCTCGAGGATCTCAAGGGCCTCAAGATGCGCACCGCCGCGCTCTACGACAAGATGATGCGCGAGCTCGGCATGATACCGGTGACGATCAACCAGCCCGACGTGTATACGGCCCTCGAGCAAGGCGTGGTCGACGGCCTCGGCTGGCCGAGCTTCGGCGTGCGCTCGGCCGGCTGGACGCGGCACGTGAAGTACGTGATCGACCTTCCCTTCTACGGGTCGAGCAACGTGATCGCGCTCATGAACCTCGATCGCTGGAAGAAGCTGCCGCCCGAGGTGCAGAAAACCATCCTCGACACCACCGCCGAGTTCGAGCCGAAGATGGTGCAGTACTTCCATGGCCTGGAGGAGAAGGAGTGGAAGGATCTCGGCAGCGCGGTCACCCACGTCAAATTCTCCGAGGCCGAGAACAAGAAGTACCTCGACACCGCGTACGAAGTCGAATGGGCGGCCATCGCCAAGCACGTCTCTCCGGAGATGCTCGCGCAGCTGCGCAAGACCACCGGCAACTGATGGCGCACGCGCCGGGGCGGATGCTGCGCGGGTTGAGCGCCTGCGAGGATGCGCTCGCCGCCCTGGGCGCGGTGCTGTTCGCCTTCATCACCCTGGCGATCTCCGCCGAGGTGGTGATGCGCTACGGCTTCAACCGTCCGCTCGCCTGGGTGGACGAAATCAGCGAATACGCGCTGCTGTGGATGACCTTCCTCGGCACCGCGTGGGTGCTGCGCCAGGGCGGGCATGTGCGCGTCGACATCCTGCTGCAGTTCTTCTCGCCCGCCGCGCTGCGCAGATGCGGTCTTTTTTCATCGGGCTGCGGCATCCTCGCCGCGCTGGTGCTCGTGGTCTTCGGGACGAACGTCACGTGGACCGCGGCGCTGCGCGGCTCCTTCAAGTCGACCGGGCTCGACCTTCCGACCTGGATGGTGCTGGTGGTCATTCCGTTGGGCGGCCTGCTGCTCCTCGCGCGCTTCTCGCGCATGTTCGTGGAGTATTACAGGGGCGAACGCGAGTTCGGCGCCGAGCCGGGGCACTGAGGGCGCGCCGCGATGGAATGGTACTGGCTGCTGACCCTCATCTTCGCCGCCTTCCTGGCGCTGATGCTGCTCGGCCTGCCGATCGCCTTCGCCTTCATGGCGATCAACATCGTCTGCGCCTACGTCTTCTGGAACGGCTGGGCCGGCCTCGATCAGCTGATGCTGTCGATCTCGGACTCGGTGACGCACTTCACCATCGTCAGCGTGCCGCTTTTCGTGCTGATGGGAGAGGTGATGTTCCGCTCAGGGATCGCGAGCAGGATGATGGACGTGCTCGATGGCTGGTTCGGACGGCTGCCCGGGCGTCTCGCGCTCCTGTCCGTGGCCGGCGGAACCGTGTTCGCGGGGCTGACCGGGTCGGGCTCGGCGGCGACCGCCATGCTCGGCAAGCTCCTCGTGCCCGACATGGAAAAGCGCGGCTACCGCTCCGTCATGAGCCTGGGGCCGATCATGGCCTCGGGCGGGCTCGCGATCATGATCCCGCCCTCCGCGCTCGGCGTGCTGCTCGCGGCGCTCGCCCAGTTTTCGGTCGGCGATTTTCTCATCGCCATCATCGTGCCCGGGCTCATGATGTCGGCCGCGTACGCGATCTACGTGATAACCCGCTGCTACCTGCAACCGCAGCTCGCGCCGCGCTACCCGGTCGAGCGCATGCGGCTGGGAGCGCGGCTCAAGCTCACCGCGATCTACATCTTCCCGCTGTTTTTCATCATGTTCCTGGTGGTGGGGCTGATCTTCCTCGGCGTCGCGACGCCGACCGAGTCGGCCGCGCTCGGCGCGCTCGGCACGTTCGTGCTCGCCGCGGCCTACGGCGGCCTCACCTGGCGGATGACGAAAGACTCGATGATGTCGTCGCTGCGCATCACCGTCATGCTGCTGATGATCATCACCGGCTCGACGGCGTTTTCGCAGATCCTCGCCTTCACGGGGGCTACGACGGGTCTCGCGGAAATCGCCACCTCGGGGAAGGAGATCCTCGGCCCCATGACCATCGTGGTCATCATGCAGCTCATCCTGATCGTCATGGGCATGTTCATGGAGCCGCTGTCGATCATGATGCTCACGGTGCCGATTTACTTCCCGGTGATCAAGGCGTTCGGCTATAACGAGATCTGGTTTGGCGCGATCATGCTGCTCAATATGGAGATGGCGACCATTTCGCCCCCCTTCGGGCTTAATCTATTCGTCATGAAAGGCGTGGCACCCACGGGAACGACGATGGGCCAGGTCTACGCCGCGAGCATCCCGTTCCTGCTGCTCGACCTCGCCGTCATGGTGCTGCTCCTCGCTTTCCCCGAGCTCATTCTGTGGATTCCCGAACGCAACTGACCTCCTCGCCGTTTCCGGTCGCGGAAACCGTCTGCCCGGTGCTCAAGAACGACTGGGTGAACGACCTGTACAAGCATCTGATCGTCGAAGCGCCGCACGGCGCCGCGCACTCCGAGCCCGGCCAGTTCTTTCACCTGCTGTGCCCTACGATCGGCGACAAGGCGCCCTTCTACCGCCGGCCGATGAGCATTTACCGCATCGACAAGGCGCAGGGCCGGCTCGAGTTTCTCTACAAGATCGTCGGCACCGGCACCGCCACCCTCGCCCAGCTCGAAGCCGGCGAGACGCTGAACATCTTGGGGCCGCTCGGCCGGCGCTTCGACTTCGCCAAGCGCGCGCGCCATATCGTGCAGGTGGCGCGCGGCGTCGGGCTCGCCACGCTCGCGCCGGTGGCCGAAGCGGCGGGTAAGCTCGGCATCCGCACCACCGCGGTGCTGAGCGCGCGCACCCCGCGGCATCTCATGTCGGTCGAGTACCTGCGCTCGATGAATGCCGAGGTGATCACCGTAACCGACAGCGAAGGCACGAGCGACGTGGCCGCGGTCGAGCGCATCGTGCGGCGGCTGATCGAGAAGGAAGGCGGCGATTTCCTCGTCACCTGCGGCTCGAACCGCCTGCTGCAACTCGTGCAGCGCCTCGGGCGCGAGTACGGCATCGCCGGCGAGGTGGCGCTCGAGCAGCATATGGGCTGCGGCAACGGCATGTGCTTCGCCTGCGTGCGCGAGTTCCACGCGCCCGAAGGCGGCATCACTTACCGGCGCGTGTGCTGGGAAGGCCCGGTGTTCGACATTCAAGAGGCGGTGTCATGGTAGACATGCGAGTACGGATAGGATCCATCGAGCTTAAAAACCCCGTGATGCCGGGATCGGGCACCATGGGCGAAGGGCTCGCGCACGTGATGGATCTCAACCGCATCGGCGCGATCGTCACGAAGACCATCACGCCCGACAAGCGCGAAGGCTGCCCGCCTCCACGCATGGTGGAATACAGAGACGGCTCTCTGATGGCGATCGGGATTCCGTGCAAGGGACCCGATTACTACATCGACGAAATCCTGCCGCACTACCGCGAGTACGGCACGCCGGTGGTGTGCAGCGTCTCCGCGCCGTCGGTGGAGGCTTTCGGCAACCTCGCCGCGAAGCTCAGCGTCCCCGGAGTGTCGGTGATCGAAGCAAACATCTCGTGCCCGAACCTGGAGGAGGACGGCCGCGCCTTCGGCATGGACGCCGAGGCAAGCGCCCGAGTGATCCGCCGCCTGAAGGAGATGACCGACCGGCCGGTGTGGGCCAAGCTCACGCCCAACATCACGGATATCGCGGCCGTGGCGCAGGCGGTCGAAGCGGCCGGCGCGGATGCGATCACCTGCGCGAACGCCATGCTCGGCATGGCGGTGGACGTGGAGAGCTTCCAGCCGGCGCTCGGCAACATCACCGGCGGCATGACCGGCCCCTGCATGCGGCCGGTGATCCTGCGCATGGCCTGGCAGGTCGCGCGCGCAGTGAAGATTCCGATCATCGGCAGCGGCGGCATGGCGAGCGCTAACGACGCGCTCGAATACCTCATGGTCGGCTGCAGCGCGGTGCAGATCGGCACCGTCAATTTCATTCATCCGACCGCGATGCTGGATGTGATCGAGGGCATCGAGGCGTTCTGCAGGCGTAAGGGAATCGCACGCGTAAGCGAGCTTACCGGCGCGATGCGCTCGAGGAAGGAATACCGGGAGCAACAAGCGGCATGAAACAGGAGCGTTACCGGGTCGCCATCGACGTGGGCGGCACTTTCACGGATGCGGTGCTGACCGATCGCGCGGGCAAGCGGCTCGTCGCGATCAAGGTGCCGACCACTCCGGCCAACCGCGCCGACGGCGTGATGAACGGCGTGCACGCCGTCGCCAGGGCAGCCGGCGTCGAAGCGCACGACATCGAGGAGGTGGTGCACGGCTCGACCACCGGCACCAATGCGCTCATCGAGCGCACCGGCGCGAAGGTGGGGTTCCTCACTACGGCGGGATTCCGCGATCTGCTCGAGATCGGGCGCGTCATGCGTCCGCACGAGGGCCTGTACGACTTCACGGTCGACCGCCCGCCTCCGCTCGTGCCGCGCTACCTTTGTCTGGAGGCAACGGAGCGCCTGGATGCCGCCGGCGCAGTGCTCACGCCGCTCGACGAGGCCTCCGTGCACGCCGCCGCCGACGCGTTCGAACGCGAGCGCGTGGAAGCCATTGCCATCTGCTTTTTCTTCTCGTTCCTCAATCCCGTCCACGAAAAGCGCGCCGCGGCGATTCTCGCAGAGCGCTTTCCGGGGCTGCTGATCAGCCTCTCGAGCGACGTCAGCCCCGAGTACCGGGAATACGAGCGTGCCAACACCACGGTGATGAACGCCTACCTCGCGCCGGTGATGCGCGCCTATCTCACGCGCCTCTCGGAGCGCATGCGCGCGGAGCTCGGCGACGCGCGGCTTTCCATCATCCAGGCGAACGGCGGCTCGACCTCGGTGGAGCATGCGCGGCGGCTTGCCGTGACGACGGTGAACTCCGGTCCGGCGGGCGGCGTGGTCGCGGCGGCGTTTTATGGACGGCGCAACAAGCGCTCGCGCGTCGTGTCGGTGGACATGGGGGGCACGTCCTTCGACATCGGGCTGGTGGAAGGCGGCGTCTCGCGCGTCACGACCGAAGGCGCGTTCCAGGAGCTGCCGGTCAAGATTCCGATCATCGATCTTCATATCATCGGCGCGGGCGGCGGCTCGATCGCGTGGATCGATCGCGGCGGCGCGCTCAACGTCGGCCCGCATTCCGCGGGCGCCGAGCCGGGCCCGGCGTGTTATGGGCGGGGCGGCGTCGAAGCGACGGTGACCGACGCGAATGTGGTCCTCGGCCGCCTGAATCCGGGCAATTTCAACGCCGGACAGATGACGCTCGACGCCGAGGCGGCGCGCCGCGCAGTGAGTGCGATCGCATCCAAGCTCGGCACCCGTGTGGAAGAAGCGGCGCTCGGCATCGTGCGCGTCGTCAACGCCAACATGATCAAGGGCATCGCCACGGTGACGATCCAGCGCGGCATCGACGTGCGCGATTTCTCGCTGCTCTCCTTCGGCGGCGCCGGGGGCGTGCACGCGGTGGACATGGCGCGCGAGCTCGGCATGGCCGAAGCCGTGATTCCGCCGCTGCCGGGCACGTTCTCGGCGATCGGGCTGCTGGTCACCGAGATGCGCCACGACTATGTGAGCGCGCTCGGCGCCATCACCGCGGACAAGGCGGATCTCGGCAAGCTCGAGCGGCATTTCCAGGCCATGGAGAAGGCGGGACGCCAGGAGCTCGCGGCGCAGGGCTATGCCGCGGACCGCATCCGGCTCACGCGCATCGCCGACCTGAAAGTGCTCGGCCAGACCTACGAGCTGTCGCTTGCCCTGCCGGTGCAGGACCGCGCGCTCGACCCGGCGGGCATGAAGGCCCTCCTGCGCGCTTTCGGCAATCTCTACCGCTCGCGCTACGCGTTCTTCTACGAAGGCGAGCCGATCGAGCTGGTGAATCTGCGCCTCGCGGCGGAAGGCCTGAACGCACCGGTGCAGCTCAAGCGCGCCGCCCAGGCCGGCAGCGATCCGGCGCCGGCGCGCCGGGGGCGCAGGCCGGTTTACTTCGAAGGGCGCGGCTTCGTCCCGACGGCGATCTACGAGCGCGACGGCCTGCGCCATGGCATGCGGATCAAGGGTCCCGCGGTGATCGAGGAGCCGACTTCGGCCACCCTCGTGCCGCCGGGCTATACGGCGGCCGTTGGTGCGGATCTGGGTCTTTTCGTGCCGCTCAACGGGGCAAAGGAGAAACGCCAATGAGCCACATGCGCCGCCCCCCTGTTAAGGGGGGAAGCGAGCGTGCTCTTCGCGAGCGACCCCCTTCACAGGGGGTCAAGGGGACGCCGATGAGTGATGTCGTCACGATGCAGGTCATCCGCTACGCGCTCGAGCAGGTGGCCGACGAGATGGGCTACACGCTGGTGCGCACCGGGCGCTCGACGATCATTACCGAGATCAAGGACATCTCCTGCGTCATCACCGACGCAAGAGGCCAGACGGTGGCGCAGGCGCATCACACGCCGAGCCTGCTCGCCGGCTTCGAGATCACCATGCGCGAGCTGGTGCGCCAGTACAAGGCGAAGGACCTCGCTCCGGGCGACGTCATCATCACGAACGACCCGTACACCGGCGGGCAGCACATCATGGATCTCTACGCCATCGCGCCGGCGTTCCACAAGGGCGAGCTGATCGGGTTCGTGGGCAATATCACGCACCACTCGGATCTCGGCGGCGTGGCCGCGGGCGGCGTGGCGGGCGGCATCCGCGAGATCTACCTCGAAGGCCTGCGCCTGCCGTTCGTCAAGGTCATGAAGCGCGGCGTCGAGGACCAGGAGATCATCGGCATCATCGCCAACCAGATCCGGCTTCCCGAGCGCACGCTCGGCGACATCCGCGCGCAGATCAGCTCGCTCATGGTCGGGACCGAGCGCCTGGGGCGCCTCTACACGCGCTACGGCAAGCAGACGATGCAGCGCGCCTGCGCGAGCCTGCTCGACTACTCGGAGCGGCGCATGCGCCAGGGGATCGAGGATCTTCCCAACGGCACCGTCGAGGCAGAGGACTTCATCGACGACGACGGCATCAACGACCGGCCGATCCGCATCAAGGTGAAGCTCACCGTCAAGGGCGACCGCGTCGTCGTCGATCTCACGGGCAGCGACCCGCAGGCCGAGGGGAACACCAACTCGACCATCGCGAACACGCATGCCGCGGTCTATTACGTGATGATCTCCGTGGTCGACCCGCACGCGCCGCCGAATTCGGGCTGCTATCGCCCGATCCAGGTGCTGACGCGGCCCGGCACCATCGTCCATCCCCTGCCGCCGGGCGCGGTGGCGGCCCGCACCAACGCTTCGCAGAAGATCGTGGAGGCGATGTTCGTGGCGCTCTCGAAGATCGTCCCCCAGCGCGTGACCGCGGGCTCGCACGGCCAGATCACCACCTGCGCCTTCGGCGGCACCGATCCGAAAACCGGAAAGCCTTTCATCTTCACAGACATCCAGGGCGGCGGGAACGGCGCGCGCCCGAAGCAGGACGGCGCCGACGGCCAGGACAGCCATCTGCCGCGCTTCATGAATACGCCGGTCGAAGCCGCGGAGATGCGCTATCCCGTGCGCATCGAGCGCTACGAATTCATCCCGGACTCCGGCGGTGCGGGCGCGACGCGCGGCAGCCTTGCCCTGCGCCGCGACATCCGGCTGCTTGCGGAGCGCGCGAGCTTCGCGCGCTACGGCGACCGGCACAAGTTCGCGCCGCAAGGGTTGTTCGGCGGCAAGCCCGGCGGCAAGGGCGCGCTGATCCTCAATCCGGGCTCGCCGGACGAGCGCCGGATGAAATCGAAGGGACTCGACACCCTCCAGAAGAACGACCTCGTGCGCATGGAGCTTCCGGGCGCCGGCGGCTACGGCGACCCGCGCGAGAGGCCCTTCGAGGCAATCGAGCGGGATCTGAAAAACGGCAAGGTGACGCCCGACGGCGCCGAGCGCGATTACGACCTCGTGGTCGACCGCGGCGATCTAACCGTCGACCGCGCCGCTACGGCCCGGCTGCGCGCCGAGCGGCGCTCGGCATGATCAGCCGCGGCCGATGTAGTCCTCGAGCCGTATCCGCTCCCACACCTCCTTGGGCGGGCGGATGCGCTCGGCGAACGGCATCGTCGCCGGCCGCGTCGCGTCGATGATGATCTTCGTATTCATCGGGCCCTTCTCATGGCGGCGCTCGCCGTACGCGGAAGGATTGAGGTGAGCGCCCATGGCATTCGGGATGAGGGTGAGGTCGCGATCGGCCTCGCAGTGAGTCGCGATCGCCCACAGCACCTGCGCCTCGTCGTAGATGTCCACGTCGTCGTCGACGACGATGGCGATCTTCAGGTTGGGCTCCGCGGCGATGGCGGCGAGGCCCGCCGACTTGCCCTCGCCGGGCACCCGCTTCTTGATCTGCACGTAGGCCGTGAACACGCAGCTTCCCGAGGGAGGCATGTACACGCCGTGCACCGAGGGAACGAGCTTCTTGACCGCCTCGAACACTGACGCCTCGAACGAGAGCGCGCCGGAGAGGTTGTGCTCCCGGTGCGAGGGGTCGAGGTCGTGATAGATCGCGTCCTTGCGCATCGTCACGGCGCGCACTTGCATGAGCCCGACCGGGTCCTTGGCGGGACCGTAGAACCCGGTGTACTCCGAGAACGGGCCGTCGGCGGTCTCGCTGGCCGGATCGAGAATCCCCTCGATGGCGATCTCCGCCCACGCGGGAACGGGAAGGTCGACTGTCTCGGCCGGGGCCACTTCCAGCGGCTCGCCCATCAACGCGCCCATGATTTCGAGCTCGTTGGACTCCATGGCGCCGCGCGCCAGCGATCCCATGACGGCCGCCGGATGATGGCCGAGCACGAGCACCGCCTCCATCGGCCGCTTCAATTCCTTGTAGCGGCGGTAGATATAGCCCGCGTGATGCGCCGGGTTGAACATGCAGGCGAAGCTGTTCTTGCTCTTGATCTCGTGCCGGTAGACGCCGGCGTTGAGGATCCCGGTTTCGGGATCGCGCACGATGAGGAAGCCGATGGTGAAGTACTTGCCGCCGTTCAATTCGGCGTGCTTGAGGATCGGCAGGCGCCCGAGGTCCACCTCCTCGCCCTTGCGGATCACTTCTTTTATCGGTGCCTGCGAGCGCGACACCGTGGCGGTAGGAATCGGTGCCGCAAGCCGGCTGCGGAAGGTCTCGAGGATGCGGCGCTTGGGCTCGTCGGGCGATATGCCGAGCGCGAGCCCGAGCATCTTGTAGTCGCCGAACAGGTTGGTCACCAGCGGGATCGAAGATCCCTTGACGCGATCGAAGCGCAGCACCGGGTAGCGGCCGAGGGCGGCGAGCTTCTGCTGGATGACGCAGGGCTCGTAAAGCGGATCGACCGGCTTGTCGATGCGGAGGAAGAATTCGGGCCCGAGGCGTTCGACCTCGGCGAGAAAGCTGCGCAGATCTTTATTCATCGGGAGCGGTCGTCCAAATAGGGAGGGGCATTATGACATTCAGGCAGTTGTACCTTGTCGCCGCGGCGCTGACGGGCTTCGCGTTCGCCCACGCCGATGCAACGGCGCAGGCGTATCCGGCGAAGCCGATTCGCTTGATCGTGACGTTTGCAGCCGGCGGATCGTCCGACGCCCTCGCGCGCGGACTCGCGAAGCAGCTCGGCGAGCAGATGGGCGCGAGCGTCGTCGTCGAGAACCGCCCGGGCGCGGGCGGCAACATCGGCTCGGAGGTCGTCGCCAAGGGCCAGGGCGACGGCTACCTGCTGCTGTTCGGAACCATCGGCACGCACGGGATCGGGCCGGCGCTGTACCAGCAGCTGCCTTTCGACCCGATCAAGGATTTCGCGCCCATTTCGCTGCTGCATCTGCTGCCCAACGTGCTCATCGTCAACAACGACCTTCCGGTGAAATCGGTAAGGCAATTGATCGACTATGCCAAGGCCAATCCGGGCCGGGTGAGCTTCGCGTCGGCGGGCAACGGATCGGTCTCGCATCTCGCGGGCGAGCTGTTCAAGATGCATACGGGGACCAAGCTTGTCCATGTGCCGTACAAGGGCGGCGGCGCCGCGATGCCGGACGTGATGGCGGGCAGGGTTTCGATCATGTTCGAGACCTCGACGAATGCGCTTGCCGCGGCGCGCGGCGGCAGGGTGCGCGCCCTCGCCGTCACCGGAATCGAGCGCTGGAAGCAGGCGCCCGAATTGCCGACCATTGCCGAAGCAGGCGTCCCGGGCTACCGGGTCGACAGCTGGACCGGCCTCCTCGCCCCCGGCTCGACGCCGCAGGCGATCGTCGAGCGGCTCAACGCCGAGTGCGTCAAGGCGGCGAAGAATCCGGCCTATCGCGAGCAAATGGCCGCGCTCGGCGTCGAGGCCGTGAGCTCGACCCCCGAGGAATTCCGCTCCTTCATCGTCGAGGAGGTGGCGAAGTGGCGCAAGGCGATCGAGCTGTCCGGGGCGAAAATCGACTGACCTGCTTCACGGCACGCGCTTGAGCGCCCTGAGAACGCGCTCGGGCGTGCACGGTATTTCGGTAATTTCGCCGCCGAATGGGCGCAGCGCGTCGTTGACCGCGTTGAGGAACGCCGCGCCGGCGCCGATGGCGCCGGCCTCGCCGAGCCCCTTGGCGCCGAGCAGCGTTCCGGGGACCGGCGTGCATACGTGCTCGACCACGACGTCGGGCATCTCGGAGGCCATCGGCACGAGATAGTCCGCAAGAGTCGCGTTCTGCAGCTGGCCGTGCTCGTCGTAGCGGCATTCCTCGAATAACGCCGCCCCCAGCCCTTGAATGACGCCGCCGCGAAGCTGCTCGTCGGCCAGCAAGGGGTTGATCACGCGCCCGCAGTCCTCGACCACCCAGTGCCGCAGCGGTTTCACGAAACCCGAGTCCGGATCGAGCTCGACGAGGCTTGCCTGAATGCCGTTGGCCATCAGGTACGCCGCGCCCGGCACCGAGTGCGTTGTGACCATGGGGCTCGCTTCCACGCCGGGAGGCAACAGGTTCTGGCGGAAATGCATCATGTCGCCCAGCTCGGCGAGGGACATCGCTCGCGTTCCCGCGCTTTCGCGCACCGCGGATTCCGACAGCGCCAGCGCGCTGCGATCGACTTTCAGCAATGCCGCCGCGATGCCGATCAGCCGCTCGCGCAACGCGTTTGCCGCTTGAAGCGCCGCTTCGCCGCCGACCACCAGCCCGCGCGATGCCCACGTACCGCCGCCGACTGGAGTCACCGCGGTATCGCCTGCTATCAGCCGCACATGGTCGAACGGCAGGCCCAGCGTGTCGGCGATCAGCTGGGCCATGCCGGTATCGGCTCCCTGCCCCTGGTCGCTGGCGCTCGTGATGCAGGTGACCCTCCCCGAGGGTTCCAGCCGCAGCGTGCATCCGTCGCTGCAGGCGATATCGACTCCCGCGGCGCCGTAAAGCCCGGTCCCGGGCGCCGTCATCTCCACGAACGTCGCAAAACCGATGCCGATGTGGCGGCCCGCCTTCCTCGCCGCCGCCTGCTCGGCGCGCAGGCGCTCGTAATCCATCAAGCGGAGCATGCGCTCGAGGCATTCGCGATGCGACAGATCGCCGACCTCGATGCCGCCGGCCGTCCTCGAAGGATCGGTGCCCGGCCGCCGGTAATTCGCCCGCCTCATCTGCGCCGGGTCGATGCCGAGCTCGGACGCCGCCGCGTCGATGAGAAACTCGGTGATAGTGCAGGCGATCGGCTGGCCGACGCCCCGGTAGGAGCCCACCATCGCCTTGTTCTGGAACACCGCACGCAGGCGGCCGCGCAGCGCGGGTGCCGCGTACGGCGCGCCCGCCATGGTGAGGGCGTGCAGACCCTCCCCCATGCTCGTGCGCGGGTAAATCGAATAGGCGCCGATCTCGGCGAGATCGTCGACGGCGAATCCCAGCACCGCGCCGTCCTGCTTGACGGCGATCGCGGCATCGACGGTGTGAGCGCGCGCATGGATATCGGCGACGAACGCTTCCATCCGGTCCGAGATGAATTTCACCGGGCGGCCGAGCAGCACCGAAGCGGCGACCGCCGTAATCTCGTCGTCATAGAGGTGCAGCTTGACGCCGAACGCGCCGCCCACGTCCGGCACCACGACACGGACGTCGGCTTCGGAGAGGCCGAGCAGCTCGGCGTAGATGGCGCGCATCTGGTGCGGCACCTGCGTCGACTGGTACACGGTCAGGCGGCGCAGGCCCGGATCGAACTCCGCAAGAATCGAGCGCGGCTCGAGCGGCACGCCGGTCTGGCGCGCGAACTTCAGCCTGCGCCTGACCACGCGATCGGCGCGCGCGAAAACGCCGTCCGGGTCGCCGACCGTGAGCGAAAGCTCGAACGCCATGTTGCTGCCCAGTTCCGGGTGAAGCGGCGGCGAGCTCAGCGCCGCGACCGGGTCGGCCAACGGCTCGAGCTCGCCCCACTCGATGGCGATCTGGCCCAGCGCGTCTTCCGCGAGCGCCCGCGACTCGGCGATCACGACCGCCACCGGTTGACCCTGCCACAGCGCCCGCTCGACCGCCAGAGCCGGCTGCGGCGCGGAGCGATGCTGCGGCAGGGTCGCGAACCTGGTGGTCCAGTCCCGGCATACGGCGCCGATTGCTTTGCCGTCGAAGACAGCGACGACGCCGGGCGCTTTCCTCGCGCCGTCCAGGTCGATCGCATCGATTCTCGCGTGCGCATAGGGGCTGCGCAGGAAAGCCGCGTGCAGAGCGCCGGCTACCCGAACGTCGTCGGTGTAGCGCCCGCGTCCGCGGACGAACTGCTTGGCTTGCGGACGCGGGACCGGTTTGCCGACGAGCGGTTCAGCCATCGAAGTCTCCCGCGAGCAAAGCGCCGAATCCGGACGCCCGTTCGGGCAAACCGAGCAGCCGCAAGCAATGCCAGACGAGCGCCTGGTTGCTGGCAATCACCGGCCTGCCGAATTCCTGCTCGATCGTTTCGAGCACGGATGCGATCCGAATCCCCGCGCAGCTGATCAAGAGCCCGTCGCAGTCGCTATCGCGCAACGTGCGCGCCAGTTCGACCCAGCGCTGCGGCGCAATACCGCCCTGGGCGACCGGATCCTCACAAGGTATGCCCGCATGCGAGGCGACATTTAATTGATAGTTTTTGAAGAACTCAATTTCGGCCGCAACCACTTCGGATACGTATGGCGTCATGAGCGCAAAGCGGCGCATTCGTGCCGCAGACAACGCGGCCATGACGGCTTCTATCGTCGTGGTCGAGCGTATCCCCGTGGCGGACTCGATCCGGCGGTTGATCGACTCGGCGCCGGCCACCATGCTTGCGGCAGTACAGTTCAGCGCGATGAGGCTCACCCTCGCATCGGCGACCAGCCTGGCGTGGACCTCGATGTCATTGACGAGCGAAGCATCGTCCTCCAGCCGGGCCCTTCGGAACCTGAGCCGCGTCGTCAGGAATTGAACGCCCTCCGGAGCCATGGCCTGCGGCTCGTGATCGCAAAGCCCTGCCGACGGGTACAGCTGTCCGATACGGGCCTTCCAGCCGAATCCCGGGGCCATGGCGCTCAAGCCAGCGCGACCGCTTCCATCTCGATATCGAAGGGCTGCGCCCACGAGCCCACGGTAATGAAGGTCCGCGCCGGCGGCTCGCGGGTGAAGTAGCCGCGGTAAATGTCGTTGATGTCGTCCCAGTACGCGCAGTTGCTGGCGAGCACCGTGACTTTCAGCGCCTTGTCCAGCGACGAACCGGCTGCCTCGAGCGCGGCCTTCAGGTTCTCCAGGCATTGACGCGTCTGGACGCGGATGTCGCCGCGCACGAGCTCGCCGGTGGCGAGGTCGAAAGGCGGCAGCCCGGATACGAAAACCAGTCCCGCGCCCTTGGTCACGGCGGAGATGGGCGCTCTCTTCGCGTTGATGACGTCCGAAATCCTGCCGAGGTGAAACGTTTCCTTCTTCACGACTGCCGTCCTCCTTGCGCATGCATCGAAAGTGTCTTGTACGCCACCTCATGGATCGGCGTGGGCACGCCGGCCTTTGCGCCGAGCCTCACCACCGCTCCGGAAAGAAACTCGAGCTCGAGGGGCCTGCCGGCTTCGAGGTCCTCCAGCATCGAGGGGCGTCCATTCTTGGGCATGTCCCGGGTGTGCGCATCGACAAGCGCCGCGATGTCTTGCGGCAAGTCAATTCCCAGTGCACGACCGACCGCTGCCGCCTCCTCCGCCGCGTCGATCACCAGTTTATGCGTACCCGCATTGCCCAGAACCTCGCCGATTGTCGCCCGGGCCATGCAAGACACGGCCGAGAAGCTCGCGAGCATCACGAACTTGCTCCAGAGGTCGAAATCGATCGACGGAGACAGCACGGCGCTGACTCCTCTGCATTCATTTAATGCTTTCACCAAAGTCTCGATTTCGACGCCAGCCTCGCCGCCGAGGCGAATCTTGCAGAAATCCGACTTGCACACGATGTGACCCGGCGCACGGGCGAAGGACTTGGTCGACACCGTGCCCTTGAGCACCCGCGCGCCGGGCAGCGCGTTCGAGAGGATGTCATGCGCCTCGACGCCGTTCTGCAGCGGCAGCACCATCGTCCCATGGGCGAGAGGCCCAATATGGTGCGCAACCGCGGCGAGATCGTAGAGCTTCACCGTCACGATCACCGCATCGACCACACCAGGCGCGGCAGCGTCGTTGCTTGCGCGCTGCGGTCCGAGCCTTATTTCTTCCGACGGCGTCTCGAGCCGGATGCCCTGCTCGCGCAGCGCCGAGAGGGTAGCTCCGCGCGCAAGCCAGGCAACCTCGTGGCCCGCCTGCGCGAGCCGCACACCGAGATAGCCTCCGACGCCGCCCGCGCCTGCGATAACGAATTTCAACCGGGGGGCGCGATGTCAGTTTTCTTGAGGCTCACCGCGCTATTTTACGATCGCGGCGCTGCAAAGCACGTGCCCGAACGCCGGCGTATCGCACGAGTCCATTTACAAGGAGGGGTTCCTTTCAACCTGGCAAGGAGGAAGAAACTCATGAAAGCAATGATCGCGCTGGCGTTGATGTCGAGCATGGCGCTCGCCGCGTGTACCCGCGTCATCGAGCGCCCGGTAGCGTCGTCGCCGTCGGTCGTCACCACGCCGGCCATATCGGAGCGCGTCATAGAGCGGCCCGGCGCGCCGGCGGCCGCGGGCTCGACTGCCCCCGCCTGCACCTGGGCCTCGCAAAGCTTCAGCCACGGCGGAATGTCGTGCCAGGAGCATTCACAGTTCCGCTGCAACAGCGGGACATGGGAACGCACGGAGCTCGGCTGCTAAATCACTTCCTGGACCACTTCCGTGATGTCCTTCACTTCGATGCTTTGACCGAGGCTTGCGTCCGTGAAGTTCGTGATGCAGTAGGGACAGGCGCTCACCAGCACCTCGGCGCCGACCTCGAGCGCCTGCTTCACCCGCAGGTCGGCGAAGCGCTCACCCTTGGGCGTCTCCATCCAGATGCGCCCGCCGCCGCCGCCGCAGCAAAAGCTGTTTTGCCGGCGCTCCGCCATCTCGGTCAGCTCTCCTATGGACTTGAGCACTTCGCGCGGCGCATCGAAGATGCCGTTATGCCGCCCGAGGTAGCAGGGGTCGTGATAGGTGATCCTCTTCGCGTAGCCCCGCGTGGGCTTGAGCCGTCCCTCGGCGATGAGCTCGCGCAGGAACTCCGTGATGTGCACGATCTCGAAGCGGGCGTTGAACTCCGGGTATTCATTCTTAAAGCTATGCAGGCAGTGGGGCGAGGACACCAGGATCTTCTTCACCCCGTGATCGATGAAGGTCTTGATG
>SCTY01000058.1 GCA_004297625.1 Betaproteobacteria bacterium | reverse complement strand
GGCGGTCGTTCAGCTGCCGGGCGGCGCGATGAGGATGAAGTCCAAGGACTTGCGCAAAGAGCTGCGTTTCGGCAGCCCGCTGCAGCAGCTGCTTTTGGGCTACACCCAGACGTTTCTTGCCGTGATCAGCCAGTCGGTGGCCTGCAGCCAGCACCACGACGTGGAGCAGCGCCTGGCGCGCTGGCTGCTCACCATGAACGACTATGCAGGCTCGCGCGAATTCGTCATGGCCCACGAGTCGATTGCCGCCATGCTGGGCGTGCGTCGCCCGGGCATCACCGAAGCGGCCGGCAGGCTTCAGGCGGCCGGCTTGATCAGCTACCGCCGCGGCCGCATAAGCGTTCTCGACAAGCGCGGCCTCGAAAAGAAATCCTGCGAGTGCTACCGGTTCATCAGGCAGCAATACGAGCGCTTGCATGGCGCGCTGCCGCGATTGCTGTCCGGCAAATAACGGCCGCAGGCGCCTGCTAGGCGGCTGCTTCGGCGGCCACCGGTCGCGCCGGCTGTTTAGCCGCGCCGATCCAGTGCGCGGCCTGGCGCTCGACGCGGAACACTCTCGCATCGCATCCAAGCGCGCGCAGTTCCTGCTGCATATTTGCGTACACCTGCATGATCGAATCGGAACTCGCCACCACGGCCAGCCTGAAACGCAACGGGATCCCAACGATGAGCGCTATCGTTCTCAGAACATCGCGCAGCGCGTAGTGGGCATAGGCGTCTTCATCGCCTGTCCTCAACAATGCCCGGCGCACTTTTCGCCGGGCGCAAAGCAGGCCGAAGTCCTGATAACTGTCGGACAACTGGTGCGAGCTGTATCCCGAAACGTCGATTATGACGAAGCCGCCCTGCGCGCTGATGCACATCTGTTCTTCCCTCAACGTTTTGGCACTTCAGACTTGTAGCAAATTCAACGCCGGCCCGGTCTGTCCGATTCCGAACACATAGGGATTACGGCCGGGAAAACGAGGCAGCTCGACCGCGCCGATCCGACGGCGCGCAGCACGCAGCACGTCGCCGACGATGAACAGGGAGGTCGTGAAATCGTCGAAATGGCGGCTCCAGTGAACCCTGATCTCGCGGCCGTCCTTGCAGCGCAGGCCGAATTCGAGCCAGCTTCCCTCGTTGAGCAACGACCTCACCGCCGCGCGTGCCGCCGCCGGCTCGAGCGCGATCAGCTCGCCAACACAGCGGCCGGCCAGTTCTTCAGTTGAATAGCCGAGCATGCTCCAGGCGGGACTGAGCAGCTCGAAATTTCCGCTGGCCCACGCCCGCGCGAGCAGGCACGGCAGCGCTTCGAAGCCCCGGTGCGTCTCTCCAAGGCCGATCTCGAAATGCGTACACCGGTCCGACCACGACGGAATGTATCTGGACAATGAGCGGCGGCGCGCTTTCACGCCGACAACTTACGCGGCGTCGCGATTGTCGTCTGTCCGAAACCGTACTTATGGAATGCGCGCAAACGTCGGGCGCCGGCGACAGAATCGGGCGCGCACTTGAAACCGCGTCACTTGCTGTCTTGCGCGCTCCCGCCCGGTTTCGGCTCGACGCCGAGGCCATGCACGTGCACCATCTCGCCGCCGAGCCAGCCCGACGCCGCGAGCGCGCCGACGAAGCCGCCCACCATGCTGTAGAGCGCGGCGGTGGCCCAGATGTTGGCCTGCCCGCGGGGCCATTCGGCGGGCGCCCAGGAATCTCAGGGGCCCGGCGGCGTGGTCATGCCCGATGACAGGCGGATTTCCGGAAGCGACTTATCAACGAGAACGCGCAATTTCATAAGCGTGTCTTCCAGCAGCGTCCCCGTGGCCCCCATCAGGCCGATGTTGCCGACCTTGAGGGCATCGAGCGCCTTCAGCGCGATGTCCAGAAGCTCGCGCTGCTCGTCCGCCAGAGTACCCAGGCGTTCATGCAGGTCCTCGGCGCCCAGGGCGTTGACGGACCGGTCACGATGGTGCCCGTACGAGACGACGGCGTCGGCAATGGCGTTGTCGAGCAGCCGGTTCAGAGTGTGAAACTCGTCGACGGTGACCGGCGCGTTTCTTACTTTCGCCAGCTCGGTGATGGCTTGGCAGATGTCTCCGTAATCGTGGACGACCTGATCCACGGTGTATCCCTCCTGGAGCAACTCTTTGCCATGCAACCCGGCCCGGCTTTCTACCGAAGCCGGCGTCTTGCCCGGGGAACCGAGCGGTGCAGGGTTTGCCTGCTCATGACGCAGCGCCTCGACGAGCTGCCCGAGGAACACCGGCACCCCGTGTTCCAGCTCCAATGAGGTCACGCCAGGAGAGGATCTCTGGCTCACCTTCGCCCTGCAACGCCGGATCAGTTCCTCCCGGTTCGAGCTCAGAAATTCATGCAGCATGCAGACAGGCTAGCCGCCTTGCATTCAAGATTCTGTCCGCGGGCGGACATACGAATCGCGATCCTTGGCTTACCGTCCCGACAGGCGGTAGCATGTCAGCGGCGAGCGCTTCTAAAGGAGACCCAGATCGCGACGAAAAGCAAAGCCGCTCAAGCTCTGGCCAAGCTGGCGACCGGCATCGAGGGATTCGATGAGCTGAGCCGCGGCGGGCTGCCGCGCCACCGCACGAGCCTGCTCATCGGCGGCCCGGGCGCGGGCAAAACCGTCTTCGCCCTGCAATGCCTGGTCAACGCCGCACGCCGGCAGCGCACGCCCGGCATTTTTGTGGCGTTCGAGGAAAGCCCCCGCCAGATCGTCGCCAATGGCGCCACCTTCGATTGGGGGCTGGCGAGCCTGGCGGAGAAGGAGCTGTTCTTCCTGGATGCCCATCTGTCGCCCACGCTGGTCAAGGCCGGCGACTTCGACCTGGCCGGAATGCTGGCCATGCTCGCCGCGAAGAAAAAGGAGATCGGCGCACAGTGGATCGTATTCGACGGCATCGACGTGCTGGTGACGCTGCTGCAGGATCCGGTCGCCGAGATGCAGGAAATCTACCGCATCCGCGACTGGCTCGCGGATAACGCATTGACGGCGATCGTCACGGCCAAGCTCGAGAATCGCACTTCCGAGGCTGTGCATTACGGCTTCCTGCAGTTCATGGCCGACTGCGTGGTGCGATTCGAGCGGCGCCAGGAGGACCGCGTCTCCGCGCAAAGCATCCAGATCACGAAATACCGCGGCTCGGGTTACGCGGCAGCCGAGTTCCCGCTAAGCTTCGGGCCCTCGGGCATCGAGGTGGGCGCCGCCGAGCCCGCGGAGATCGGGCACGGGGCTTCGAGCGAGCGGATTACCGCGGGCTTCAAACGTCTCGACGCGATGCTCGGCGGCGGCGTATTTCGCGGCAGCAGCACGCTGGTCACGGGGGTGCCCGGCACTGCCAAGACCACCCTGGCGGGCAAGTTCGCGGAAGCCGCCTGCAAGCGCGGCGAGCGCACGCTGTTCGTGAGCTATGACGAAGCCGCCGAAGAAATAGCGCGCAATCTGTCTTCGGTCGGAATTCAGCTCAAGGCGCACGTCAAATCCGGCCTGTTGCGGATGTATTCGGCCCGCACCGAAGGCATCGGCGCGGAAGAGCATTTGACCAAGCTCAAGTCGCTGATCCGCGAGCATCGGCCGCGTTGCATGGTGATCGACCCGCTCACGGCTATCGCCAAGGCAGGCAGCCTCGGCGCCGCGCGCACGGTCGCGCACCGGCTCATCTACATGGTGAAGGACGCGGGGATCACCTTGCTCGTGACCGCGCTGAGCGAGACCGACGATCCGCGGGCCGAATCGACCGACCTGCAGGTTTCGACGATTGCGGACACCTGGATCCATCTCTCGTACCTGGTGCTAAGCGGCGAACGCAACCGCGCCCTCACCATCATCAAGTCCCGCGGGATATCGCACTCCAACCAGGTGCGCGAGCTAGTGTTGAGCAAATCCGGCCCGACGCTCACCGACGTCTATAGCGCCGGGGGCGAGGTGCTGATGGGCACGCTGCGCTGGGAGAAGGAGGCCGAGGAAAGCGCCCGCAAGACCCGGCAGCGCGCGGAATTCGATCAAAAGCGCCGCGAGCTGCAATTCGCCGAAGCCAGGACCAGCGCCCAGATCAAGGCCCTGCAGATGGATCTGCAGAGGCAGCGCGCCGAGCTGGCCTTGTATGCCGATGAAAATGAAGCGCGTAAGATGTCCTCGAGCGAACGGGAGAACGAGCTGCGCAGAAGGCGCAGCGCGGACTCCGCAGGCGTATCCTCGAGGAACAGCGGAAACGGGGCGGCAAAATGAGCCGGCGGCAGCACAAGCCGAGGGCACGCGGCGCGCCGGTCACGACGGTCGTCGTCCTGCGGCTGTACATCGTGGGCGGCGCGCCCAACTCGGTGCAGGCCATCGCCAATCTCGAGGCGATCTGCCGGGAATACCTGAAGGACGGCCACAAGCTGGAGGTGGTCGACGTCCTCGAGCATCCGCGGCGCGCGCTCGCCGACGGCGTGCTCGTCACGCCCAGCCTCGCCAAGCTGTCTCCGCTGCCGGCCGCGAACGTGGTCGGCAACCTCAGCGACAAAGCCAAGGTGCTGCTCGCGCTTGGCTTGAAGGGCAAAGTCCAATGAGCCCCCCCGCGGCACAAGGCAAAGGTGAGGCTGAAAAACCTGCCGCTGCGTCTCGCTAAGGGCGGCCCCGAACAGCAAGCCATCGAAGCGGGCGAGATTGACGCGATCATTGACCACGCGAGCAGCAACGTCATCCTGCTGCCCGCCGCGCGGCGTGCGCTGCAGGAGGCTGCCCATGAGGCATCGAAGGCCAACAGCCTGCTGGCTGCCCTGCCTCCCGCGGAGCATCAACGCCTGCTGGCCGGCCTCGAGCCGGTTACGCTGAAATTCGGCGAGGTGCTGCAAGAGCCGGGTGTGCCGATCCGGTATGTGTACTTCCCCGTTGACTGTGCGATTTCCCTGGTCACGACGATCGAGGGCCCGGAAGTCGGGCTGGTCGGCTACGAGGGCGCGGTCGGAATCTCGCTCGCGCTCGGAGTCGACGTTTCATCGGTTCGCGCCCTGGTGCAGGCAACCGGGACGGCCATGCGGATGACGGCCGCGCATTTCGACAAGACATTCCACCAATGTCCGGCATTGCAGCGCGAGCTGTACCGCTATGCCGACGCGAAGCTCGCCATGGCAAGACAAATCGTGGCGTGCAACTGCTTTCATGCGGTCGAAGCGCGCCTTGCCCGCTGGTTGCTGATGACCAGCGACCGGGTCCGGTCGGAGGAATTCTTCCTGACGCAGGCCTTCCTGGCCGAAATGCTCGGGGTGCGGCGCGCCACGGTGAACGAGGCCGCCGGCCCTCTCCAGCGGCGCAAGCTCATCACCTACACGCACGGCAGGATCAGGATCGTCGACCGGAAAGGTCTTGAAGCGACTGCTTGCGGTTGCTATACAAGGATCGCGCTCAATGCACCGTTGCGTCGCAGCTCGTCAGCATCGCCAGGGCTTGCTTCAAGCCCATGAAGTAACCATAGCGCCAGTACAGCTGGTCGCGGCCACCGTGTCCGCGACCATCCTTGGTCCGGAGATCGAGCCCCTGGTCCTCGAGCCACTCGGACAATTTGGCGATTTCGCGCTGAAGTACCGCTTCGGCAGACACATCGGTCGGGCAGCCCTCGCCGAACATCGCGATTCCCACGACACCTTAGTTCGGTAACGAACAGACGAGGACGGCGCCGACGCGAAAATGCCGTCATGGCGAATGCAATCCGGAGGCGCATTCTCGTGGTCGAGGACGACCTCGACACTTGCGAGACCCTTGCGTGGCTCTTGCGTCGCATGGGTCATGAGGTCGCCTTCGCCATCAACGGATGCCGCGCTGGACGTGGCGCGTGGATTTCGGCCGGATGTGGTGATCCTCGACCTGGGCCTGCCCGATATCGACGGCTGCGTGCTCGCGCGACAACTGCGACTCGTCGCCGGCCTGGAGAGACTGCGCATCGTGGTGGTGAGCGGTCGGGGGTGGGCGGCGGATCACGAGCGTTCGCTTTCGGCGGGGTGCGACCATTACTTCGTTAAGCCGATGAATACGGCGCTTCTCGAAACCGTGCTCGCAACATAAAAAGGGGCACCTGCCCTGTCTGCTGCGCCCGACAGCGCGTGCAGTCGTGTAAAGATCTCCCGACAAACCGCGTCGTCAGGCCGATGATTTTGGCCGTTATGTTCGGCATCGGACATACGGCACCGAGTATGGGAGTACGGTGGGAGTTCTGGACCCGGCCGCCGAAGCGCCGCAACCTCCTCCTACGGTATACGACGCGCCCACGCGCCGGGTCCGTCCGCCCTTCCAGATTCGATCCGAATTTCGTCTTTCGCCAGCCCTGCCCGGCGCAGGCATGCCTTCTTCGGCAGAGATTGACAATTAACGGCAATCGATTCGTAGTGGGTACCACGCATGACCCTCATTCGGCTCGCCACGCTCTGCTGTCTCATCCTGTGCGCGCCCGGCGCACTGGCCGGCCGTGTCGAAATTCCCCTGCGGGTGCCTTTCGAGCCCCTCCGCCAGGCGCTCAGCGCGCAGCTTGCTGCTTCGCCCACCCGGCCGAACGTCATCTACCGGGAAGGCCCGTGCCGCTATCTCAACCTCGAGACGCCGAAGCTCGACGCGGTCGACGGGCAGTTGCGCCTCGTCGGCCCCGGTTCGGCGGCGCTTGGCGTGGATTTGTTCGGCAATTGCCGGAATGCCGCCGTGTGGCGCGGCTCGGTGCAATTCACGCTCGCGCCGCACCTCGACAAGGCCGGGCGCTTGCGCTTGCGCATCGTCGACTCCAAGCTCACCGACGAGAACGGGGAGTCGACATTCGGCTTCATCTGGGAGCTGAGCAAACGCTATCTGCATCCGCGCCTGGAGCGCTTCAGCTATGACGTCGGCGCCTCCCGCGCGATGCTGCTCTCGATCGTGCGCAGCGCCGCTCCGCCGGAGCACGGCGCCGCGCTCGAGCTCGCGCTGAGGCAGCTGCAGGTGCTCGATCCGCGCGTCGAGCCGAACGACGTCGTCGTGCCGATCGCCATGGACTTTCCCGATGCCTGGCTCACCGCGCCGCCAGCGCCGGCAGCGGCCGCTGCGCCGCTCACGGAGGCCGAGCTCGAAGCGCTCGACAAGGCGCTGCAACCCTGGGACGCCTTTCTCGCCTATAGCATCAAGCAGGTCGCGCTCGACAGTCCGGACAACGCGCTCCGCAAGCGGCTTTTCACGCTGCTGCTCGAGAGCCGCTATCAGCTGGTCGCGATCCTGGCGGGCGAAGCGCCCGCGGGCGGCGATCCGGTGCGTGCGCTCTTCATCGACGCCTGGAGCGAGCTGCGCGCGATTCTCGCCGATGCGCGTTACACGCTTTTCCTCGATGCCGGCGATGCGTTGATGGCGCTCGATCAGGCTGCCCCGGGCCTCGGCATGACGCTCTCGGCCGACGGCCTGCGGCAACTGGCGCGCAGCCTGCGTCCCGGCGCACGGGGCGATCCGCTCGCCTACGACTGGGCGGTCGACCCGCAGTTGCGCCGCTTGTTCGATGTGGAAGACATTCCCGAGCCAGAGCCCGCACCTGCGCCGAGAAGCTGGCTGGACTTCTTCGTCACCAGCGCGTACGCCGCGGTTCAGTCGCTGGATCGCTGGGTGCCCGCGCGCGACGAGCTCGACGCCTATGAAGAGCGGATCGGCGAGCTGCTGAAAAAAACCTCGGCGACCGCATTGCAGCGCGCCGATCTCGCCGCGCCCTACGACGAGATCTATCGCAACCTGGTGCCGACGACCGCCCTCATCGAAAGCTGCTGGCGCCAGTACGTGCTTCGCGGCGGCAAGGTGAGCTACCTGCGCTCGGCGGTCGGCAGCGTCGGCATCATGCAGATCAACCAGCGCGTCTGGCGCGGCTTCTACGATGTCGAGCGGCTGCGCTGGAACACGGCCTACAACACCCGCGCCGGCGCGCAGATCCTGCTGCGCTACATGAAGGACTACGCGATGCCCTATGCCGAGCGCACCGGCGACCTAAAGCACATCCCGCGCGCCACCTATGCGGTCTACAACGCCGGCCCGCGCGCCGTCGGCCGCTTCAACAAAGCCCGCCGCCACCCGCGCGAAGCACGCGTCGACGACAAGCTCTGGACGCTTTACGAGGGCATCGCGTCGGGCGGGCGCGCCGATCTGAGCACCTGTGCTGTGACTACGGCTGCGGCTTCGCAGTGATTCAGCCCCTTGCCAAGGGATAGACCAAGAGCCCGACCAGCGCGGCGAGCGCCACGATGGCGGGTTCGGGAATTTTCCTGACCTTCCACAGCAGCAAGACGGTCAGCACCATGACAAGCGCCGTCGGCGCGTCGACGATCGAGCGTTTGCCGAGCACCACGACCGCGCCGGCGATCGTGCCGATGGCTGCAGCCGTGCAGCCGTCGACGAAGGCGACGATCGCCGGTTTCTTGCCGTGCCTGCGGAAATACGGCGCCGGGATGATCGTGAAGAGGTAGCACGGCAGGAAAGTCGCCAGCGCCGCGACCGCCGCGCCGGCAAAACCGGCCACGAGGTAGCCGATGAATCCCACCGTGATGACCACGGGCCCCGGCGTAATCATCGCGACGGCCACGGCGTCGACGAACTGCCGCTCGGTCAGCCAGTGATGGCCGTTGACCACGCCTCCATAGAGGAACGGGACGATCGCGAGCCCGCTGCCGAACACGAACGCGCCGGCCTCCGCGAAGAAAGCGCCGATTTGCGCGAGCACCGACCAGTCGAGCGTCGCCCCAATTCCGCAGGCGCTGGACAAATGATCGCCCACGCCCGCCAGGCCGACGATGGCCGCGTTGCCGCCCTTCGGAAACCAGTTCTTCGGCGGTGCCCTCACCAGCCAGACCAGCGCGCCGGAAACCAGGAATATCCAGACGATCTCCGATTCGGTGACGATGGTCACTCCCGCGGCCGCGGCGTAGATCACCCACAACAGCTTGTCCTTGCCGATGCTCTTCTTCGTCAGCTTCCAGGCGCTGACGGCAATGATCCCGGTCACCGCGGCGCCGACTCCGTAGAACACCGCCTGCATCCACGGCAGGCCGCCGTAAGCGATGTAGGCGGCGCCGAGTGCGACGACCATGACGAAAGACGGCAGCACGAAAGCGAGGCCGGCCAGCGTCGCGCCCGGTATTCCGTAATGCACATATCCCAGGTAGATGCCCAGCTGCGCTGCCAGCGGGCCGGGCATCAATTGCGAGAGCGTGAGTCCTTCCTTGTAGTCGGATTCCGAGATCCATTTGCGCTGCTCGACGAGGTCGCGATGCATGTAGCCGACCAGTGCGACCGGGCCGCCGAACCCGATGGCGCCGAGCTTCGCCATGTACCTGACCATCTGCGACAGCGAGTAAGCCGGTGCATTCACGCGCTCACCTCACTCGATAGACGAGCACGCGCGCAGGCGACGAACCGGCGGCCGGCGCCGCGACATAGAGCTTCTCGTCTTCGGGCACGAAGAGCCCGGTGCGCGCGCGCGGCGCGGTTTTCACGGAATCTTCTTTGATGTACCGGTCAGGCGATTCCTGGCGGAAGACGTCCAGCCGGCCCGCGCCGCATATCACGTATATCCGCTTACGGACCGCATCGAAGAAAAGGTCGTCCGTATCGGCGCCGATCTTCGCCTTGGCCACGACTTTCCCGGAATCCGCGTCGTAGACCAGCATTACAGCCGGAGAGCGCGCCCCGACGAAGAGGCGTCTTCCTTCCTCGTCGAGCGCCATCGGAAAATTGCGGGCCGCCGGCACGTTCCACGCGGCTACGGTGATCTGCTTTCCCCGGTCCACCACGGCGATCTGGCGCGCATCCGGCACATTGATGAGTACGCGCGGCCCCTTGCGCTCGAGCTGGAACGCTTCCGGATGGCCTTCCAGGCGGACGTCTCCGGCAGACTCTCCGCTGCCCGCCTGCAGAATGCGCAGCGCGCCCTTGCCGTAGCCGACGATCACCGTATGGCGTGCCGCGTCATAGCGCACGTTGTCCGCGTCGTCGAGCTCTTCGATTCGCTTTATCGGCAAGAGCGACGCCGCATTGAGAATGTCGACCCGGCCGCCGTTCCCGTTCGCGACGTACAGGCGATTGGTTTGCGGAACATAAAGCACGCCTTGCGGTTCGTTGAAGCCCGCGAGGCTTTTAACGTGCCGGTTGCGCTCAACATCGAGCACCTCGACCGTGTTGTTCCCGAGTGCGGCGACAAAGAGCCTGCGCCCCTGGACGTCGGCCGCGAGATGATCGATGCGACCCTTGACGGCGGGCATCGGAATCGTCGCGGCAAGCTCCAGGCCCGCGGCGCTGCCAAACCGGGCGGCAGCGCCGAGCATCAAGAAGAGAGCCGCGCTCAACGGTAGGCTTGGGGATTCCACGTGTGCACCTCCTCCTTCCCTTCCCTGCACCAGGTATAGAGCGCGTCGTACGTCACCATGCCGTGCCGTAGCATTTCGTGGTCGTCGGAGAAGTTGCGCGAGAGGCCGAGCGAAATGGCGGCGAGGCCCGCGGCCTGGGGCGCGAGCGCGAGCCGGGCGGTGTCCGCGCCGCGCACGATCACGGCGAGCTCCTTGAGGGCCGGGTCGGTCAGCCGGAAATGCCTGATGAACGCGTCAAAGCTGCAGAGCTCGCCATCGTGCGAGAAATGAACGTCCGGAACGTCGTAAGGCACGGCGTCCTTGCGCTTCGCCACGCCAAGGACCTCCTTCGGCGGCACGTAAAGAAATTCGGCGCCGGGGTCGACGAAGCGGGCAACCAGCCACGGACAGGCAATGCGGTCGATCTTCGGCCGCTCGCGCGTCACCCATCGCGTCGAGGCGCCGCGCGGCTTGTGATCGAGCGCGCCGCCGCCGGCCTTCCATGCTTCCAGGCCGCCTTCGAGATAGCGCGCCGAGAGGCCGGCTGCGTTTAAGGTCGCAGCGGCTTCCTGGCTCGCCTCGCGTCCGTGCGCGCAATAGAGCACCACCGAGCTCGCGCCAGGCAGCGACTTCGCCCAGGCGTGGGCCTCTTTCGGCTCACGGCGCAGCACGCCGCAGATCATGGTGTCGGCCTCGAGAAACGCCGGCCGCGGCCGCACGTCGATGACGATCGGCGTAGCGCCGGCGGACAACTGCGACCGAAGCTGGGAAACAGATATCGAAAAACGAGTCACGGTCACCTCCAAAATTAGCCCTCGCCAAAACGCGACAGGCAGAACTTGGACGGATGACCGTCTTGGGAATGCCGGGAGTCTGCTTACCCCGACCCGACGATTCTAGGCTCGCCTTGGGGCGGGTTCAATCCTTAATTGCCCTACACCGAAGGCTACCGGGACAGGCCGAACGAGCTGATATCCCCGCCGGAGAAGAAGGTGCCGACGATGTTGCCGCGCGTCACCGGGAGATCGATGCGCGAGGGGCGCGATTCGTCGCAGTGGAGGGTGATTCTCGCGGGCCGCAGGCGCCGCAAATGGTTGCGCGCGACCGCCTGCAGCGAGGTATGCGCCGGCTCGTCGTCCGCGCCCTTGATGCGCACGGCGATGCGCTCGCCGGCCCGGAATAATCGCGCGGTCGGGACGATGGGAATGCGCAGCTCGTAGACCTTGCCCGGCTCGAGCGGCTCGCGGGCTTCATGGGCGAGGACCGGCTCCCACGGGTCGCTTTTCTCGCGCACACGGCGCTGCGAGGCGCGCAGCCAACCGCGCGTCAGCTCCTGTTCCTTGCCTTCGCAGTCGATGGCAAGCACGGTGGCGAAGACAAGCGCCTCGGTGTCGCTGGTAGAAAGCTGCAAGGTGAGCACCGCGGGACCGAGGATCTCTGTGTTCTCCACGAGCGGCGGCGTGGTGAACGTCGCGCCGCCGTGCTCGAAGGGCGACTCGTTGAAGGACACCGCGCCCGCACCCGGCCAGGGCTCGTGCTCGCTCAGCGTCCCGTCGGCGTGCAGATAGAAGCTCGTCCAGCGCGCCTGCGGCGGCGGCCAGTCCTCGAGCGCTTTCCATTCGCCGGTGCCGGGAATGAAGCAGCGCACCGGCGGCTCGTCCATGATGCCGGTGTCGTTGCCCTTGAGCCAATGGTCGAACCAGCGCAGCGCTTCCTCCTGGTACTGGTACACCGGGCGATCGAGATACACGGGCGGGCCGATCACCATCTTCTTCGGCCCTTTCCAGTCCTTCCACGCCGAGAACGCGCCCGGCAGATGCAGGCCGTAGATGCCCCAGCAGCCGCCGAGGTAGCCGGGAATCTTCGCGCTTTCGTCCTTGGCGCTGCGCTCGTGCCAGAAAGGCCCGTCGAACGGGTGCAGCAGCACGTCGACGATCACCGCGTTGGTTCCGGCGTCGGGATTCTGCAGCGCCTCGCGCAGCGGCGGCTGCGCCATGATCTCCTCGTCGCGCATCACCGCCGCGATCGCCTGCCGGTAGCGCTCTTCGCCGTGCGCTTCCTTGTAGAGGCTGCGATATCTCGGCTGGTGCGCGCTGTTGCGCCAATGGGCGAGGAAGCCGTGCGCCAGGATGCCGCCGTGATACCACCGGTGCCGGTAGTCGTCGGTGCCGGCGAACGGCGCGAATACCGCCTTCAGCGCGTCCGGCCCCGCCGCGGCCACCGCCTTCGCGAGCCGGGCGAAATAGGACACGCCGAACATGCCGACCTGGCCGCTCGACCAGCTCTGGCCGGCGAGCCAGCCGACCAGATGGCAGATGTCCTGCACCTCGAGCGGCCCGCCGAGCTGATAGAAGCCTTCGGACTTCCCGGTGCCGCGGACGTTGAACACCGCGTGCACGTAGCCGCGGCGCGCGAAGAACGCGGAGTCGCCGCTTTCCATGTAGCCGCGCATCGGCGTGAAGCCGACCGGCCGCAGCGGCGGCGACTGCAGATCCTTGTTGTACGGATGCGCGCCGAGAATCACCGGAAAGCGTCCCGGCGAGGCCGGGCGATAGATATTTCCGTCGAGCGCCGTGCCGTCGGGCATGCGCACTTTCACGTCGCGCTCGACAAGCACCTCGTGCTTGCGCTCCGACGTCGACCAGCGGCGAGTGAACATCAGCGAGCTCCTATTTCCGCAGGCGCGGCGCCGAATGGTCCGCCGCACCCGGCCGCCATGTCGCTTCGTGGATGTTGATTACGGGATCCATGCGTTGCCTTTCAAGCTTCGACTTTAGCTCACTGGTTTTCCCGTCGCCAACGGATTAGCATCCGGCCCAGAGAAGGCTCTTCCTAAGAAGCTCTAACTGGAGCATGAGCACCGAGCGCCCTGGCGCAGCTTTGGCCGAGGCTGCGGGGAATCCTTTGCGCAATATCCTCATCTGGGGCTATGGCGTCATGGGCCGCGGCATCGCGGAGACGTTCGTCGCGGCCGGATTCCCAACCCTCGTGCTCTCGAGCCGGGCCGCGAAGCTCGCGGGCTCGAGGCCCGGTATCGAGTTCATCGAGCGCCTGCCGGCGAGTCCTCCGGACCTCATCCTCGAGCTGGTCCCGGAGGACGTCGACGCCAAGCGTGCGGTGTTCCGCGAAATCGAGGCCGCCTACGGCGACGCGGACTTCCTTCTCGCCACGGGAACCTCCGGCCTCGACCTCAACGTGCTCGCGGAAGGCTTGCGGCGGCCGGAGCGGCTGATCGCCATTCACTACTACATGCCTGCCGAGTCGATTCCCATCGTGGAGGTTGCCGCGGGTCCGGCGACTCCGCGCAGCGCCGTCGACCGGGCCGCCGAAGCGCTCCAGCGGACCGGAAAGCTGCCGCTCAAGATCTACCGGCCGGTCGCCGGCTTCATAGTGAATCGCCTGCAGCACGCGCTCCTGCACGAGGCGTACTGGATGATTTCGAACGGCATCGCCACGGCGCAGGACATCGACTTCGCCGTGGCGCGCATGCTCGGCCCGCGCATGCGCGTGAACGGGCTCATCCGGCAGAAGGACATCGCCGGCCTGGTGGTGAACCGTGACGCTCAGCGCGCCATCGTCCCGCATCTTTTCCACAACAACACGCCGAACCCGCTATCGGCAGCGCTCGTCGAGCGTGGGGAAACCGGTATCGATGCCGGCAAAGGCTTCTACGACTGGGCGGGGCTCGACGCGGCGGAAGTGCGCAAGATAGCCGTACGCGAACTGGCCCGGCTGCTTGCATTCCTCGACGGGGAAACGTTCAGGAACACGAGTCACGCGCAGCCCAGGCCGCGCGCGCTCAAAGGCGAAGTGCTGTGAGACTTGCGCCGCGGTTCGCGGCTACCGGTAGGCTTCGCGCAGAGCATCGTCAACGAGCGTCTTCAATTGCTCGTAGCCGAAGCTCGGCATCGGCCGGCCATTGACGAAAAACTCGGGCGTCTGGGTCACGTTCAAGGCCACTGCATCCTGCAGGTCCTGGCGGATTTCGCCTGCAATTTCGGGCGAATTCATGTCCTCCTTGAGCTGCTGCATGCGAAGGCCCACGCCTTCGATTGCCTTCCACGCGAGCTCGAGCCGTGCCGTGTGGTTGACCGTCCACTGCGGCTGAGCCGCGAGCACGGCCTCCAGCGTCTGCCAGTATTTCCCCTGTTTTCTCGAAGCTTCGAGGACCTTGACGATCTGGTCCGAGCCCTGGTGAAACGGCGCATAGCGAATCGAAAGGCGGATCCGACCCGGGTTGGCCGCAATCATCTCCTTCACGAAGGGGTAGAAGCTGCGGCAGGTCTCGCATGCCGGATCGAAGAACTCCACGATGTGCACCTTGGCGCTCGCGTCGCCGAAGGTCGGCGAATAGGGTCGAACGAGCGCCGATTGGTTGGCCACCGGCGGCGGCTTTCCCGACCCGCTGATATAGGTGAGCGCGCCGAAGACAATCATCAAGACGCCCGCCACCGCTGAAACAACAAGAAGCTTGTTCGTCATACCATCCTACGGAAGTGATTCTCCATGCGGGAGGCGTCCGCGTCTTCGCCCGTGAAGAGTTTGAACGCGTCGACCGCCTGGCCGACGTTCATGTGGCCGCCGTCGACAATGGCGCAGCCGGCGCGGCGCGCGGCTTTGAGAAGCGGCGTCTCCAGCGGGACGTAGACGACCTCGGAGACCCACATCGCCGCACGGAGCAAATCCTCCGGCAGCGGCATGCCGGGCGCGCCCGCCATTCCGGTCGGCGTCGCGTGTATGAGGCCGCTCGCGCCGGCGATCGCTGAGGCGAGCTCGGTGCTCGCGCGGGCGCGATCGCCCGGCAAATGTTCGTTGAGCCGCGCAGCAAGCGCGCAGGCGCGCGCGCGATCCTTGTCGACGATGACCAGCTCCTGTGCACCCAGGCGCAGCACCGCATCGCCGCATGCGGAGCCCGCTCCGCCGGCGCCGAGCAGCACGACCCGCTCGAGATCGGCATGCGGCAGCGCGCGCCGAAAACCCCAGCTCCAGCCCGATCCGTCGGTGTTGTGGCCGACCAGGCGGTTTGCGTCGCGCACCACGGTATTGACCGCGCCGATGGCTCTCGCTTCATCGGACAGGCAGTCGAGAAGCGGAATGATGAGCTGCTTGCACGGGTAAGTGACGTTGAACCCGGCGAAGCCGATTGCATGCGCAGCCCGGACGAGTTCCGGCAGCACTTCGACCCCGACGCCGGCGGCGTCGAGATCCACGAGCTGGTAATGCACCTGCAGGCCGTGATGCCGGCCTTCTTCCTCGTGCAGCGCCGGCGCCAGCGAGCGCTGGATGCCGGCGCCGATCAGCCCGAGGAGCAGCCTTTTCATGAACCCTTCCTTGAATGAAGGTCTTCGTCCAGCCCGGCGCCCGCCGCCGCATTCTAGCCAAAGCGGCCGGTGATGTAGTCCTCGGTTTCCTTGCGCTGCGGCTTGATGAAGAGCGAGTCGGTGTCGCCGAACTCGATCAATTCACCGAGATACATATAGGCGGTGTAGTCCGACACGCGCGCCGCCTGTTGCATGTTGTGCGTGACGATGATCACCGTGTAGTCGTTCTTGAGCTCGGTGATGAGCTCCTCGATGCGCGCGGTGGAGATGGGATCGAGCGCCGAGCAGGGCTCGTCGAGGAGCAGCACTTCGGGCTTGATGGCGATGCAGCGCGCGATGCAAAGGCGCTGCTGCTGCCCGCCGGAGAGGCTGTCTCCGCTTTGGCCGAGCTTGCCTCTCACTTCGTCCCAGAGCGCGGCGCGGGTCAGCGCCCATTCGACGCGCTCGTCCATCGCGCGTTTGCCGAGCTTCTCGAACAGGCGCACGCCGAAAGCGATGTTGTCGTAGATCGACATCGGGAAGGGCGTCGGCTTCTGGAACACCATGCCGATCTTCGCGCGCACGAGCGGCAGGTCGCGCTTCATCGCGAGCACGTTGACATCGTCCAGGATGACTTCGCCTTCCGCCCGCTGATCGGGGTACAGCGAATACATCCGGTTGAACGTGCGCAGCAGCGTCGACTTGCCGCACCCCGAAGGACCGATGAACGCGGTCACGCGGTTCTCTGGAATGTCGAGCGTGATGTCTTGCAGCGCCTGGTAGCCGCCGTAGAAGAAATTCAGATTCCTTACGCGCAGCTTCGCCGGCAGCCCGGCCGGGTCCTCGGCCGGCCGCGCGGAGCGTATCGCGGTGCGGATGATGGCCATGGCGTCAGTCCTTCCGGAAGGCGAGCCGCGCGATGATGTTGAGCGCGAGCACCGTCAGCGTGATGAGCGCCGCTCCGCCCCACGCCAGCCGGTGCCAGTCCTCGTAGGGGCTCATGGCGAACTGGAAGATCACGGTGGGCAGGTTCGACATGGGCCGGTTGAGATCGAGCGACCAGAACTGGTTGTTGAGCGCGGTGAAGAGCAGCGGCGCCGTCTCGCCGCTGATGCGCGCCACCGCGAGCAGCGCGCCCGTCACGATGCCGGATCGCGCGGCACGGTAGCTCACCCGCAGGACCATCTTCCATGTCGGGCAGCCGAGCGCGACGGCCGCTTCACGCAGGCTGTTCGGCACGAGCCGCAGCATGTCGTCGGTGGTGCGCACCACCACCGGCACGACGATCAGCGCGAGGGCCAGCGCGCCCGCCCAGCCCGAAAAATGCCTCACCTGCGCGACGTAGACGGAATAGATGAAAAGGCCGATGACGATCGAAGGCGCCGAAAGCAGCACGTCGTTGAGGAAGCGCGTCGCCGAGGCGAGCCGGCTTTGCTTGCCGTACTCCGCGAGATAGGTGCCGGCGAGGATGCCGACGGGCGTGCCGATCACGGTGGCCATGACGACGAGCACGGCGCTGCCGGCAATCGCGTTGGCGAGACCGCCGTCCTCGCCGGGGGGCGGCGTCATCCGGTAGTAAAGCGTCGCCTGCAGCAGCGCGTAGCCGCCCTCGTAGAGGAGGGTGCCAAGGATCCACACCAGCCAGAAAAGCCCGAAGGCGAGCGCGAGCGTCGACACGGCGAGCATCAGGCCGTTGACCGCCTTGCGCGCGCGGTAGCGCGCATTCATGTGCGCGCCCCTTCGCGCCGCGCGAGCTGCATGAGCAGGAGCTTCGACAGTGCCAGCACGATGGTCGTGATGAGGAAAAGAATGAGCCCGAGCTCGATCAGCGCCGAGAAATAGAGGTCGCCCACCGCCTCGGTGAACTCGTTGGCGAGAGCGGAGGCGATGCTGTTGCCCGGCGCCATCAGCGACACGGCGAGCTGGTGCGCGTTGCCGATGACGAACGTGACCGCCATGGTCTCGCCGAGCGCGCGTCCGAGGCCGAGCATGACGCCGCCGATCACCCCGACTTTGGTGTAGGGCAGCACCACGCGCCAGACGACTTCCCAGGTGGTCGCGCCCAACCCGTAGGCCGACTCCTTGAGCAGCGGCGGCACCAGCTCGAATACGTCGCGCATCACCGCGGTGATGAACGGGATGACCATGATCGAAAGGATGAGCCCCGCGGTGAGCATGCCGATGCCGAGCGGCGGCCCCTCGAAGAGCGCGCCGAGGCCGGGAATCGAGCCGAGCGAGTCCACGAGCGCCGGCTGCAGGTGCGCCTGGAAGATCGGCGTGAAGACGAAGAGCCCCCACATGCCGTAGATGATCGAAGGGATCGCCGCGAGCAGCTCGATCGCGGTGCCGAGCGGGCGCTTCAGCCACGCCGGCGCAAGCTCGGTGAGGAACAGCGCGATGCCGAAGCTCACCGGGATGCCGATCAGCATGGCGATGAGCGAAGTGGCGAGCGTGCCGTAGATCGGCACGAGCGCGCCGAAGTCTTCCTGCACCGGGTCCCATGCGGCGCTGGCGAGAAAGCCCAGGCCGTATTTCTCCAGCGACAGCCGGCTGCCGAGGACCAGCGAAACCAGGATCGCCGCGAGCAGGCTGAACACCAGCAGGGCAAAAAGCCGCGTCAGGTGCTCGAACGCCGCCTCCATCCACGGCGCGTGGCGCAACCGGCGCGGGCCGGGCGGCGTCGCGCTGGCGAGTTCTTCGACGTTGGCGGATTCGCTGATGGGCAGGACGGCGCTCACTCGAGCCTCGCCGATTCTAAACGAACGCGGCGGCTCAGTTCGCGTAGATCGGCTTGCCCGAGCCGTCCTTGAGCTGGCGCTTCCAGCTCGCCTGGATGAGATCGACAACCTTGTCCGGCATCGGCACATAGTCGAGCTGCTCGGCCATGGCGTCGCCCTTGCTGTAGGCCCAGCTGAAGAACTTCAGCACTTCCCTCGCGTTCTGCGGCTTGTCCTGCGTCTTGCGCATCAGGATGAAGGTCGCGCCGGCGATCGGCCACGCGTTCTTCCCGGGGGCATCGGTCAGGATCAGGTACATCGCGGGCGCCTTCTGCCAGTCGGCTCCCGCGGCCGCCGCCTGGAACGCCTCGGCGTTGGGCGCGACGAATTGCCCCTCGCGGTTCCTGACGAGCGCGTAGGCCATTTTGTTCTGCTTGACGTAGGCGTACTCGACGTAGCCGATCGACCCGGCGATGCGCTGCACGTAGGAGGCAACGCCCTCGTTGCCCTTGCCGCCGACGCCCGTGGGCCAGTTGACCGAGGTGCCCTCGCCGACTTTCGACTTCCACTCGGCGCTGACCTTGGAGAGGTAGTTCGTCCAGATGAAGGTCGTTCCCGAGCCGTCCGAGCGGTGCACCACGCTGATCGCCGTCGCGGGCAGGTTCAGGCCGGGGTTGAGATTGGCGATCGCCGGGTCGTTCCAGCGCTTGACCTTGCCGAGATAGATGTCGGCGAGCGCTTCCCCCGTGAGCTTTAGCTGCCCCGGCGCCACGCCCTTGAGATTGACCACGGGCACATCCCCGCCGATCACCGTCGGAAACTGCAACAGGCCGGACTTGTCGAGCTCCTCGGGCTTGAGCGGCATGTCGGAAGCGCCGAAATCCACCGTTCTGGCATTGATCTGCTTGATGCCGCCGCCGGAGCCGATCGACTGGTAGTTGAGCCCCACGCCGGTCTCCTTCCTGTAGGCGTCGGCCCACTTGGCATAAATCGGGTACGGGAAGGTGGCGCCGGCGCCGGTGAGGTCCGCGGCGAGTGCCGGAGTCGCAGCCGACGCGGCCGCGAGGGCAGCCGCGCTCATCAGTCGTCTCAACATCTTCAGGGTCTCCTGTTGGCGGTCCATATGCGGCTCGCAGCCTAGGACGCCGATGTTTCCGTTTCATGACCACGCTGCGACCCCTGCAGCGCGCGGTCATGGAATGGTAACGCGCCGTCGATAGCCTTCGCCCAGGTCATGGATTTGTCATAATGAAGCCTATAAGCGAGACGAGCGTGAGCGAGCACCTTTCCAAGCAATTCGACGCCGAGCTGGAATCGATCCGCTCGCGCGTCCTGGAAATGGGCGGGCTCGTGGAGTCGCAGATCCGCCGCGCGCTCGAGGGCTTCGCGAGCGGCGACCGCGCGCTGCTCGACGACGTCATCGTCACCGATCATCGCGTCAACGGCCTGGAAGTCGCTCTCGACGGGGACTGCAGCCACGTCATCGTCAAGCGCCAGCCGGCGGCAAGCGACCTGCGCCTGATTTTCGCCATCACCAAGACGGTGACCGATCTCGAGCGCATCGGCGACGAGGCGCAGAAGATCGCGCGCATGGCGAAGAGCATCCATGAGCGTGAAGGCGGCGCCGCCGCCATGCGCGGCGTCGACGTGCGCCATACCGCCGAGGTGGCGTTGTCGATGCTGCGCCGGGCGCTCGACGCCTTCGCGCGGCTCGACGTCAATGCGGCCGCCGAGGTGATTCGCCAGGACGCGGCCATCGACAGCGAGTTCCGCTCGGTGCTGCGCCAGCTCGTCACCTACATGATGGAAGACCCCCGCACCATCACGACCGCGCTCGAGATTGTCTGGGTCGCCAAGGCGATCGAGCGCATGGGCGATCACGCGAAGAACATGGCCGAGTACGTCATCTACATCGTCAAAGGCACCGACGTGCGGCATACGGCGAGCGCCGCGCGCGAGGAGACCGGCAACCCGGCGTAGCGGCAATGAGCGCCAACGTCCTCGTAGTCGAAGACGAGCCGCAGATCCAGGAGCTCCTCGCCGTCAACCTCGAGCACGCGGGCCATCGCGTGCGCCGCGCGGCAAGCGCCGAGGAGGCCGAGGCGGCGATCCGTGCCGCGCTGCCCGACGTGGTCCTCCTCGACTGGATGCTGCCCGGCGAGTCGGGGCTGTCATTGGCGCGCCGGCTGCGCGGCGACGAGCGCACGCGCGACCTGCCGATCCTCATGCTCACCGCGCGCGCAATGGAGAACGACAAGATTTCCGGCCTCGAGGCGGGCGCGGACGACTATTTGACGAAGCCTTTTTCGCCGAGGGAGCTCAACGCACGCATCAAGGCGGTCCTGCGCCGGCGCGCGCCGCAGCTTTCCGGCGAAGCCGTCGAGGTCGAAGGGCTGCGCCTCGACCCGGCAACCCACCGGGTGAGCGCCGGAGCCGAGCGCATCTCGCTTTCGCCCGCGGAGTTCAAGCTGCTGCATTTCCTGCTGACGCACCCCGGCCGCGTCTATTCACGCGCCCAGCTCCTCGACCAGGTCTGGGGCGACCACGTCTATATCGAGGAGCGCACGGTGGACGTGCATATCCGCCGGCTGCGCAAGGCGCTCGAGCCCACCGGACACGATCGGCTGATCGATACCGTGCGCGGCACGGGGTACGGGCTGCGCACCGCTTGAACCCGGTCTATCGCAGCACCGCGGCCGCATTCCTCGTCGCCGCATTCTGCGGCTCGCTCGTCGCCCTCCTTGCCGGCGCCGCCTGGGGCTGGGCGACGGCCGCTTTCGTGCTGGCGGCGTTCCTCGGGCACCATGCGCGCCATCTCGCGCGCCTCGCCCGCTGGCTCGCGCGTCCCGAGCCCGGAAGCGTGCCCGAAGGCACCGGCAGCTGGGAGGCGGTGCTCTCCGGCCTGCACCGCTACGCGCGCCAGGCCTCTGGCAGGCAGAGCGAGCTTGCGGAGGCGCTGGTGCGCTTTCGCCGTGCGGCGCACGCCATGCCCGAGGGCGTCGTGCTGCTCGACGCGCACCACTGCATCGAGTGGTGCAACGACAACGCTGCCGTGATGCTGGACCTCGACCCGCGCGCCGACGTCGGCCGGCCGATCACCAACCTGGTGCGCGAGCCGTCGTTCATCGAGTACCTTGCGGCGTACGGCGAGGACGGGCCGCGGGCCGTGCGCGTGCCGGCCTCCCGCGGCATCGTGCTCTCCATCCAGCTCATTCCCTACGGGAACGAGCAGAAGCTGATGCTCGCCCGCGACGTCACCCAGGCGGAACGCGTCGAGACCATGCGGCGCGATTTCGTCGCCAACGTGTCGCACGAGCTGCGCACGCCGCTCACGGTGCTCGTCGGATTTCTGGAGACGGTGCGCGAGCTGAGGCTCGATCCGCAGCGCGTGCGCGATTACCTCGCCATGATGGGCGAGCAGGCGGGCCGCATGCATCGCATCATCGACGACCTGCTGGCGCTCTCGGTGCTCGAGTCTGCGCCGCCGCCGCCCCTGGAGCGAGTGCCGGTCGCGCCGCTGCTCGAGCGGCTGCGCGCCGACGCCGCTGCGCTCTCGCGCGGCCGCCACGCGATTTCTCTCGAGGGAACGCCGTCCCTCGACCTGCTCGGCTCGGAGACCGAGCTGGCGAGCGCGTTCGGCAACCTGCTCAGCAACGCGGTGCGCTACACCCCGGCGGGAGGCAGCGTGCGGCTCGTCTGGCGCGACGGCCCCGCTGGCGCCAGCTTCGCCGTGGAGGACACCGGACCGGGCATCGCGCCCGAGCACCTCCCGCGGATCACCGAGCGCTTCTATCGCGTCGACCGCAGCCGTTCGCGCGAAACCGGCGGCACGGGGCTCGGCCTCGCGATCGTCAAGCACACGCTGGCCCGGCACCAGGCCGCGCTCGACATCGAGAGCGAGGTCGGCAAGGGCAGCCGCTTCAGCGCGCGCTTTCCGCCTCAGCGCACGATTCCCGCGCAGCCGGTCAACGCGCTGTCGTAGACCGATTCGAGGAGCGCGGGAACTCGCCAAGCGCCTCGGCGACGATCATGATCTCGCCTGGCATATGCGCGCCGAAATTGACGCGCTGGCGGTTGCAAAGTCGGCGCGCTACCTTTCCATGACGAGCTGGTACGGTCATGAGGAGAAGCTTGCAAGGATCTCGGCCGAGCCGTTCGCGAAAATCGATCGCTTGGGCGCGGTTGATCGGGACTGGCAGACGGCTGCCTTCAATTTGGCGCAGCTTTCGGCTGCGACGCGGTACCTGATCGCGCGGCGCCGGATGGACTACGCAAAGTGCGTAACGCCGCCGCCCGGCGACGTGTTCTAGAAGCCCCGAAAGGCGCTCGGCACGCTCCTCGAGCGCGCACGAAGACGTGAGCGGCACGTAGTGGCGCAGCGCAGGTGTTCAGTTCGCGAGCGCGCGCCGCGCCCACTCGGCCGCGAGCAGCACGCGCCGGTCTTCGTCGTAACTGGCGACAAACTGAACGCCAAGCGGCAACCCGGATGCGCCGCGGCCTGCGGGCAGCGTCACGCACGGCGCGCCGAGCAGCGTCCAGGTACGGTTGAAAAGCGAGCTGCCGTTGCTGCCGATCCCGGCGGGCGCCTCCCCCGGCGCGCTCGGGGTCAGCAGCACGTCGCAATCGGCGAAGCATCCCGCGAAGAGCTGCCGGCACCGTCTCGCATGGCGCATGGCCTCGTCGTATTTCTCGCGGGGCGTCGCCGCCGCGGCGGCGAAAGTATTGCGCAGGTCCTCGCTCAGGAGCTCTGGATGATTGAAGCGCTCCCAGGCGAGGGCGCGCGTCCCTTCGTAGTTCATGATGAGCACCTGGTCCTCGTAGAGGCGGGCGAAATCCGCGGGCAGATCGACCTCGCGCACCGCTGCCCCCTTGCCGGACAGGCTGGCCGCGGCGCTTTCCAGCAGCGCCTGCGTGTCGGATGAAGCGTCCTTCCAGCGCGGCGTGCGGCACAGCCCGATGCGCGGCGCTCGGGTGAGCCCGGCGGCGAAATCGGGAAAGGCGCGCGCCGAAACCGCGTGCGCGAGCAGCGCGCAATCCTCGACCGTGCGCGCCAGGATGCCGAGGGTGTCGAGCGACTCCGCGAGCGCCTTGAGCCCCGCGCGATTGATGGTGCCGAAGCTCGGCTTGTAGCCGACGATGCCGCAGAAGGCGGCAGGGCGGATCGTCGAGCCGCCGGTCTGGGTGCCGAAGGCGAGCGGCACCATGAAATCCGCCACGGCAGCGGCCGACCCGCTCGACGACCCGCCGGGTGTATGCCCGAGATGATGGGGATTGCGAGTGTGCGCAGGCACGCGCCAGGCGAACTCGGTCGTCACCGTCTTGCCGAGGACGATGCCGCCCGCGTTGCGCACCAGCGCGACACAGGCCGCGTCGGCGCGCGGCCGGTGGCCGCGGTAGATCGGCGAGCTGTACTCGCTCGGCATGTCGGCCGTGTCGATCACGTCCTTGAAGCCGACCGGTACGCCGCCGAGAACGCCTTTGGCCCCGGCGCGGTCCACCGCGCGCGCCTGCGCGATCGCGGCGTCCGGATCACAGTGTGCCCATGCCCGGATCTCGCCCTCGCGGGCGGCAATGCGATCGAGACAGGCTCTGACGAGTTCCTCGGCGGTGATCCTGCCGGCAGCGATCTGCCGTGCGGCGTCGGCGGCGCTAAGGCGGTTGAGGTCCATGCGTGTCGTTTATCATAAAAGCATGAGCAACGAAGTGCGGATGCTGTCGGCGAGCGGAATCCTGGGCTACGGCTATCCCGAGGCTTCGCTCAAAGCAGGCCTCGAACGCAGGCCTCACATGATCGGCGTGGACGGCGGCAGCTCCGATCCCGGACCGCACTATCTGGGATCGGGCAAGTCGTTCACCTCGCCGCTCGCGATCCGGCGCGACCTGCGCCTGTTGGTGAACGGCGCGATCGCCAATCGGATTCCGATGATGATCGGAACCTGCGGCGGAGCCGGCGGTGAGCCGCATTTGCAGCGCTGCATCGAGATTGTGCGCAACATCGCCCGCGAGGACCGGCTGAGCTTCAGGCTCGCGGTGATCCACTCGGAACAGGACAAGCGCTATCTCAAATCGCGCCTGGCGGCGGGGAAGATCCAGCCTCTCGGACCCGCGCCGGCGCTGGATGAGGCCACCATCGATCGCGCCGAACGCATCGTCGGCATGATGGGGCCCGAGCCGTACATGCGGGCGCTCAATGAAGGCGCGCAGGTGATCCTCGCCGGCCGCAGCACCGACCCGGCGCCGTGGGCCGCGCTGGCGATGCATCTTGGCATCGGGCCAGGACCCTCGTGGTACGCGGGCAAGATGCTGGAATGCGCGTGCAACGCGGCGCTGCCCAAGGGCCACGATTGTCTGTTCGTGACCGTGCGCAGCGACTCGGTGGAATGCGAGCCCACGAACCCGGAGCGGCGCTGCACGCCGCTGTCGGTCGCGGTCCAGGCGCTGCACGAGAACGCGAGCCCGGTGCTTCACCGGGAGCCGGGCGGCCAGCTCGATACGACCGATTGCGAGATTCGGGCCGTGAGCGAGCGCGCCACGCGCGTCACCGGCATGCGCTGGACGCCGCAGGCGTACACCATCAAGCTCGAAGGCGCCGAGAAGGTCGGCTACAGCGCGATCACGTTCGCCGGCACTCGCGACCCGGGCCTGGTCGAGACGATCGACCGCTTCCTCGACAGCGTGCGCGCTTCGATCGCCATGAAAGTCGCCGCCTTCGGCGTGCGTCCCCGGGACTACCAGCTCGTCTTCCGCCTGTACGGGAAGAACGGCGTGATGGGCGACTGGGAGCCGAAGCGCGCGTCAGCCGCGCACGAGATCGGCATCCTCGCCGAGGTCATCGCCGGGTCGCAGGAGACCGCGAACGCCGTGCTGGCGGTCACGCGCGCGAGCCTGCTGCACACGGACTTCGCCGGGCGCATGTGCAAGGAAGGGAACATGGCGTTTCCGTTCTCGCCCTCGGACATCGAGCGCGGCGCGATCTACCGGTTCTCGCTGCGGCACGTGGTGGAGCCGGACGATCCCTACGAGATGTTCCCCATCGAATACGAGACGGTCTGAGGCGACCATGGCCAGAACCATGGTCAGACTCGGCGACCTCGCCAAGGCCTGCAAGAGCAAGAATGCCGGCCCCTACGAGCTGACCGTAGACGTCATGTTCGGCGACGCGGAAACCTTCGACAAGGTGCGCGCGAGCGGCGTGATCACGCGTGCACTGTTCGCGAAGCTCTACCACGTGCCCGAAGAGTCCGTCTTGCTGACCGAGTACCCTCCTGCATTCGCGTACAAGGCCACCTTCGAGCGCAGGATCGTTTCGGGAGCGGTGGGCGATACCGACGTGTACGGCGCGCAGCAGCATGCGCCGCTGCTCGACGTCGAGATTCCTCTTTAGGGAATCAGTGCCAGCGGGCCTGTCGTCCCGCCACTTTCGAGCAGCCGATGCGCTTCGGCCGCCTGCTCGCGCGGCGGGCAGCGTCCTCGTGGACGCCGAGCGTACGGTAGGTTTTCTCGATCTCGTGCGCGTCCCACAGCTTCTCGCCGGCCGCGATGCGCTGCGCTTCTTGTCGAGATGCGGCGAGCGAGCCTCATTGCGCACTCGGCTCGCCGGGCGCCGGACGCGCGGTTGACGCGCAGCCAGACCATCACTCGAGCTTGATGTTCGCGTCGCGGATCACCTTGCCCCATTTCGCGTGCTCGTCGCGCAGGAAGCTGGCGAACTCGCCCGGCGTGCTGCCGGCGGGATCGACCCCCTGCTTCTCGAGCGCCCCGCGCACTGCGGGGTCCGCGAGCGCCTTGCGCGTATCCTCGGCGAGACGCGTAACGATCGGCGCTGGCGTGCCGGCCGGGGCGAGCAGGCCGTACCAGGTGCCGGCTGCGTAGCCTGGCAAGCCGGCCTCGGCCACCGTCGGCAAGGCGGGTGCAAGGGCCGAGCGCTGCGCGCCCGTCACCGCCAGGCCGCGCAGCTTGCCCGCCTTGAGGTGCGGCGCGACGAGGCCGACGTCGGCGAAGATAACTTGGATCTGCCCGCCGAGGAGGTCGGTGATGGCCGGCGCGAGGCCCTTGTACGCGACGTGCACCATGTTGACGCCGGCCATGCTCTTGAAGAGCTCGCCCGCGAGCTGCGGCGAGCCGCCGACTCCGGAGGAGCCGAAATTGAGCTTGCCCGGGCGCGCCTTGGCCAGCTCGATCAGCTCGCGCACCGACTTCGCCGGCACCTCGGGATGCACTGTCACGACGAAGGGGCTGGTGGCGAGGAGCGACACCGGCGCGAAGTCCTTGAAAGTGTCGAACGGCAGCTTCGGGTTGAGGTGCGGCGAGACGGCGAGCGTGCCGGCCGCGCCGATGAGGAGCGTATAGCCGTCGGGCGGCGACTTCGCCACGAGCTCCGCGCCGAGCGCGCCGTTGGCACCGGCCTTGTTCTCCACTACCACCGGCTGGCCCAGGAAGTCGGCGAGCTTACCGCCGACGGTGCGGCCGACGTAGTCGGCGCCGCCGCCTGCGGCGAAGGTGACGATGAGGCGCACCGGCTTGGCGGGATAACCCTGCGCCGCCGCGTCCAGTGAAAACAGAACCCCGACTGCGAGCAAGCACCAGCGCATGTTCATCCTCCTGTCGTGATCTTCTGGACGATGTCGCCCCAGCCCTGCCGCAGGCGGCGCGGCTCGAGCGCCATCAGCTCATCGAACACCTGCCGGATCGCCGGGTAGACCGGCACGGCGAGCGCATCCATTTTCTCCAGCACCACCTGCGCTGGCAGCGGCCGGTCGGGGCCGCCGCGGGCGCTGAGGCACTCCGCGGCCAGCGTGCGGCCGCCGCGCAGCGCGACGCTCACGCGCGCCGGTCGGTCATTGGGCGGCGCGAGCTCCGGCAGCCACGGCTTGACGCTGACGCGCGGCCGCAGCCGCGTGATCGCCGGATCCTCGAGCGTCGTTGCGGCGAAGGCCTCCGCGCCACCGCTGCCGGTGGCGAGCGCAGCTGCCATGGCGTGCGACATCGAGAACTTCGCGGCGAGCGTCGTGTGCGGACGCGGGTTCATAAGCGGCATGGCGAGCGGGTGCGTCTCGACCTCGATGCGCTCGATGTCCTCGAGCGCAGCCTCGCCGAGGAGGCGCGGCCGCAATTCGATCGCCGCCTCCACCGCCGAATGCAGGTGCTGGCAGCAAGCGTAGATCTTGGTGTAGCCGTCGAGAATCGCCCACCGCTCGCCCAAACCCGCGGTGAGGCGCTCGGGATGGGCCTCGCCGCCGAGGATGGTGCTGTAGACGTCGTAGAACGCGCCCGGCGTGCCGGCGATGCCGCATGCGGCCCACTCCACTGCCATCATCCCCGACCATGCGCCGCACGCCGGCCAGACGTTGCGCGCCAGCACCCCCTGCGCGAGATGGTTGCGCGGCGACGGGCCGATGAGCGTTACCGCAGCGCTGATGGCGTCAAGAAGGCTTTGGAATTCCAGGTTCTTCGAGAAACCAATGCCGGCCGCAGCTCCGATCGCCGAGTACCGCCCATGCGACTGCATGTTCAGCGCCTTCGGCGTCCACCCACGCGCGATGCGCGTCACCACCTCGTAGCCGAGCGCCAGCGCGCGCACGAGCTCGCCGAAAGCGAGGTTGCGCGTCTCGGCCTCGGCGAGGAGCGCCGGCAGCACATAGAGGCCGGCGTGGCAGGGCGTGTTGCGATAGCCCTCGTCGAGCTCGAGCCAGTCGGCGGCCACCGCGTTCGCCACCGCCGCCGAGAGCCGGTCCGTGCGCGGCCGGCCGCCGCGGAACACGGTGGCCTCGGACGGGCGCTGCGCTGCCAGCGTCCTTTCGTGGAACCGCCGCACTTCGGGCTCGTTGCGCGCGCCGATGATGGCGGACAGGTCGTCGGTGAGGACACGCACGGCACGCTCGTGAACCTCTTTGGGGATCTTCTGGAAATCAATCGATGTGGCCCAACTGGCCAGAGCGGTTACGGCCTGGGCGCATTGTTCTCGGACGTCGCTCATATTTCCTTCGCGAACGATGAAGCGAGGTAGTGCTGCACGATCTCCCAGCCGGTGGCGAGCCACACGCCGGGATGCTTGCAGATGTGCTCGAGCGCGCGCTCCAGCGCCACGCTGCGGTGCGGCTGGCCGGTGACGAAGGGATGCACCGCGATCGCCATCACGCGGCCCGAATGCTCGCTGTCACGGTACAGGACATCGAACTGCCGGCGCAGCGTCTGCTCGAACTCGGGCACCGACTGCTTGAAGTCGAAGTACGCCGGCACGTCGTTGGTCTGCACCGAGTAGGGCAGCGCGACGAGGCGCGGCTTGCCGACCTCCATGGTGTACGGCTGCTCGTCGTTCACCCAGTCGCAGACGTAGCGGATGCCGGCTTGCGAAAGGGTCTCGAGCGTGCTCCAGGTCTCGGCGAGCCCCGCTCCGAGCCACCCCACCGGGCGCCGGCCGGAGGCCTTCTCGATGGTGTCGAGCGTGGCGTGGATCTCCTCGCGCTCGCGCTCGGGCGGCATCTCGTTCAGGCGCCGGGCGTTGGTGCGGTTGTGGCCGATCAGCTCCCAGCCGCGCTCGAGCATCGCCTCGATGACCTCGGGGTGATGCACGCACACTTCGCTGTTCAGGGCGGCGCTCGCGCGGATGCCGAAGCGCGAGAGGATGTCCATCAGCCGCCACACGCCGACGCGGTTGCCGTAGTCGCGCAGCGACCAGTTGCGCATGTTCGGCACGCGCGCGTGCTCCGGTGACACGCGCTCGTTGGAGTTGCCGGGCATGACGTCGTCGAGGCCGAAGAACTCGACGTTGGGGTTGACCCACAGCGCGACGCGCGCGCCGCCGGGCCACTCGAGCTGCGGCCGCCGGGTGATGGGCACGTACTTGAACGGTCCGTAGCGCGCCGGTTTCATTTTTTAATAACGAAACCGCGTTCCATGCCGTAGCGCCGCTCGAGGTCCTCTTCCAGCGAGAACTCCTCCTCCAGGGCGTCGATACGCTCGTAGCCGGCGAGCGCGGTGATCTCCTCCATGCTGGCGAGGAGGTCCGGGCGGTCGGCGACCTCGCCGGTCTCGATGCACCAGCGCATCTGCTCCAGTGCCTTGCGCATGCCGGAGATCGCGGCGGCGGTCAGCAGACGCGGGCAGCTCACGCGCGCGACGCCTAGCGCCTTGAGGCGCGCAAGCGGAATGAGCGGCGTGGTGGGCCGGTTGCGCACGCCGAAGCCCATGTTGATGTTGACCGGTGTGTCGGGCACCGCCTCCACGACCCGCCGGATGTCGTCCTCGTTGCGCACCGCATCGGGATAGATCAGGTCGGCGCCGGCGGCGGCGTACTCCTTAGCGCGCTTCACCGCGCCTTCGATGCCTTCGACGGCGATGGCATCGGTGCGCGCATTGATGACGAAGTCCGGGTCAGTCTTGGCTTTCACGGCCGCCTCGATCTTCTTGCACATCTCGCGCACGTCTATGACGTCCTTGCCGCGCATGTGGCCGCAGCGCTTGGGCCACACCTGATCCTCGATATTGATGCCGCAGATGCCGGCTTCCTCGAAATACTGCACCGTGTGGTAAACCGTGACGGCGTTGCCGTAGCCGGTGTCGGCGTCGGCCATCAGCGGGATCGAGACGGCGCGGGCGAGGTGCCGGCAGGCATCGAGGTTCTCGAGCAGCCCCATGATGCCGATGTCGGGCTGCACCAGCAGTGCGTTGGCGAGCCCCGACCCAGTGGTCGCGGCGGTCTTGAACCCCATCTGCTCGACGAGGCGCGCGCTGTAGCCGTCGTAGACACCGGGCGAGACGAGCGGCCGCGCGCTCGCCAGCAGCTCGCGCAGGATGCGCTTCTTCGACTTCATTGCGCCTTGATGCCGCTCGCCTGGATCACTTTGCGCCATTTTTCGGTCTCCTCGTGCAAGAAGGCGGCGAACTCCTCGGGCGTGCTCCACAGCGGGTCCTGGCCGATCCTGTCGAGCGCCTGCTTCATCTCGGGCGACTTCATCGCGCGGACCAATGCATCGTTGAGCTTGGCGATGCGCTCGCGCGGCGTGCCGGCAGTGGTCAGAATGCCGTTCCAGGTGGTCGCGCTGTAGCCCGGCACGCCGGCCTCCTCCATGGTGGGGACGTCGGGCAGCGCCTCCGCGCGCGTCTTGCCCGTCACCGCCAGCACGCGCAGCTTGCCGGACTTGATCTGCGGCAGCGCCGAGGGCAGCACGTTGAACATCATCTGCACCTGCCCGCCCATGAGGTCGGTCTGCGCCTGCGCGCCGCCCTTGTAGGCGACGTGCTGAATATCGACCCCGGCGAGCTGCTTGAAGAGCTCGCCGGCGAGGTGCAGCGACGTCCCGGCGCCCGGCGACGCATAATTGAGCTTGCCCGGCTGCTTTTTCGCCAGCGCGATCAGCTCCTTCACCGTCTTCGCGGGCACGCCCGGGTGCACGATGAACGCGTTCTGTACGCTGCCGATGAGGCTGATCGGCGCCAGGTCGCGTAGCGGGTCGAACGGCAGGTTCTGGTAGAGGAACGGGTTGGTGGCGAGGCCCGGCGTGCCCATCAGCATGGTGTAGCCGTCGGGCTGCGCCTTGGCCACCGCCTCCATGGCGAGGTTGGCCGCCGCGCCGACGCGGTACTCGATCACCACCTGCTGGCCGAGGTTCTCGGAGAACTTCGGCACCACTGCACGCAGGAAGATGTCCGCCCCGCCGCCCGGCGCGAAGCCGTGGATGACCTTGAGGGGCTTGTCAGGAAAGGCATTTGCAGCCCCCAAGGCCAGCATCAGGCCCATTGCGTTTAAGGCTTTGATGATCTTCATCGTGTCGTCTCATCAAGAAAAATTTAACCGCAGGCCTGGACGAGCGGCGCCACGTCCCGCGCGGCAGGCAGGTTGCGCAGGAGCTCGAGCGCCGTGCGCGCCTTCTCCATGCCGAGCGCGCGGCGGGCGTTGTCCAGGAACTTCGCTTCGTATTCCACCGGCGCCACCGGGTTCTCGGCGGAGCCGGCAACCTTGGGCATTTGCTCCTCGAGCGTGCGCCCGTTCTTTGAACGGATGCGCAACCACGCCGGGTAGTCGCCGGGGAAGGCCATCGTGGCGTTCTCCTCGTAGCCCACGCGCTCCATCAACGCGCGCGTGCCCGGATCGAGCGCGCGCGCATCGGTATAGGAGTCGAGCGTCAGCGCCCGGTCGGCGAGCGCCACGGCCATGTTGAAGGGCATGCTCCAGCGGGCCGACCAGCCGGTCGCCGGCCGGTAACGCACTTCGTGCGGCTCGAACATGATGGCGCGCGCGAGCGGGTGCACGACGCAGGTCACTGTCTCGATGTCCTGCACGGAAAGTTCGTGCGAAAGCGCGATGGCGCAGTCGACATAGCCCTGGGCGATGTGGTCGCACGGGTAGCGCTTGGGATAGAGCTTGAGGAGCTGCCAGTCGCTGCCGATCGCCTCGGTCACGCGGCTCAAGTCGAAGTTGCCGTCGCCAGCGTAGGAGCGGAAATAGCCGTGGCGGCCCTCGAGAATGGTTCGCGGCCCCTTGAAGCCTGCGGCGGCGGCGCGCGCGGCGAGGATCGCGCCCTGCCCGGCGTAGCCGACCTGGATGCGCTTCGACCACGGCTCCGGGTCGCTCAGGAATTCCATGGTCCCGGCGGCGAAGCTGCCGGCTACGCCGAGCGCGTTGGCGAGGCGCTCGCGGTCGAGGCCGAGGAGCCTGCCGACCGCCAGCGCCGCCGAGAAGACGCCCGCGGTGCAGGTCGAATGAAAGCCGCGGCTCAAAAGCGCCGGCGCCGCGCGCGTGAGCCGGCAGCCCGCCTCCAGCCCGGCGGCAAGCGCGGTGATGAGGGTCTTTCCGTCGGCGTGCTGCGCCTCGGCCACCGCGAGCGCCGGCGGCACGGTCGGCGCGCTGCCGTGCCAGCGTCCCGGCGCGTAGGTGTCGTCGAACTCGTTGCCGTGCGCAAGGCCGCCGTTGTACAGCGTCGCTGCGGAGGCCGAAGCCCGCATGCCGCCGCTTCCGAGCAGGGTGCTCTCAGGATTTTTCTCGTTAGAGGCCAGCCTTTTGAGGATCGCGGCAAATTCGAGCTGAGCACCTGCAAGGCACACACCGACGATATCGAGCGCGTGCAGGCGCACGCGCTCGACCACCGACGCGGGCAGGTCCTCGTAGCGAAGCGCGGCGGCGAAGCCGGCGAGCTCTTCCGACAGCGTCATCCGCTCGCCTTGATGCCGGCTTCCTTGATGAGCTTGCGCCACTTGTCGAAGTCGGCGCGAATCAGCGCGGCGAAGTCGGCCGGCGTGGCCGAAGCGCTGGCCGGCAGCATGCCCTGCGTCGCGAACTGGGAGCGCACTTCGGGCAGCGCGAGCGCCTTGCTGACCTCGGCATGCAGGCGCTTGATGATCGGCGCGGGCGTTCCCGCCGGGGCGACGAGGCCGTACCACGTCTGCGCCTGGTAGCCCGGCAGCCCCGCCTCGGCCATGGTCGGCACATCGGGCAGCGCGGAGAAGCGCTGGGTGCCCGTGATGGCGAGCGCTTTGAGCTTCCCCGCCTCGATCTGCTTCAGCACCAGGTTGATATCGGCGAACACAGCCTGCACTTGGCCGCCGAGCACGTCGGTGATCGCCGGCGCGAGGCCTTTGTAGGGAACGTGCACGATGTCCACGCGCGCCATGCGCTTGTAGAGCTCGCCGGCGAGGTGCGGAGCCCCGCCCGTGCCCGAGGAGGCGAAATTGAGCTTGCCGGGGCTCGCCTTGGCGAGCGCGGTGAACTCGGCCAGCGTTTTCGCCGGTACCGACGGATTCACCGTCAATAGGTACGGACTGGTCACCACCAGCGCGATCGGCTCGAAGTCCTTGAAGGTGTCGAAGCCGACGTTGGTGTTGATGTTCGGCGCGATGGTCATAGCCCCGGCCGCGGCGACGAGCAGCGTGTAGCCGTCGGGCGCCGACTTCGCCACCAGCTCGTTCGCCACCATGCTCGAGGCGCCCGGGCGGTTCTCGACCACGACCGGCTGGCCGAGCGCATCGGAGAGCCGCTGGCCGATCATGCGGCCGACATAGTCGGTGCCGCCGCCGGGCGCGAAGCCGACGATCAGCCGGATCGGCTTGGTGGGGTAGTCTTGCGCGTACGCAAGCCCGCTTGTGAGAAGAACGAAAGACAGAAGCCTGAACAGCGATTTCACAACTCATCCTCCTTTTTTCGTGGATATCGGCGGACGTCCGTGCAGGCGGCGCGCGTGGTCGATCATGTCCTGCGGCGGCCGCGCGTGGGTATAGCCGCGGCGCGTGACCGAGATGCCGAGGCGCTTCATGTCGTGCATCGCCTCGGCCATCTTCAAGGTCGCTGCGAGACCGTCGACGATTGGCACTTCATCGATGCGCGTGAGGCTCGCGCGCGCGATCGCCTCGCTCAGGTACAGTTGGCCCGGGATCAGCGCCTCGGCGCCCTGCGCGATGGCGCGGCGCGCGGCTTCCCCGAAGACTTCGACCAGAGCCGCCGGCTCCTGCAGCGCGCGGCCGACGTCGTCGAAACCGACGTCGATGACCAACGTCGGCAGGGCCCGCTCGCGAAGACCCAGGTCGCGGATGCGCAGATCCATCATCTGGCCGAAGCCGGCGGCGAAAGCGAGCACCGCGAAGCGGCTGCCGAGGCAGCAGGCGAAGTGCATTGCCGACTCGCCATAACCGACTACCGGGAGGTCGACCAGCGAGCGCGCGAGCTCGAGCGCCGGGTCCTGGATCGAGCCGACGGCGAACACGTCGTAGCCCTCGGCCTGCGCGCGCAGCGCGTTGTCGAGGATGAACTGCGTGTGCAGCGACATCATGTACGGATAGACGGCGACGTCGGCCGGCGTGCGGCCGCCGTACGTCTCGGCCGGCATGCCGTGAAAGTCGACTTCGACGCCCGGCCGCGCCACTTGGGCCGCGCGCGCCTTCAGCCCTTCGAAGTAGGGCGGCATGCGGCCGCCGTCGACGAGGCTCTGGTACCAGACGCGCATCACGCGCTCTCCGGCGCCTTGATCGCGGCGGCGGCGTGCTCGCCAGCGATGAGGCCCATGCTGAGGGCCGAGAGAAGCCCGTTGCCCGACAGGTAGCCCTCGGCGCTGTCGCCCGAGATGCCCGCCGCAGTGCCGCCGCCGGCGTACAGGTTCGGGATGACGCCCCCGTCCTTGCGCAACACGCGGCCGTGCACGTCGATCTTCAGCCCGCCCTGCGTGTGCGCGAGCCCGCCGGTGATATGGGCGCCGTAGTAGCGCGGCTCGAGCTCGCTGCCTTCGAGGCTCCTCGCCAGCTTCGCCGGATCGAGGCGCAGCGCCGCGGCGATCTCCTCAACCGTGTCGCCCGAGCGCAGCGCCCCCGCCTCGATGGTGTCGCGGAAGTGCGCCGTGCCGGCGAGGATGTCGTAGATGCGCTGGTCGAAGATCTCGACCGCGAGGCCGCGCGGCTGCTTCAGCACCACGTGCGCGAGTTCGGAGTAGCCGATATCCTCGCGCACGAAGCGCTCGGTGTTGAGATTGACCAGGATGCCGCCCAGCACCGCGATGTCGGGCGAGAGGCGCGTGCCGTAGCCGGGGCAGACGAGACCGTGGCCCTGGTGGCCGCTCATGTGCTCGAGTGCCGCGCCGAGCGCCATGCCCCAGCGGATGCCGTCGCCGGTGTTGCCCTGCGCGCCGATGTACTCGGCTTCGGCCATCTCGGAGATGTATTCGCGCAGCATCTCCTTATTCGCGCCGAAGCCGTCACAGGCAAGGATCACCTTCTGCGCGCCGATGCGCTGCTCGCCCTCGGCGCCGCACAGCACGCCGTTCACCGCGCCGCGCGAGTCGGTGAGGACGCCCGCGCCCGGCGTCTGGTCCGCGAAGGTGAAGTTGGGAAAGCGGGCGAGCGCCTCGTGCATCGCCCGCACGAGCGGCGCGCCCGAGCGTCCGGGCGGGTTGTGCATGCGCAGGAACGACTGCCCCGGCCGCCCGGCATCGGTGTTGAGCGTAAGCGGCAGGCGGACCTCGTCGACAATGAGGTCGACCACGTCGCGCGCCTTGCGGCACAAGGCGAGCACGATCTCGCGGTCGGCCCGGCCGCCGTTCTTGCGCATCACCTCCTCGGCCATCTGCTCGGGCGTGCCCTGGATGCCGAGCGCCTTCTGGAAGCGCGTGCCGGCGGCAGCGATCGAGCCGCTCGCGAGCTCGGTGTTGCAGCCGAGCTTGGTGTCTTTCTCGAGCAGGATCACCTCCACGCCGCGCTGCGCCGCGGCGAACGAGGCCATCAGGCCGCAGGCGCCCGCGCCCACCACCACCAGCTCGGTTTCGAGGTCCCAGTTTTCCATGCCTAGCTCCCCGGTTTGATGCCGCCGACGCCTGGCACCCGCGCGGCGAGCGTCGCCTCGCGCGGCAGCTCGTAGACGCGATCACCGAGAGAAGCCCCACGCTCCACGCGCGGAAGGAGCCTCTTCATGCGTAGAGCGTCAAGTTCCGGATGTGATCGCAAGTTTCGAGTTGTTGAATGGAGCGAAGAATGTTCTCAGGAGAAACAGGTCGGGCGCTCCGCGCCGCGCAAGAGCGGAACTTAGCCTCGAGCTGCCCCGCCGTGAGCGGCATCTGCGGCGACCCGGGCATGGCGACAGTGGTACGGCGGCGCGTCCCGCCGCCGCGCAGGGTGACAACGACCGACTGCGGCACCAGGGTCTTCGCGTCGGAGACGGCGCGGTCCTGCTCGATCTCGATACGCTCGGCGAGCGCATTCACCTCTGCATTCCCCAGCGCCGCGGGCTCGAAGTCCTCAAGGATCAGCGCGCCGCGCGCGAGCGCCACGGCGACGCCGTAGCCGGCACTGCTGATCGCATTGCCGACGGTCTTCAGCTCGCCGCGCCGCCACGGCTTGCCGCTGAGGGCGAAGGCGTTCGGCGGCAGGGTGACGGTGGCGGATTCGATGTCGGAGGCGCGCACGCCCCCGGCGTGCAGCTCGAGCGCCGCAGCGAGCGCGCCGTGGTGCTCGCGCGAGCAGGGGTACGGCTTCACGCTCGCCGCCACGCCTTCGTAGCGGCTGCCGAGCGCCTCGGTGGCGAACTCGCGCCGGTAGCGCCCCGATTCGTAGAGTGCGAAGAAGCCGCAGCGGCCTTCGAACACGTTCGTCGGGCCGGTGATGCCCCGCTCGGCCAGCATGGCGGCGAGCACGCCCGCCGCCGCGGTGAAACCGCCTTGGTAGCGCTTGGCGAGCGAGCCGTCGATCACCGTCTGGATGTTGCCGCTCGACTGGCTGAGCGCAAGCCCGAGCGCGCTCACCATGCGCTCGCGTCCGAGGCCGAAGAGCAGACCCGCGGCGAGCGCCGCACCGAAGGCGCCGAGAGTAGCGGTGCGCGACCAGCCGAGCCCGCTCACCAGCGCGCGGCCGACCCGGCAGGTGAGGTCGGTGCCGAGCGCGACGGCGTGGATCAGCGCCTTGCCGCTCGCGTCGGCGCGCTCGGCCGCGGCGAGCGCGGCGGCGAAGATCGGCCCATAGGGCAGCAGCACGCCCGGCTCGTACACCGGGTCGAAGTCACGCGCCTGTGCCATGGCGCCGTTGACGAGGGCGGCGGCCGTCGCCGGAAAGCGCTCGCCGAAGACGAGGAGCGTCGCCTGCGCCGTGCCGCCCGCTTCGCGCACATGCGCGAGCCCCGCCTCGATGCCGGCGGCACTCGAGCCGGCGATGGCGGCGCCGACGGTGTCGAGGATGAACGCCTTGGTCGCCTCCACGGTGGCGGGCGGCAGGTCGGCGTACGTGCTGCGGCAGGCGTGCTCGGCGAATTCGACGGCGAGGTCCATCGTCAGACGGCGCTGCGGATGCGGCCACCGTCGACCTGGATCACCGTGCCGGTGATCCAGCCGGCCTGCTCGCTGGCGAGAAACACGATCATCGCCGCCACGTCGTGCGGCTTGCCGAAGCGCCCGAGCGGAAGCAGGGCGAGGTAGCGCTTCCACTGCTCCTCCTCGCTGATGCCGGCCTTCGCCGCGCGCGCCGCGGTGGTGGCGCGCAGGCGGTCGGTCATCACCGGCCCGGAGAGCACCGTGTTGACGGTGATCTGGTCGGGGCCGAGGTGGTCGGCGAGGTCCTTGGCGAGCCCTGGGACGCCGGGGCGGATGGCGTTGCTGAGCGTTACCAGCGGCACCGGCTCTTTGATGCAGCTCGACTGCAGGTTGATGATGCGCCCCCAGCGCTGCTTGCGCATGTGCGGCAGCGCCGCGCGGATCATGCGCACGGTGCTGAGGAAATTGAGGTGGAAGCCGGCGAGAAAGTCCTCGTCCGTCAGCTCGTCGAAGCCGCCGGGCTTCGGCCCGCCGGCGTTGGTGACGAGCACGTCCACGCCGCCGAACGCGCGGCTCGCCTCGTCGACGAGGCCGGCCGCTCCCGCCGCTGTCGACACATCGGCCGCGACGCTGCGCACCTGCGCTCCGGTCTGTTCGGAAATTTCACGAGCAACCCCGTCGGCAACCGTCTGCTCGCGGCCGCTTACCACCACGCGCATGCCTTCGCGCGCAAGGGCGGCCGCTGTCGCACGGCCGATGCCCTTGGTCGAGCCCGCCACCACCGCCGTCTTGCCAGAGAGACCGAGGTCCACCGTTCAGTCGGCCTTGATGTTGCCGGCGCGGATCACGCGCCCCCACTTCTCGATGTCAATGCGGACCATGGTGCAGCCATCGGCTGGCTGCTTCAACACATATTCCGTGCCGATGTTGCCGCTGGCGCCCGGGCGGTTCTCGACGACGATGTTCTTCCCCAGGAATTCGGACATGTAAGGCGTAAGCGTGCGCACTACCACGTCGGCGCCGCCGCCTGCCGGGAAGGCGACGACCAGCTTGATCGGCCGCTCGCCGGCAGCGCGGCCTTGCTCATCTGGAAGGCGCCGCTCGGGTTGACATCCATGGACAGCTTCCAGTTTTTCTCGTCGAACTCGTGCACCGGCACGATCGGCGTCGGCGCCGCGGCTGCTGGGTGGAAGCCATGCTGATTTGACCTGAATGTATACGGCATACAATTGATCGACGTCAAGCCAGCCCGTGCTTCGATTCCCATGCCGCCGCCACCGCGAGTGGAGAGCGATCTCACGCGCCATCTAGCGCCTCGCGAGCAGAAGTCGCGCCGCGACGAAAACCTGGGTCAACGCCGAGACGGCGAGCGCGGCTGAATAGCCGCGCGGGTCCCAGCCGCCTTCCGCAGTACGCGGCCACAGGTCGAGGATCCAGCCGATCGCGCTCTGCAGCAGGAAGGCACCACCAAGCGTCAGAGTGTTGACGGCGGTCGACACGCGGCCCATGTGCTCGGCCGGGAACATCTGGCCCACTACGACATAGCCCGAACTCGCGCCCGAGGCGAAAAACGCGAACAGCACCCAGACGATGGGCACCGCCGCACCGGCTGGCCGCAGCGCGAGGGCAATCTGGGCGGCCAGCAGGCCGGCGTTGCAGAAGATCATCACCAGCATCGCCGGGTAGCCGCGCGCATGCGCGCGGCTTGTCGCTGCGCCGATCGTCACGACGCCCGCCATCATGCCGAGCGTGTAGAGCAGCAGCGTGTTGGCCCTCGCCTGTCCTTCGTAGCCCGCCACATCGCGCAGCCAAGGCCCGGCCCACAGGCCGAGGTAGGCGAAATTGAGAACCGACAGCATGGCGACGGCGGGCGCATAGCGCCAGAAAATCCGCGAGCTGCAGATCGACACCATCACCGACAGTTCGGCCTTCAATCCAGGGCGCGCCCTCCCGGCGGGCTTGTCGCGTACCGAGATGAAAATCCACAGTGCCACGGCGAACGACATCGCGCAAAGCAGCCAGAGCACGCCGCGCCAGCCGAGCGCGGGAAGCGCCATCTGCACCGGCGCCGTGGTGAGCACGCTGCCAAGGCCGCCGATCGCCATGGCGATGCCTGTCATATTGGCCACTTTCGCAGGTGCAAACCACTGCGTGTTCGCCTTGAGGACGGCCATCAGTCCGGCCGAGACGCCAATGCCCAGCACGACGCGTGCTACCGCGAAGCCGAGCAGGCCGTCGGACAGGGCGAATGCGGCGAAGCCCGCAGCGGCGACCAGGCTGAACGCCGCCTGGATGCGGCGCGGCCCGAGCAGGTCGAGTGCCACGCCTTCCGGAAGCTGCGCCAGCGCATACGCGGCGAACATGCACGCTGCGAGCAGCCCGAGCTCGCTCGCCGAAAACGAGAACTCCTCGGCCAACACCGGGCCAATGATCGCCATTACCGTGCGGGACGCCTGATTGATCAGGTTCAGCGCCGCGAGCGGCAGCGTGACGATTAGGAAGAGGCGCCATTCGGAGCTCATGCCATGCGCGGCACGCACGAGGCGCGCACCAGCACATGGCCTTCAAACATGCGGCGCTGAGTGCGGAAGAAGGCACCCTGCTCGGCGTACCACCCGCCTTCTCGTTTCCCGACCTTCGCGCCGACCGTCAGCACGCCGGAGGGCATGGCGATGCGGATCTCGGACTCGGCATTGCCGGCAGCGCGCGGTGCGGTTGCCCGTTGGAAATCATGCGGCCGGTGAGGTCCACCGCTCTTCGTGTTGGTGTTGTGGATGCGCACCAGCGCCTCGGAGCCCGGCGCCTTGACCAATCCCTCGTCCACCGCGAACGGGCCGACGGCGCTCGACATGTTGCCGCAATTTCCGCTGTAGTCGACCTTCGCCTCCTTCACCTGCACCTGGGCGAAGGTGTAGTCGATATCGGCGTCCTCGCGAGACGAAGGACCGACGACGCACACCTTGGAGAGCGAGGAGATGCCCCCGCCCATGCCGTCGAGCTGCCGCCCGTAGGGATCCGGGCTGCCGATCGCGGCGAGGAAGATCTCGTCCCACTCGGCGCGGTTGCGCGGCAGGTCCTTTGCGTTGAACACGACGGCGTTGCTGGTGCCGCCGCGCATGAAAACCGCCGGTATCTTCAACTGTCTCACGCGTTGCTCAGCGCGGCGGCGCGCCCGGCGATGCGGCCGAAGACCGCGCCCGACATGAGGCCGGTGCCGAGGGGATAGTTGTAGTGGAACAGGCCCCCGACCATCTCGCCGCAAGTGAACAGTCCAGATATCGGCTTCCAGTCGGTGGCGATCACCTGCGCATCCCGGTTGATCCTGAGCCCGCCGAACGTGAAGGTGATGCCCCCGGTGACGGGCCAGGCGACATAAGGCGGCGTGTCGAGCTTCAGCGCCCAGTTGGTCTTGGGTGGATCGACGCCCTCGGTGTGCAGCCCATCGAGCTGCGCGGGATTGAACGGGCCGCCGTGCCCTGCGCCGCGGTTGTATTCCTGCAGCGTCCTCAGCGCCTGGATGTGATCGACCTTCAGCTGCTTCACCAGCCCTTCGAGCGTGTCCGCGCGAAAAGGCTCGCTCGTCGCGTAGCGCGGCTCGAGAAGCTCGAGCACCTTGCTGTCGAAGATCTGGTAGACCAGGCTGCGCGGCTGCTTGAGGATCATCCCGCCGTACTTGGCGTAGGTGAAGGAATTCATATCGGCGCCCTCGTCCACCCAGCGCCGGCCTTCGACGTTGAGCATGATGCCGAAGATGTAAGACAGGCGGTTGGTCTTGTCGGTAAGGTTCTGCACGCCGTAGTCGGCCGCCTCGGCGTTGATGGGCGTGGCATGGCAGCCGCTCCAGTGCCCCCAGGGCATCGCGCCGATGTCGAGCGCCATCTTCAGCCCGTCGCCGTAATTGAAATTCGAGCCACGCACCTTCGCGTGGTCCCAGGGCGCGCCGAGGTAGCGCAGGCGCCATTCCGGGTTGGTCTCGAAGCCGCCGCAGCCGAGCACCACCGCTTTCGCATCGAAGGTGGCGAAGCCCTCCGGGCCGCGCGCGAGCACGCCGGTCACCCGTCCGCTGCCGTCCTGCGTCAGCCGCTGCGCGCCGGTGTCATAGCGGATCTCGATGCGCAGCTTCTCGCCGGTCTCGAACCACGTTTTCGAGAGCCCGACGCCCTCGTGCACGGCGCGGATCATCGCGCCGCGCGGCCATTTCACCTCGTTGCCTACGCGCACGCCCATCACCGACAGCGCGAGCTCGAACTTGTGCCGGCCGACCTCCTGCATCCAGCACATGGTGTCGTACGAGCTCTCGATCAGCAGCGTCGAAAGCTCCGGGTCGCTGCGGCCCTGCGTCACGCGCATGAGATCGTCGCGATACGCTTCCAGCGGATAGGGCTGCACGCCCTTGTGGAATCCCGGATAGTCGCGCTCGGCGTCGGGAACGAAGCGGTCGAGCTCGGAAACGTCGTCGTACCTGAAGCGGAAGATCGCGCCGGAGAAGTGCGTATTGCCGCCGCGCTTTTCCCTGGGCGCCTTCTCGAGCAGCAGCACCCGCTTCGCGCCATGGTCCCGCGCCGATGCGGCGGCGGCGAAAGCCGCATTGCCGCCGCCCACTACGATGACGTCATAGGCCACTAGAATTCACCCTATCATGAACGCTCCTCCTCTCACCCGCATGGTCCTGCCGCCGCCGTGCCGCGGGCTCGACATGTCCGCAGGCTATGGCTGGGCGCAAAGCACGGCGATCGGCGCGGGCGGCTACCTTTTCGTGTCGGGCGTGGTCGCGATCGACCCCGCGAACGGCGAGCGGCTGAACGGCACGCTGACCAGCGAGGCGCATCGCGCATTCCAGAACCTGAGGCTCGTGCTCGAGAGCGCCGGCTCTTCGCTCGAGCGCCTGGTGCAGGTGCGCGCCATGATCTACGACCGCATCGAGTACGACGCGCTCAACCGCGTGTACCGCCAATACGTTCCCGACGGGCCGCCCGCCCGCACCGTGTGGAGCGTGCGCATCATCGACGCCTTCAAGGTGCAGCTCGACGCCGTCGCCGTCGTCTGATTCAGGAGGACCGCCGTGCCCGTCTCCCGAGAAATCGTCGTCCCGCGAAACGACCGGCTCAACGTCTCGCGCAATTTCAACCTTCCGCACAGCCCCGGAATCCGGGCCGGCGACTTCATCTTCCTTTCGGGGATGCTGTCGACCGATCCCGAAACCGGCGAGCGCAGCCCCGGCACGATGGCGCACGAAACCCGCCAGACGCTCACCAACATGCGCCACCTGCTGGAGTCGGCCGGCTCCTCCCTCGAGCGCGTCGTCAAGGTGAACGTCCTCCTCTACGACATGCTCGAATTCGACAACATGAACGCGGTCTACCAACAGTTCTTTCCCAAAGATCCGCCGGCCCGCACCACCTGCGGCGTGCAACTCTCGGCGGGAATGAAGATCGAGATCGAGTGCATTGCCCTCGCCGGCTAAGCGGTTTCGTGGCTGCGCTCGATCTTGCGCTTGATGTGCTCGCCTGCGGTGATCACCGGATAGCGCGGCTTCTCGCCCGGCGCAAGGCACGTCGGCACGCATTCGATGCGCTGGTCGTAATTCGGGTGCACGAACATGCCGATCGATAGCCGCCGGCTCTGCGCCATGCCGAGGGGCGGATTGACCACGCGATGCAGCGTCGAGGCCCAGCGCTCGTTGGTCCAGCGCGCCATCATGTCGCCGAGGTTGACGACGAATTCTCCCGGCCTGGGCCGCACGCCCGCCCAGCTGCCGTCGGGCAGGCGCACTTCCAGCCCGCCTTCGGCGTCGGTCGCCGCGAGGATCGTCATCGCGCCGTAGTCGGTGTGGGCGCCGGTGCGAAGCTGGCCGGGGAGCGGCGGCTTCTCGAGCACCGGATAGTGGTGGCAGGACATGATGCTGAAGTGGCGCTCGAGCGTGCCGTCGAAGAATTTCTCCGGCAGGCGCAACGCGGCCGCGAAGACGCGCATCATGTCGCGCGCCAGGCGCTCGTACTCCCGGTAGAGCATGACCAGCGTGGCCTCGAGCCCGGGGGGCTCGCCCGGGATCAGGTTCGGCGCATAGCTGGTCGCCGCCTCCGGTATCCCTGCGTAATAGGCGCGGTGATCGTCGACGGGGCCGAGAAATACGCTTTCGCGCAAGTCGGGCGGCGTCTGCTCGCCCAGCGTGTACGCGAGCCCGCGCGTCGCAAATCCGTGGTAACCGCGCTGCCGCGACGGGCCGCTCGGATGCCAGTGGTTCTTGGCTTGCGTCGGCAGGTCGAAGAAGGCGAAGAGCGCGCGCTGCGCGCGTGCGAGCAGCTCGGCCGGAAACCGGTGGCCGGCGATGATAAGGAAACCCGTTTGCTCGCAGGTTCTCGCCACCTGCTCGGCGGTGGCGCGGCCCGCGCTGATGTCGATCGTCGGGACGGCGCTCGGACTGGTCACGTTTATCTAATCCGCTCTTGAAAGATCCGCGTCGACGACGTTCTCGTACGGCGGATCGCTGCGGATGAGGCCGCCGGAAACCAGCGCTGCCTTGAGGCGCAGGTACGGCGCCGGGGGCAGCTCCGGCTGCCGTGCCCACAAGCCGCTCGCGCGGTACGCGCCGATGATGCGCGTCAAGGCCGCGCGGGAAAGCTTCGGCAGGAAGGCGGCCACCGCATCGGCGATGGCGCCCGGCGTCGCGGCGAAGAGCGCAGCCTGTGCGCGCGCCATGCCGCGCACGAGCCGCCGGCATGCTTCGCGCCGCGCACGGGTAAAGCGCCGCGTCGCATAGAACGTCGTGTACGCGCAGTCGCCGCGCTCGCTGAAGCGGTGCCACACGTGGCCGCGGCCTTCGCTCACCAGGCGGTCGGCATGCGGCTCAAAGACCTGGATCACGTCCACCGCGCCGCGCAGGTAGGCCTGGAGGTTGCGCGCCATCGGGCGAACACGCCGAGCGGCGATCGCCGCCGGGTCGAGCCCGGCCCGCTGGAGATCGTCCTGGAATGTCATCCACGGCGTCGGCACGTCGCCCGCCGGGGCGACGCGCAGCCCGGCGAGGTCGCGCCAGCGGAAAGCCGGCTTGCGGGCGCGGCCGACGAGCAGAAAAGGATCGCGCGCGACCACTTGCCCGAAGCACACCAGCGGGCAGCGCGGATCCGCGTCGTGGTGCATCATGACGCGCATCGGGCCGCCCCACGAGACCTCCACGCTGCCGTCGAGCAGCGCCGTCGCCGTGCGCGCGGTGCTCGGCGAAACGACATGGCGGATGTCGAGCCCTTCGCTGCGCCAGAAGTCCCCCGCCAGCGCGAGATAGAAGGGAACGTAGGGAACCGCGCGCATGTTCTCGCAGAGCGTGAGGCGCATCGGGCGATCGCTCAGACGTCCTTCAGGTATTGGGTCTCGAGCTCTCGCCAGTGCCTGGCGTTCACCGCCTCCTCCCGGTCGTTGAAGGTGGCGAGCTCGCCTTCGATCGCAGCCGTGTCGCCGTCGCGCTTGAGCACCGCGAGGACCTTTTTCGCCGCGGCGATCGCGGCACGATGGGTCTGCGAAGGATAGATGCCGATGCGGTAGCCCATCGCCTCGAGCTCGCGCGCCGGCAGCACCGGAGTCTTGCCGCCCTCGAAGATATTGACGAGCGCGGGCTTGGCGAGCTGCCGCGCCGCGGCAGCGAGCTCCCCGGCGGACTGCGGCGCCTCGACGAAGCCCACGTCGGCTCCCGCCTCCAGGTACGCATTGACCCGGTCGATCGCCGCCTGCAATCCCTCGATGGCGCGCGCGTCCGAGCGAGCGATGATGACCATGTCGGCATCGCGCCGCGTGTCGACCGCCGCCTTGATCTTGCCGATCATCTCGGCCTTGCTCACCACCTGCTTGCCCTCGTAGTGCCCGCATTTCTTGGGCGAGACCTGGTCCTCCAGGTGGAACGCCGAGACGCCGGTCTTCTCGTATTCACGCACGCTGCGAATCACGTTGAGCGCGTTGCCATAGCCGGCGTCCATGTCGGCGATCACCGGAACATCCACGGCTTCCACGGTGCGCGAAATCCATTGCGTGACCTCCGTCATGGTGAGGAGGCCTACGTCGGGGTAGCCGTTCGCGCGCGAGTAGCCTCCGCCGGTGAGATACACCGCGTCGAAGCCCGCTACCTGCACCAGCCGCGCGGTCAGCGTATCGTAGGCGCCGGGCACGATGGCGTAGGCGGGTTTCGCGAGCAGCGCGCGCAGCTTTTTCCTTGGGCTCATGCAGGGACCTCAGGGGTTAGGCGGCGCCGCAATACGTAGTGCAGCGATCCACCGTGGCGGAAATACTCGACCTCGCGCCGGGTGTCCAGGCGCGACAGCAACCGCAGCTGCTCGCGCCTTCCGTCAGCGCGGGTGAGGGTGCACTCCAGCTCGCTGCGCGGCGCGGCGTGGCCGCTGATGCCGGCGATGTCGATGAGCTCCGCGCCGGTCAGGGCGAGCGTCTTGCGCGTCACGCCGCGCGGCAACTGCAACGGCAGCACGCCCATGCCGATCAGGTTGGCGCGGTGGATGCGCTCGAAGCTCTCGGCGATCACCGCGCGCACGCCGAGGAGGCGCGTTCCCTTCGCCGCCCAGTCGCGCGAGGACCCGGCGCCGTACTCGGCGCCCGCGATCACCACGAGCGGGACCCCTTCCTCGCGGTAGCGCGCCGCCGCGGCATGGATCGGCATGCGGCTGCCGTCCGGATGGTGCACGGTGCAGCTGCCCTCGACATCCGGAGTCATCTCGTTGCGCGCCCGGGTGCTCGCGAAGGTGCCGCGGATCATCACGTCGTGGTTCAGGCGCCGCGCCGCGTAGTTGATGAAATCGCGCGGCGCGATGCCGAGCGACGCCAGGTATTCGGCGGCCGGCGTGCCCGCGGAGATGGCGCCGATCGGCGAAATGTGGTCGGTGGTGAACATGTCGCCGAACATCGCCAGCACGCGGGCGCCGCGAACATCGGTCGGTTCCTCCGGCTCAGCCTTCATGTCCTCAAAAAACGGCGGCCGCCGTATGAACGTGCTCGCCGCATTCCACGCGAACGTGGTGCTGATGCCGCCGGAGAGCGCGCTCCACTGCGGCGCATCCTGCGCGAGGCTAGCGTAGCGCTGCGTGTAGAGCGCCGGCGTCACCACTTCGTCGGTGATCCTGCGGATTTCGCCGCCCTCGGGCCAGAGCTCGCGCAGGTACACCGGCCTGCCGTCGCGGTCCTCGCCGAGCGGCTCGGCCGCGAGATCGACGAGCACACTGCCGGCGAGCGCGTAGGCCACGACGAGCGGCGGCGAGGCGAGGAAGTTCGCGCGCACCGCGGGGTGGATGCGGCCTTCGAAATTGCGGTTCCCGGAGAGCACGGCGACGGCGGCAATGCCGCCGGCGTCGATCGCCTTGGCCACAGGCTCGGGCAAGGGGCCGGAGTTCCCCATGCAGGTCATGCAGCCGAAGCCCACCGGCTGGAAGCCGAGCGCGTCGAGCGAGTCCTGCAAACCGCTTTTCGCGAGGTAGTCGGCAACGACGCGCGATCCGGGCGAGAGCGAGGTCTTGACCCACGGCCGCACCTTCATCCCGCGCGCCGCGGCATTGCGCGCCAGCAGGCCCGCGCCGATCATGACGGAAGGGTTCGACGTATTAGTGCAGCTCGTGATGGCGGCGATCACGACGTCGCCGTCCTTCAGCGACTTCCCTGCGGGCCGGTCCTCGCCTTTTCCGAGGAAGTTGCGGAACACCGCGGGCGCCTCGCCCAGGGGCACGCGGTCCTGCGGCCGGCTCGGGCCGGCCATGCTCGGCTCGACCGACGCGAGGTCGATCTCGACGACCGCGGTGAACTCCGCCGGCGGCGTGTCCGCGTCGCGCCACAGGCCCTGCGCCTTGCAATAGGCCTCCACCAGCGCGATCTGCGCAGCGTCGCGGCCGGTCAGCCTGAGGTAGCGCAGCGTTTCCGCGTCCACCGGGAAGAATCCCATGGTGGCGCCGTTCTCGGGACTCATGTTGGCGATCGTGGCGCGGTCGGGCAACGCGAGCTCGGCCACGCCCGGACCGAAATACTCGATGAACTTGTCCACGACCTTGTGGCGCCGCAGCGCCTGCGTCACGTGCAGAACCAGGTCGGTCGAAGTGACGCCGGGGCGAAGCTTCCCGGTGAGCCGGCAGCCGATCACTTCCGGGACCAGCATTGCGACCGACTCGCCCAATGCGCCTGCGCCGCCTTCGAGGCCGCCGACGCCCCAGCCCAGGATGCCGAGGCTGTTGATCATCGCCGTGTGGCTGTCCATGCCGAGCACCGAATCGGGGTAGGCGGTCGGCCGCGCAGCAGCGGCGCCCTTTTCTCCCCCGCTCGTCCACACCAATCGCGCGAGGTACTCGAGGTTGATCTGGTGGCAGATGCCGTTGCCCGGCGGCACGATGCGCAGGTTGTCGAACGCGCGCGCGCCCCAACGCAGGAAGGCATAGCGCTCGGCGTTGCGCTTCAGCTCGAGCGCCTGGTTGCGCGCCGCGGCGTCCGGGGCCCCGTAGGCGTCGACCATCACCGAGTGATCCACGATCAGGTCGATCGGCACCGAGGGATTGAGCCGCCCGGGATCGCCGCCGAGCCGGATCATCGCGTCGCGCATGGCGGCGAAGTCGCCGAGCAGCGGCACGCCGGAGGAGTCCGGCATCAGCACCCGCGTGAAGCGAAAGGCGATCTCGCGCTCGGCGCGCCGCCTCTCGAGCCAGCCCGCCACCGCGGCAATGTCGGCGCCGTCGCTGCGGCCTTCGGCGTGCTGGCGCAGCACGTTTTCCAGCACCACCTTGAGCGAGCACGGCAGGCGCGACACGCCGGCGAGGCCGAGCGCCTCGGCCGCGGCGAGACTGTAGTAGTCGAACGCTTTGCCGGCGACGCGCAGCTCGCGGCGCGTCGCGCGCGCGTCGATGGTCATTGCATCAGTTCGTCGGAGCGGACGATCCTCGACTTCGCCATCGCGGCGATGTAGTCGAGCGACCACTTCTGCGTTTCCTCGACCGTGTGGCCGCCCCACGCATGCGAGATGGTGAGGTCGCTCACCACCGTGGTCGGGAAGCCGAGCTGCCAGGCGTCGATCGCGGTGGTCGCGACGGCGAGCGCGGTGGACCAGCCGATGAGCTGCAGCGCAGCGACGTCCAGCTCGCGCAGCGTGATCTCGAGGTCGGAGCAGAAGAAGCCGCTGTAGCGGCGCTTCTGCACCACGACATCCTTCTCCTGCACGATGAGCTCGGGGATCGGCTGCAGGCCCGGCGTGCCGATCACGTTGACGAGCTCCCAGTACTTGAGGAACCACTTGTCGGTGGGCCGCCGCGCGCTGCAGACGAACACCACCGGCATGCCCTTGCCGCGCGCCCAGGCGAGGTACGCGGCGACGCGCGGCAGGAGGGCGCGCCGCATCTCGAGCGCGCGCGCCCCGGGCGCGATCGAGTCGCGCGTCATGTCGAGGACGAGGACCGCTTCGGTCGTGGTCGCGGCCATCTCAGCCCACCTTGCGCGCCGCGGGCGCAGCCTTGGCGAGCGGCCGCAGCTTGTCGAGGATCTCGGCGACGCTCGCGACATCGGCGTACTTGGAAGACATGTCGAACAGGTTCACCGCATGCGAGGTGGCGCTGCGGTCGTAGACGCAGTCCCAGGGGACGAGAACACGCCAGTTATAGGCGAACGCGTCGACCACGCTGCCGCGCACGCAGCCGCTCGTGGTGCACCCGGTCACGACGAGCGTGTCGGCCCCGAGGTCGATCAGGTGGCTCACGAGCGGCGTGGCGAAGAACGCGCTCGGATGTTTCTTCGGCAGCAGCACGTCGCCTTCACGCGGCGCGATCTCGACCGGGAACTCGTAGCCCTTCTCCGGGATGTTCATGATGGCGGGCACTTTCTGCGCCAGGCGCCCGCCGTCGGTCGCCTTGTTCTTCGGCGCCACGTGCGGATACAGCACCGGCCAGCCGTTGGCGCGGAACTCCGCGAGCAGCGTCGCTATGTTGCGCATCGCGTTCCACCCCACGTCGCCGCAGGAGGTGGGGAATTCCTTGATCGCTTCCCGGAAAGGCTTGGGCGTCGTACCGATGGTGCGGTACTGCACGTCGATGATGAGCAGCGCCGGCCGCTTGCCGATGCCGCCGGGGCGGCCGAAACCGGCCGCATGGTAGGCCTTCTGTTCCTCCTCGCTGATGATGCCGTCCCAGGGTTTCATGCGGGCGCTCCTTGCCGATTGCCGCGGGCGAAAAGATTAGGCAGTTCTACAATATCAGTCAAATCGATTGTATTGAATTCATCAATCGATGATGTAAATATTGCCGCGTGAGCGACTTCCCCGACCTGAACCTGCTGCCGGTATTCGAGGCGCTGTTCCGCCACGGCAGCGTGACGCGCGCCGCCGCCCAGATGGGGTTGACGCAGTCGGCGATGAGCAGCGCGCTGGGCCGCCTGCGCCTCCAGCTGGGCGATCCGCTGTTCGTCAACACCCGCTCCGGCATGCTGCCGACGCCGCGCGCTCTCGAGCTCGCACCGTCGCTCACCGATGCCCTGGCGATGGTGCGCGGCGCCCTCGGCTCGCGCGAGGCTTTCGATCCGCGCCGCACGACGCGCAGCCTGCGCGTCTACATGACGGACGTCGGCGAGACGGTCCTGCTGCCGACACTGATGCGCCACCTGCACGAGCACAGCCCGGTGATGCGGCTGGAGACGGCACAATTGCCGGCAGCCGAGCTCGCGGTGCGGCTCGAGACCGGCGATATCGACCTCGCGGTGGGATACGTGCCGCAGCTGCGCGACAAGATCCGCCGCGCGCGCCTCTTCGAGGAACGTTACGTGTGCATGACGCGGCCGGATCACCCGCTCGGCCGGCGCGCACCCCTCACGCTCAAGGAATTCCTGAGCGCGCGTCACGTGCTGATCTCCTCGATGGGCTCGGGCCACCAGATCCTCGAGCGCACGCTCGCCGAGCGCGGCGTGGAGGAGAACGTGGCGTTGCGCGTGCCGCACTTCGTGGTGGTCCCGCTGATCGTCGCCGGCACCGACCTGGTGGTCAGCCTGCCCAGTCGCGTCGCCGAGGCCTCGGCGCGGCTGGTCAAGGTCAAGGTGCATCCGCTGCCGATTCCGATTCCCAGCTTCGACGTCTCCCTGTACTGGCACGCGCGCGTCGAGAACGACGCGGCAAACCGGTGGCTGCGCGGCGCGATGCAGGAGCTGTTCGGCGACCGCGTACGGCGCAGCCGAGGAAACGGCGCATGACTGCGGCGAAAACGCCGGTTTTCCTGCTCACCGGTTTTCTCGGCAGCGGCAAGACCACGCTTCTCAACGCGGCGCTGCGCACGCCGGCGATGGAAAACACGGCGGTGGTGGTGAACGAGCTCGGCGAAATCGGCCTCGACAATTTGATCATCGCGCAGGCGAGCGACAACGTCGTGCTGCTCGAGGGCGGCTGCCTGTGCTGCGCCAATCCGGGCGCGCTGCACGAGACGCTCGCCGACCTGGCCGGGCGCCGGGCGCGCGGCGAGATTCCCCATTTTCAGCGCGTCATCATCGAAACGAGCGGCGCCGCGGATCCCGCGCCGCTCCTGAACGTGCTGCTCGGCCATCCGCTGGTCACCGGATCCTACGCGCTGGAGGCGACCGTGTGCGTGGTGGATGCGCAGCATTTCCTCGCCTCGCGGCAGAATTACCCCGAGCTCGATAAGCAGGCCGCCGTCGCCGAACGCCTGGTGATCAGCAAGCGCGACCTCGCGGACGCAGGGCCGGCGCTTGCCTTCCTGCGCGAGCTGAATCCCGAAGCGGAAGTGGTCGAGGGCCCGGCCGCGGCATTTGCAAGCTGCGCGCGCTCCAGGCGGCCGCTCGGCTCGCTCGCCTCGCTCGGCCCGATCCGCAGGCGCGAGCACGTCTCGGGCATCCGCGCCTTTTCGTTCCGGCCGCCCGCGGTGACGTGGGCAGGCTGGTCGGCCTGGTCGCGGCTTGTGAAGGCGGAGTTCGGCGAGCGCCTGATCCGTGTCAAAGGGCTGCTGCGCATCGAAGACGGCGGCGAGGTCGTGTTCGTGCAGGGTGTTCAGGGCGTATTCCACCCGCCGCAGCGCTTCCGCGACTGGCCGGACGCCGACCACGCCAACCGGCTGGTGTGCATCGCGCGCGACCTGAGCGAAGCCGAGATCGCGATCACGCTGCCGGCGCTGAGCACCGCGCCGGGGACGCAGGCGGTGTATTCCCTCAAGGACCTACAGGAAAGGCAGGCTCGACCATGACCGACTTCGTATTGCGCGGCGGCACGGTGGTTTTCCCGGATCGCGCTCCGGCGCGGCACGACATCCTGGTGCAGGGCGGCAAGATCGCCGCGCTGCTTGCGCCCGGCGGGGCGGCGCCCGCCGGCACGCCCGAGCAGTCGGCGGCGGGACTGCACGTTTTCCCGGGGCTCATCGACGCCCACGTGCATTTCGGTTTCGGCGAGAAGATCACCGAGTACACCTACGAGACGGTGTACGCGGCGCAGGGCGGCATCGCCACCATCCTCGGCTATTTCCTCAATAACGAGGCCTATGCCGACGTCTACAAGCGCGAGCAGGAGTACGCGCGCACGCGCTGCCACGTCGACTACGGCTTTCACTTCAGCACCGCCAACGAGCTGCACATCAAGGAGCTGGGCTCCTACATCTCGGATTACGGCGTCACCTCGTTCAAGTACTTCATGAATTTCAAGGGCGAGGAAGGCCGCTACCTGGGCCTGGACGGCACCGACGACGGCTTCTTCTGGGACCTCCTCGGCGAGTCCGCGCGCGTCGGCAAGCCGATCATCGTCTGCCATACCGAGAACATCGAGATCGTCAACCGCACGCGGCAGAAGGTGCAGGCCGCGGGCGGCAAGACGCTGAAGGACTGGGCCGCCTGCAAGCCCGCCATCACCGAGTCGGAGCCCGCGATCCGCGCGATGTACTTCGCCGAGCGCACCGGCGCGCGGGTCTATTTCCCGCACATCTCCTCGCGTCTCACCCTGGACGAAGTGCGCAAATGGCGCAAGCGCTACGACCAGGTGTGGATCGAGACCTGCCCGCACTACCTCACGCACACCGAGGACTCCGAACTCGGCGGCATCGGCAAGGCGAACCCGCCGTTCCGCTCGAAGGACGACCGGGAGGCGATCTGGGAGGCGCTCTTCGACGGCACCATCGACGTCGTCGCCTCCGATCACTCCGCGCGCCGGCGCGCCACCAAGGACAAGCCTCTGTGGCTCGCCGCGCAGGGCTTCCCCGGCATCGCCGCCATCCTGCCGGTGCTGCTCTCGGAGGGCTACCACAAGAGGAAGCTGCCTCTGCAGCGCATCTGCCAGCTCCTCGCCGCCGCGCCCGCGAAGATCTTCGACCTCGAGCCCGCCAAGGGCAACGTTGCGCCGGGCTACGACGCCGACTTCACGATCGTGGATCTCGCCAAGGAACGCAAGTTCATCCCTGCCGAGATGGGCTCGTGGGCCGACTACAGCCTCTACGAGAACCAGGTGCTGAAAGGCTGGCCGGTGCGCACGATCGTGCGCGGCGTCACCGTGATGGACAACGGCAAGATCGTCGGCCCCGGCGGCCACGGCAAGTATCTCTGGCGCCGCATCGGGCAAGCGCCGATCCACGGCAAGCTGAGCTAGGAGCAATTCATCATGACGAAAACCGAGAATCCCGCTCGCATCCAGGCGGCTGCAAACACGCGCAAGCTGATCGAATGGGCCGTCGATGCTGTGTCCAAGCCCTTGCCGGAGGCCGTGCGCCGGCGCGCGGCGACCATCCTGTCCGACGACATCGGCGCCATGGTGGCCGGCTCGCTCGAGCCCCAGGTGACGCGCGCACGGGAGGGCCTGCTGCGCGCCTCGTCGGGCAAGGCGGAGGCAACCGTGCTCGCGCGGGGCGCGCCTCGGGCCGACCGGTATGCCGCGGCCAGCGCAAACGGGATGGCGATCACCTGGTGCGAGCTGGACGAGGGATTTCGCAATGCCTCCTGCCATGGCGGCGCCTACACCATTCCGGCCCTGCTCGCCGAAGCCGAGGCACAGGAGCGCAGCGTGGAGGAGCTGCTGCGCGCGCTCGCGCTTGCCTACGAAGTCACCACGCGGTTTGCGCTCGCCTTTCCGTTCCCGGTCTTCAACGTGCATCCGCATGCCGCATTCGCGACGATCGGCGCCGCGGCGGCGACCTCGCTCGTGCGCCGCTACGATGCGAAGACGATGCTCGACGCCGTTACCGGAGCGGCAAGCATGTCGTTCGCGGGCCCGTTCGACACCGCGGTAGAGGGCTCGTTGATCCGCAACGGCTGGACTTCGGCGGGCGCCTGGATCGGCTTGCGCGCGGCCGACTGGGCCGAGGCGGGAATCGGCGGAGGCGTCGGCACCCCGTACGACGTATTCGTCGGATGTTTCAGCACGCGCGCCCTTCCGGAAGCTCTGGTCGAGGGCCTTGGAAGCGCGTGGTCCGTCGCCAACGGCTACCACAAGGTATTCGCCTGCTGCGGCTACTCGCATTCCGCCGTCGAAGCGACGCTCGAGCTGCTCGGCCGCCTGCGCGAGCGCAAGGCGGACGAGATCGCCGAGATCCTCGTCGAGACCGGGCCGGGCGGGCAGGCGTTGACCACCGTCGAGCCCGAAACGGTGCTCGCCGCCAAATTCTCCATCCCGCACGCCATCGCTGCCACGGTGCGCCTCGGCACGGCCGGCGCCCGCGCCTTCACCTTCGACAAGCTGCAAGAGGAAAGCATTGCGAAGCTGCGGCGCCGAGTGCGCATGGCGCCGTTTCCCGACCTCAAGCCGTGGCCCAAGGACCGTCCCGCGCGCGTGACCCTGCGCTTCACGGACGGCGGCGAAATGTCGGCGGTCTGCGAGAGCGCGCGCGGCGGCGCCGATCAGCCTTTCGACGAGCAAACGCTTCTCTCGAAGCTGGCCGAGAACGCGGGGAGCATTTTCCCCGCGGCCCCGGAGACGCTCGCCCGCGTCATCCGCGGGGACGCGGGAATGCTCTCCCGGCCCTGGCGCGAAGTGCTGGCCGGGATGGTGAAATCATGACCCTCGCGCGCGAGCTGGTGCGGGCGGTGCGCTCGGCTTCGCAAGCGCGTTTGCAGGACAACGTCGCGGCCGCGGCGCGGCTGCACCTTCTGGACGCCATCGGCGTCGGCCTCGCTTCGGCAGGATCGCCGGTCGGCGCCGCCTATCGCGCTCTCGCGAAGGGCGTAGCGCGCGGCGGGCCGGCCACGGTCTTCGGGCAGGCCGCAGGCGCCGCCGCGGCCGACGCCGCGCTGATCAACGGCGGCCTGATCCACAGCCTGGAGTACGACGACACCCACACCGCCTCGATCCAGCACGGCAGCTCGGTCATCGCGGCCGCGGCGCTCGCGGTGGCCGAGGCGCAGGGCGCGAGCGGCGCGGCGCTGCTCGGCGCCTTTGCGCGCGGCTGGGAGGTTCTCATCCGCTTCGGCCTGGTCGCGCCCGGCCGCTTTCACGCGCACGGCTTCATGAGCACCTCGGTCGGCGGCGCGCTCGCCTCGGCGCTCCTCGCCTCGGAGCTCCTCGGCTCGAGCGAGGACCAGAGCGTGGCCGCGCTCGGCATCGCGCTCAGCCAGGCCTCGGGCGTGATGGAATTTCTGACCAACGGCTCCTCGGTGAAATCCCTGCATCCCGGCTGGGCCGCGCACGGCGGCGTGGTCGCGGCGCTGCTCGCCCGCTCGGGCATGACCGGGCCGGAGACCTCGCTCGAGGGGCGTCACGGCCTGTTCCGCCAGTTCGCCGCCGATGACGAGGCGCCCGAGCGCTTCCGGGCCCTGATCGGGGACATCGGCCGGAAGTGGCATCTGCCGGATGCCGCGTACAAATTCTATCCGTGCTGCCACTACCTGCATCCGTTCATCGAGGCGGCCGGCGTGCTCGCCGAGCGCGGCGTGCGCGCGGGCGACGTGGCGCGGATCCTGTGCCGGGTGCCCGCCGGCGAGGTGCCCGTCATCTGCGATCCCTGGGAGAGCAAGCAGGCACCGGAGACAGCGCATGCGGCGCGCTGGAGCCTGCCGATCGTCATTGCGGCGCGCCTGATCGAGGGCAAGGTCGACCTCGCGACCTTCGAATCGCCCGCGAGCGCCGCAGTGCGCGAGCTCGCCGGCCGCATTCGCTGGGAGCCGCTGCCCGATGCCAGGTTTCCGGAGCGTTTCGAAGCCGAGATCGTGTGCGAAACGAAGGCGGGGAAGACCGAGACTGTGCGCATTGACGACGTCTTCGGCAATCACACGCGCCCGCCGGGCGAGGCGGCGATCCTCGCCAAGTTCCGCGCCAATGCGGCGCGCTCGCTGAAGCCCGAGGCCATCGCCTTAGTCGAACGGGCGGTCGAAGGATTGATGGCGGCGCCGGATCTCGGCGCGCTTTCCCGGCCCCTGCGCGAGACTACTTCTTGACCAGCGCCGCGGCGGCCTCGCCCGCGAGCCGGCCCATATTCGTGGCCGTCATGAGGCCAGAGCCGGACAGGTAGCCCCAGTCGGCCGGGCCGGACAGGCCGCGCGCCGCGCCGCCGCCGGCGAAGAGGTTCGGAAACGGCGTGCCGTCTTTCCTCAGCACGCGCATCTCCTTGTTCACCTCCAGCCCGCCCTGCGTATGCGTGAGCGCGCCCATGACCTTTGACACGTAGTACGGCGGCCGCAGCACGGGCTTGCCTTCGAAGTTGCGGCCGAGCTCGTCCTTCTTTTCGCCGCGCACGATCGCCGCGACGTCCGCGAACGTCTGCGCCAGCGTCCCGGCGTCGCAGCCGATGGCGCGCGCGATGGCCTCGATCGAGTCGTAGCGCTTGATCGCGCCGGTTTCGTTCGCCTCCATGTGGCTGTGCTGCTGGTTGGCAATGCGCTCGCAGCGCTCGTCCCAGATCGTCCAGGCGACGTGATCGGGCTGGCGATGCACCTTCAGCGCCTGCTCCGAGTAGCCGGCGTTCTCGTTCGAGAACCGATCGCCATGCCGGTTCACCTGGAATCCGCCTTCGGTGATCGTGCCCCAGCCGAGGTGCATGCCGTGCGGCGTGCAGCACGCACCGTGCCCCTGGAACGACCCCATGTCCTTCACCGAGGCGCCGAGCTCCTCGCCCCAGCGCACCGCTTCGCCCTGGTTGCCGACATGCCCTTCGTAGAAGAGATCGACGGCTTCGGGGATGTATTCCTTCAGCATTTCCTTGTTGCCGCCGTAACCGTTGCAGGCGAGGATCAGCGCCTCGCAGCCGATCTCCTCGACCGCGCCATCGGGCCGCCGTACGCGCACGCCGAGGATGCGTCCCGAGGCGTCGGCGTACAGATCGGTCGCCTGCGCCGAGGTGGCGATCGGGATTCCCTGGGCTTCGACCGCCGCGAGAAGCACGGCGTGCAGCTCCGCGCCGTAGCGCGAGGGCGAAGCGTGCATGTGCGGCCGGCTGTGGCCCGGATACTGGAAATCCAGGATGCAGGACAGCGGCAGCTTGTAGCGCTCGACCAGCCACTCCACGGTCTTGCTTGCCTCGTCGGCGATGAGGCGGGCGATCTCGTGGTCGCATTCCCCGTGCGACTTGGCGAGGATGTCCTGGTAGAGCAGCTCCGGCGTGTCGTCGAGCAGGCCCGCGGCCTTCTGCAGCTTCGTTCCCGCTGCCGGGATCTGCCCGCCCGAGAGCGAGGTGCTGCCCGAGGGTTTGGCGTCGCGCTCGAGGATCAGCACCTCCGCGCCGCGCTCGTTGGCGGCGAGCGCCGCGATGGTGCCGCACGCGCCGGCGCCGATCACCAGGACCTGCGTGCGGGTGGGGAACGTCTTGCCTTCGGCTTTCAGTACCGCCATTTCAAACGTCTCCTAGGACTTCATGAGGTTCGGCAGCCACAGGATCATCTCCGGGAACATCACGTAGAGCACGAGCGAGAGGAAGTCGAGCGCGATGAAGGGCATGACGCCGGCGAAGGCCTGGCCGAGCGTGACGGGGACCGGCGAAGAGCTCTTCACCACGAAGACGTTCAGGCCCACGGGCGGCGTGAGCACGCCGATCTCGGCGAGCTTGACCGACACCACGCCGAGCCAGATCGGGTCGAAGCCCTGCGCCTTCATCACCGGGTACATGATCGGCAGGGTCATCACCATGATGGCGATCGGCTCGATGAAGCAGCCTAGGATGGCGAAAAGCACCACGTAGCCGAGGAGGTAGGTGTACTTGCCGTGGCCGAACGAGAGCAGCTCCCGCGAGATGATGTCCACCAGCCCGGAATAGGTGAGGAAGCGCGAGAAGAGCATGCCGCCCACCACGATGATGAAGATCACCGAGGTGGTGACGGCGGCTTCCTTGAGAACCTCGGTGAGCGAGCGCAGGCCGAGGCGGCGCTTCCACAGGGCAATGACGAAGGCGCCGGCGGCGCCCACCGCGCCGGCGTAGGTCGCCGGGAAGTAGCCGCCGTAGATGCCGCCGACGACGATCAGGAACAGAACCAGGACGCCCGAAACCCCGTACAGCGAGCGCCAGCGCTCGCCCCAATTGACGCCGATCCTGGCGGGCGGCGCGAGGTCCGGCCGCCAGCGCGCGAGGACGTAGACCCCGCCGCAATAGAGGAACGCCGTGATGAGCCCCGGGACGATCCCGGCGATCAGCAGCTTGCCGATGGACTGCTCGGTGATGACGCCGTAGATCACCATCAGGATGCTCGGTGGGATGAGGGCGGCGAGCGTCCCGGCCGCGGCGATGCACCCGGCGCTCAGCCGCACGTCGTAGCCGAAGCGGGTCATCTCCGGCATGGCCATGCGCGTGAACACCGCCGCGTTGACGATGGTGGAGCCGGAGGCGGCGCCGAACGCCGCCGAGGACATCACGGTCGCCATGGCGAGCCCGCCGCGCAGGGCGCCGAGCCAGAGGTACGCCGCGCGGAAAAGCTCGGTGACGATCCCGGCCTGGGTGGCGAACGATCCCATCAGGATGAACAGCGGAATCACCGCCAGCGCGAAGTTGTTGGTCGTGCTGAAGGGGATCGCGGCGAGCTGCGCCGCGGCCGCGTCCGGCCCGACCGTGAAATAGATGCCGAGGAATCCGGCCAGGCCGAGCGCCACGCCGATGTGCACGCCGAGCGCGAGCCAGACGATCAGCAGGCCCGCCGCGATGAAGCCGGCGACATCCGGCGCGAGCAGCGTCACCGGGGCACCTCAGTCGGCCGCCGCAGCGTGCGGCGGCGGCCCTTCCCCGCGCCGCATGCGGCCGAAGTCCACGATCACGTCGAGCGCGAGCTGCGCCACGAGGAGCACCGCGCCGGCGCTGAGGAGGAAGCGCGCCGGATACAGGGGAAAACGTATCGTGCCCATGGTGGACTCGCGGATCTCCCAGCCGTAGCTCAACTCGCCGAAGCTTTGCCAGGCGAGCAGCGCGAAGAACACGAGCGCCAGGAAGTGCGTGACCAGGTCCATGAACGACCGCACGCGCGGGCCCATGTGGCCGTGCAGGATCTCGACGCGGATGTGGCCGCGCCTCTCCTGGGTGTAGGCGAGCGCGCCGAAGACGATGAGCACCATGGTGCTCTCGGTGATCTCGAGCGCCCCGGGAACCGGCCAGTCGAGGAAATTGGTCCCCACCACGTCGGCGACGCAGATGATCATCGAGGCCATCATGCCCACGGAGCCCAGCAGCACCAGGCCGACGGCCAGGCGCCGCACGTTCGCGCTAAGCCACAGCAAGCCAATCCTTTCGATCCCGGACTACGAGGGCGAGCCGCGCCGGACGAGAGCCGGCGCGGGCGTCCTGCTTTACTCCGCGAGCAGCTGCCTCCAGCGCGCCGCGACCTTTTTCGGCGTCGCGGCATCCTTGGTGGCCGCCGCGGTGTCCTTCTCCCACTGCGCCAGGAAGTCGGGCGCGGCTGCTCGCCACTTCTTCAGCTCCGCCGCCGGGAAGGGCGTGAACGTGCCGCCCTGCGACTTGATGTTGGCAACGGCCTTCGCCTCGAAATCGCCGACCCAGGCGAGATAGTCCGCCATCGTCTTCGCCGCCTGATCGCGGAACACGCCCTGGATGTCCTTTGGCAGCCGCGACCAGGTGCGCTTGCTGATGGTGACGTTGTGGCCGGTGATCGCCATCACCGGGCCGCAATGATGCTTGCCTACCTCGACCAGCTTGTACTGCTGGATGTTGCCGGGATTGATGAACGAGTAGTCGAGCGTGCCGTGCTGCAGGGCCTCGTAGATGTCGGTGGGCGCCACGGTCACCGGCACCGCGCCGATGGCCGAGAAAGCCTTCGGAATGTCGGCGCCGAAGCTGCGGATCTTCTTGCCCTTGAGGGCCGCCACGCTCGTGCAGTCGGGATTGGGCCCGCTCAGGTAGTACTCGCCGAGCGGCTGCTGGAAGAGCCACACCACGCCCGCGCGGTCCATCTCCTGGTTGTAGATCGGGAACTCCTTGACCACCGCCTGCAGGACGTGCATGGCCTGCTTGCTGGTCTGGAACGTGAGCGGAAGCTGGAACGCGCGCCAGTAATGCAGCTGGTCCGGGTTGTAGCCGGGCGCCGTGGCGGTCATGTCGATCGCGCCCTTGGCGGTGAGCATCAAGAGCTCGGTCGTCTTGCCCAGGCCCTGGGCGAAGGTGATGGTGATCTTGACTTGCCCGTTGGTGCGCTTCTCGATCGTGTTTGCGAAGTCCTTCTCGAGCTGCACGAAGGGGCCGTCGGCGAGGTAGTGGCCCCAGCGCAGCTGGTATTTCGCCTGCGCGAAGGTCGTGCTCGCCACCGCGAGGCTCAAGGCGCCCGCGAACACAGGAAGCAACAACGGAGCTGGACGTTTCATATTCCTCCCCTCGTATCGGATCTCATTTGTGCCGGCGGCAATATCGACAGCAGCAATATCTATATCGACAACACCAATACCAAAAACGGTACCTATCTTCCGCTGCCATAGTTCCGCTGCGCATAGCGAATGTCAAGCAAGACATGCGGAACCGGAGCCGCGCAGCGCTCTTCTGCGCCGCGGGCTGGCATATGATCCCTTGATGCTGTACGACGCGGCGTGGCACGCGCGGATCTCGCGCATTTTCTCGGGCGCGCTCCGCATCTGGGGCGTTCCCGGCACGGTCATCCGAGACCCGGACGATCCGCACGGGTTCGTCATCGTTCCGAATACCGGCCCGGCGATGCGAGTCCGCCATGGCGCTCCTGCCGGCTGGACCGTGACGCTGCGCGATCCGGTGTCGGGCGCGCCGGCGCCGCTTAACCGCCATGCGGGACTGCCGGGCTTGCTGCGACAGCTGCGCGAGGATCTCGCGCCAAACGCTCCGGCGGGACGCTTGGTGATCGGCGCGCAACCGCTGCTCGGGCGCGGCCCGAGCAGGCCGTGACGATGGCGGCAGTTCCGGTTTCGGTAATCACGGGCTTCCTCGGCAGCGGCAAGACGACGCTGCTCGCCCGCCTGCTGCGCGACCCGGCGCTCACGCGCACCGCCGTGATCGTGAACGAGTTCGGCGCGGTGGGCCTCGATCATTTGCTGGTCGAGGCGAGCGACGAGGACATCGTGGTCCTCGACGGCGGCTGCGTGTGCTGCACGGTGCGCAGCGACCTCGTGCGCACTGCCGGCGACCTGCTTGCGCGGCGCGCGGCCGGCGCCGTGCCGCCGTTCGAGCGCATCGTCATCGAGACCACCGGACTGGCCGACCCCACGCCGATCCTGCAGGCGCTGATGACCGACCCGAATCTGGCCGACGCGCTGTGCCTCGAGTCGGTGATCGCCACGGTGGATGCGGCCGCCGGCGCGCAGACGCTCGACGCTCACCCCGAATCGGTCAAGCAGGCGGCGCTCGCCGATCGCATCGTGGTGACGAAGACCGATCTCACCGACCCGGCGGCGAATGGCCTTGCCGCGCGCCTGCACGAGCTGAATCCCGGCGCGCCGCAGTTGACGGCGGTGCATGGCGTCGTCGACGCCGCTCATCTCTTCGGCGGCGGACTACGCCGCTGGCTGGCTGCCGAAGCGCTACCGCACAATGGTGACGGTCACCATGGGAGCCGCCACGACGATGGCATCGTCACCTTCTGCTTGCGGCGCGCCGCGCCGCTGCACGCCGCCACGTTGAGCCTCTTTCTCCAGACGCTCGCCGAGCACTGCGGAGCGGCACTCTTGCGCCTCAAGGGCCTGGTCGATGTACGCGAAAGCCCCGGGCGCCCCGCCGTGATCCACGGCGTGCAGCACGTGTTCCACCCGCCGGCCTGGCTCGATGCGTGGCCCGACGGCGATCGCACGACGCGCATCGTGGTTATCGCCCGCGGCCTCGATCCGCGCTGGCTGGAGGACCTTCTCGACGCTCTCGACGACGAGGTGGAAAAATGTTCGATCTGGTGATCCGCGGCGAACAAGTGGTGACGCCGCACGGTGTCGGCGCCTGGGACGTGGCCGTGAAGGACGGCGTGATCGCCGCGCTTGCCGCGCGCGGCACCTTCGCGCGCGATCAGGCGGCGCGCGTAATCGACGCCGGCAGCGGCATCGTCATGCCGGGCGGCATCGACCCGCACGTGCACTGCGCCTGGTACATCCCGCCGATGAGACCGGGCGGACCGCCGGGGCGCAGCGAGCCACCGGAGCAGGTGAGCCGCGCGGCGCTATGGGGCGGCACGACGACGCTCATCGACTTCGCCGCCTGCAAGCCCGACCGCGAGGGGGACGAGTCCTCGAGCCAGAGCGTGCGCGACGCGATCGAGGCGCGCGACAAGGACTGGGCGGGCCGCTGCTGCTGCGACTACGCCTACCACGTCATGCTGCGCGGACGGGTACCGCCGGCGACCATCGCCGAGCTCGCCGAGGCGGTCGAGGCCGGTTATCCGACGGTCAAGATCTTCACCACCGACATCACGCCCAGCCGGCGCGGCCGCATGGTGCGGTTCGGCGAGATCTGGGAGATTTTCAAGGTGCTCGCCCGCGCCGGCGGGCTCGGCGTCATCCACGCCGAGGACGACGACATCGTCCGGCACATGTACGAGAAGCTCTTCGCCGAGAACCGCACCGGTTTCGAGCACATGGCCGAGGTGCACAACGCGCTCTCGGAAGACCTTTCCTTCCGCCGCATCATCCGACTCGCCGAGAACGTCGAAGGCATGGCCCTCTACATGATGCACGTGAGCGCCGCCTCCGGCGTGCAGGCGATCGCCGAGAGCCGCGCGCGCGGCTTTCCGGTCTACGGCGAGACGCTGCACCAGTACCTGCTCTACACCAGCGACGACTACCGCAAGCCGAACGGCCAGATCTACCACACCTATCCTTCGCTCAAGTCGAAGCGCGACCAGCAGGGGCTGTGGGACGGCCTCGCGAGCGGGAGCCTCCATTGCGTCGGCACCGACGAGGTGTGCTGCAAGCTCGCGGTCAAGCTCCAGGGCAATCGCATCGACGACACGACCGGCGGCAACTCCGGAGTCGAGCCGCGCGTCGCCGTGATGTACACCGAGACGGTCGACAAGCGCGGCTATTCGCTGGAGAAGTTCGTCGACGTCGTATCGGCCAACGCCGCCCGGATCATGGGCCTCTATCCGCGCAAGGGCGCGATCGCGGTGGGCAGCGACGCGGACCTCACGGTGCTCGACACCAGCAAGCGCCGCACGGTGCGCGCGCAGGACCTGCACGAGACCGACTACACGCCCTGGGAGGGCAAGGAGGTGAGCGCCTGGCCCGTGACGACCGTGCTCAGAGGCAAGGTGATGGTCGCGGACGGGAAGTTCCACGGCGACCCGAAGGACGGGCAATACCTGAAGCGCCGCATCCCGGCCGCCATCAGGGCAAGCCATAAATGGGAGCAACGATGAAGGTCGCCTGGTTCCACAAGTTCGGCGGTCCCGAAGTCCTGGTCTACGAGGAGGCCCCGAGGCCGGCGCCGCGCGCCGGCGAGGCGCTGGTGCGCGTGCGCGCGGTGGGCATCAACCACGTGGACCTCGACCACCGCGCGGGAACGTCGCGCATTCCGCTCACCTTTCCGCACATCCTCGGACGGGAGTTCGCCGGCGAGGTCGCCGGCCTGAACGGCGAGGCGGCCGGCTTCAAGGAAGGCGACCGGGTCTGGGTCACCTGCCGCCTGCCCTGCCGCAAATGCGAGCTGTGCCTCGCCGGACGCGACAACCTGTGCCTCCAGGAGGGCTACTTCGGCCTCGACATCCCGGGCGGCTACGCCGAATACGTCACCGTGCCGATCGCCAACCTCAACTCCCTCCCTTCGCAGGTCAGCTTCGAGGACGCGGCGGCGAGCCAGATCGCCTTCGGCACCGCCTGGCATGTGCTCGTCAACCGCGGATTCCTGCAGGCCGGGCAGACGGTGCTCATCCAGGCGGCAGGCTCGGGCATCGGGAGCGCCGCGTTGCAGGTGGCGCAGCTCGCCGGCGCGACGCTCTTCGCCACCGCGAGCAGCGACCAGAAGCTCGCGCGGGCGAAGGCGCTCGGCGCGCACCACGTCATCAACTACAGCAAGGAGAATTTCGCCGAGCGCGTCATGGCGCTCACCGGCGGCCGGGGCGTGGACGTGGTCATGGAGCACATCGGCGGCGAGGTGTTCACGCGCAGCCTGCAGTGCCTCGCGCGCGGCGGCATCATCGTCACGGTGGGCGCGCACGCCGGCGAGGTGGTGCAATTCGACATCATCCCGTTCTTCCGGCGCGAGCTGCGGCTCGCCGGGTCGAAGAACGCGTCGGTGCTCGAGCTGAGGAAGGTCATGGGCCTGGTGGCCGAGGGCAAGCTGAAGCCCGTCATCCACAAGAGCTTTCCGCTCGCGCAGGCCGCCGAGGCCCACCGCGTGGTCGATTCCAGGGACATCTTCGGCAAGGTCGTGCTGCTGACGTGAGCGCCGTGCCGCGCCCTTCCGTGCATGTCCTCGCCACCGGCGGCAGCATTTCCGGCCTCGGCCCGCACCGCCTCGACTACACGCTTTACCCGGAGCTCGGACAGCGGCTGAGCGTCGAGCAGATGCTCGCGCGCATTCCCGAGGCGGGCGAGATCGCCGAGGTGACAGCCGAAAACGTGCTCCAGGTCGGCAGCCCGTCGATCGGGCCGACGGAATGGTTGCAGCTCGCGCAGCGCATCAATGCACTGTTCAGCAGCGCGCGCCCGCCCCAAGGGGTGGTGGTGACGCATGGCACCGCCACGCTGGAAGAGACCGCCTATTTTCTGCATCTCACGGTCAAGTCCGAACGCCCGGTGGTCGTCACGGGGGCAATGCGCCCGCCCAGCGCGCTCGGCACGGACGCCGATCTCAATTTGCTGGACGCCATTCGCCTGGCGGCCTGTCCCGAAGCCGCGGGGCGCGGCGTCCTCACCGTCCTCAACAACGAGATCCAGAGCGCGCGCGACGTCACCAAGTCGAATGCCTTCCGGGTGGACACGTTCGACAGCCGCGATTTCGGCCTGCTCGGCTATGTCGACTCGGACGCGCGAGTCGTCTTCTACCGCAACGTCACCCGCCTTCACACCACTGCCGCGCCGTTCGACGTGCGGGGCAAGCGGGGGCTGCCGCGCGTCGACATCATCTATGCCTACGCCGGAGCCGACGGCGTGCTGATCGACGCGCTACGCCAGCATGGCACCGACGGGCTCGTGCTCGCGGGCTTCGGCGGCGGCTCCTATCCCGGCGCCTTCTTCGAGGCGGGGAAGCGCGCCGTCCAGGCGGGAATCCCGGTGGTGCTCGCCACCCGCTCCACCGCCGGGCGGGTGATCATGACGCCGCAAAAAGCCAGCGCGGGCTTTATCGTGTCGGACGACCTGCTGCCCCAGAAAGCCCGCATCCTGCTGACGCTCGCGCTCACCGTGACGCGCGAGCGCGAAGCTCTCCAGGAGTTGTTCTTCCGCTATTGACCCGCGCTGCGTCACACCACGGCGATGCACTCGATCTCGACGTCGAACTTTTTCGGCCACGATCCGACGTTGCAGAACACGCGCGCCGGCGGGTTGCGCCTGAAGTACCTCCGATAGACGTCGTTCACTTCGTCAAAGTACGCGGCATTCGTGATGTAGACGGTGCACTTGACGACCTTGTCGAGGGACGATCCGGCGGCCTCCAGGCAGACCTTGATGTTGTCCAGCACCCTCTTGGTCTGCTGCGCGACATTGACGAGCGGTATCTTGCCGGTGCGGCGATCGACCGGCGGCTGCCCCGAGACGAAGACGAATCCCCCGGCGCGAACCACCGCCGAAAGCGGGATGCCTTCCTTCTTGAGATGCTTGCTGATACCCGGGACGTCCACGATTTCTTTTTTCATGAAGATTTCCTCCGTGCGAACCATGAGAAAGACCACAGCGCTGCGCAGACTGCTCAAAAAGAAGGAATTCGTCTACATGCCGGTCGCCTACGACCCGCTCGGCGGCCGCCTCCTCCAGAGTATCGGCTTCGACTGCGTCTATACCGGCGGGTTCGTGACCGGCGGCTCGCGCTGCACCTCGGAGCCGTTGCTGACCATGGACGAGCAGGCGCGCGTGGCGGGCGACGTGGCGGCGGCGATCGATATTCCGCTCGTCGTCGACGGCGGGGCCGGATTCGGCGAGCCGCTGCACGCGATGCGCACGGTGCGCGAGTTCATCCGCGCCGGCATCGCCGGCACCCACATCGAGGACCAGCTTTATCCCAAGCGCGCCCACTACCACAAGTACGTGGCGCACGCGATCCCGCGCAAGGAATTCGCCGCCAAGCTGCGGTTCGCGTGCAAGCAGCGCGACGAGTCGGACCCGGACTTCGTCATCATCGCGCGCACCGACACGTGCCGCTCCGAAGGCCTGAAGGAAGCCGTGACGCGGGTCAACATGGCGGCCGAGGCCGGCGCCGACATGGGCCTCATCTTCCCGCGCAATGACGAGGAGATGAGGAAGGCGCCCCGGCAGGCGAAGATCCCGCTCGTCTACGTCATCAGCCGCGGCAACCGCGACGGCCGGCCCCTGCCCACCGGCCCCCAGCTCGCCGATATGGGCTACAAGGCGGCGATCGACGCGCTCACGTATCTGCTCGTCAGCTTCCACTTCGCGAAGCTCGCCCACCGGGAAATCAAGCGCACGGGCGGCTACACCGGCCTTACGCAGCAAGAATGCGTGGCCGCCCGCCACGACATCGAAACGCTCGTCGGACTGGACGAGTTCTACGAGATCGAGGAGCAGACCGTCGAGGAGAAGAAATGGGGAAAACGCTGAGAAACGCGGCGAGTTGAACCCACGACCCCCCGGTTCGTAGAGGCCAAGATGGAAACGGTGATCTGCTAAATCAACGACCTGCAGCGCCCGCCGCCCGCCAGCGCAGCCGGAACTCGCCTGAAAGAGTTTGATGCCGCGTTGAGAAGCTACGAAATCGCTACGTCGTATGAACTCTGAGTCGGGCAGTTCGCGCTCACTCTCGCTTACCCAAAAGCTGCTTCCTAAGTTCGAGAATGGCCTCTTCTCCTAAATCAATCATTGCCTCGCATACCTGCTTAACGTACGCGTACTCCGAAGCGAGAAAGGCATTTTGCTCGTCGAGAAATTTGATCATCGTCTCGCATGCCTCAGCGGAGGAGTAATCGAAGCCGGGAAGCAGCTGATGAATTAGCTTGTTCCGTTCCTCGACGATTTTTGCCAGCGCGGAGCTACGCTGAACCACAAATGATTCTTCAGTCTTGAACTTGAACGAGTAGGAAATCCAAGGAATATCCTCAGGGACAGACGGGGTACTCGTCCCTTTTGGCTCGCCGTATATGAGGCGCACGTGCTCGCCGACGAGGTTTCCCATAGTCTGCGTTGAGAAGGAGCGCTCCCTTTGCGCAAGGATACTCTTGAGATCCCTCGGGTCGCCTTGGACTTGACTGCGAACAATGCTTGCCTTGAGCAAGGCTTCCAATTGTTGGAAGTTGAGGACGTTCCGTCCTATCTTTCGTAATAGCTCATTCTGAAGTTTTTCTAGTTCCATTGATTCGCGGCGCCCACTTTAGCCACGCCCCTATATCGACGCCAGCCTTTCTACAGTGTCCGGGAAACGCTTCACCAGATTGATCAACAGGGCCGCTTGTGCATTCGGCTTCGCTCGGCCCTGCTCCCAGTTTTCTAAAGTGCGGACATTGGTACGCAGGTAGGCGGCAAACAGTCCGCGGGAGATCTTCAAATGCTCCCGAACGCGGACAAGCTCTTTGGGAGTCACCTCCGGTGGATCTCTGAATTCAATTGCATGCGTGCGCAACGTACGCTTGCCCTGCCGTGCGTCTGCGAGTGCCCTCATGCCCTCGCTAAGCTCGGCAAACAAATCTCGCTTGTGCGCCCGACCGCGCCTAACTCTCGCCTTTGCCTTCATGTCGACCTCCTTGCTTCAAGTTCCGTCTTGAGCATCGCTTTCAAATCGCGTCGCTGCTTGGCCGTCAAGTCGGCCATTTCGTCCTTGTCGTACAGGGTGTACAGCCAAAATTGCATCCCGGCCATCCACCAGTAGTAAATCACCCGTAGCCCGCCACGCTTCCCTTTACCTCGCCGTCTGTCGGCAAACCGCAGCTTGCGCAACCCGCCGGTTCCCTCGATGACTTCTCCGGCTTCGGGATTCTTCATCAGCTCGTTCTGCAAACCCCTGAAAGCCTCGTCGTCCAGGTAATCGGCGCGATAACGTCCGAAAGCAGGGAGCTCGACAAAGACCGCCTTCACGGCCAGATTATACGCAAGTTGCGTATATACGCAATATGCGTATAGACACCACTGGGCTGCTCACTGGCCTGCTTCAGAGAAGGGGGCTTTCCGTATTGCTGACTGGGGAGAACCCCTGTTGTTCGGGGTATTCGTGAAAACCAGGGGGTCGTGCAACACGCACTTAACCCCCTGAAAGAATTGGCGCGCCCGGCAGGATTTGAACCCACGACCCCCTGGTTCGTAGCCAGGTACTCTATCCAACTGAGCTACGGGCGCGAAGGGGCGGAATTATAGGGCAAAATCGCTTCATGTCCCACGACTGGGTGATCCGCGGCGGCACCGTCGTCACCGCGGAAAAAACGTTTCGCGCCGACGTCGGAATCCGCGGCGAGAAGATCGCGGAGATCGGGCCGTCGCTCTCGGCAAATAAGGTCATCGACGCGAGCGGCAAGCTCGTCATGCCCGGCGGCGTCGACAGCCACTGCCACGTCGAGCAGCTCTCCTCCACCGGCAAGATGTGCGCCGACGACTTCTATAGCGCAACGGTCGCCGCGGTGTTCGGCGGAACCACGACCATCGTGCCGTTCGCCGCGCAGCATCGCGGCAACTCGATCGTCGCGGTGGTCGATGACTATGCGAAGCGCGCCGCCGAGAAGGCGGTGATCGACTACGGGTTTCACCTGATCATCGCGGATCCAAGCGAGCATGCCTTACAGGTTGAGTTACCTGAAATGGTGAAGCGCGGCATCACGTCGTTCAAGGTGTACATGACCTACGAGCTCCTGCGCCTCTCCGACGAGCAGATGCTCGACGTGCTCGCGGCGGCGGAACGCGAGCGCGCGCTCGTCATGGTGCACGCCGAGAACCACGAGATGATCAAGTGGATCACGAAGCGCCTGCTCGAGCGCGGCCACGGCGCGCCGAAGTTTCACATGAGCGCGCACCACCCGATCGCGGAAGCGGAGGCCACGAACCGGGTGGTGGCGCTCTCGCGGCTGCTCGACGTGCCGGTGCTGATCGTGCACGTCTCGGGCGGCGAGGCGGTGCAGACGATACGCGCGGCGCAGACGCTCGGCGCGCGCGTGCTCGCCGAAACCTGCCCGCAGTATCTCTTCCTCAAGGCGGGCGATGCCGACAAGCCGGGGATGGAAGGCGCGAAATGGTGCTGCAGCCCGCCGCCGCGCGACGAAGCCTCGCAGGAGGCGGTGTGGGCGGGCCTAAAGGACGGCACCTTCGCCGTGCTCTCCTCCGACCACGCACCCTATCGCTTCGACGAATCGGGGAAGCTCCCCAAGGGCGACAAGACGACCTTCAAGGAAATGGCGAACGGCATTCCCGGCCTGCAGGTGCGGCTGCCGCTCTTATTCTCCGAGGGAGTCGGCAAAGGACGTCTGTCAGTCAATGAGTTTGTTTTTTTAACAAGTACAAATCATGCGCGCACCTACGGCATCGCCGAAAAAGGCAGGATCGAGGCAGGGGCCGACGCGGACATCGCCATCTGGGAGCCTGAGAAACGGGTGACGCTCACCGCGGCGATGATGAAAGACAATGTGGGCTACACGCCCTACGAGGGCATGACCGTGACCGGATGGCCGACGACCGTGCTCTCGCGCGGCCGCCTTGCGGTCCACGAGGGAAAGCTGCTGCTGGAAAGAGGATCGGGCAAGTTCATCGCCCGCGGGGTGCCGGCGCCGGTGGCGTCGGCGAAGATGCGCGAAGGCCCCGCGGCCATTCTTAGGAAACTGATCGGATGAGAAAACTGAAGATTGCGGCCGCCCAGATGGGGCCGCTGCACAAGGCGGATACGAAAACCGCGGCGACGAAGCGCCTGGTGGAGCTTTTGAGGGAAAGTCATGCCATGGGCGCGAAATTCGTGGTCTTTCCCGAGCTCGCGTTCACGACGTTTTTCCCGCGCTGGTGGATGGAAGATCAGGAGGAAGTGGATCGCCGCTACTTCGAATCGACGCTGCCCTCCAAGGAGACGGCGCCGTTGTTTGAGGAGGCAAAGAAGCTGGGCATCGGCTTCTATATCGGCTACGCCGAGCTCACCCCGGAGAAGCGGCGCTTCAACGCCGCGGTCCTCGTCGCGCCGAACGGCGGGATCGTCGGCAAGTACCGCAAGATCCACCTGCCCGGGCACGCGGACCACAAGCCCGAGGCCGCGTTCCAGCACCTCGAGAAGAAGTACTTCGAGGTCGGCGATCTCGGCTTCCGCGTCTGGCGCTTCATGGACACGATCACCGGCATGCTGATCTGCAACGACCGGCGCTGGCCCGAGGCCTTTCGCGTGCTCGCGCTGCAGGGCGCCGAGATCGTCGCGCTCGGCTTCAACACGCCGACCGAGAACCTCCACTATCCGGAGCCGCCGGCGCTGCGCGTGCACCACCATCTCATCATGGCGCAGTCGATGGCGTTCCAGAACGCCAGCTGGCTGATAGAAACAGCGAAGTGCGGCTTCGAGGACGGCTTTCGCATGTTCGGGCACTCGCTGATCGTCGCGCCCACGGGCGAGATCGCGGCGAAGAGCCAGACCGAGGAGGACGAGGTGATCGCGTTCAACTGCGACATCGACCTCGCGGCGAACCTCAAGAAGACCATGTTCAATTTCGCCGCGCACCGCCGCCCGGAGCACTACCGGCTGATCGTCGAGAGGACCGGCGCGGAAGTCACGCCCGCCAATTAGGAGAGCCCATGTTCGTGCTTCAGGTCAACATCCGCATCCAGCCGGAAAACGCCGACGCCTTCATGAAGCGGGCGCTCGAGAACGCCACCGCGGCGCGCAAGGAGCCCGGCTGCCGGCAGTTCGAGGTCCTCGCCGACCCGGACGACCGCACGCAGATCATGCTGTTCGAGATGTACGACGACGCAGCGGCGTTCGAGGCCCACCAGCAGACGCCGCACTTCAAGAAATATCTCGCCGAAGCCGCGCCGCTGCTTGCCTCGCGCGAGCGCCACGTCTGGAAGCGCGCTTGACCTGATGGACCTCAAGCTCGCGGAGCTGCCGGCGCTCGAGCGCTACAAGCTGCTCATCGGCCTCGTCATCCCGCGGCCGATCGCGTGGATCTCGACGCGCAGCGAGAACGGCGTCGCGAACTGCGCGCCGTTCTCCTTCTTCAACGTGTTCAGCGAGGACCCGCCGCTTTGCGTGATCGGCATGAACCAGCGCAGCGACGGCACGATGAAGCATTCGCTGAAGAACATCCGCCGCACGGGCGAGTTCGTGGTCAACCTCGTCGACGAGGCGACGGCGAACGCGATGCACGTCTCGAGCTACGAGTTCGCCGAGGAGGAAAGCGAGTTCGAGAAGACCGGGCTCACGGCCGTGCCGGCCGCGCTGGTGCAGCATCCGCGCATCGCCGAAGCCGCTGCGTGCCTCGAGTGCCGGCTATATAAGCTTCTCGAGATCAGCGACACGCGCACGCTCATCCTCGGCGAGATCCTGCTCGTGCATGCGCGCGAGGGCATCATCGATCCCAAGACCAAGCGCATCTCCGAGGAGCTCTACCGGCCGATCGGGCGGCTTTTCGCCAACCGCTACTGCACCACGCGCCAGCGCTTCAACCTGCCCGGCGAGCTGCCGGAGAAATAGGGACAGACCCCATTTCAGGAATCTCTGAAATGGGGTCTGTCCCTATTTCTAGAGAAGCACGGCGCCGAGGACGCCGCCTGCGGCGAGCAACCACAGCGGGCTTACGGGCAAGAGCAGCATGCCGGCGGCGCTCAGGCCCGCGATGAGCCACAGGCGCCAGTCGGGCGCGCCGGGCGTGGCGATGACGAAGCCGCCCGAGAGGACCAGCGCGACGACGATCGGGGCGATGGCGCGCTGTATCGTGCGCCGCCACGGCGCGTCCTTGAAGCGGTCCCACAGCTCGGCGACCCACCACGCGATCACGGCGGCCGGGAAACAGAACGCGAGGAGCGCGACCACCGCGCCCGGGATGCCCGCGACCTTCCAGCCGATGAGGCTGGTGACGAGCACGTTCGGTCCCGGCGCCGCCTGCCCGACGGCGAACGCCTGGATGAATTCGGACGGCGTGAGCCAGCCCTTCACGTCGACGACGAAGCGCTGCATCTCGGGCATGACCGAGGGCACGCCGCCCAGCGAGATGAGCGACAGCAGCCCGAAGTAGAGCGCGAGCTCGACGAGCGTCACAGCCAGTTTCTCCTCGCCGCGAGCCACGCGAGCAGGATCCCGGCCGGCATCACCGCCACGAGTGAAAAGCGCCCGACCGCCACCGCGAGGAAGCAGCCGGCGATGAGCACCCCGGCGGCCGGCTTCTTGGCGATGGGGCGGCCGAGCTTGAGCGCGGTGCCGATGAAAAGGCCGCCTCCCGCCGCACCGACGCCGGTGACGATCGACTTGAGCAGCGGATTGGACGAGAAATCGTTGTAGACGGTGAAAAGCAGAAGCACCCAGATAAAGGGCAGCGCCATCAGGCCGAGGAAAGCGACGACGGAGCCGGCAAGCCCGAACCAGCGCTTGCCGAGCACGATGGACGCATTGCCGATGTTCGGGCCCGGCAGGAACTGGCACAGGCCGATGGTCTCGGTGAAGTCGGCGTGCGTGAGCCAGCGCTTCTCCTCCACCATGGTGCGGTAGGCCCACGGCAGAACGCCGCCGAACGAGCGTGCGCCGATCCACAGGAAACCGAGGAAGAGCTCGCCGAGGTGCTTCGGCGGCGCGACGTTCAACCGGGCGTTTCCCAGCCCAGGCGCACGCGCCCGATCGCCATCGCGACCGCCGCCTGGGTAGGCTCCACCACCGGGATGCCGACTTCGTCCTGCAGCGGCTTGCGGTAGCGCGCCATTCCGGCGCAGCCCATGACGATCACGTCCGCGCCGTGCTCTGCGCGCAGCCGCCTGCCGACCTCGACCATGCGGCCGAAAGTCTTGCTTGCGTCGCTGAGCTCGACGACCGGCAGCCCGACCGGCAGCTCGGCGGCGAGCCGCTCGGCTACGCCGAGCGCCCCGATGTAACGCAGATGCCGCGCAATCGATTGCTGCAGGATGGCGATCACGCCGAACCTCTGTCCGAGCGTCAGCGCCGTGAGGATGCCGCACTCGGAGATGCCGAGCACCGGCTTTCTCGTCGCTTCCCTGATGGAGTGAAGTCCGGGATCGCTATAGCAGGCAATGACGAATGCCGAGTACTCGCCTTCAACCTCTTTTATTTTTTTCAAGAGAGGTTGTACGACGCTGTCGACGTGCTGCTGCGTCTCGATGCCCGGCGGGCCTTCCTTCAGCGTCACGCAGTCGATCGCCGGCCCGCCCGGCATGCGCAGCGGCGCGCACGCCTCGTCGATACCGCGCGTCACGGCCTCGGTGGAGTTCGGATTGATGACGAGGATCTTGTCCATTTAGTGAAGCGCAATCTGCCGGTGCTCGAAGCGCGAGAGCAGCCGCACCAGCGGCCACAGGCACACGAGATAGATGATACCTGCGGCGATGATCGGCGTCGCATTGTACGTAATCGACTGCGCCTGGCGCGCGGCGTAGAGCAGCTCCGGGAGCGCCACCACGCTCGCGATCGAGGTCAGCTTCACCACTTCGAGCGTGTTCGAGATGAGGTCGGGAATCACGTTGCGCGTCGCCTGCGGCACGATCACGTAGGCCATGGTCTGCGCGGCGCCGAGCCCGGTGGAGCGCGCCGCCTCGAACTGGCCGCGCGGGATCGACTCGATGCCGGCGCGGAAGATCTCGCCGTAGTAGCTCGAGGTATTGAGGAAAAAGGCGAGCGCCACGGAGACGAACGCCGGCAGATCAAGCCCGGTGAACGGCAGCCCGAAGGCGATGAACATCAAAAGCACCAGCGGCGGAAACGCGCGGAAGAAGTCGACGTAGAACACGACGAGCCACCTCAGCGGCCGGAATGCCGTTCTCGCGATCAGCGCCACGGCAAGGCCCCCGGCGATTCCCAAAGGCACCACCACCAGCGTCAGGAGCGCCGACATCTTGAAGCCGGCCCACAGGTAGGGCGCGGTCTCCCTGAGGATGCCGAGGTTGAAGAACGCGGTGATCAACGTTTCCATGCAAATCTCGTCTCGACCCAGCGGCCGAACCACACCACCGGGATGAAGAGGATGAGGTAGGCGACAGCGCCAAGGGTGAGCGGCGAAGGGTTGTACGAGAACGAATAGGCGCTCTGCGCCTGGTAGAGGATCTCGCCCACCGCCACGACCGCGCCGAGCGCCGTGCCCTTGGTGATCGCGATGGTGCGGTTGGTAAGCGGCGGGATGGTGATGCGCACCGCCTGCGGCAGCACGACGAAGCGCATCGCCTGCAGGAAGCTCAAGCCGGTCGAGCGCGCGGCCTCCCATTGCCCGTGCGGCACGGCGAGCATGCCCGCCCAGAAAATCTCCTCGGCGAACGAAGCGAGGATCGCCGAGAGCGCGAGCCAGGTGGAGACGAAGCCCGACATGCGCACGCCGACGGTCGGCAGCGCGAAGTACAGGATGATGATGAGAACGAGCGGCGGCACGGCGCGCAGCACGTCGACGAACGCGACGATGAGCAGGTTGAGCGCTTTCACCCGGAAGGAGCGCGCCAGCGCGAGCACCAGCCCGGTCGCGATGCCGGCGATCACCACGGCGAGCGCCAGCTGCACCGTGACCCAGAAGCCCTCGAGGATTTTCGGCGCGTACTGGGCCATGACCTCCCAGTTGAGGAAGGTCTGGGCGAACTTACCCATTCAGCGAGGCGATGAATTCCTTGATGCGGGCGTGCTCGGGTTCGTTGAAGATCTTTTCCGGCGGACCTTCTTCGAGAACGCGGCCCTGGTCCATGAACACCACGCGGTCGGCGGCGCCGCGCGCGAAGCGCATCTCGTGCGAGACCACCACCATCGTCATGCCCGACTCGCGCATCTGGCGCATGACGGCGAGCACGCCGCCGACGAGCTCCGGATCGAGCGCGCTGGTCGGCTCGTCGAACAGCATGATGCTCGGCTCGAGCGCGAGCGCGCGCGCGATGGCGACCCGCTGCTGCTGGCCGCCGGAAAGCTCGTTCGGGTAGGCCTTCGCCTTGTCGCCCAGGCCGACGCGCACGAGCGCGCGCATGCCGATATCGTCGGCTTCGGCTTTCGCCTTCTTGAGGACTTTGCGCAGGGCGAGCGTGACGTTGCCGAGCGCATTCAGATGCGGGTACAGGTTGAACGACTGGAACACCATGCCGATGCGCCGGCGCACCGCGTTGATGTCGACCCCGGGCGCCATGATGTCGACGCCCTCGACGCGGATCGAGCCCGAAGTCGGCTCCTCCAGCCGGTTGCAGCAGCGCAGCAGGGTCGACTTGCCCGAGCCGGACGGCCCGATGACGAACACCAGCTCGCGCTCGGCGACCTTGAGGTCGATGCCCTTGAGGACCTCTAGATCACCGAACGACTTGTGTAAGCCGGCGACATCCAGGATCACTTGCAATTCGGCTTGTGCTGCTTGGGGTCATAGCCGTCCATGCCGGGCACGCCGTAGCCCGGGAACACCGTGACCGCGGCCGAGCCCTTCTCCGGCTTGGTGCCGAACCACTTCTGGTGGAGCTTCGCCATGGTGCCGTCGAGCTTCATGCACTCGATGGCGTTCTCGAACGCGTTGCGCGTGGCGGCGTCGTCCTTGCGGAAGGCCGCGCCCCAGACCAGGCCTTCGTCGACCTTCAGCGGCACGAGCTTGAGCTGCTTGTTGGAGCGCAGCACCGCATAAGCGGCGGTGGTGTTGCCCGACAGCGCGGCGTCGGCGCGCCCCGAAATCACCGCCTGCATGGCGTCCGCGTTCGTCCCGTAGGACTCGGCCTTCACGCCGAGCTTGGCGGCGTTGTCCTGCACCCACTTGTCGTACGCCGAGCCCTTGTTCGATGCCACCGTCTTGCCCTTCAGCTCGGCGAGCGACTTCAGATCCGGCTTCTTGGCGCCGACGACGAACTGGTAATAAGTATTGAGGTAGCCCTCGCTGAAGAGGAGCTGCTTCGCCCGCTCGGGCGTCACCGTGGTCGGCGCGCCTACGAAGTCCAGCTTGCCCGACTGCATCGCGGGGATGAGGCCCGAGAACTCGCCGGCGAAGATCTCGATCTTGCGGCCCATGCGCCGGCCGGCTTCGTTGATCATGTCGATGTTGAAGCCTTCCACGCCGCCGCCGAGCTTCGGCATCGCGTGCGGCGCGAAGGTGCCGTCCACCCCCGCCACCAGCGGTTTCTGCTGCGCCACGGCGGCGCCCGCGAACAGCGCCAGAGCTGCAATCAGGATGCGCTTCATGGTTCCCCTCTCCCCGGTAACGTTGGTGCGGGGCATTCTACACAGCGGGCACCGTCGCCGATACCCGACGCTCGCTGCCTCTCTGACGCCTTCGTCAGCGCGGATAGTCCGGATGGACCAGTCGCCGATGAATCAGTCACCGGCTCGCGGCCGGCACCGCGCTTACAATTTTTTCAGCTTCAGATAATTACAGGAGGCAATCCCCATGCTCAAGAGAAGACTGACCGCCGTCGCTGTGGCTAGCGCATTCGCTGTCCTGAGCTTGCCCGTGCTCGCGCAAACGACGAGCAACGCGACGACCACTCCGACGACCCAGGCGGTGCCGACCGCGAAATTGGTCGACGAGTACACCGACCTCGCCGGCTCCGAGAAGAACGCCAAGTCGCTGGTGAGCGGGCTGCGCACCGGTTCCACCATCACGCTCGACCCGATCGCCAAGGACGACAAGACCCTCACCTTCACGTCGCCGACCAAAAAGCTGGGCAACGGCGAGATCAAAATCGCGCTCGCCATGGCCGACAAGTTGCTCGCCAACGACACCAACGTGAGCAACAAGGACTTGTACAACGCGCTGATGGGCGACAAAGGCGTGCTGGCGTTGCGCGCCGACGGCATGGGCTGGGGCCAGATCGCCAACTCCTACGGCTTCAAGCTGGGAGAAGTGATGGGAAAAGCCCCGAGCACACCCACGGCGGCCTCGCAACGCGCCGATTCGAGACCGGATAAAGTCGCCCAGCGTGACCGCCCGGAGAAAGTCGAGCGCGTCGAGAGGCCGGAGCGCCCCGAGCGCCCCGAGCGCCCGGAGCGCCCGGAGCGCGGCCGCTAATGCGTAATGCGATCAGCGCAGCCTGCGCCGCGGCATTCCTCGGCGCGGGCGCGCCGGCGCTCGGCGCCGAGCAAGGCATCTGGGGCCTCGGCACCGGGATCCACTACAGCTCGGGCGACTACGGCACCTCGCAGACGACCACGATCGGGTCGATTCCATTCACCGCGCGCTACGACCGCGGGCCGTGGACGTTCAAGGGCAGCATTCCGTGGCTCGAGGTTTCCGGCCCGGCTACCGTAATTCCCGGCGTCGGCGTCGTGAACAACACGAACCCGCGCGGCCGCGGACGCAGCGGCGGCGGTGCGACCACCACGACTACGACCGGCACGGCTTCCGGCATCGGCGATCTGGTGCTGTCGGCCACCTACGCGGCGCACTACGACCGCGCCTCCGAGCTCGGCATCGACCTCACCGGCAAGGTGAAGGTGCCTACGGCGGACGAGGACAAAGGGCTCGGCACCGGAGAGACGGACTACGCGGCCATCGTCGAAGCCTATAAGACGATCGACCGGCTGACGCTGCTCGGCGGCATCGGGCGGCACTTCCTCGGCAGCTCGACGTTCATCCCGCTGAACGACGTCTGGAGCGGGTCGCTAGGAGCGAGCTACCGCGTCGACGACCGCGACAGCGCCGGGCTGACGTTCGACGCGCGCCAGCGGGTATCGCCGAGCGCGTTTCCGCAGCGCGAGCTGACCGCTTTCTGGTCGCGCAAGCTCGACCGCGGCTGGAAGGGCCAGGCGTACGTGCTGAAGGGCTTTGCCGACGGCAGCCCGGACTGGGGCGCCGGCCTATCGGTGGTGCGCTCGCTCTGAGGCGCGCAAGAACCGCTCGCGCGTAAGCGCGAGCACCAGCGCCGCGACGAGCGTCAGCGCGGCGTAGGCCATCCAGGCGCTCGACCATCCGATCGCCTCGCGCAGCAGCCCGCTTACGAAAAGCGCGCTTCCCATGCTGAAAGCGCCGACCAGGGTCCAGCCGCCCTGGTAGGCGCCGCGCCGTCCCGGCGGCGCAAGGCGCGCCACGGCCGCCGGCACCGCCGAGCTAAAGACGGCCTCGCCGAAGCTGAAGACCACGGTGCCGGCGATGAGCGCGGCGGCTGCGCGAGGCACCCCGCCGTACAACGCCAGGCAGCCCGCCACGAGCAGCGCCGCCCATCCGAGCATGTAGAAGGGACCCGAGCGCTCCATGCGGCTCGCCACCGGCACCGCGAGCGCCGCGACGATGATGCTGTTCGCGCCGAGCACCAGTCCGATGAAACCTTCGCCCAGCCCGCGGTCGGCGGCAAAAAGCGGCGAGGCGAACACCACGAGGCCCATGCTGAACGGAAAGACGAAGGCGATGGCGGCAAAGGAAAGAAACAACCGGTCGCCCATCACGGCGACGCTTTCCCGGAAGACGCTGTCGCCGGCCGCGCGCTCGAGGGGCAAAGGCCCGCGCAGCGCAAGCGCATAGAGAGCCGCGACGAGAACGAAGCCGGCGCTGCTGAACGCCGCGAGCAGCCCGTAACCCCGCTCGGCCACGTAGCCCGCGGGCGTTACCGCGAGCGTGTACGCCACGCTGAGCGCGGTGTAGTTCACCGCGAGCACCGACTGCCGCCGGCCGGCAGGCGCAAGATCGAGCAGCAGCGCGGTGCCGACCGGCATGTTCACGGCGCCGACCACGCCCATGGCGACGCTCCAGGCGAAAAGCGACGCCGTCCCGCGCACCAGGAGAAACGACGGCAGCACCGCCGCGGTGACCAGTGCCGCGGCGACGAGAAGCGGCCGGCGGCCGATGCGGTCGCTGAGCGCGCCGAACAGCGGCGCGAGCAGGCCGCGCAGCAGGTTCTCGCAGAGAAAGGCGAGCCCCACCGTGGCGAGCTCGATCCTCGCCTGGTGCACGAAGTAGATGCCCAGGAACGTCACCAGGCTCATCCGCGCGGCGACGGAAAGGAAGTTCGCCGCCACGACGACTCTGATTTTTTTGCTTAGAAGCCCCAGTAATCGAGGCCTTCCGGCAGCGGCTCGCCGAGCGTGAGCGAAGCGAGCTTGGCGTACTGGCCCTCCGAGTAGAGGAGCGGCTTGCCCTTCTGTCCGAACAGCACCTGCTCCACCTGGCCGAGGAAGATGGTGTGCGTGCCGTACGCAAGCTTCTTCACCACGCGGCAGTCGAAGCACACCAGCGCGTCGACGAGCACCGGCGAGCCCGTCGCGAGCCGCGTCCAGTTGCGCGACTTGAAGCGCGCCTCGCCGCTTTGCCCGCCGCTGAACGTGGTGGAAAGCTCCCAGTCCTCCGCCCGCAGCACATTCACGCAGAACGCCTTGGACTTGGCGACTGCGCCGTGCGTCGTGGCGAGCTTGTTGATGCACGCGAGCACCGTCGGCGGATCCGCGGTCGCCGAGCACACCGCGGTGGCCGTCATGCCGTAGCGGTGGCCGGCGTGCGCGGCGGTGATGATGTTCACCGCGCCCGCCAGGGAGCGCATGGCCGCCTTGAACTGTCCCGCGTCGACTTCCATGCGAACATTCTAAATGGTGGAACCCCAGGGCTTCCTGCAGCAGGCGATCCTGTACCTCGCCGCCGGCGTCATCGCCGTGCTGCTCTTCAAGCGCCTGGGCGTGAGCGCGGTGCTCGGCTATCTCGCCGCGGGCATGGCGATCGGGCCGTGGGGCCTCGGGCTGATCTCGGGCGCGGACACCGTGCTGCACTTCGCCGAGCTCGGCGTGGTGCTGCTTCTTTTTCTCATCGGCCTCGAGCTCGAACCGCGCCGGCTCTGGCAGATGCGCAGGCCGATCTTCGGCATGGGAACGGTGCAAGTGGTGCTGACGGCGCTCGCCGTCGCCGTGCTCGCCTACGCCCTGGGCGCGGCGCCGGCCGTGGCCGCGATTGCCGGCATGGGACTCGCCATGTCATCCACCGCCATCGCGCTCGCGACGCTGCAGGAGAAGAAGCTGCTGGCAACGCCCGGCGGCCAGGCCGGCTTCTCGGTGCTGCTGTTCCAGGATCTCGCGGTGATCCCGTTTCTCCTCGCGGTCGGCTTTCTCGACGGCGGCAAGGCCGCGCTCGACTGGAGCGCCCTCGCGAAGGCCGCCGGCCTGATCCTCGTGCTGATCGCCGGCGGCCATTACCTGCTGCGGCCGGCGCTGCGCATCATCGCCGCCACGGGGCTTCGCGAAGTCTTCGTCGCCTTTGCCCTGCTGCTCGTCATCGGCATCGCCGTGCTCGTGCAGGCGGCCGGGCTGTCGATGGCGCTGGGCGCGTTTCTCGCCGGCGTGCTGCTCGCGGACAGCGAATACCGCCCCGAGATCGAGCTCGACATCGAGCCTTTCAAGGGCCTGCTCCTCGGCTTGTTCTTCATTGCCGTGGGCATGTCGGTCGACCTCGGCCTTTTTTTGCGCTCGCCGCTGCTGCTGCTCGGCCTCGCGGGCGGGCTGCTCGCGCTCAAGATGGCGATCCTCTACCCCGTCGCCAAGGGGTTCGGCTATTGCGGGCGCGCCGACGCGGCGCTGTTCGCCGTCGCCCTGTCGCAGGCCGGAGAGTTCGCCTTCGTGCTTTTCCGCGCCGCACCGAACGTTCTGCCGGAAGAGACGGCTGCGCTTCTCAATGCGACGGTAGCCACTTCAATGGTGGCCACGCCGCTGCTCTTCCTGGGATACGAGCGGTTCCTCGCCGCGCGCGTTGCGCGCGGCACCGAGCGGGCCAGCGAGGTCGTGGACGAGGCGAACCCGGTCATCGTCGCCGGGTTCGGGCGCTTCGGCCAGGTGGTCACGCGCGTGCTGAGCGGGCTGCGCATCCGCGCGACGCTCATCGACCGTGATCCAAACCAGATCGAGATGGTGCGGCGCTTCGGCATCAAGGCGTACTACGGCGACGCGACGCGCATGGACGTGCTCGAGGCCGCCGGCGCGGCGCGCGCCCGGCTTCTGATCGTGGCGCTCGACGACGAGCAGGCGGCGCTGCGCATCGTGCGCCGGGTGCGCAAGCGCTTTCCGCGGCTCAAGCTGATTGCGCGCGCGCACAGCCGCAGCGACGCCTACGAGTACCATGAGATGGGCGTGCCGGCCGTGCGCGAGACCTTCGGCGCGGCGCTCGACGCCGCCGAAGCGGCGCTGCGCGCGCTCGATTTCGGCCCGCTCGCGGCACGGCGCGTGGTGCAGCGCTTCCGGCGCCACGACGAGGAAATGCTGGTGGAGCAGGCCCCGCACCGCAAGGAGATCCGCCGGCTCATCGCCCTGCAGCAGCAGGGCCGGCGCGACCTGGAAAATTTGCTGATGAAGGAGCTAGGCGCGCAGGTTGACGAGCACGATGCCCGCGCCGACGAGCAGCGCGCCGGCGACGAAGCGCGCGCCCAGCGGCTCCGAGAGGAAGACGACGCCTGAAACCACGCCGAACATCGGCGTGAGGAAGGACAGCACGCCCAGCCGCGCGGCGAGATAGCGCCGCAGCAGCCAGAACCAGACGAGCAGGCTCGCGAAGCCCACGATCACGCCCTGGTAGGCGAGGCTCACGAGCGCGAAACCGCTCAGCGAAACGACGCCCGGCTCGCCGATCGCCCACGAAGCCAGCGGCAGCACCAGCGCCGCCGCGGCGATCTGGTAGAAGAGCGTGCGGGTCGCGCTCGCGCGCGCGAGGCTGGTCGCCCGGATCACCACCGTGGTCGATGCCCAGAGCGCGCCGGCGATCACCCCGCAGGCGTCGCCGAGGAGCGTGGAGGACCGGGTCGCGAAAAAGCCCTCCGAGAACGCAGCCGCCACTCCGGCGAACGCGAGGAGCACGCCCGCCCATTGCCCGGCGGTGAGCCGCTCTCCCGGCACGAAAAGATGCAGCCCCACCGCCGCGAGGACGGGAGCGAGGTACACGAACACCGACATGCGCGATGCGGCGGTGTGGCCGAGGCCGAAGTAGATGAACACGAACTCCAGCGCGAACAGCGCGCCCGCCGCGCAGCCGGCCGCGAATGTGCCGTCGCGCTCGAGAAGCGTGACGCCCTGCCAGAGCGCCCATGCGAAAACCAGCAGCGTGGCGATGATCGAGCGCAGCCCGCCCTGCATGAGAGGCGACACGTCCTGGACGGTGAGCTTGACGAATACCTGGTAGACGCCCCAGACCGCTCCGAGGACGAGCGTCGCTGCGAACGCGGTGGCGTCCAGTGCCTTTCGGTCGGTCATGTTCCGGTACGATTGCCTGGGTCTACTCCACGGAGGATCGCATGCACGCTCGTCTGGGCCTTTTCATCGCCGCGCTGCTCGCCTGCGCAGCCGCGCTCGCGCAGGGCTTTCCTGCGCGGCCGATCCGCATCGTCGTACCCTTTCCGCCCGGCGGAGGAACCGACGTCGTCGCGCGCGCAGTCGCGCCTTCGATGTCGCAAACGCTCGGCCAGCCGGTGATCGTGGAGAACCGGTCCGGCGCCGGCGGAAACATCGGCACCGAGGCGGTCGCCAAGTCGGCGCCCGACGGCTATACGCTGCTCGTCGCAAGCGCCGCGACCGCGATCAACAATACGCTCGCGAAGAACATCAGCTGGGAGCTCTCGCGAGACTTCGCGCCGGTAGCGCTGCTGGTGATCAACCAGAGCCTGCTCGTCGCGCATCCTTCGGTGCCTGCCAGCAACGTCAAGGAGCTCATCGCGCTCGCGAAATCGAAGCCCGGCCAGGTGACTTACGGCTCCTACGGCAACGGCAGCTCGGCGCATTTGATCGGCGAGCTCTTCAAGATGATGGCGGGCGTCGATCTGCTTCACGTGCCGTACAAGGGGGCCGCGCCGGCGGTCAACGACCTGCTCGGCGGCCAGGTGAACCTCGTGTTCGCCGACGTCGCGGCCGTGCTGCCGCACGTGAAAGCGGGCCGCCTCAAGCCGCTCGGCATCGGCTCGAGCCGCCGCTTCGAGGGCCTGCCCGACGTGCCGACGATCAGCGAGGCCGGCGTGCCGGGATTCGAAGCCGGCGGATTCCTCGGCCTCGTCGCGCCGGCGGGAACGCCCGCCGCGGCGATCGGCGCGCTGAATGCCGCGGCGGTGAAGAGCCTCGCCGTCCCCGAGGTGCACGCGCGCCTCGTCGGGCTCGCCACCGTTCCCATGGGCGGAACGCCGGAGCAGTTCGGTCAGCACCTGCGGGCCGAAGTCGAGAAGTGGGCGAAGGTCATCCGCGCCGGCAACATCAGGCTCGACTAGCAAGCCCGCGCAGCAAAGCGGTGAAGCCGCTCTGCGCGGGAGCGTCGACAAAGCGAGTCGCTGTTGCGCGCGGAAGCTGCGTGTACGCGGCGAACTTGCCCACCACCTCTTCCCGGGTCATCGCCGGCAGGTCGTCGACTGCATGCTCCAGCCGTTCGCCTTCCAGCTCGAGGGTAAGCCGGCCGGCGCGCCTGGGCTGCGTATTTTCGATCAGCTCCACTTTTGCCTCGAGCGCACGCACGAGCGGATCGCGCAGCGCGGATTCCGAATACGCCTCGGGGGAAAGATCGCCGCAGGCGAGTGCGCGCGCGAGGCCGTAGCTCAGGCTGAACTGCGCCTGGAGCGGCCGCTCGGGCGCGCGGTTCGCGCAATAGGTGAGCGCCTCCGCATAGATGCGGAGCTGAATGCGCGATATCTCGCGCAGCCGGGCCGCTACGCGCGGCCGGAGTGCGATCGCCGCAGCAGCGCCGTAGTGCACGTGGCGCACTGCCGCGAAGCGCTTCAGGTAGCCCTCGAGAAGAAGCCATGCTCCTCCGGGCAGGACGTCTTCATTGCACGCTTTCGGCGCGCTGATTCCCGCGAGCGCAGCGCTCGCCGCCAGCAAGCCGAGCTGCGCCGAATGCGCGAGATACGTATTGCGCGCCTCGGATCCGTGCACCACGGGCAGATACAGCGAATGGGGCAGCTGGCAGGCGGCGATGCGAACGGCCGCCAGCGCCTGCGCCGCGCCGCCGCCGGAAAGCCGTACCGCCGCGGCCGCCACGCCGAGCCCCGGCCAGTAGGCGTCGACGTGCATGCCGGATGCGACGCGCAGCACCTCGCCCATCCGCCCGCCGACCTCATAACCGATGATCACGGCGCGCAGCCACTCGCCCAAAGTGGCGTTCTGAGTTTGTGCAAGCGAGGTGCACGCCGCAATAACCGGTACGCCCGGGCGGCCATGCGCGCGCGCGAGCCCTTCGCAAGCCTCGTCCCAGCACGCGGCAGCGGCGAAGAGCGCGGCCGCCGAAGAAACCGAAAAGGACTGCGAGAAGCCGGGAACGTGCACCGCGCCCGGGTCCGCTTTCCCGAAGCGCGCAGCGAGCTGCTGCAGCGGCGGCTTTGCGCTTGCCGCGAGCACGCATCCCAGCGTATCCAGCGCGAGCTCGCGCGCTTTGGCCTCGACCGGTGCCGGCGGCTGCGCTTCCCACAGCCACTCGAGCGCTTCGGTGAGGCTCACAATCTCCCTTCACGGATTTCCCGGGCGGCGGCGCGCGCGGCGAGCCAGCCCAGGCCGAGCGCGCCGAGCAGGCCGTTGCCCGAGAGATAGCCGAGCGCGCCGCTGCGGCCGCTGATCCCGGCGGCCGCGCCGCCGCCCGCGAAAAGATTCGCGATCGGCTTCCCGGAGCGCGAAAGCACGCGTGCATCGGCATCGGTCTTCAGGCCGCCCTGCGTATGGAACAGCCCCGGAACCACCTGCGCGCTCCAGAACGGCGGCTCGAGCGGCGCCATCGCGAACGAAGTGCGCCCGAACGCGTCGCGCCGCTCGCCGCGCGCGGCGGAGTTGTAGGTCTCTATGGTGTTCTTCAATGTTTCAGAAACTTCGAGCGCCTTGATACCGCCGTAGTCGAAGAGCTCCTTGAATTCCTCTTCGCGCTGCGCGTGCCGGCAGATGCGCTCATCGAAGATCGCGAACACCTTGCCCGGCTGCGCCAGCACTTCCTTGGCGAAGCCCGAATAGCCGATGCCCTCGTTGCCGAAGCGCCTGCCCGCCTCGTCGACGAGGATTCCGCCCTTTTCGAGGGTGGTCCAGGAAAGAAGCTGCCCGTGCGGATACGTCACCGCGGCGTAGCCCTGGTACGCGCCCATGTTGGCGAGCGCGGCATCGAGCTTGCGTCCCCACAGCACCGCCTCGCCGGTGGAACCGAGCGCGCCGAAGTACTGCGCTCCGGCGATCTCGCGGCAATACTCGCGCACGAGACTCGCGTTGGCGGCAAAGCCGTTGCAGGCGAGCACGATCTTCTTCGCGCGGATGCGCGTTTCGGCCGCCCGCGCGCCGCCGACCAGCGCGCCAATCAGCGCCCCGCGCTCGTCCGCGATCAGTTCCTTCACCGCATTGCCGGCGGCGACGGGGATATCGCGCTTCTCCGCCGCGCGCAGGAGATCCTCCAGCAGGTCCTTGCCGCGGCGCGACTTCGGCGCGTGCAGCCGCGGCACCGAATGGCCGACATGGGCATAGTCGGTGATGATGCTCATGCGCGCCTCGACGCGGTCCACGAGCCACTCGCAAAGCGGCGCCGAGATTTCGATCAGGCGGCGCATGACCTCGGGAACGTCGTGCGGGCCGGCAACGCGCACGTAATCCTCGAGCATCTTTTCCACCGAATCGGGGATGCCGGCCTCCCGCTGAAAACGGCTGCCGGCGCCGGGGACCGATCCAGTCGAGAGCGCGGTGTTGCCGCCGGGCCGCTCGAGCTTCTCGAGCACCGCGGCGCTCAGTCCTTCGTCGTGCGCGGCGATCGCCGCCGCCAGGCCGCACGCGCCCGCGCCGACCGCGAGCACGTCCACTTCCATGTCCCAGTTCTTCATTAGAACCACTCCCACAAATCTTCCTTCGCGGCCAGCTCGGCGCTCGGCCCGTCGAAAATCACCCGCCCGGTCTTCAGCACGATCGCGCGCTGCACCTCGCGCAGCGCCGCCTGAACGTTCTGCTCGACCAGCACGAGGGTGGTGCGCGAGCGCTCGTTGATGCCGCGCAGGCTCTGCAGCACGTCCCTGACGATGATCGGCGCGAGCCCGGTGCACGGCTCGTCGAGGAGCAGGATGGAGGGCCGGGTCATGAGCGCCATGCCGAGCGCGAGCATTTGCTGCTGGCCCCCGGAAAGCGAACCCGCCGCCTGAGCGCGGCGCTCCTTCAGGATCGGGAAAAGCGCGTAGACCTCGCCGACCCGGCCCGGATCGTGCAGCAGCCCCGCGATGGTGAGGTTCTGCTCCACCGACAGCTCGCGGAACACATTGTGCCCCTGCGGCACGAAGCCTACGCCGCGCCGCGCGTTCTCGTGCACCTCGCCGCGCACGATCGGCTCGCCGCGGTAGCTCACCGTCCCGGTCACTTCATCCACGTCGCCGATGCCGCAGCGAAGGAGCGTGGTCTTGCCCGCGCCGTTGTGGCCGAAAATGCCGACCCGCTCGCCTTCGCGCACCTCGAACGACACGTCTTTCAGCGCCTGGAACCCGCCGTAGCTCGCGCCGACGTTCTTATAGGCAAGCATGTCAGGTGCCAAAGTAAAGCTCGGCGAGCGTCTTGCTCGCGAGGAGATCGGCGATCTGGCCGCGCTCGAGGATGCGCCCGGCGGACATGAACACCGCGCTCGTGCACAAATCCTTGATGAACGAGATGTTGTGCTCGACCACGCACACCGCGCGCCCGGCCTGCGCCTCCTGCCGCACCACGGCCTTCATCGTCTCGTAGGCGTGGCCTTCGACCCCCGCCATCGGCTCGTCGAGCAGCAGGCACGGCCCGTCGTTCATCAGCGCGCGCGCAAGGCCGACGAGCTTTTGCTGACCGTACGGCAGGTCGGTCACCGCGTTGTCGGCAAGACGCTCGAGCTGCATGCGCTCGAGGATCGCGAGCGCCTGCTCGCACGCCTGCTCGTCCGCGCGCCGCACGGCTCCGGGGCGGAAGCACAGCCGAACCATGGATTCGCCCGCGTACTCGCGCGGTGCGACGACCATGTTTTCCAGCACCGTCATGGTGCGGAAAAGACGCATGTTCTGCCAGGTGCGCGCGATGCCCATGCGCGCGCGCTCGTGGATGCCCTTGCCGGCGATGCTGACGCCGTTCACGCGGATATCGCCGGCGTCGGCCGGCACCACGCCCGTGACGATATTGAAGAGCGAGGTCTTGCCCGCGCCGTTCGGACCGATGAGGCCGAGGATCTGGCCGCGCTCGATCTCGAGCGTGATGTCGTCGGCGACCACGATGCCGCCGAAGTGCTTGAACACCCCTTCCAGGTGCAAAACGGCGCTCATTGCTTCTTGTGGCGCAGCGGCGCCGGCGCCTCGGGCGCAACCAGCCCCTGCGGCCGCAGAAAGAGGAAGAGGATCACGAGCAGCGTGAAGATCATGCCCTGCAGCGGCGCCATGTAGCTGAGCGGCAGGCGCAGGAACGTGATCGCCTGCGGCAGCGCGAGCAGCAGCACCGCGCCCACCACCGGGCCCCAGGTCGAGCCCATGCCGCCCACCACCACCATGGTGAGCATGGTTCCCGAGGCCAGGATCTCGAACTGCTCGGGGCTCAGGTACTGGAAATAGAAGGCGTAGATGCCTCCCGCGATGCCGGCCAGCGCGGAGCCGACGGCGAAAATCACGATCTTGATCCGCGTCGCGTCGCGCCCCAGCGCGACGAACGCCAGCTCGTCGTCGCGCATCGCGCTGATCGCGCGCCCGTACGGGCCGCGCACGATCCAGCGGATGAGCAGCACGGTCGCTGCCCCGGCGGCGAGCGCCACGAGAGAAAAGATCCAGCCGCGCTCCGGGCCGGCGATCGGCGTCGGGATGTTGGACAGCCCGCCCTGGCTGCCGGTGAGCTCGAGGTTCTTGATCACCTGCAGCAAGCCGAGCTGGAAGCCGATCGAAGTGATGAGCAGGTAGTCGCCGCTCACGCGGAGCGAGGGCAGCGAGATCATGAGCGAGAACACGCCGGCCACCGCCGCGCCGGCGAGGGTGCCGGCGATCGGGTTCAGCCCGAAATGGATGGCGAGCAGCCCCGAGGTGTACGCGCCGAGGGCGAAGAAGATCGGGTGCGCGATCGAGACGAGCCCCGCCGTGCCGATGATCAGGTTGAAGCTCGAGGCGAGCACCACATAAATGCCCACCAGGATCAGGATCGAGTAGACGTATTCCACGCGCTCAGGCGGCCTTGAACCCGCGGCGCACGCCGCCGGGGAAGAAAAGGATCGTGACGAAGAGGAACACGTACAGAATCAGCCCCTGCCACTGCGACGGAATGAAGAGCACGCTGTAGCTCTGCAAAAGCGACAGGCCCACCGCGGCGAGCGCGCCGCCCAGCACGCTTCCCATGCCGCCGAGCAGCGTCGCGATGACGGCGAACAGCATGAGCTGCAGCGGGGCGGTCGGAATGACCGCGGTGCGCGAGCCGTAGAGATACATGCCCGCGCAGACGAATACCGTGGCAATCGAGAAGGCGACGAGATAAACGCGCTTCGCGTCGATGCCGTAGAGCTCGGCGAGCTCTGCGTTATCGGAAACGGCGAGCACGAACTGGCCGTCCCGCGAGAAGCGCAGGTACAGCGCAAGCGCGATGCCGAGCGCGAGCGTCACGCCCACGCCGAGGAGATCCCAGTCGCTCACCGCGATCTGGCCGATGACGCGCACCGGCGACAGGATCTCCGGAAAGAGCGTCACCGGCTCGGTGCCGAACACGAGCGTCAGCACATAGGCCGCGAACTCGGAGCACACCAGCGTGAAGATGAAGAAAAGCAGACTGGAGGAGCGGCGCGCCCGCAGCGTGCGCAGGCCCCAGATTTCGAATGCGAGCGTCGCGGCAAGCGTCACCGCCAATCCGAAAACCACCGCGGCCGCCGTCGGCCAGGCGAAGCGGTTGACCGCCGCGTACATCGCGTAAAACGCGATCGCCATCATGCCCGCCTGGGCGAAATTCCAGAGCTTCATCACCTTCAGGACGAGCGAGAACGCGATGGTGAACAGCACCATGTAGCTCGACGTGGCGAGCCCGGTCCACAAGATCTGCGCCAGAACGGCAGGGTCGAACATCAAGAATTCGGGGAATTCGGGGTCAGAGTCTTAATTCACGCGACGTGGAGCCGACTGAATGAATGAATTAAGACTCTGACCCCGAATTCCCGGAGCCCGAATTCGCTTCAGCTCACCGTGGCGAGCGGGACGAAGTTGCCTTTTTCGACGGTGAGGAGATACACCGGCTTCTTCACGCGGTGGGTGGCATCGACCTCGGTGACCCCGGTCATCGGCAGCTCGAAGCGCTTCACGCCGAGCAGCGCCTTGCGCATGTTCTCGCCGTTCACCGCGAGCTTCTGCTTGAGCAGCCAGTCGTACATCTGCGCCACCATCACCGGGGCGTCGTACAGGTACTGCGTGTACGGCAGGCCGTTCGGCACGCGGCCTTCCTTGCTGCGCCAGCGCTCGATATACGCCTTGACCTGCGGGCGGTCGTTCGCGCCCGGGGCGAGCGAAGTGACGATCAAGCCCTCCGCGGCGGCGCCGAGCTGCTTCACGATGATCGGGTTGTAGCCCGCCGAATAGGTCGACACGCGCTGCTTGAGCCCGAGCTGGCGCATCTGCGCGATGACCTGCGGGATGTCGGTGATCAGGCCGTGGATATGCACCATCTCGGCATTGGACGCGCGCAGCTTGAGCAGCATCCCGGAATAATCGGTCGCCTTCGGATCGTAGGCCTCGTAGACGGTGACCTTGCCGCCCGCTTTCTCGAACGCTTCCCTGTAGACCTTGGCGGCGTCCACCCCGGTGTCGTTGTTGATGTAGAGCACCGCAGCGGTTTTCTTGCCGAGCTTCTGGTACGCATAGCGCGCGACCGCGGTCACATCCACGTCGGCGAGCGGGAAGGTGGTGTAGACGTAGTCGCCGAGAGTCGCGACGTCGGGCGAGCTCGCGCCTACCGAGAGCTCGAGCACTTTTTCGCGGTTCGCAATCGGCGCCACCGCCTTCACCACTGCGCTCCAAGCCGTGATGAATACCGGCACCTTCTCCACGCTGATGAGACGGTTCACCGCGTTGATGCCCACCTGGGGGTCGGCCTGCGTGTCGAGCACGATCATCTCGAGCTTGCGGCCCTGCACGCCGCCCTTGGCGTTGATGTCCTCCACCGCCCATTGCGCGCCGGTCACCTGGTCCTTGCCGTAGGCGGACTGCGACCCGGTGAGCGGCATGGCGAGGCCGAACCTGAGGTTGCCGGCGCCTTGCGCGCGCAGCGGCAAGGGCAGGCCCGCGGCCAGCGCACCGGCGGCGGCGGCTTTCAGAACATCACGACGTTTGAAGCTCATGGTTTCTCCTGGCGGTTGAATTGAGTTCTTGGATTGACGGTATACACTGCGTTCTAGACCGTCAAGCACCGTTCTGCGTCGACACCGCCGGCATGCGAATCTGGTATCAGAGCCTTTTCGACAGCGGCGGTATACCGGCCTACTTCGAGGGTCTCGCCGCGCGCGCGCGTCGTCGCCCGCGCGGGCGTCGAAGTGGAGTTTTTCGGCATGCCCGAGGGCAGTTATGGCGGCCGTGTTCCCTCCGATGTCGTCATCTATCCGTATCTCGCATCGCTGCATGTCCAGTCGATTCTCGACAATGCGCTGCGCGCCGAAGCCGGCGGCTACGACGTTTTCGCGCTCGGCTCGGTGCAGGACCCGGGCCTCGAGGAAGCGCGCTCTCTGGTGGACATCCCGGTGGTGGGCTATGGCGAGGCGGCGATGCACTTCGCTTGCTTGCTCGGCAGTCGCTTCGCGGTGATCGCGTTCCAGGCAGGCTTCGACCAGATGATGGACCTGCGTATCAAGAAGCTCGGGCTTGCGGAGCGGGCCTTGCCGACAGCGTTGATGGAGGCCGATTTTGCGGACGTGGGCAAGGCGCCGAGGCGATTATTCCGGGCCAGCTCTACCTCAGCGAGGCGATCGCGCGCGCCGGCGTCATGCGCGTCGACGAAGTTCCGATCGTCGACGGCCTTGCTGCGACGCTGAAGATGGCCGAAGCGATGGCGGACCTGAAAGGCCTCGGCATAACCGTGACGCGGCGCGGCTATGCGCATGCGCGGCCGAGCCGGGACATGATCGAGCACGCCCGCCGCGTCCATTCGCGCCCGCTCCTCGTGCCGCCGAAGAAGAAGCGATGAGCGCTCGGACCGGCTATCACGGATCTCCTAGGCGGGCAGATCCAGGGGACATTCGCCGACGTCGGGGTGGTCAGGTCGCATCTCAAGTCCGCCAAGCTGCCCGGACTGGCAGTGACCAGCGCCGAGCGGTCGGCGGCGGTCCCTGACCTGCCGACCGTCGCGCTGAGTACACCAAGTGGGGCAAGGTGATTCGCGACGCGGGCATCAAGCTCGAGTAACCGCGCGGCCAGATTTTGGCGTACCATGAATTGGTGAAGCGGAAAACGAAAACCGGACGCTCGCGCGAGGAGGCGCTGCCGGGCCGCGTCATCGAGCGGCCGGACGGCTTCTACTGGGAGTCGAAGCAGACGGGCGAGCTGCACGGCCCTTTCCAGTCGGTCGGAGAAGCCGAGGCCGACTTGCTCGCCGGCGGTCCCGGGGAGGCCGAGCTCGAATCGGGCGAAACCCTGCAGGAAGCCGAATCCGAGATCGGCATCTCCGAGTGGATCGATCCGGACACCGGCGTGCCCGCCGAGGACAACATCCCGCGCATCGAAGACCACTGAGCCGCTGCGCGTAGCGGCCTACTTGGCCGCGGTCTGCGCGATCAGATCGTTCAGCAGTCCCGGATCGATGGGCTTGGTGAGGTGGAAGTCGAACCCTGCTTCCATCGCCCGGCGCCGGTCGCCTTCCTGCCCCCACCCCGTCAGCGCGATCAGCTTCACGCCGCTTCCCAGCTTGTCCCGCAGCGCGCGCGCGACGTCGTAGCCGCTTTGACCCGGCATGCCTATGTCGAGCACGGCCACGTGCGGCCGGAATGTCTCGCTCGCCGCGAGCGCCTCGGCGCCGTCGTAGGCGACTTGCACGTCGTAGCCGTAGAGCGCGAGGATGCGCTGCAGGGAATCGGCGGCGTCGCGGTTGTCGTCGGCGACGAGCACGCGCATGCCGGGCGCCGCGGAGCTCGCCTTGCCGGGCTGCGCCTGCTGCTCCTGGATTGTGCCGGCGAACGAAGGCAGCGGCAGGCGCACGATGAATTCGCTGCCGCGCCCCGGACCGGCGCTGCGTGCCTCGACGCTGCCGCCGTGCAGCGCCACGATCCCGTGGACCAGCGAAAGGCCGATGCCCAGGCCGCCGTGCACGCGCCCCTCGGTCGCGGTGAGCTGCGAAAACGGCTGGAACAGCCGCGCGCCGGCTTCGGGAGGAAAGCCTATGCCGTTGTCCTCGACCGAGACCATGACCTCGGCTTCGTGGACTTCGGCGTTCAACGCGATTTCGCCGCCCGCCTCGGTGTAGCGCGCCGCGTTGTTGAGGAGGTTGGAGAACACCTGCGCGAGACGCGCCGCGTCGCCTTCCACGGTCACGCGCTCGCTCGGCAGCAGCACGGAAAGCCGGTGTCCCGCCGCGTTGATGTTCGGCCGGCTGGTTTCGAGCGCCATGTCGATCGCGCGCTCGAGCGGGATGCGCTCCTTGCGGATAACCAGCTTGCCGCTCGCGATGCGCGCGATGTCGAGCAGGTCGTCGATGAGCCGCGAAAGCTGATCCACCTGGCGGTCGATGACCTCGCGGCTCCAGCTCAGCTCCGGGTCGAGCGGGCCCTTCCTGCCGAGGATCGCGACCGCGTTGCGGATCGGCGCGAGCGGGTTGCGCAGCTCGTGCGCGAGCGTGGCGAGGAACTCGTCCTTGCGCCGCTCGGCTTCGCGCAGCGTCTGCTCCATCAGCCTGCGCTCGTGGATGTCCAGGATCACGGTGAGCCAGCCGCGCCCGTCGCTCGTCGGCGAGAAGTGGTTGCGCACCCAGCGCTCGCCCATGCCCTTGTAACGAACCAGGCGCTCGTACTGCACGTGCTCGCCCGCGAGCACGCGTTCGATGTACGGGCGAATGGCCGCGAGCTGGTCCTCGCCGATCACCTCGCCGATCGGGCGGCCGGCGACCTCCTCGGGCCTCATGCCCAACCACTCGGCGCAGCGCCTGTTGACCCAGATGTAATCGAGCTTGCGGCTGCAAAGCGCCACCCCGGCGGACATGCTGTCCACCACGAGCGCAAGCTGCTCCTCGGTGACCTTCGGCCTCCCCCCTCTCACCGGCGGAATCTTAACCCGCGGCGCCCATGGCTGCCTCAATCGCGAGCGCTTTGCGCAGGCTCGCTCCTTGCCGCAGGAGCTCGCGCTGCACATCGCGGGCGTCGATGTTTCGCGGCGTCGTTTCCTCTCTCGAGGCGATGGCGGCGCAAACCCCGGCGGCCTGGCCGGTCGCCATGACGATCGGCATCACGCGGTAGGAGCTGTGCGCCTCGTGCGTGCCTGATATGCAGCGCCCGGCGACGATCAGGCGCTCGGTGTTCCTGGGCAGCAGGCAGCGCAGCGGGATATCGTAAGACTCGCCCGGCGGCAGGCGCTTGAGCACGGTGCCGCTGCCTTTCGGATTGTGGATGTCCACGGGGTAGGCGCCGCGCGCCACCGCGTCGTCGAACTTGCGCGCGCCGAGCACGTCGTCCGCCGTGAGCTGGTAGTCGCCCATCACGCGCCGTGTCTCGCGCACGCCGACGTGCACGCCGCTCTGCACGACGTAGGAGTCCTCGAATCCCGGCACGTAGCGCTGCAGAAAAGCCTCGATCTGGCGCATCTGCCCGCGGCTCACCCACTCCGCGTAAGAAAGATCCCACACGTCGCAGCCGAGAACGCGGGTCACGCGCGTGCTGTTGACGCTCAGCTCGCCCTCGTGCGGGGTGGCGAAAAACAGGATGTCCTCGCGCGGCAGCTCGAGCTCGCCCGCCTGCGCCGCCTTGCGCACCAGGTCCCACAGGCCGTGCACGCCGCGCCATTGCTTCGGGTGCTCCTTCACGTACGACTCGAAAGCGGCGCGCTCGAACTCGGCGACGCGGAACATGAGCGTCATCGGCTGCACCAGGCCGTCGGCGCGGCCGATCTCGTGCGGCGCGCCCGCCGCGACGGCGATGTCGCCGTCGCCGGTGCAGTCGACGATGACCTTCGCGTGCACGACCAGCGGCCCGGACTTGGTTTCGAAGATCACGCCCTTGTTGCCCGGCAGCACGCCGCTCGCGAAGGCGTGGAACAGAAACTCCACGCCGGCCTCGTCGAGCAGCTCGAGGGCGATGAGCTTGAACCACTCCGGGTCGAAGGGCACGACATAGCCGGTCGCAAGAGAAGGCGGAATCGCGCCGCCCGCGCGCACCAGGCGCTCGAGCAGGCGCGCGAGCACGCCGTGCACGACGGGCTCGCCGGGGCCGTGATCGGTCGGCAGCAGCGTCGTGGCGCCCTTCTTTTCCGCCGTGGGCAGCTGCGTGTGGAACGACATGAGCGGCATCACGAGCGCCGCGGTGGCGTTGCCGCCGAGGAAGCCGTAGCGCTCCGCGAGCACCACGCGCGCCCCGGCGTCCGCGGCCGCGATGGCGGCGCCCAGGCCCGCCGGCCCGCCGCCGACCACGAGGACGTCGGTGTCTCCCGCCAGCAATGCCTGGCGCGGAGGAAGGTCGAGCCGGACCGGCTCGTCAGGCCGCTTTAGCGCTGGCAATCGTCAGGGTCTCTTTCTCTTTCTTCAGAAGCTCGACGAGGATGCGGTGCGTCTCCTGAGCGCGCTTCTGCAGCGCGGGCACCGTCTTCGCGAGCTTGGCCTTCATCGCGCGGCTCTGGTCCCAGGACTGGTCGATGTAGGCGATCAGCCGGCCGGCGTTCACCAGCTTGTACGGCGGCGTCGGGACCTGCAGCTCCTCGAGAAAGCCGCTGACCTTTCCGGCATAAGGCAGCGCGACGAAGGGCACGCCGCGCAGCGCGGCGAAGATGAGGAAGTGCAGCCGCATGCCCACCGCGAAGCGGAACTTGCTCACGAGCGAGAGCAGCTGGCCGGAGCTGTAGGCGCCTTTCAGCACGGTGGCGCGCTGCGCGCGCAGCATCTGCGCGATGACCGCGTGGCTGTGCTGCGTGTCGAGCACCGAGTGCTCCATCGGCACGAAGACGATGTCGGCGTCGAAACGGTCGACCATGAAGTCTGCGGCGTTGGCGAGCAGCGCGTGATACTCCTTGGGATCGATGTCGGGCGCGGCCACGCCGGGCTCGCGCACCGACATGCCTATGAGGCGCCGCCGGCCTTCCAGGCCTTCCTGCTTCATCACGCCGCGGGGCAGCGGCTCCGGCTTGAGAAGCAGCGCCGGGTCCGCGGTCACGGCGATTTCGCGATGCACGCCCGCTTCTTCGAGCACGTGCTGCGCGCCGCGCTCGCGTACGGTGACGACATCGACGTGCTCGAGCGCCTCGCGCACCGCAGCCTGCACCGCCGGGTCGCCGAGCGGCCCCGCGCCTACCGCGTACAGCATCACGCGCACGCCCTTTTCCTGGGCGATCTGCGCCTCGCGCAGGTAGATGCGCGCCTCGGCGTCGAACAGGATGCCGCCGCCGCCGACGAGGAGCACGTCGAGGCGCTCGATTTCGGGCACGACCTCGGCGCGCGAGAGCTTGCGCACCGGCACCGCGCGCTCGACGCCGTGGCGCCGCTTGGTGTCCTCGGGATCGCGCGAGAACACCGTGATCTCCACCGGAAGGTCGCGGCGCAGCTGCGCGATCATCGAGTGCAGGATCGCCTCGTCGCCGAGGTTCAGCCCGCCATACGAACCGGTAATGCCGACCCGATACGCTTCTTTGGCCACAAGCAGAGTCCCAAGCAAGAACGATTCCGGGCACGCGGCTTGCTCGCGAAATTCCTCAATGTCCCGCGCGCGCGCCTGTTCCGCTGGCTGGCCGGCGAAGAAGCGCTGCCCGATCAGGTGTTTCTCGACGCCCTGGATGTAATCGCCGACGGTCCGTACGCGAGTCCCGAGCGCCGCCGCCCGCGGGTCGCGGTAGTGGACCCCAAGTAGTCCATCCGGAACTCGCGTTGCCGCGCGCGGTAGACTTGCGCGCAATGACAAGAATTACCGGACGAGCCGCTTTTCTACAGCTGCTTGTCGACGAAGGCGTCACCCACCTCTTCGGCAATCCGGGCACCACCGAGCTGCCCATCATGGAAGTCGTGCCCGATTACCCGCAGCTCAAGTACGTGCTCGGCTTGCAGGAAGCGGTCGTGCTCGGCATGGCGGACGGGTTCTGCCGCGCCTCGAACCGGCTCGCTGCCGCCAACGTCCACGTGGCGCCGGGCCTCGGCAACGCCATCGGCGCGCTCTACAACGCCAGGTTCTCGGGCTCGCCGGTGATTCTGACCGCCGGGCAGCAGGAGCAGGGCCATGGGCTGCTCGAGCCGATGCTCTACGAGCCCCTGGTGCCGATCGCGCAGCCGCTCGTGAAATGGGCGGTCGACGTGACGCGCGCCGAGGACCTGCCGCGGATCCTGCACCGCGCGGCCAAGATCGCGCTCACCCCGCCGACCGGCCCGGTGTTCCTCAGCCTGCCCGGCGACGTGCTCGACCAGAGCGTGGAGATCGACATGGGCCGCCCGGTGCGCGTCGACGCTGCGGTGCGGCCTAACGACGAGACTTTGCAGCAACTTTTGAAGAGGCTGCTGGCGGCGCGCCGCCCGGCGATCCTGGCAGGGCAGGAGCTCGCGATGCGCGACGCCTTCGGCGAAGCGGCCGAGCTCGCCGAGCTCCTCGGCGCGGCGGTCTACCAGTCGTCCATCCCGTACAGCGCGCAGTTCCCGACCGAGCACCCGGCCTTCATGGGCGCCCTCACCCGCTCGCAGAAGCAGGTGCGCGCGCTTCTTCAGGACTACGACGTGCTGCTCTGCCTGGGCGCCGACTTGCTGCGCATGTCGGTCTACAGCCCGGTCGAGCCGCTGCCCGAAACCCTGCCGGTCATCCATATCTCCGAGCGCAGCGCCGAGCTTGGCAAGAACTACCGAACGGACCTCGCCGTAGCGGCGAACGTCAAGGAAACGCTACGGGCGCTTCTTGCGCTTTTACGAAACCGTCCCGAAGCGGAAGCAAAGGCGAGGCTCGACGCATTGAAGAGCCGCAACTGGAGCGCGCAGCGCGAGAGCGCGCGCATGGAGGCTTTGCTCGCGGCGGAAACGGCGCCTATCGATCCGCGCTACCTCATGCTGCGGTTCACCGAAACGCTGCCGAAGGACGCGGTCGTCGTGGACGAGGGCCTGGTGAGCACCTATGCGCTGCCGAAGCTGCTGCCGCTGCGCGATCCGCGGTCCTATTACGGACTCGCGAGCGGCGGGCTCGGCTTCGCCATGCCGGGCGCGGTGGGGATCAGCCTGGCCCTTCCCGGCCGGCCGGTAGCGGCCATCGTGGGCGACGGCTCGTCCCTGTACAGCGTGCAGGCGCTGTGGAGCGCCGCGCACGAGAAGCTGCCCATTACCTACATCATCGCCAACAACCGCGGCTACCGCATCATCAAGGAGCGCCTGGTGTCGATGCGCTCGACGGACAAGTTCACCGGAATGGATTTACGCGATCCGGAAATCGACTTCGTCGCGCTCGGGCGCTCCTTCGGCCTCGCCGCGCGGCGCGTCGCCGACCCGCAGGACATCGCGCCCGCGCTGCGCGAGGCGTTCGCGAGCGGCGCTCCCAACCTCGTCGACGTGCGGGTGGCCGACGGCTTCGGCGGATAGATGTTCGAGCACGCCGACGCGCTGCAGCTCCTGGACTCGAGCCAGCCGCTCGAGCGCAAGCTCGCCGCGATCCACGAGGCGCTCTACGCCCAGGTCGACCTTGTCGACCGGATTTCGGTGGCGGCTTACGACGCGGCGAGCGATACGCTCAAGACCTTCCTCGCGAGCTCGCCCGGAGGAGGCAACCTCGTGCGCTACGAAGCGCGCCTCGCGGACGCGCCGTCCCTCGCCGAGATCCTGCGCGTCGGCCGGCCGCGCGTCGTCAACGACCTCGACATCTTCCGCGAGGGCCGGCACCTGCACACGCGCGTGATCGCCGAGGAGCGCTACCGCGCGAGCTATACCGTGCCGACCTACCTCAACGCCGCCTTCTCCGGGTTCATCTTCTTCAACTCGCGCACATCGCAGGTGTTCACCGAGGAGGCGCTGCGCATCCTCGACGTGTACGCGCACCTCATTTCCGCCGTCGTGGCCGCCGACATGTTCGCGCTGCGGGTGCTCGCCGCGGCGGTCAAGACGGCGCACGACCTGGTGAGCTTCCGCGACCCCGAGACGGGCGCGCATCTCGAGCGCATGTCGCGCTACGCGCGGGTCATCGCGCAGCATCTCGCCGCGAGCGGCGCCGCGAGCCTCGACGACGAGGCGATCGAGCGCATTTCCCAGTTCGCGCCGCTGCACGACCTCGGAAAGCTGGCGCTGCCCGACAGCATCCTCCACAAGCGCGGCCCGCTGACCGCGGAGGAGCGCGACGAGATGGAGCGGCACGCGCTGCGCGGCCGCGAGATGATCGACGCGATCGCGCGCAACTTCGGCCTCGAGCAGCTCGAGGGGCTCGACCTTCTGCGCCACATCGCCGAGTCGCACCACGAGACCATGGACGGCAGCGGCTACCCGCGCGGCTTGCGCGACGGCTCGATCCCGCTCGAGGCGCGCATCGTCGCGGTCGCCGACGTGTTCGACGCGCTCACCAGCCCGCGCCCCTACAAGCCGTCATGGTCCAACGCCGAAGCCTTCGCGTGGCTGCGCCGGCTGGCGCGCACGAAGCTCGACGAGGACTGCGTCGAAGCGCTGTCGTTCAACACGGCCAAGGTGGCCGAGATCCAGGCGCGCTTTCAGGACGGGAATTCGGGGTCAGAGTCTTAATTCAGGTAGCTACGCGTTGCGTGAATTAAGACTCTGACCCTGAATTCCCTCGAGCGCGGCGCGATCCCATCCCGCGAGCCGGGCGGCTGCTTCGTACGTACTCTGGAGAAACGCGAGCAGAGCAGCGTCGGGATCGGGCGAGTTGCGCACTTCCTCGTACGGCAGCAAGAACTCGCCGAGCTCGCGGCTGTAGTGCGCGGCGGACGGCCGAACTGTCGCGTCCTTGAAGCCCGGCGGCTCGGGATACGCGTACGAGAAGAACAGCGGATAAGGGGTTTTCTCGCCGCCCGGCCAGAAGCCGCAGCTGCTGCACTCGTGCGAGTACGCCTCGCGTACCACCCGGTCGGGCATGTTCGGAAAACCGCCGGGATGCTCGGGCGCCCGGCGGCCGGAATACCGCGAAGCGGCCAGGTCGCAGCTGCCCCAGAACAAATGCACCGGGCTCGCCTTGCCGATGAAGCGCGCCCGAAAGATCTTGAACACGCGGTCGGCCTGCACGAGCGCCCGCCAGAACCGTTGCGCGTATTCGGGATCGTAGGAGCGATTCGCCTCGTCGCGCTCGAACGGCACGGCGTCCGGGATCTCGTTCGGGGTGGTGTGGATGCGCACCGGCAGATTGAGCGCCTGCAGCGCCGCCATCAGCTCCGCGTAGAACGCCGCGACCGACTTCGGCTCGAGCCGCAGCGCCTTGGCGCCGCCATCGCTCGAATGCACCACGAGCCGGTGATCGAGAAAATCGAAGTCCATCTGGAAGATGCGCGTGCCGTGCGGGATCGCGAGGGTCGAAAGCCCGCGCGCCGTGACGTAGAGCGTTACGTGCCACTGATGGTTGACCCACGGCGATTGAACGAAGCGGATCTTGCCGGCGATCTGCAGCCAGCGGTGCAACGTTGCGTAGGTGTCGCGCCAGGCCTCGAACGGGAGGCTGGGCCACGCCGGATTCATTCCGGCAATTAAAGCACTTTGGAGTACGTCGCGCCGGCGCGCTTTTCTCTGAGATAGCGGTCGAACACCATGCAAACGGCGCGCACCAGGACCCGCCCCTTCGGCGTCACCACGATGCCGTCATCGACAAGCTCGACCAGCCCGTCCTCGGCGAGCTTCGCGACATCGGCCATCTCGGCCTTGAAGTAGCGCCTGAAGTCGATGTTGTACGCCGCCTCGGCAGTCTTGAAGCCGAGGCGGAAGTCGCACGCGAGCCGCTGGATGACCGAGCGGCGCAGCAGGTCGTCGGTGGAGAGCTCCATGCCGCGCACGACGGGCAGGCGCCCGGCATCGAGCGCCGCGTAGTAATCGGGCAGCGTCTTTGCGTTCTGGTAATACGTCGGGCCGACGCGGCCGATGGAGGAAACGCCCAAGCCGAGCATGTCGCAGTCGGCGTGCGTCGAATAGCCCTGGAAGTTGCGCTGCAGCCGGCCCTGCGCCTGCGCGATCGCGAGCGCGTCGTCGGGACGGGCGAAGTGGTCGAAGCCGATGTAGACGTAACCCGCGCTCGTCAGCCGGCCGATGGCGGTGGTCATGATCTGGAGCTTGGTCTCGGCGCGCGGCAGGTCGGCTTCGGCGATGCGCCGCTGCGGCTTGAACATCGCCGGCAGATGCGCGTAGCCGTAGAGCGCGATGCGGTCGGGCGCGAGCGCGATCACCTTCTCGAGCGTGCGGCCGAAGCCCTCGAGCGTCTGCTTGGGCAGGCCGTAGATCAGATCGAGGTTCACCGAGCGGAAGCCGCTCGCGCGGCCCTCTTCGATCGCCGCGCGCGTGACTTCCTCGCTCTGGATGCGGTGCACGGCGCGCTGCACATCGGGGTCGAAGTCCTGCACGCCGATCGAAAGCCGGTTGAACCCGAGGCCCGCGAGAAAGCGCAGCGTTCCCGGCGCGATGCGCCGCGGATCGATCTCGATCGAGCACTCGAAGTCGTCGGTGCGCTGAAAACGCGCATCGACGGCGCGGACCAGGCGCTGCATCTCGTCGCGCGCGAGGAAGGTCGGCGTGCCGCCGCCCCAGTGCAGCTGGCAGACGCGCGGCTTCTCGCCCAGATGCGGCTCGAGAAGCGCCATTTCGCGCTCGAGATACTCGACGTAGCGCGCCGACTTGCCGTGGTCGCGCGTAATGACCTTGTTGCAAGCGCAGTAATAGCAGAGCGTGTCGCAGAACGGCAGGTGCATGTACAGCGACCACGCCTGCGTGCCGCTTCTCGCTTTCAGGAATTTTTTTAGCTCGGCTTCGCCGAAGGCCGGCGTGAAGCGGTCCGCGGTCGGGTACGAGGTGTAGCGCGGCCCGCTGACGTCGTGCTTCCGGACGAGCGCCGGGTCCACGACCATCGCCGAGGCAGGATAGGGAGGGGCAATCTGCATGGTGCCGATGATGACCGGCCCGCCGGCGCGACCTTTGACGTAGATCAAAAAAGCGGACTTGAAGGTGTATATCGTTTGCACCTATAAAGATCCCACCCTCCTGAAAGGAACCGCTTCAATGCATCAGAACCGCAGACTATGGATTGGGCTGGCCATTGTTTTCTTGCTGTCCTTTGCCGCCCTGGGCTGGCTCGGACGCGAGATCTACCTCGCCGCGCCGCCCATTCCCGAAGCCGTCCGCACGCCGGGCGGTGAAACGCTGTACACCGCCGGCGAGATCCGCGAGGGCCAGCGCGCCTGGCTCGCGGCGGGCGGCCAGCAGCTCGGCAGCGTATGGGGCCATGGCAGCTACGTCGCGCCCGACTGGTCGGCGGACTGGCTGCATCGCGAGGCGATCGCCTACCGCGACCTGCGCGCCCACTCGCTTTTCCGGGCGCCTTACGACTCGCTCAGCACCGTGCAGCGCGGCGCTATAGACGCGGCGGTGCGCGAGGAGATGCGCGCCAATACGTACGACGCGGCGAGCGGAACGCTCACCGTGTCGCGCGAGCGCGCAGCAGCCATCGCGCAACTCGAGCGCCACTACGACGGCCTTTTCGGGGACGCGCCGGCGCTCAACGAGCTGCGCGAACAGTACGCCATGACCGACAACGCGCTCCCGCGCGCCGAGGACCGCAAGGCGCTTTCCGCCTTCTTCTTCTGGTCGGCCTGGTCCGCGACCACCGACCGTCCCGGCGAAAGCGGGCTTTCCTACACCAGCAACTGGCCGCACGAGCCGATCGTCGGCAACACGCTGACCGGCACCGCCTCGATGTGGACCATCGCGAGCATCATTCTGCTCATCGCCGGTATTGCCGGCATGGTCTGGTACCACGGCGCGCATGCTGAGGAGCCGGACCCGACGGTGCCGGCGCGCGATCCGCTGCTGAACGCGGTGGCCACGCCGTCGATGAAGGCGACGCGCAAGTACTTCTTCGTAGTGATCGGGCTGATCCTCGCGCAGATCGGCATGGGCGCCGTCACGGCGCACTACGCGGTGGAAGGCCAGTCTTTTTACGGCATCGCCCTCGCCGAAGTACTGCCCTACACGGTGAGCCGCACGATCCACACGCAGTTCGGCATCTTCTGGATCGCGACCGCGTGGCTCGCCACCGGCCTGTACATCGCGCCGCTGCTGTCCGGCCACGAGCCCAGATTCCAGAAGCTGGGCGTGGACGTGCTGTTCTATGCTCTGCTCGCCATCGTCGTCGGCTCGACGGCGTTCGGCTGGCTCGGCACGCTCTCGCGCCAGGGCTTCGACTTCAGCTTCTGGCTCGGCAACCAGGGCCTCGAGTTCACCAGCATGGGCCGGGTCTGGCAGGTGCTGCTCTTCGTGGGCCTGCTCTTCTGGCTGCTGCTCCTCGGCCGCGCGCTGTGGCCGGCGCTGAAGATGCCCTCGGAGACCCGAGGCCTCGTCGCCATGGTGTTCCTCTCGGCCACGTGCATCGGGCTTTTCTACGCCGCTTCGCTCACCTGGGGCCAGCACACGCACTACGCCATGGTCGAGTACTGGAGGTGGTGGCTCGTGCACCTGTGGGTCGAAGGCTTCTTCGAGGTGTTCGCCACCGCGGTGATCGCGCTGATCTTCACGCGCCTCGGCCTGGTGGCCACGACGAGCGCCAACCGCGCCATCGTGATGGAGACCATCGTGTTCCTGTTCGGCGGGATCCTCGGCACGCTGCATCACCTGTACTGGACGGGCACGCCGACCTCGGTCATCGCCGTGGGCGCCGTGTTCTCCGCACTCGAAGTGGTGCCACTCGCCCTGCTCGGCATCGAAGGCTACCGGAACTACCAGCGCAGCAAGGCGGCGCCCTGGGTGAGCGCGTACCGCTGGCCGATCCTGTGCTTCGTCTCGGTCGGCTTCTGGAACTCGGTCGGTGCGGGCCTTCTCGGCTTCGCCATCAATCCGCCGGCGTCGCTGTACTACGTGCAGGGTCTCAACATGACGCCCGCGCACGGCCACGCCGCGCTCTTCGGCGTGTACGGCATGCTCGGCATCGGCCTGATGCTGTTCTGCCTGCGCGGCTTGTACGAGCGCAGCCGGCACGCCGACCGCGTGCTCGCGCCGGCGTTCTGGGGCCTGAACATCGGCCTCGCGCTGATGGTGTTCGTGTCGCTCCTTCCCGCGGGCATCTACCAGGCCTACCACAGCGTCACCACGGGCCTCTGGTACGCGCGCTCGCCGGAAATCGTGCGCTCCGGCGTCATGGAAACGCTGGTGTGGCTGCGCGCGCCCGGCGATATCGTGTTCGCGATCGGCGCGCTGTTCCTTGCCGTGTACGCGCTCAAGCTGCTGCGCGGGCCTCGCAGGCCCGAGTTTCAGGCTGTTCTTGATGGAGCGAACTAGGGCGTGCGCCTCACCACCTTCACCGACTACAGCCTCAGGGTGCTGATGTACCTGGCGGCGGCGCCCGAGAAACGGGCGACGATCGCCGAGGTGGCGAAAGCCTTCGCCATCTCGGAGCACCACGTGGTGAAGGTGGTGCATTTCCTCGGAAAGGAAGGCTTTCTCGAAAACCGGCGCGGCAGGGGCGGCGGGCTGCAGCTCGCCCGCGCCCCGTCGGCCATCAACGTGGGGCGCGTGGTGCGCCTGGCCGAAGGCGGCGACCGCGCGGCAGAGTGCTTCGAGCGCGATAGCAGCGCCTGCGTGCTCATCAAGGCATGCCGGTTGCGGGGAGTGCTGGAGGAAGCTGTCGCCAATTTTTACGCAACGCTCGAGCGCTACTCGCTCGAGGACTTGCGCATGCAGCGGAAGGTGCAATGGCTGAACGCATGAAAGCCTGGCAGTGCATCGGCTGCGGGCGGCTGGAAGCCGAGTCCACCTGCATCGGCATCTGCCAGGACCGTCCGGTCGAGCTGGTGTACGCCTCTGATTACATGGAACTCGAGACGCTGGTGCGCCAGCTCGCCGTCACCTCGCCCCGCGAAGGGCAATGGGAGCAGTCGTACCGCGCGCTGCAGAAGCGCGCGCGCGAGCTGCTCGCCAAGCGCTAGCCCGGGCGCTCCATGGTGACGCGCGCGCCGACGCGCTTCATGACCTGCTGAAGCTGCTTGCAGTCGCCGCCCGAGCTGCTTGCGACGCTGAGCACGCACGCGCCGGTGCGCACCGCCTCGCCGTAGCGCGCGCGGTGCGTGTCCATCCGGTCCGAGCCCCCGTAGGTCTGATGCTCGTACGATTGGCCGGGCGCTTCGGAAGCGATGCCGTCGTCCGTGAGGTTCGCGCTCAGCGCGATGCGCTCTTCCTGTATTCCGGACTTCAATAGCTCCGCTTTCGCTTTCTCGGCAGCGCTTACGCTGTCGAATACGCCTACTGCGGTTCGACCCATTTGACGCCTCCTGGGCTGGAATAGACCTTGCGTGCCTTTCCATCATCCCCCAAACGGAGGCCGAAATGGCAAGAAGCACTCTGGATCCCGACAACTTTCCCATCGATCGCAGACCCCGTTCGCTGAAGGGACATGACACCAAGTCGCTCGGACCGAGCGATTCCTCCGACAGCGGCTCCGACATCGTGAATGCCGGGCGCAGCGTCGGCGACCTCGGCATGGATGACAACAGCGACCGGTACGGCACCGGCGAGCGCATGGCGGCGGGCAAGGAGCCGCGCGTGCGCGAGAACGCCGACCGCGATGCCGATCGCGTCGTGCGCGGAAACGAAGCCGGCCTCGGCGGCGGTCTCGATCAAGCGGAGGAAGCGCGGCTGGGCAAGACCGGCGCGCCCATCAAGAAGCCCGCGCCGCGAGGTCGGCGATAACCCCTTCGTCCGCGCGCAGGCGAAGCTCGCCATCGAAGCGCTCGCCCTCGCGGTCGAGATGCGTCGAAAGAAGCAGCCGCCCCGCGACGCCGCGCAGCACGCGCGGCTCGCGGCAGAAATTCAGAGCGACCATCAGCCGCTCGCGGCCTTCTGCGCGCTCGTAAGCCAGCACTTCGTCGGGCGCCTCCACCAGCCGCTTCGCCCCGCCGACCAGCGCCGCCGAGCTGCGCCGCAAGTCAATGAGCGCGCGGTAAAGCGAGAGCATCGAGTGCGCATCTCGTTTTTGCGACTCAACACAGACTCGTTCAAAATTCTTGTTGAGCGGTAACCAAGGCTCGCTCCGCGTGAAGCCGGCGTTGACGCTCGCATCCCACTGCATCGGCGTCCTCTGCGGGTCGCGGCCCACCTGGCCCGGTTCCGTGCGGGTCCAGTTGTCGCGCGCGCGCTCCGGGGGAATGCGGACATCCTCCATCCCGAGCTCGTCGCCGTAGTAGAGCGTCGGCGTGCCGCGCAACGTGAGCAGCAGCATCGCCGCGACGCGCGCCTGCGCAGCGCCCACACGCGTCGCGATTCGCTTCTGGTCGTGGTTGCCGATCACCCAGTTCGGCCATTCGCCCGGCGGTACCAGGCGCTCGTACTCGGCGATCACTTTCGCGATCTCGCGCGCGCTCCACGGCGCGAGGATCAAGTGGAAATTGAAAGGCAGGTGCACGCCGTTGCCGCCGACTCCGTAATAGGCGACCAGGCGCTCGAGCGGCAGGTAGATTTCGCCGATGAGGATGCGCCCCGGATACGCGTCGACCACGCCGCGCATCTCGGCGAGCACCTCGAAGATCTCGGGCTGGTCCGCCGAATACACGTCCAGCACGCGCCGCACCGCAGGGTCGCCCGGCCGGTAGCCCGGATTCGGCGGGTTGTCGCGCATTTGCGCGTCCTTCATGAGATGCCACAGCACATCGACGCGGAAGCCGTCCACGCCCCGCTCCATCCAGAAGCGCAGCACGTCGTACATCGCCGTGCGCACCGCCGGATTGCGCCAGTTGAGATCGGGCTGCTCCTTGAGGAACGCGTGGTAGTAATACTGGCCCGTGCGCTTGTCGAGCGTCCAGGCGCTGCCAGCGAAATTGCTGAGCCAGTTGTTGGGCGGCCCGCCGTCTTTCGCCGGGTCGCGCCAGATGTACCAGTCCCGCTTCGCGCTTCTTCGCGAGTCGCGGCTTTCGCGGAACCAGGGGTGCTGGTCGGAGCTGTGGTTCGGCACGAAGTCGAGAATCAGCTTCATGCCGCGCGCACGCACATCCGCAAACAGCGCGTCGAAATCCGACAACGTGCCGAACTCGGGCGCGATGCCGCGGTAGTCGGCGACGTCGTAACCGCAGTCCTTCATCGGCGAGGGATAGATCGGCGATATCCACACTGCGTCGACGCCGAGCCATTGAAGATAATCCAGGCGGCCGCGGATCCCCTGCAGGTCGCCCTTGCCGTCGCCGTTGGAGTCCTGGAACGAGAGCGGATAGATCTGGTAGACGATGCCGCGCTTCCACCACTCGCTCATCATGCGTTCGCCAGCAATTTGCGTGCGGGCAAGCGCAAGCGAAGCTCAGGCGGCCTTGCGGTGCTCGCGCTCGTAGCGCTCGCCGCGCACCATCATGCCGCCCAGGCAGTAGAGCTCCTCTGCGAGCACCTCGAGCACGTCGTCGGCGCTCAGCACGCCCACCAATGCGCCGGACGCATCGATCACCGGCAGCCGGCGCACGCCCTGTGCGCGCATGAGCGCCACGGCGCGTCCAAGCCCGTCGGTGTCGCGCACGCAAACGACTTCCGCCGGCATGGCGCCTTCGACATTGCTCTTCGCCGGATCGGCGCCGAGCGCCACCACGCCCACCGCGATGTCGCGGTCGGTCAGCATACCGACAGGAAAGCGCCGGCCGTTGCGCTCGTCGACCACCACGACGGTCCCGACGTGGTGCTCGCGCATCAAGTGCGCCGCCTGTGCGACGCTTTCGTTTCGCCGCGCGAAAACAACGTCGCGGCTGCAGATTTTGCCGACGCCCATGGCACGAACTCCTGGGTTGAATGTCCTATATGGGCGACACAGGGCCGTGATAGAAGTTCATTACCAGGAGAGTGCAATGACTACTCATGCGATGCGTCACTATCCGGCGACAACGCAGCTGCCGCGCTGGCTCGTCGTCGGTTTCATTTCCGGCTTTTTAGCGGTGATCGTTTTCCACCAGAGCGCGGCCGCGCTGCTGCATGCGATGGACCTTGCGAAATTTTCACCGTACTCCATGCAGCCCACCGCCCCATGGGGCGTTCCGCAGCTATGGTCCCTCGCCTTCTGGGGCGGAGTGTGGGGCGTGATTCTCGCCGCGGCGCTCGCGCGCCTGGACGACGCGCCGCTGATCATCGCCTCCGCGGTGTTCGGCGCCGTGCTGCCGACGCTCGTTGCGTGGTTCGTCGTCGCGCCGCTCAAGGGTCAGCCGATGGCGGCGGGCTTTGCGCCGCTGTCGATGGCGATCGGCCCGATCGTCAACGGCGCTTGGGGCCTGGGCACCGGCATCGGACTCGCGCTTTTCGGCCGACCGCGTCATAGCCTGAACGGTTAGCCGCCGCGCCGCCGCCGGGCGGTCTCATGGAGCGCGGCCCGGCGGCTTCGGCGTCGAGTCGGCCACCCGCGCGAGGAGCTCGTCCATCGTGCGGTCAGCCCAGTAATCCGGGTCCTCGTCGATCCGCTTCTCACCCCTGGCGATCACCTCGCCGCTCACCTTCCGGCGCGGGCAGTAGTTGACCGATTTTCTCGGCTTTTTTTGACCTGAATCAAATCCCGATTTTGCATTTTTGGCCTAAATACGCATACTGGTACCGAATTACCTATTTAGGAGGGGAGTATGCCGGAAGCGGTCTACGATTCGCAGAAGGAGCTGGAGCTGGTCCTCGAGCGCTGCAACGAGGCGGTGCGCGAGCCCGGCATACCGCCGGGCCTGCCGGAGGGCTTCAGCGGCACGCTCGGCCACTTCCCGGTGTACTTCCCTGAAGAGATCGCGCACGCCGCCGGCCTGCTGCCGATGGCGCTGCTCGGCGGCGGCAACCGCATGGAGATGAAGCACGCCGACGCGCGCATGGGCTCGTTCGTGTGCTCGATCTGCCGCTCCACCACCGAGATGGGCCTCAACGGCTCGCTGAAAGACCTGTCGGGCTTCGTGACGCACCCGATCTGCGACGCGGCCAAGCACCTCGCCGGGATCTGGGCGCGCAACCTCCCCGACCAGGTCTCGCAGATCCTGTACCTGCCGCAGAACGTGAACACGCCGGGCGCGGTGCGCTACATCGCCGCCGAATACCAGCGGCTGCGCGGCGTGCTCGAGGCGAAAACCGGCCGCAAGGTGAGCGACGAGGCGCTGCGCGCGAGCCTGCGCACCTACAACCGCAACCGCGCCCTCCTCCGCGAGGTCTACGCGCTGCGGCGCGACGCGCCGTGGAAGCTCTCGTGCACCGAGTCGTACCTGCTGACGCGCGCGCGCTCGCGCATGCCGTGCGAAGAGCACAACGCGCTCCTCGAGCGGGCGCTGGCCGCGCTCGCGCACCGCAAGGCCCCGGCGCAGGACAAGCCGCGCGTGGTGTTCGTCGGCGGCTTCTGCGAGCAGCCGCCGCTCGAGATGCTGGAAGCGATCGACGAGAGCTGCTACGTGGTGGACGACGACCTCCTCATCGGCATGCGCTGGCTCACGGCCGACGTGCCCGAGGGCGGCGACCCGGTCTGGGCGCTCGCCGAGAGCTACGTCGAGCGCTCGGCGGCGAGCCCGGTGCAGCACGACGCGCGCAAATCCAAGGAGGGCTACCTCATGGAGATGCTGCGCGGCGCGAACGCCGATGCCGCGATCCTTACCGCCGCCAAGTTCTGCGAGCCGGGGCTGGACGACCAGCTCGCGTGGTCCAAGCACTTCGACGAGGTGGGCGTGCCCTACCTCGTGCTCGAATTCGAGGAAAAGATGACTTCGTTCGAGCAGATGGCGATGCAGGTGGAGACCTTCGCCGAGTCGCTGCTGTTCGCGCTTGCCTAGAGGAGAGAGAGATGACGACCGCAACCGCCAGTAGACCCGAGACGGAGAAAAGCGCGTTCGATCCGCGCGTCGAAGGCCAGCGCCTCATCAAGGAGTGGTACGCCGAGCTCGAGCAGGCGAACGAGCTGGGACAGCCCGTCGCCAACGTGTTCGTGATGGGCAACGCGGTCGAGATCCTGCGCGCGTTCGACTTCAAGCTGGTGTTCCCCGAGATCAACTCGCTGCAGACCGGCGTGCGCAAGAGCTCGGAGGAGTACATCCGCCTGTCCGAGGACTACGGCATGTCGCCTGACGTGTGCTCCTACGTCAAGGCCGACGTGGGGCTCATCCTCAAGGAAAACCGCCACCCCGTCGGCCGCATTCCGAAGGCGAGCCTCGCGATCGCCTCCAACATGTGCAGCACCTTCATCAAGTGGGCCGAGATCTGGGAGCGCTGGCTGAAGACGCCCACCTTCGTGCTCGACCTTCCCGGCCAGCGCGCCGCCGGCTGGCAGGTGCGTCCCGGCGACGCGCAGCACTCGGCCGACTCACGCTGGGTCGAGGCGCAGTTCGCCGAGCTGATTGCGCGCTGCGAAAAGATCACCGGCAAGAAACTCGACCTCGACAAGCTCGCCGAGATCGAGGACCGGGTGAACCGCATGGTGGGCCACTGGAACAACGTAATGATGCTGAACCGCCGCACGCCCGCGCCCTACAACGCGATGCTCGACGGCCTCACGTACATCGGGATCATGAACGTGCATCGCGGCACGCAGGAAGGCGTGGACTTCATGCGCCGCCTCGAGCAGCACCTCGAGGCGAAGGTGGCGCGCGGCGAAGGGCGCGTCAAGGACGAGCGCTTCCGCCTGCTCTTCTCGGGAACGCCCTGCTACGTGTCCATGCGGCGCCTGGTCGAGCTCTTCGAGAACTGGGGCGGCGTCTTCGCCTACTCCGACTACCTCACCTTCGCCGCGGGCGGCATGGACGCCGCCGAATTGAGATACGACACCTCGCGGCCGCTCGAGAGCCTGGCGGAAGTCACCGCGATCGCCGCGCAGCGCGGGCTTTCGAACCAGTTCTTCGCGCACGAGCGCCTGGCGCAGCAGATCCGCGACTACGGCACCGACGGCGTGGTGTTCCACGGCATCAAGAGCTGCCGCTTCGTGTCCTCCGGCATGGCGGACACGCGCGAGTTCATCAGCCGGCTCGACGTGCCGACGCTGTACATCGAATCCGATCTCATCGACCCGCGCTACTGGGCCGACGCGCAGATCAAGAACCGCGTCGACGCGTTCTTCGAGGCGCTGGGACAACGCGGCAGCAGGAGGGCGTCATGAAATACACCGCAGGCGTCGACGTCGGCTCCACGCAGACCAAGGCCGTGATCCTCGACGGAGAGCGGCGCATCGTGGGCCGCGCGCTGCTCGACATGGAAACCAGCATGCAGACGGTGGCGCAGGACGCCTTCCGCGCCGCGCTCGAGAACGCCGGCATCGCCGAGAGCGACGTGGCCTATGTCGCCGGCACGGGCTACGGGCGCTACAACGTCACCTTCGGCAAGGAGCAGGTGACCGAGATCTCCTGCCACGCGCGCGGCGCGGTGACGCTCTTCCCGCTCACGCGCACGGTGATCGACATCGGCGGGCAGGACACCAAGGCGATCCGGGTCGGCCCGGACGGCAAGGTGCTCAACTTCACCATGAACGACAAATGCGCCGCCGGCACCGGGCGCTTTCTCGGCGCGGCATCGTTCGCGCTCGAGATGCCGCTGTCGAAGCTCGGGCCGCTCGCGCTTCAGGCGACGAACCCGGTGCGCATCACGACGACCTGCACCGTGTTCGCCGAGTCGGAGATCATCAGCCATCTCTCGAAGGGCTTGCTGCCCGAGGATGTGCTGATGGGCGTGCACCAGGCGATCACGAGCCGCTGCGTCTCGCTCGCGCGGCGCGTGGGCATCGAGTCCGAGGTGACGTTCACCGGCGGGGTGAGCCGCAACGTCGCCATGGTGCATCTCATCGGGGAGGAAATCGGCATGCGCGTGAACGTGAGCGAGGACGCGCATTTCTGCGGCGCCCTGGGCGCCGCGCTCTTCGCCCATGACCGCGTCTTCGGCGCGCAGCCGCAGGCGGCTGCCGCATAGGAGGAAATCAAATGATCTACGTCGCAGGCATCGACATCGGCTCGACCTACAGCAAGGCGCTGCTGCTCGACGAGAGCTTCAAGGTCGCCGGGCGCGCCGTGCGGCGCACGGGCTTCAAGCTCGCGCTCGCCGCCGAAAGCGTGTTCGACGAGCTCCTGAAGGACGCGGGGCTGGAGCGCTCTCAGGTAACCTACGTGGCCGCCACCGGCTACGGCCGCTACACGGTCGCCTACCGGCACACGCAGCTCACCGAGCTCACCGCGCACGCGCGCGCCGCGGTGCACCTCTTTCCCGGCACGCGCACCATCCTCGACATAGGCGGGCAGGACATCAAGGCGATCCGCGTCGACGCCGAAGGCCGCGTCAAGGCGTTTCGCCTGAACGACAAGTGCGCGGCCGGCACCGGCGCGTTCCTCGAGAAGACCGCGCGCTATCTCGGCATCACCACCGACCAGATCGGCGAATACGCGCTGCGCTCGAAGAACCCGAAGCCCGTGAGCAGCGTGTGCGCCGTGTTCGCCGAATCCGAGGTGATCAGCCACCTCGCGGGCGGCGTGCCGGCCGAGGACATCATGATGGGCGCCATGGTCGCGCTCGGCGGCCGCGCGGTGCAGCTCATGCGGCGCGTGAGCCTCGAGCCCGCCTACATGCTGACCGGCGGAATGACGCGCAACGCCGCGATGATCCATGCGCTCGAGCAAAACCTGAAGGACAAATTGCAGGTCGCGCCCGACGGGCTGGGGCAGCTCAACGGCGCGTACGGCGCGGCGCTTCTGGGCCTTTTGCGCGTGCAGAAGCTCATCGCCGAGGGCAAGCCGATACCCGCAACCGCTTCTCAAATAAATCTTAATGAGGTAACGGCCAAGCGTCGGTGGTCGGCGATCGCCACCAAGAAGGCCGCGCCGCCGTGCGCCACCGGCGCCTGCCCGACCCCGGTCAGGATCGTTCGCAAACCGCTCGAAGAGGCGCGCGCATGACCTTCGTCGTCACCGAAGCCTGCATCAACTGCAAACACACCGATTGCGTCGAGGTCTGCCCGGTGGACGCGTTCACCGAAGGCCCGAACTTCCTCGCGATCAATCCCGACCTGTGCATCGACTGCGCGGTGTGCGTCCCGGAGTGCCCGGTGAACGCGATCTACGCCGATAGCGAGGTGCCCGCCGGAATGGAAAAGTACGCGCAGCTCAACGCCGAGCTCTCGCGCCAGTGGCCGCCGATCGTGCGACGCGCCGACCCGCTGCCGCAGGCCGATCACTGGGCGGCGGTGAAGGACAAGCTGCCGCTTCTGAAAGGTGCCTAGAGTCATGGCGAACATCGGCGATTACATGTCCCAAGAGCACCGGCAATGCGACGAGGCGTTCGCGCGCGCCGAGGACGCGGTCGCGAGCGGCGACTGGGCCGCGGCGCAGGCGGCCTTCGAAGCTTTCCACGGCGCGATGCAACGCCACTTCGCGCTCGAGGAGGAAAAGCTCTTTCCCGCCTTCGAGGAAGCGACCGGCATGTCGGGCGCAGGGCCGACGCAGACGATGCGCATCGAGCACGAGCAGATGCGGCGCCTCTTCGAGGAAATGAAGCAGGCGGCGCTCGCGCGCGAAAGCGCGCAGTACCTCGGGCTTTCCGAGACGCTGCTGCTGCTCATGCAGCAGCACAACATCAAGGAAGAGAGCATGATGTACCCGATGCTCGACGAGGCCCTCGGCTCGCGCGCGGGAGAGCTGATCGCAGCGTGTTGAGGTTCGACCAGGCACCGCCGTTTTCGGTGCCGCTTCGCTTCTTCCTCACGGCGCCGGCATTTGCGTTTCTCGCGGCGCTCGTCGCGCTCCGGCAAGGTCCCGCTCTCTTCGAATCGCGCTGGTCCCCCGCCGCGCTCGCCATCACGCACCTTCTCACCCTCGGGGTTCTCGGCATGGTGATGCTGGGCGCGATGCTGCAGATCCTGCCGGTGCTCGCCGGCGCGCCGGTCGCCCGCCCGCGCGCGGTCGCGTTCGCGGTGCACGCCGGCCTCGCGCTGGGCACGCTTGCGCTCGCGGCTGGATTTCTCACCGCCGAACCGGCGCTCATGGCGCTCGCCATGGGATTGCTGGGGTTCGCTTTCGCAGTGTTTCTCTCCGCGCTCGCATGGGCGCTCTGGCGCGTGCGCGTAGTGAGCGCGACCGTCGCGGCGCTGCGCCTTGCGGGCATCGCGCTCGCGGTCACCGTGCTGCTCGGACTGTGGCTCGCCGCCGGGCGCAGCGGCTTCGGCGCCATGCCGGCGCCCGCGCTGCGCGATCTGCATCCCGCGTGGGGCCTTCTCGGCTGGGCCGGCATGCTCATCGCCGCGGTGGCCGCCCAGGTCGTTCCGATGTTCCATATGACGCCGGCGTATCCGAAGTGGATGCGCTGGCTGCCGTTCGCGGCGCTCGGCATGCTGGCCGCGGGGTGGATCGCCGGTCCCGTGGGCCTCTACGCCGGCTTCGCGGCCACGACTTTGTGGCTGCACGCGAAACGGCGCCGCCGGCAGCCCGACGTGAACTTCGTCTTCTGGCGCGCCGCGGTCGTTTGCTCCCTTGCCGCGGCTCTCGTCTGGCTCGCGACGCCCTATTGGGGCGGGCAGATGCTCGTCGGCGTGCTGGTCATCGCCGGTGCGCTCCTGTCCGTCGTAACCGCCATGCTCTACAAAATCGTGCCGTTTCTCGCCTGGCTGCATCTGCAGGCGCGGCTGGGAGCCCAAGCGCCGAACGTCCGGCAATACCTCGACGAGCGCAAGCAGCGCCGGCAGCTGTGGCTGCATCTTCTCGCCGTCGCCCTGCTCGCCGCAGCCGTGACCGCGCCTCAGTTCTTCGCTTATCCCGCGGCGATTCTCTTCGCCGCTTCCGCGGTGCAGCTCGGCAGCAACCTGCTGAGCATCACGCTCGAATACCGTAAGCGGGCAGCGTCGTAAGGCGCGGGTCGTCTAGCGGGCCGCCGGTGGTGAAGTGATAAAGCGACTGGAAGGCCCGGTCCCTGAATCCGAGCACGTCGTGAACCGGGTCGTCGAAAAAGCAGCCGATGCCGGTCGCGCGCACTCCCGCCGCCTCGGCTTCCAGGTACAGAACCTGCCCGATCACGCCGGCCTCCCAGAAAAGCCTGCGATAGAACCACGCGCCGTGCTGCCGCAGCCGCGGCTCGAACTCGGCGATCATGCCGAGCGAGAATGCGCTGTCGCCGGCGATCTCCTGCCGGCAGCTCAGCTGCGCCGCCAGCTCGCGCGCGTCGCCTTCCTGGAGAAGAAACAGCGGCAAGTCCGCCGGGCAGCCGGGCGGCGGCGTCCACGCGAAATGCGGGTGGGTCGCGGCGCGCAACGCGCCGACCCTGGCCGGGTCGCGCGCCAGCATGTAAAGGCCCGCCGGCAACCCCTCCACGCGGTGCACGAACAGCGCGAGATGAATCGCCGGCGCCCAACCGAGAACGTCGAGAGGCATGCCGCGCGGCATGCTGCACTCGAGCATGCCGAAGAACCTCGCGGCCGCGACCGAGGTCTTGGCGTCGAAGGCGAGCGCGCTGCGTCGCTGGCGAATGACTTGTCCCGCGGCAGGACCGCCTCGCGCCGCGCCCGAGCGCGATGCGGTTTGCACGTCAATCAGCGCGTGCTCGGTGCTGTGCTTCCAAGAAGCGGCTTCCACTTCGCCAAGCAGCGGCCATTGCACAGGATCGTCGCGGCTGAGCCGGTTGGCGCTGCCGTGCCAGGTCGCCGCCCGGAACGCCGGCGGCACGCTCAGCGTGGCGGGCAGGCGCACCGCCGCATCGCCCGGCCACACGACCGCGAGGCAATCCGGATGCTCGCGCTCCGCGCCTGCGAAATCGGCGTCCCGATCGATGCCGAGCAGCGCGGCGATCGTATCGTCGGAGGCGCCGTCGAGCAGGCGCATGCGCCATCCCAGCGTGCGCGCTGCGAAGCGCGCCGCGCCGAGCGCGTGCCCGATATCGTGCTGGCAGTAACGAAAGGCGCGCTCGCCGTACTTCCAGGTCTCGCGCCAGTTCACCGAGGCGAAGCCAAGCAGGAAGGCGCCTGCGGGAAACGCGCGCATGAGCGACTCGAACGCCTTGCGCGGCAGCTCGGCGCGCAGCTCGAGCGCGTGCTCGTCGGCCGCGTAATGGCAGAGCGCCGGGAAAGGCGCGAGCCCGGCGAGCGCGCCGACCAGGAGATAACCCTCGGTGGGATGCAGGTTGCCGCTCGAAGGATTGCTGCGCAGCGCCCAGCGCACGTCGCCCGCCTGCTTCCAGGCCGAAATGGCGAGCGCATATTCCAGGAAGCGCGACAGCGTGCGAATTTGCAGCGGCGCCTGCGCGATCGTCCCCGGAAGGTAGAGCTCCTCGTAACGCGGCGATTCGCAGGGCGGAAGAATCGCAAGCCGCACGCGCGGCGCTCCGGCGTAGCGGCGGAACGGGCTGGGCTGGTTGGCCCAGTCCATGGTGCCCGGCGCGCGCGCGAACCGGAAGAAATGATGCTTGGTCTCTTCGTGGTAGCGCACGACCCGATCTATGCTCATGCCGATCGATGCTAAACGTAACGGCGTTGCGATGACGGGAGAGAATCTTGCTTCCACGCTTCAGGATGCATAAGGTACCGCCATGGGCTGCTGCGAAGCTACGAATCCGAACCTCGAAGGCGTCGTCTCCGAAGCCGCAGATCTGAAGTGGGATCGGCGCACCGCGCTTAAGTCGCTGGTCGGCATGGCGGGCATCATCGCGGTGAGCGCGGGCGGCCCGCGCGTGAGCGCCGCGGCGACCAAGCTGCGACTCGCCTTCTGCGGCCAGCTGCTGTGCGTCGTGCCGTACGAGGTGACGCGCGCGCGCGGGCATTTCGCCGCCGAGGATCTCGACGTCGCGCTCGTCTACACGCGCGGCGGCAACGCCGCCATGCAGGCGCTCGTCGGCGGCGCGGTCGAGTACGCGGGCACCTCCTTCGACGTGGCGCTCCAAGCTTTCGCCAACGGCGCGCCGATCCGCCGCTTCGCCTCGACCGGGCGGCTGCCGCTGTTCGCGCTTGCCGGGTCGCCCAAGCGGGCCGGCGAGATCAAGTCGGTGAAGGACCTGCAAGGCAAGACGGTCGGCATCTCGGCGCTCGGCAACGCCGATCATGCGCTGCTGCAGTTCCTGCTCGAGCGCGCCGGCGCGGATCCGAAGAAAGTGCGCTACGCCGCGATCGGCACCAACGTGTTCGACGCCCTGCGCCTCGGGCACGTCGACGCCGCGATGGTGCAGGAGCCCGCGCTCACGCTGACCGTGCAGGCGGGCGGCCGCGAGCTCGTGAACTTCATGGAGATCGAGCAGGCGCGCAAGCACCTGGGCGGCGCCTATGAGTTCATGGGCGTATCGGTGCGCGCGAAAGAGCGCGACCAGCGCCTTGCCGAGATGCGCCGCCTCGCCGCGGCGCTCAAGAAAGGGCTCGCCGACACCAAATTCATCTCGCCCGACGAGGTGATCGGCGCGCTGCCGAAAGCGCTCGTCGCCGGCGGCGACACCGCGCAACTGAAAAGCATCATCGCCCGCTACCGCGACTCGCTCTATCCCGACACCGTGAGCATCGACGTCGCCGCGGCCGAGCGGGTCTTGAAATCGCAGGAAGTCGCGCAGGTGATGCCGCCCGGCAAGGTAGACCTCAAGGCATTGCTCGACACCGCGGCGCTCGGGGCGTAGGTGCTTCGCGTCCGCGGCCTTACCGTCGGCTACGGAGGCGAGCCGGTACTCGAAGGCATCGATCTCGAGGTCGAGGCGGGAAAGTTCGCGGCACTGCTCGGTCCGTCGGGCTCGGGCAAGACGAGCGTCCTGCGCTGCGTGACCGGGCTGATGCGGCCGCAGAGCGGGCGCGTCGAGCTCGATGTCCCGCCGACCGAGGTCGGCTTTCTCTTCCAGGACGACGCGCTGCTTCCGTGGCGCACCGCGCGGCAGAACGTCGCCCTCGGCTTGCGCATCCGCGGCGCGCCGCGGCGCGCGGCCGATGAGAAAGCCGATCACTGGCTCGCGCTCATGGGCCTCGAGGATTTCGGCGGCCGCTTTCCGCGCCAGCTCTCGGGCGGCCAGAGAAAGCGCGTCGCGATCGCGCAGGTGCTCGCGCTCGAGCCGAAGCTGCTGCTCATGGACGAGCCCTTCGCCGCGCTCGACGCGATCGTGCGCACGCGCGTCACGCAGGAGCTCCTCGGCTGGGTCGAGCGCGAGCATCTCAGCGTGCTGCTGGTGACGCACGACCTCGAGGAAGCGATCAGCGCTTCGGACTTCGTGTACGTGCTCTCGCAGGGGCCGCGCGCCCGGATCCGCGCCCGCCACGAGGTTCACATCGCCCGGCCGCGCAACGTGCTCGAGAGCCGGCGGCATCCGACGTTCGGCCCGCTGCTGCGCCGCCTGTGGGACGACCTCTCGGGCGAGCCGGCGAGCGTCGATTACGCGCTATGAAGCGCTGGCTCGATCGCGTGGCCGTCCGCCGCAGCCTCGCGCTGCTCGCGCTCGTGATCGTGTGGGAAGCGCTCTCGCGCCTGGGGATTCTGAACCCGTTTTACGTACCGGCCCCTTCGGCGGTGGCAAAGGTGCTCGGCGCGCTTTTCGCCGACGGCCAGATCTGGCAGCACCTCGACGCCACGTTTACCGCGGCGCTCGCCGGCCTGACCGCCGGCCTCGCTCTCGGCATCGCGCTCGGCTTCGCGGCCGCGCTCACGCCGCTGCTCGCCGAGCTTCTCGAGCCCGTGATGATTCTCCTGAACGCCATCCCGCGCGTGATCCTGGCGCCTCTTTTCGTGATCTGGCTCGGCATCGAGCTCGCCTCCAAGATCGCGCTCGCGCTGGTCCTGGTCGCGGTGCTCGTGTTCTTCGCCGTGTACAGCGGCATCAAGGAAGTCGACCAGCGGCTGGTCGAGCGCGTGCGCACGCTCGGCGGCGGCCGCCGCGTGCTGATCCGCGAGGTCTACGTGCCCTCGGTGAGCGCCTGGGTGCTCGGCAACCTGAAGGTCGCGGTCGGCTTCGCCTTCACCGGCGCAGTGGTCGGCGAGTTCGTCGCCTCCAGCCGGGGGCTCGGCTACCTGCTGCAGTTCGCGCAGAGCACCTACAACGCTTCCCTCACCATCGCGCTCATCGTGCTCATCATGGGATTCGTTCTTATTCTGTTCGCGGCTGCCGAGCGCCTGGAGCGCCGGCTGCTGCGCTGGCGCTACGCCTGAGGGCGGCGCGCCTTGCAACAGTCCGTCCGGGCCACGCCGTCCGGCAATCGCGACAATAAAGCTCCGGTAAACACTACAGCAGCAGAAACGCCGTACCGGAGACCCGATTACCCCCGTTGCGCCCATATTGACCGCGCTCGTCCTCGTGCTGCTTCCGGCGCACGGGGCGCTTGCCTTCGATTTCGACGACGTGGCCAGCCGGGCACGCGATCTCGCGGCCGCGCCGTACAAGCGCCCGCCTGCGCTGCCGAAGGAGCTGCAGGGCCTCGATTACGACCGGTACCGGGACATCCGGTACAAGTCCGACCGCTTTCTCTGGCGCGGCGCGAATCTGCCCTTCGAGCTGGCGTTTTTTCACCAGGGGCTGTTCTTCGACCAGCCGGTGCGGATCTACGAGATCGCCGGGCAGAGCGTGCGCGAGATCCCGTTCGACCCGGACACCTTCGACTACGGCGCGAACAAGTTCGATCCGTCGAAGCTGCGCGGCCTGGGGCTCGGCTTCGCGGGTTTCCGGGCCCACTACGCCGTAAATACGCCGAAATACAAGGACGAGGTGCTGGTCTTTCTCGGCGCCAGCTATTTCCGCGCGCTCGGCAAAGGCCAGAGCTTCGGCGCCTCGGCGCGCGGCCTTGCCATCGACACGGCGCTCCCGACCGGGGAGGAGTTCCCGCGCTTCGTGGAGTTCTGGATCGAGCGTCCCGCGCCTTCGGCGACGAGCCTGGTGGTATACGCCTTGCTTGATTCCCGCCGGCTCGCCGGAGCTTACCGCTTCGTGCTGAGGCCAGGGGTAGACACCGTGGTCGACGTGAAGGCGCGCCTGTTCATGCGCGAAAGCGTACGCAAGCTCGGCCTTGCCCCGCTGACCAGCATGTTTTTTTTCGGAGAGAACCAGCGTCCTCCGTATGACGACTATCGGCCTGAAGTGCACGACTCCGACGGCCTGTCCATCCAGTCCGGGAGCGGCGAGTGGATCTGGCGGCCGCTCGTCAACCCGCGCCGGCTGCTGGTGACGTCGTTCACCGTGCCCAGTCCCCGGGGCTTCGGCCTGATGCAGCGCGACCGCGAGTACCTCCATTACGAGGACACCGAAGTGCGCCACGAGATGCGCCCGAGCGTATGGATCGAGCCGCGGGGCCAATGGGGCCCCGGGCGTGTCGAGCTGGTGCAGATCCCGTCCCCGGACGAGACCAACGACAACATCGTCGCCTACTGGGTGCCCGCCGAGGCGCCGCTGCTCAAGGCGCCGTACGACTTCGAGTACCGCATGCTCTGGCAGAAAGAAGTCGAAGTGCGTCCGCCGCAGGCCTGGGTCACGCAGACCCGGCGCGGCCGCGGCTATATGCGCAAGCCCGACAACAGCGTGAGCTTCGTCATCGACTGGGAAGGGCCGGCGCTGAAAAGCCTGCCCGCCGAAGCCGAAGTGGAAGCGGTGGTGAGCACCGACGCGAACGCCGAGATTCTCGAGCTCAACAGCTGGCGAAACGAAGTCACCGGGGGCCAGCGCATGACCGTGCGCCTGAAGCGCGTGGACGACGCGAAGCCGGTCGAGCTGCGCGGCTACCTGCGCAACGGCGCAAGCGTGATCTCCGAAACGTGGAGCTACCTGCTGCCCCCGCAATGAGCGCCAGCCGCGGAAACCTCGTCAGCACCCCGCCCATTAACAGGGCGTCGATGGCCCCGCGCGCGCCGGTATTGCGCAGTTACAAGAATTTTTACTGGCATCGGGCCGGGACGGCCCGCCGCCTCGTGCTCGTGCTGCTCGCGGCCGGGCAGACGATGCTCGCCACGCATTTCATGACCGGGGTGCTGCCCTACCACGGCGGCCACGTTCTGGAGATGGCGGTGCTTCCGCTCTTCGCCGTCCTGTTCGCGTGGGTCTCGGCGGGCTTCTGGACGGCGATGATGGGCTTCTGGGTCCTGCTGCGCGGCGGCGACCGCTTCGCGATCTCGCGCAGCGAAGCGCCGAGCGGGCGCATCGATCCGGCGGCGCGCACCGCGCTGATCATGCCGATCTGCAACGAGAACGTGCAGCGCGTGTTCGCGGGGCTGCGCGCGACCTACCGCTCGCTCAAGCGCACGGGCGAGCTCGCGCACTTCGATTTCTTCGTCCTGAGCGATTCCAGCGACCCGGACAGCCGCGTGGCCGAGAGCAAAGCATGGGTCGAGCTTTGCGAGGAGCTGCGCGCCTCGGGCCATCTCTTCTACCGCTGGCGCCAGCATCGCATCAAGAAAAAGGCCGGCAACGTGGCGGATTTTTGCCGGCGCTGGGGACGCAACTACCGCTACATGGTGGTGCTCGACGCCGACAGCGTCATGAGCGGCGAGTGCCTCACCACGCTGGTGCGGCTCATGGAGGCGAATCCCAACGCCGGGATCATCCAGACCGCGCCGCGCGCCGCCGGGCGCGACACGCTGTTCGCGCGGGTGCAGCAGTTTGCCGGCCGCGTCTACGGGCCGCTTTTCGCCGCGGGCATGCATTACTGGGAGCTCGGCGAATCGCACTACTGGGGCCACAACGCCATCATCCGCGTGGCGCCTTTCATGCACTATTGCGCGATCGGGCGCCTGCCCGGGCGCGGCGTCCTTTCCGGCGAAATCCTGTCGCACGACTTCGTCGAGGCGGCGCTCATGCGCCGCGCGGGCTGGGCGGTGTGGCTCGCCTACGACCTGCCGGGGAGCTACGAGGAGATGCCGCCCAACCTGGTCGACGAGCTGAAGCGCGACCGGCGGTGGTGCCGCGGCAATCTGATCAACTCGCGGCTTTTCCTCGCCGAAGGCCTGCATCCCGCGCATCGCGCGGTGTTCATGACGGGCGTCATGGCCTACGTGTCGGCGCCGCTATGGTTCCTGTTCTTGCTCCTGTCGACCGCGATGCTGGCGGTGCATGCGCTCGTGCCTCCGCAGTACTTCATGCAGCCGTTCCAGCTTTTCCCGCTATGGCCGGAATGGCATCTGGAACGGGCAATCGGCCTTTTCAGCGCGACCGCGGTGCTGCTCTTTCTCCCGAAGCTCCTCGGCGTAGCGCTCATCTTCGCGAAGAGCCCCGCGGCCTACGGCGGCCGCCTGGGGCTGCCGGCGAGCCTTGCCCTCGAGATGGTCTTCTCGATGCTGCTCGCGCCGATCCGCATGCTGTTTCACACGCAGTTCGTGCTGAGCGCGCTCACCGGCATCGCGGTGCAGTGGAAGTCGCCGCCGCGCGAGGACACCGAAACGACGTGGCGCGATGCGGTGCAGCGGCACGGCTGGCAGACGGTGCTCGGCATCGCCTGGGCGGGCGGCGTCTACGCGCTCCAGCCGTCGTACTTGTGGTGGCTGCTGCCCATCGTCGGCGCGCTGTTGCTCTCGATTCCGATTTCCGTCTATACCAGCCGCGTTTCGCTCGGCAGAAGATTGCGCGACGCGCACATCTTCACCATTCCGGAAGAAGCGCGCCCACCGCGGGAGCTCGCAGAAGTGGCTGCGCTCGCGCGCAAGCCGGTCCACTACCCCGGATTCGTCGACGCGGTCGTCGATCCGCAAATGAATGAAGTGATGTGCGCCTTGCGCCGGCCGCGTACCCGGCACTCGATCAACGAGGAGCTGGTGCAGCGCGCTCTGCGGGGCGGCCCGCAGGTGTTGAGCGAAAAGGAGCAGATGCGGCTGCTCGGCGACCCGGTCGCGCTGGCGCGCCTGCATCGGCAGGTATGGGGCTCGAACGAGGCGCACGAGGCCTGGCGCGCCCGGGCGCTGCCTGTCGCGCCGGCATCGGAAGGCGGCGTGGGGTTCTACTCGCCCGCAGGAACCTGGGTGCGAAGCTCTCTGTAGATCCCGCCGCCCTCGACGCTGCCGCTCGTCGTTCCCTCGCCTTGCATGCGGCGCTCGCAATCCTCGCGCTCGCCTTTCGGCAGATAGGCGCAGCGCGCGAGCCGGTTCGTCTCGTAGACGCCCGGATTGTCTTGGAGCTCGCCGCGCTTCGCGGCTTGCAGCGCCGCGCCGGCTTCCTTGAGGCACGCTGCGCGGTCCTCGTCCGGCGGGCCGCTCATGCACCTCGCGCGCTCTTCCTGGAAGGTTTGCCGCGCATCGGCGAACGCCACGGGCGACAGCAATATTTGGGCGAGCGCGGACAGCAATATCAGCTGGGTACGCGAGATTTCCATGCGGCATTGGACCCGCTCCGCCGCGGCAGGTTCTGCTTCGGGCGGCTACGGCCCGGCTTCCTTTATGAATGCATATTTGGCGGCCTGGTATTCCGGCCGCGAGATCATCTTGTGCATATTCAGCAATGTGTAGTACGGCGCTTCGGAAATCGAAAGTTGTATGAACCACGCCATGATGCCCGAAGACAGGCTGCCTCCGGGATCGCCATAGCCTTGGAAAACGACTTCGACGATGTCGCCGCCAAGCGGGGTAAAGCTCCAAAACGACTCTACAACCGGCATACGCACGTAGCGATCATCTCTGGGCACATAGTCCGGGACGGCGCTGCCCTTGATAGTGACCTTCAGCGTGTGGCTATCCTGTTCCAGGATCGAGCGCACGATGGCATCGCGGTCGTGAAGCGGAAATGGGAGGGAATTGACAGTGTAGGCGTAAACCTCCGCATCGCTCACGCGCTTTAGCGTGCGGACTTCTCTTATGCGATACGCCCAATTGGGCATGTTATCGACGTCGCGGAACAGTGCAACGAACGCGCTCAGAGTGCTTTTGATCTTCGTTACACCCTTGAACTGCGGGTAGCCCCGCTCGGTGGTCCGGACATAGACCTGTATGTCTGCCGGACCATCGGCAACTTTGAGCTCCCAATCAGCGGCGGCGCATGCGTCCGTTAAGAGCGCCAGCAAAACGCCCGCTGCAGCGGCCAGACACCGGACACTGCGCATGTCGCGCTCGCCGCCAGCTCAGTCCAGCTTCAGCCCGATGCGCTTGACGACCGGCGCCCACTTGTCGGCGATCGCGTGCAAGGTCTTCGATGCCTCTTCCGGCGAGCCGCCCAGCGTGACGATGTCGAGGCTGGCGGCGCGCTGCTTGATTTCGGGAGCTGAGAGCGCCTTTACGACTTCGCGGTTCATGGCGCCCATGACCTGGGCGGAGATCTCTTTCGGCGCGAAAAGCACGAGATAGAACGGCGCATCGAAGCCGGCGACGCCAGCCTCCGCCGCGGTCGGGATACCGGGCGCCAGCGGCGAGCGGGTGGTCGTCGAAACGGCGATGCCCTTGAGCTTGCCCGACTTTATCTGCGGCATGACCGTCGGCGTGGCGAGGAACCCGCAATTTACCTGGCCCCCCATGACATCCGCCGTCGCCGCCGCGGGGCCCTTGTACGGCACGTGCACCATGTTGGTGGAGGTCATGGAAAGCAGCAGCTCGGCGGCGAGGTGCCCCGGAACCCCGGGGCCGCCGGAGGCGTAAGTGATGCGCTCGCGCTTTGCGAGGTCCAGCAGGTCGCGCAGGCTCTTCACCGGCACCGACGGATTGCACACCATGGTCTGCGAGAAGCTGCCGAGCAGCGTGACCGGAACGATGTCCTTCCACACGTCGAAGGGCATGCGCGTGTACACGTGCGGATTCACCGTGAACAACGTGTCCGTCGTGACGCCGAAGAGATAGCCGTCGGGCGGCGATTTGGCGACCGCGTCGGCGCCGACGTTGCCGCCCGCGCCGGCGCGGTTTTCCACGACGAACGGCTGCCCCAGCGCCGCCTGAAGTTTTTCATTCACCAGCCGCGTGAGGATTTCGGAAGGCCCGCCGGGCGGGAAAGTAATCAGGATGCGAACCGGCTTGGCGGGCCAGGCCTGCGCGATCGCGCCCGGCGGCGCCGCCGCAAAGGCGCACAGCGCTCCGAACAACAGATAGCGCAAACCTCTCATGGTGTTCCTCGCCTGGCGGAGGTCAGGAAGAGGTAGATTACTACGGATGCACGCGTTCTCCGTCATGGCAAAGCCGGCGTCCGCCGCATGCAACCTGTCGTGCCGCTATTGCTATTACCTCAACCGGTCCGACAAGCAGCCCTCGCGCCGCATGGAGCGCGCGGTGCTCGAGGCGTATGTCCGCGACACGATCGCCGCACAGCCCGGCGTGCCCGAGGTCGTTTTCGGCTGGCAAGGCGGCGAGCCGATGCTCGCGGGGCTCGCTTTTTTCAAGGAAGCCGTCGCGCTGCAGGAGCGCTATCGGCCGAGCGCAACGCGCATCGTGAATGCGCTGCAGACGAACGGCACGCTGCTCGACGAAGAATGGGCGGGGTTCTTCCGCGAGCATAATTTTCTCGTCGGTCTCTCCATCGACGGGCCCGCGCGTTTTCATGACCCGCTGCGGCGCGACCTGCGCGGGCGCGAGAGCCACGCGCGCACCCTCAAGGCGCTCGAGCTTCTTCAGCGCACCGGAGTGGAATTCAACACCCTCACGGTGGTGCACCGGCTCAACTGCGAGCACGGACGCGAGGTCTACCGGTATCTCCGCCGCCTGGGCTCGCGCCACATGCAGTTCATTCCGCTCATCGAGCGGCTTACTCCTGCCGGCGCCTTTGCCGGACCGCCTGACGGCGAGGAGCCTGCAGAGATCGCCCCCTGGACCGCGCCGCCCGAGGGCTTCGGCAAATTCTTGTGCGAAGTGTTCGACGACTGGCGCCCACGGGACGTCGGCCGCGTGTTCGTGCAGATATTCGAAGAGTACGCGTCCGTGCTCGCCGGCTATCCTGCGCGTCTCTGCGTCTTTGCCTCTGATTGCCGCGGCACGCCGATCCTCGAGGCGAACGGCGATCTCTACAGCTGCGATCACTACGCGTATGCGGCCTACCGGCTGGGAAACATCCTCGAGACGCCGATCGGAGAGCTGGCGCGCTCCAAGCGCCAGGTGGAGTTCGGCCGCGCAAAAACCGATTCGCTGCCCGAGCCATGCACGCGCTGCGAATTCCTCGGCGCGTGCTTCGGCGGCTGCCCGAAGCACCGCTTTTCCGGCGCGAGCTATCTTTGCCCGTCGTACCGCAGGTTCTTTGCGCACGCCGCGCCCGAGCTCGCGCGCATCGTGCGCGGCGCGACCCTGGGCCCCATCCCGTCAGGAAGAGCGCAATGAAAGTCCTTCCCGCCCTTTTCGCCATCGCGCGCAACGGCCCGCCGCGGCGACGTGGCATTGGCGGCTGTCAGAGGCGTTGACTGTCCATTCACGGCGTGCGCTTCGAGGCGGCCGCCCTCTCCCGTCCGAGTCATCAGCCGCTAGCGCTTGGGCAGAAGGCAGAAGCCCTGCGCTTCGATGCCGAGCGCGGGATTGAACTTGCTGCGGAAGTTCTCGAGCGCGATCGCGGCGGTGAGCTCGACGATCTGCGGCTCGCTGAAATGCGCCTTCAGCCGCTCGAACAGCGCGCCGTCCACCCTCTGATCCGTATACGTGATGCGCTCCGCATACTCGAGCGCCACGCGCTCGAGGTCGCTGAAGGCGCTGCTTTTCCGCCAGTCGCCGAGATCGGCGAGCTTCGCCTCGCCGCCTTCGATTTCCGTCACACGGACGGAATTGATGTCGACTCAGAAAGGGCAGCCGTTGATCGCGGCAACGCGCAGCGACACCAGCGCCGCCAGCCCCTTGGGCAGCGTGCCCGACTCGGCGATCGACGCGCCCAGCAGCTTCGCGGCGCGCAGGATCGGCGGGCAATGCGCCATCACCTTCGTCGGGTTGAGCAGATCTCCATAGACCGCGCGCTCCTTGGCGAACACCTCCGACAGGATCGAGTCGCCTCGGGAATCGATGACTTCGCTGACTCTCGGCATGAATACTCCTTCGTGGATTCACGCCAAAGATAGCAGTGAACTGTCTGGCGGAGTGAGTCCGCCCGGGGACTGCCTAAGATCATGACACATCAGGAAAGTTTTTAGGCGGCCCGCTGTACCCCCATCGCTACCCCCATTAGGCGATGGGACGGCAGTGGACCGCCTGGAAATTAACGACGGACAATACCTGGGCGCTCCGGCGCCACCTCTATTCCCTATAAAGATAGCGGCGAATCGCAGGCGGCGACCATCACGAGCCACGTGGACTTCACTTTCTTTACGTTCAGTACGGCACTACGCCACACCAAGGCCGGCAAGCTGCGCGCCATCGCCGTCGGCGGCGCCGGGCGAAACCCGCAGGCGCCAGACGTGCCTCTCTGAGGTGCTTCCCGGCCACAGCACCGCGGCAGTTCGTCGCACCGCCCAATACGCCCCCGCCGGTCGTCGACAAGCTCGGGGCTGCGGTTTCCGAGATCGCGGAAGATGGCCGATGTGCAAAAGCGCCTAATCGATGCGGGCGACCGGTCCTTTAACTTCACGCCGGCCCAGGCGGCTGGCTTCATGCGGAAGAGCGCCAGCGCTCGGTAATCTCATCAAGGCCCTGGACATCAAAGTGGAGTAGAGCCGCGGTAAACGAGCCTCTCTTCCAGCAGGGTTCACCGTCCTCATAATAGTCAGGACCAGAGCCGCGAGGTCGCAATCTTGGCACCCTCCACAAGGGCCTTGAGCTTGGCCCAAGCCACGTCCGGGTGAACTTCGTCGCCCGCTCTCGCTGAAGCAAAGCCGCAGTCCGTCCCGGCTATGACGCGCTCCCGACCAACAACGCTCGCGAACCGTTCGATTCGATCGGCGACGAGCTCGGGGTGTTCGACCTGGTAAACGCAATGCGACACAACACCGGGGATCAGGACCTTATTCTCCGGCAGCTTAACCTCTTTCCAAATCCGCCATTCATGCTCATGCCGCGGGTTCGCGGCCTCGATGGAATAGGCTTGAGCGCGGACTTTCAGCATGAGGTCAACGAAATGCTTCAACTCTAGATCGTGCACCCTTGGCGCGACGTTGATGCTGTAGCAGGTGTGGAAGCGGACGCGATCCTCTGGAATGCCGGTGAGAGCATGGTTAAGCGCCTCGACTCTTACCCCAATAAATTTCCGGTTCTCTTCAACGCTGATATTGGGGTCGCGATTGTAATGAGTGATCAGTCGTGGGTCGTCAATCTGGAGTATGAATCCCGCGTCGATGATGGCCCTATACTCTTCTCGCATCGCTTCGGCCAATGCCCCAAGGAACTCCTCGTCCGATTTGTAGTACTTATTCTCGAAGTACATCTCCAGGTTGGTTGGAGAGATCGCCGTAACGAAGACATCCTCAATAGGCAAACCCGCAGTCGCCGCCTTGAGATGGGCTATATCTTGCTTGACCTGATCCTGCCCGATGTACTTGATCGGACCGGTGCAAACCAGAGATACGGAATCCTCCGGCCGGCCGGTCAATGCCCTACGCGCACCGAACATTTTACGCATTTCTTCATAGACGGCCGGAAATTCCAATGAATCCCGAGTCGGCCGGCTGATATGGCGCGGCGCCTGCATGACCCGCTCCATGCCACCGATGCGCGTATTGGCGTAGGTGGCAAAACTCGCCCTACCATGCTCGCCGTCGTTAACGATGTCGATTCCGTAATCGACCTGCTTTCGGACTGCAGCCGAAACCGCGGCGGCGATCTGACGCTCCAAGCCTAGTTTGTCGTAGCGTTCTCCTGAATCCCTCGCGTGAAGTGGTAGCAGCAATTCGCGTGGACGGGGAAGGCTGCCAACGTGGGTCGTTAGAATTCTCTTATCGCTTCGTTTCATGGTAATCCTTGGGCTTTATTGATCCGTGAGAAACCGCACCTGGGGCCCAGCGAGCGGCGAGAGCTTTATTCGAACCCGCGAGCCGCCTGCTGCGACGCATCCGAAGCTGGGGGCAGGCCCGCCAGGATTTCGAAGAGCTTCGCCGCGCAGCACAGCACGGTGAGAGCGGATCCGATAACGACGGCGAACTTCGCCGGGTAAAGCGGAAAAGCAACGAGCCCCATGGAGTACTCCTTGATGGACCAACTATCCAAGGCCATCAGCCACGCCTGCCAGGTTAGGGCTGCGAAAGAGACGAGTGCGACAAACTGAACGAGCGCCGCGTGAAATCTCTTTCCACGCGGACGCAGTTTGTTTGGTAGGACGTCAATGGCGATGTTGCCATCGGTGAGCTGAAGATGGCCCAGCGCCAAAAAGACGACGAGGACCATCAAAGTTTGCGTCAACTCGTATACGGTAGCGATCGGCTTTCCAAGTGCCGCTGTGCTCAGGACATCGATCCCACCGATCAGCGTCATGACCAGAATACTGAGGCTAGCCATAACGAGAGCGATCAGGTTGAGCCGTTTTAGAAGCTTCATGGCGCCCTCATGCCTTCATCCGACTGGGCAACCACAGTGCGATCTGAGGAAATAACGCAAGCACTGTGAGCACTATCAGGTTCAGCGCCACGAACGGAATAATGCCCCGAACGATCTCTTCCATCGTGACGGTGCCGTTGGATGCGCTTACAGTCGCATAGAGATTCAGCCCGACCGGCGGCGTAATTGCGCCGATCTCGAGAAGCTGAACGCAGAGAATGCCGAACCAGATAGGATCCAGCCCGGCGTGCTGGACAATAGGGAAGACAAAAGGGAGCGTCACTATAAGCATGGAGATGGCGTCGGTCAGGCAGCCGAGGACTATGTACATCGCGCAAAGAGCGGTTATTAGTAGGACGTGCGAGAGCTTCAGTGAAGCCACCCAATCCATAATGCTCGTCATCGCGCCGCTCATGACCAGCATGCGGGAGAACATCAGCCCCCCGATAATGATGATGAAGAGCATCGACGTCGTGATGGCCGCACTAATGAGCGAGCCCTTGAGGATCTGGACCGTGAGCTTGCCTCGTAAGAGAAGAATCACCAGAGCTCCGAAGGCTCCTGCCGCTCCAGAGGCGGTCGGCGAGAAGAACCCCAGGTAAATTCCCCCCACAACCACCAGAAACAGAACGGCGATTGCCCAGGTGCCGCGGAGCGACGCCCAACGCTCTGACCAACTGGCGCACTCCATGCGCCGAGGCGCGAGTTCCGGTCGCAGCCGCACCATCGCCATCATGAGGATGCAATAAGCGGCCGCCGTAAGAAGTCCTGGCAAGATGCCGGCCACCATGAGCTTCCCGATCGATTGCTCGGTCAGGATGCCGTACACCACCATGGCGACGCTCGGTGGGATCATGGCGGCGAGCGTACCGACGGACGCGATGCAGGCGCTGGCAGTTTTTTTCGAGTAGCCGAGTCGCAGCATCTCGGGCAACGCCACTTTGGTGAACACCGTAGCGTTCACCAAAGTCGAACCCGAAGCCGCTCCGAATGCCGTCGATCCGGCAATGGTAGAGAGGTAAAGCCCGCCGCGTATATGACCGAACCATCGATCGGCTGCGGTGTAAAGCTCCCTCGCCATTCCGCCGTTCATGGCGAGGTTTCCCATGAAGACGAAAGTCGGGACTACCGCAAACGCATAGTCGTTCGCAAGGTTGTAGGGCAGGCTCTGCAGCTGCGCGAGCGCCAGTGGAGGGCCACCGATGGCGGCCAAGCCAAGGAATCCCGTCAACCCCAACGCAAGTCCCACCGGGATACCGATCGCCAATAGGATCAGCATGCCGGCGGTGCCGACGACGGCGACTAGTGTTCCATCCATCGCGACTCGTAATCGATATGCGAAGCGGATTAAGCCGCGAGTGGGTGCCGCAGTTTTGCAATGCTCCTAGCGCAGCGCCTTCCAGCGCTTTGCCATGGCTTCCGCCTCGCTACCCTTGCCGATTTTCTGCATGGCCGCCACCCACTCGCCAATGAAGTCTGGCATCAGGGCCTCGAACTTCGCCTGGTCTTGGAAAGAAATCATCTCAACACCGGCCGACTTCATGACGCTTAGGGCGTTGCGCTCGGACTCCTGCGCTTTCGCAAGGTCTACCGCGCGCCCCTCTTTCGCCACCTGAACAAGGAGGTCACGCACAGAGGCAGGAAGCTGTTCCCATTTCTTCAGGTTGTACCACTGGGGATTTGAGATAAGCGCTCCAAGGTTGATGGTGGAGCCGAACTTCGCGACTTCCTGAAGCTTGAATGCCACCATGAGGTCCCAAGGCAGCACCATGCAGTCGACACTGCCGCGTTGCAGGCTCTCATAGAACTCGCCCGGTAGCACGTTCACGGGCACCGCGCCCACCGCCACCAGCATCTTGGGGATGTATTCGCCTTGGGAGCGAATCTTCTTATCTTTGAGGTCTGCGAGAGTGCGGACCGGCTTGCTGCACAATAAGTGATACGTGTTCAGGGTGTGAAAAAGAAGCGGCCAGACGTTCGCCTTCTTGGCCTCCTCCTGCATGGCAGGCGTGGATTCCCACAGGTCATAGACGATCTTCTGCGCCTTTTCAGGGGAAGGCAGCGCAAGTGGCAACGCGCTCGGCGCAGCGAGCAGTGGCAGTTGGGCGGGGAAATAACTCGCCGGCACCGCCGCGATGTCCACCGCCCCCCGGCTGACCAGGTTGAGCAGTTCGTTCGGCTTCCCGATTGCGCCGGCCCAATAAATTCGGATCGTGACTTGGCCTTTACTGCGCCTCGCGACCTCGTCGGCAAACCACTGGTCGACCTGCCCGTGCGCGGTCGTCGCCGGCGCAAAATGCCCGAACCGCAGCTCTATCTTGGAATTCTCCTGCCCGAAGGTCGGAAACGCCGCTCCGCTCGCCATGATGACCGCGGTGGCGCACGCCGCGTTCAATGCCCTGCCCCATCCTGCCTTCATCGCCCGCCTCCTCTTAGTGGACTGCTTTACAGACCGTTGATCAACTTACCCGACGGTGAGCCTAAGGCAACTTAGGCCGCATACCCGTGCGACACAAACTTGGTCACCATGAATCCGTCCAGGCTTTCTAGGCCACCCTCGCGGCCAATACCGCTGTCCTTCACTCCCCCGAACGGGCTTTCAGGCAGTCCGGCGCCAAAATGGTTAATGGATAGATGGCCGACCTCTAGGTCGTCGGCTAAGACTCCGGCTGCGGCTCCGGACTCAGTGAAGGCGTACGCCGCGAGCCCCAAGGGAAGCGAATTTGCAAGCCGGATGGCCTCCCGCAACTCCTGGAACGGCACGATCGGCGCGATCGGTCCAAACGGCTCGACCGTCATGACCTGCGCGTCAGTCGGCACGCCGGTCAGAACGGTCGGCGCAAAGAAAAATCCGCGGCGCTCTAGCCGCTTTCCGCCGCTAGCAATGCGAGCACCCCGTGCCAACGAATCCTCCACCAGCGACTCCATCGCCTGAATGCGCCGTGCCGCCAGCAGCGGCCCCATTTGCACGCCGTCCTCCATTCCGTCGCCGACGTGCAGGGCTCCGGCGACGGAAGTGAACGTCTCAACGAACCGCTGGTAGACGCGCTCATGGACGATGAAGCGGGTGGGCGAGATGCAGACCTGCCCTGCGTTTCGGAACTTCGCGGCGACCGATAATCGCGCGCTGCGCTCCGGATCGGCGTCCGCGCAGACGATCACTGGCGCATGTCCGCCAAGCTCCATGAGCGCGGGCTTCATCCGGGCTGCGGCGAGGGCAGCCAGGTGCTTGCCGACACTGACCGAACCGGTGAATGTGATCGCGCGGACCACGGGCGACGTGATCAGGTACTCGGCAATCTCCGCGGGGTTTCCAAAGACAAGGTTCACCACGCCCTCGGGCACGCCCGCGTCGAGAAAGCACCGCACGAACGCATATGCGCCCCCGGGCGTTTCTTCGGCCGCCTTGAGGATGATGGAACAGCCGGCGGCAAGGGCACCCCCGATCTTCCGCGAAGGCGAGCTGCTAGGTGAATTCCAAGGAGTGAACCCGGCGACCGGGCCGATTGGCTCGCGCAGAACCATCTGTCGCATGCGCGCGGGGCCGGGAACGATGCGCCCATACGTGCGACGGCCTTCGTGCGCGTTCCATTCCAAGAGCTCGGCCGCCCGCGACACTTCGGCCCCAGCCTCGTTGAGGGGCTTTCCTTGTTCTAGCGTGATGGTGCAGGCGATTTCTGCGGCGCGCTGGCGCATGAGCCGCGCAGCATCCACCATGAGCTGCTCACGGCGGTCGGGTGCGGTACGCCGCCATATGTCGAAACCGCGGGCCGCCGCGGCAAGCGCTCGATCAAGGTCTTCCCTGGACGCGGTCGGCACCGCGCCGAGCGCCTGTTCCGTCGCCGGATTGATAATTGGCGCCCCGGACGAGCCGGAGGCTAGCTCTGCTCCGATCACGAGAAATGGCGCCTGATAGGTTGCCGGCATCCGCCGCCTCCTACTCCGTCACCCGACTCGGATGTGTTCGCGCTGTTTCCGCTATGCGGAAGAATCTCTGCATCGCGGAGAGTATTTACAGCGCAAACGACCGTGTCAAGCATTCCATCACGAATGTTCCATTGACGCCTGCTTCGACGGTCCGCTAAGCTTTTTCGCAATTCGGGCTTATTTCCGCAAATCTTCCAAAGAACCTGTACATCTCGCGCGCGTCCACGAACCTTGGAGGCCAACGGCATGACTAGCGTTGCAAGCGTCCAGAACCCCGAGAACTCGGCTGCGGCCGATCTCTTCACACGACTAGAAAGACTCCCGGAGCTAGTGAACCGCGATGAGGCGCTGCTACAGCGCGGACGATTCGTTACCCTCGAATTCCAGGTCATCATCGGATCGCTCAGTTGCTTTGTATCGATAGTCGAAGGACGCGTCGCAAGAATAGAAAGAGGTCCGAGGCGGATGCGATCGTCGGCATTCATCGTCAGTGCTTCCGCAGCAGCCTGGGAAAAATTCTGGCAGCCGATGCCGCCTCCTTGGTCGCACGATCTCTTCGCAATGAACAAGAAAGGCAACGCGACTATTGAGGGCAATCTCCATCCCTTCATGGCCAACTTGCAGTATTTCAAGGACCTGCTCGCGCTGCCGCGCCGAATTACAGGGGCCCACTGAATGCCCGCAGTGATTGAACCGATCGTCGGCCGTTACATCACCTTCGACTTCGAGGGCCGGCCGAATCGGGTGTATTTCGAGGAGGCCGGACAAGGCATACCGCTAGTGTGCGTGCACACGGCCGGCTCGGACGGCCGGCAATGGCGCCACGTCCTAAACGATGCTGAGATCACCCAACACTTCAGGGTTATCGCGTTCGATATGCCTTGGCATGGGAAATCTTTCCCGCCGCCGGGGTTCGAGAAGGAGGCTTACCGGCTGACGGCGCGGACATTCATGGACCTAATCCGCACATTCTGCGCGGCGCTGGAACTCAAGCGGCCGGTATTCATGGGCTGCTCGATCGGCGGAAGAATTGTCCTGGACCTCGGCTACCACCATGCCGAGCAGTTCCGGGCCCTCATTGGCCTGCAATGCTCTGATCACCATGTCCCTTGGTACGACAGTACCTGGCTGTATCGACCGGATGTGCACGGAGGTGAAGTGTGCGCAGCCGTCGTGTCCGGGATGATGGCGCCCCAAAGTCCTGTTGCGTCGGTGCAGGAGACACTGTGGGCGTACAAGCAAGGCGGGCCCGGGGTCTTCAAGGGGGACCTCTATTTTTATGGCACCGAGGGAGATTTCCGCGACAAGGTTTCAGCCATCGACATCGCGAAGTGCCCGATTTACCTGCTTACGGGCGAATACGATTACTCCGCAACGCCCGAGGACACTTTGCGCACGGCCTTCAAGATCAAAGGTGTTTATGTGCAGATCATGAGGGAGCTGGGACACTTTCCTATGAGCGAGAACCCGGCTCAGTTCCGCAATTACCTGCTCCCGGTGCTAGAGCAGATTCGCGCGCAGAGCGCGACCCGTTGACTGAAACGAAGGACAACCGGGAGTTCATCACGGCGCTCGCTCGCGGCCTGAGCGTCCTCCAGTCCTTCGATCACCAGCGCCCCGAACTCACGCTCTCAGAGGTGGCGACCCTGACAGGACTGAGTCCCGGCACGACGCGCCGCTGCCTTATCACGCTGCAGGCGCTTGGTTACGTCGGCGTAAGCGGCAAGCGGTTTTTCCTCTTACCTAAGGTTGTCTCCATCGGTGCTGCCTACCTTGATGCAGCCCGCGTGGAAGAGGTCATTCTTCCCTATCTACGGGAGCTCGTGGCGACGACGGGAGAAAGTAGTTCCCTCGGCGTGCTTGACGGCGAGGACGTCCTGCATCTAGCCAATTACTCCGCCAAGCGGCTCATCCGCTTGACCGCAGGTGTCGGCAGCCGGCTACCCGCTTACGCCACGTCGCTCGGCCGCGTGCTCCTTGCGAGCCTGCCACCTAACGAGCTGGACCTATTCCTCTCCAAGGCAAAGCTCTCGCGGCTGACCGCGAAGACGGTGACCGATCCGAAAAACTTGAGGCAGATCCTGAAGAAAATCGAGAAGGAGGGTTTCGCAAAGGTGACGAGCGAACTAGAGGAAGGTCTGACGTCGGTCGCCGTCCCCGTACGGGTGTCCGGGCGGACTGTAGCCGCGCTCAACAGCTCCACGTTCTTCCGCAATGAGGAGTCTGCCCGCGCGACGGCCGCGCGGCTTTCGGCGCTACGGCAAGCGGCGAGCGATATCGCACGGGCCATAAGCCGCGTGCCCGCGCTCCTGCACTCCTTTGTGCCAGGACGCTCTTATTGACCGGCTGCCAGCCGCCCAGCGGTGGTGCCTGCGATCCGCCCCATCACGGCACCCGTCGTCAACCCTGTCCCACTCGGGTAGTTGAAGTAGAAAAACCCTCCAATCAGCTCTCCCGCAGCATACAGGCCTGGGATAGGACACAAGTCAGTGTCCATGACCTGCGCGGTCGGCGGATCGACGCGCAGCCCCCCGAAGGTGAACGTAATTCCGCATCCCACCTGGTAGGCTTCGAAGGGCGGCTGGTCGATGACGTTCGCCCAGTTAGATTTCGGCACGTCGAGGCCGACAGTCCCGCGTCCATCCTTGACTAGAGGATCGAACGGCACGTGCGTCATGACTGCCGCGTTGTACCGCCGGACCTCTTCAAGGAACGCCTTGGCATCCACCCCTTCGATCTTCTTGGCCAATTCCTCGAGCGTATCAGCCTTCACTCGGGTCACCTGCTTAATCCGATATTCGTCGCGCAGCAGGTGAAGAACCTTTGAATCGAAGACCTGCCACGCGAACTGGTCCGGCTGAGCGAGGATGACACGGCCGTACTTCGCGTAGGTGTAATTGCGGATGTCGGCGCCTTCGTCGACGAAGCGCCGCCCATGCGCGTTAACCATTATGCCCAGCGGATAGGAATGCTTTTGGAAGCCGTCACCCACGGCGAGGTCACCGAACTCTGGCGCGTTGTTGTCCCAACCGACAGCGTGGCAGCCCGACCAATGGCCATACGGCGAAGCGCCAATCTCAAGCGCCATCCGGATTCCGTCGCCTGTGTTGAAGCGTGTCCCACGTACCTTAGCCATCTCCCAACCGGAACCAAGGTATCGCGTGCGCCATTCGGCGTTCGCTTCAAAACCCCCACATGCAAGGATGACTGTCTTGGATCGGATCTCAGAAATGCCATCCGGCTCCTTCACGCGAACACCTTGGACGGCGAATCCATCGTAGACGAGCGACAGGACCCGTGCGCTGTATCGGAAAGCCACGCCACTCTTGCGAGCGGCCTGGGTCTCCTGATCGATTAGTCCAGGACCGCCGCCCCAAGATTCGACGGTGACACCGCCCCAGAATTTCAACTTTCCGTTCTGCTGAAACGTCTGGCGACCATAGATCGGCACGAAACGGATTCCCTTGGAACGCAACCAAAGCATGGTGTCATAGGACCGCATGACCAGCTGCTCGCAAAGTTGCGGATCGGTCTTGTAACGCGTCACGCGGAACATGTCGTCGTAGAACTGCTCCGTCGTGTAACGGCCGAAGTCCGTGCGCGCGATTTCCTCCTCCGTGAGATCGGGCATTAGCTTCCGTAAATCGTCCACATGGTTGTATGGAAAGCGCATGCCGCCTGCTGTAAAGCGGCTGTTTCCACCGTTTTCTGCTTCCGGCGCTCGTTCTAGCACCAGGACTCGAGCTCCCGCTTCGCTGGCGGCCAGCGCTGCACAAAGAGCAGCGTTACCAGCACCGACCACAACGACGTCGTACGTCTGAGCCATGCTCTTACACGTCCTTCACAGTACCGTCACACCATATTTCCGGCATGCGGAAATACACCCTACTTTGCGGAAATTCTCATTTGTAGCAAAAGCTCGTGTCAAGGCGTGCCAGCCGCTGCACTGGGGCCCGTATGAGGTAGTTTGGATTTTTCCTGCCGTCTCACCAGCACCATAGAATAAAAGAATCAAAGGCGATGGGCAGATTCTTCATGTAGGCTTATGCGCCCCAATGCGCAGCATCGGGAAAGCAGGGAGCAGCGCATCGAAACGCTGAAAGGTGCGTATATCGCCAATCAGAAATCCGGCGGTCTTGATGAAAGGGAGCGGTTGCCGATTCCGGTTGCAGCCCTTGCTGGTTCAATCGAAGCCACAGAGGGTTGCCGATGTCCATCAGGAAACCCAGCACCGCGCGTGTGCTACACACGTGTTCACGCGCGCGCAAGCCGCCTCCCTTGTCGTCGATATCGTCGTTGTGCTCGGTTCGATCCACGGGACGTGGACGCGCACCCCGGCCGTCGTCGGGGGCGGCTCGTCTGGCGCTCGGACGTCCGTCATCGCGTATCTTCGCCATCCCGACGCGGTACGCGCGCTTTTCCTGATGCGGGTCACCGGTGGAACATTCGCCGCGGGACGTCTGCCGGACATCTACTATGGCCAATTCATCAAGCTCGCAAGAGAAGGCGGCATGGCGGCCGTGTGTGCGCACGAGCAGTACCAAGAGCGCATTGCCGCCAATCCGGCTATCAAGGACCGCCTGATGAAGATGGACCCACGGGTGGCGGAGAGAGAGGGATTCGAACCCTCGATACGGGTTTAAGCCCGTATAACGCCTTAGCAGGGCGCCCCCTTCGGCCACTCGGGCATCTCTCCGGAGGAAAACGAATTATCGCCTATTCGGCGTGCCGCTCCCACACTACCCGTACCGTGTGCGCCTTGCCATCGACATCCATTGATCCGCTCAGCACCAGCCGGGCGCCTTCCAGCGCGGCGTTTCGCAGGCTGGAAGCGCCCGCAAGGTCCCGGTCCGAGCAGAGCTCGACGTGGTGCGTCAGGGAGCCTTTTTCGTCCACGGTGTAGTAGCCGCTGTAGTGGAAGTAGCCGGCGCCCATGATGTGCACCGACATGTTGCCCTCATCCGAACAGTCGAGCACGCCGGCGGTTGCGGCACCCAGGGGATAAACGGTCGCGCCGCTTTCCGGGCTCGCCTCGTAGGACACCAGGCGCCAGCGCCCGGCGATCCTATTCCTGATCGAGCTCAAAGGCCTTGTGCAGCACCCGGACCGCGAGCTCGGTGTACTTCTCCTCGATGACGACGGTGATCTTGATCTCGGAGGTCGAGATCATCTGGATGTTGATGCCCTCCTCGGCGAGCGAGCGGAACATCTGCGCGGCGATGCCGGCGTGCGAGCGCATGCCCATGCCGACGATCGAGATCTTCGCGATGTGCTCGTCTCCGGTGACGTCGCGGCACTTGATGTGCGACTGCACCTGCCCTTTCAGGATCTTCATGGCGCGCGCGTAGTCGTTGCGGTGCACGGTGAACGAGAGGTCGGTCATGCCGTCGACGCCGACGTTCTGCACGATGACGTCGACGTCGATGTTGGCGTCGGCGATCGGCCCGAGGATGGCGTAGGCCACGCCCGGGCGGTCGGGCACGTCGTGCACCGTGATCTTCGCCTCGTCGCGCGCGAAGGCGACCCCGGAGATGACTGGCTTTTCCATGGTGATGTGCGGATCTTCCTCGAAAGTAATCAGCGTCCCGGACCGCGCTTCGTCGGCGACCGGGAGCATGGGGTCGGTGAGGCTCGAGAGCACGCGCGTCGGGACCTTGTACTTGCCCGCGAACTCCACCGAGCGGATCTGCAGCACCTTGGAGCCGGCGCCCGCCATCTCGAGCATTTCTTCGAAGGTGATGGTCTTCAGCCGCCGCGCCTCGGGAACGATGCGCGGATCGGTGGTGTAGACGCCGTCCACGTCGGTAAAGATGTGGCACTCGTGCGCATTGAGCGCCGCGGCGAGCGCGACCGCCGAGGTGTCCGAGCCGCCGCGCCCGAGCGTGGTGATGTTGCCCTTCGCGTCCACGCCCTGGAATCCGGCGACGACCACCACGTTGCCGGCGGCGAGATCGTCGCGGATGGCCTTCTCGTCGATCGAGACGATGCGCGCCCTGGTGTGCGCCGAATCGGTGAGCAGCTTCACCTGCCAGCCGGTATAGCTGCGCGCCTTGACGCCGAGATCGAGGAGCGCCATCGCCAGCAGCCCGATCGTCACCTGCTCGCCGGTGGTGGCGATGACGTCGAGCTCGCGCGCGTCGGGCTGCGGCTGGATTTCTCTTGCGAGCGCGATCAGCCGGTTCGTCTCTCCGGCCATGGCGGAAGGAACGACGACGAGGTCGTGCCCCGCGGCCTTCCACTTGGCCACGCGGCGCGCGACGTTCTTGATCCGCTCGATCGAGCCGACCGAAGTGCCGCCGAATTTCTGAACGATGAGAGCCACGAAGCGCCGGGGAAAGCGAAGAATTTTACAGGATTAGCCGACGACGACTGTCGCGCGTCAATGAAAACCGACAACGATTTTGATCGCCGCCGGCGCGACGGCTACTCTTCAGCCAAAGGAGGACCTGAATCCATGAGAGTACTTTTGTTGCTGATCGGCGCGCTGCTCGCGGCCGCCGCCAATGCGCAGGACGCCTGGCCCTCCAGGCCGCTGAAGATGGTCGTCGCCTACCCGCCCGGCGCGCTGACGGACTTGCTCGGGCGCGCCGTGGCCGAGCGCCTTTCTCCGGCGCTCAAGCAGCCGATCATCATCGACAACAAGCCGGGCGTGGGAACGCTGCTCGCGGCCGACCAGGTCAAGAACGCGCCAGCGGATGGCTACACCCTGATGATGGTGACGTCCACGACGCTCGGCATCAGCCCGGCGCTGTACAAGAAGCCGGCGATCGATCCGGTCAAGGACTTCGCCCCGGTATCGCAGATCGGCTTCGTCGACTTTTTTCTCATCGCCTCGCCGTCTTTCCCGGCGAAGAACGTGAAGGACATGCTCGCGCTCGTCAAGGCGAGCCCGGGCAAGTACAACTACGCCTCGGTCGGCAGCGGCAGCCCGCACCACCTCTTCATGGAAGTGCTGAAGAAGGACTTCGGCCTCGACATCAAGCACGTGCCCTACAAGGGCTCGCTGCTTGCGCTGCCGGACCTCATGAGCGGAAACGTGCAGGTCATGTTCATCGATGCCACCGTCGCGGTGCCGCAGATCAAGGCGGGCAAGGTGATCGGCCTGGGCACGTCCTCCGCGAAGCAGACGGCGCTCGTTCCCGAGGTGCCGCCGGTCGCGCGCAGCGTCCCCGGCTTCGACTGGCAGGCCTGGCAAGGCGTCGCCGTAGCGGCGGGTACGCCGAAGGCGATCGTGCAGCGGCTGAACGCCGAGATGCAGAAATTCCAGAGCACGCCGGAGTTCCGCGCGATCCTAGGCAGGTTCGGCATGGAGCCCTCGCCTCCCAATACGCCCGAGCAGTTCGCGCAGGTCGTCAAGACCGACGCCGCGCGCTGGGCCGCCGCGGTGCAGGCTTCCGGCGCGAAGGTGGACTGACATGGCTCCGGTAATCGACGTTCACACCCACATGCTCAACCACGAGTGGCTCGAGCTGCTCGAGAAGCACGGCAAGCCGCGCTACAGCCTCGCCACGGTCCCGGGCGGCCTGCGCGCGATCCATCTCGACGGCGCGCCGTTCATGACGCCGGTTCCCGAGATGTTCGACTGGGAGCTGCGCATCCGCAACATGAACCGGGCGGCGATCGATATCGCGGTCGTGTCCCTCACCTGCCCCAACTGCTACTGGGGCGACGAGAGCGTGAGCCTGCGGGCGGCGCAGACCATGAACGACGAGACGGCGCGCGCGCACAAGACCTGGCCGGACCGCATCCAGTTCTTGTGCTCGCTGCCCTGGCAATATCCGCAGCGCGCTTTGCAAGAGCTCGCGCGCGCGCGCGAGCTCGGCGCCGCGGGCGTGATGGTGCTGGCGAACATCGACGGCAAGCCCCTCACCGACGAGGCGTTCGCGCCGATCTGGAAGGCGATCGACGAAGAGAAGCTTCCCGTGCTGATTCATCCGACCGCGCCGCCGGGCGTGCGCGACATGGACATGGCGCAGTTCCAGCTCACGGCGTCGATCGGCTTCACCTTCGACACCTCGCTCGCGGTGTCGCGCATGATTTTCGACGGCTTCTTCGACCGCTACGCGGAGCTCAAGATCATCGCGAGCCACGGCGGCGGGGCGCTGCCGTTCCTCATCGGCCGGCTCGACCAGTGCTTCGACAACATTCCCGCCTGCCGCGTGAAGGTGCGCGAGCGCCCGAGCCTGTACGCGCGGCGCATCTGGGCCGACAGCGTGGTCTTCACCGACGACGCCCTCGCCATGGCGGTGCGCGTCTTCGGCTCCGAGCGCGTGCTTTACGGCTCGGATTACCCGCACACCATCGGCGATCCGATCGGCTGCCTCGCGCGCGTCGACCGGCTGCCCGACGGCGTGCGCAAGCGCGTGCGCTCGGCGAACGCCAAGAAGATCTTCGACTTCGACTAGCGGCGCCGCGCTGTAACCCAAAATCAGGGACAGACCACGATTTCCTCGCACAATCGGCGAGGTAAACGGAGAGTCAGTCCAGGGAAATCGTGGTCTGTCCCTGATTTTGGGGTTGTTGCCTAGCCGATGAAGCGGCCGAGCCAGCTCTCGATCGAGCGCGCGTCCATCGCGCCCGAGACGCGGCCTGCCTCCTGCCCGGCGCGGAACACGATCATCGTAGGGATCGAGCGGATGCCGTAGCGCGCCGCGGCGCGCTCGAACGCGGGCGCCATCGCGCGGCAGAGCGCGCACCAGTCGGCCCAGAAATCGACGACGACCGGAAGATCGTTGCGCGAGAGAAACGCGTCGAAGCTTGGCTGGTCCAGGTGCACCGGCTTTCCGTCGAGAAGCGCCGCCCCGCACTTGCCGCATTTGGGCTCGTCGCCGAGACGTTCTTCAGGGACGCGGTTAGCGCTCGTGCAGCTGGGGCAGGCGACGACCAAAATCAATCCTCTTTCTGCAGTTTCTCCAGAGCGCGCTGAAATTCGGCGATCGACTCGGGGCTCACCGGCGCGCCGCATTCGTAGCAGGTGTTCGTCATGCGGTCGAACCAGCGGCAGCCGCATTCGTCGCAGGCGAGCTCGGGAGCGCCGGCGGGGTTGGTGAAGATCACCGGCAGCTTCCGACGAAGGGCATCCCGAGCCACTCGAGGAAGTCCTCCCAGCCGTGCTCGCGCAGCTCGTCTTTCCGGCGCAGCACCATGAAGAGCATCCCGCCCGCGCGCAGCTGGCGCTTGATTTCGGCGAGGGGTTCGTCGCGCTCGAGCGCCGCCTCCAGGGTACCGTCGTTGGTGACGAGCAGCAGATCGGAGGAAAGCGCCTTGAAGCCGCCGAACTCGCCGGCGCGCGCCGCCATGCCTTCCGGCTCGCGTACCCAGACGATCATCGGCACGGGCCTGCACAGGGCAGCGACGCGCGCGCGCGGGACGATGGCCAGGCTGGCGCTTTCCTCGATCTCGGCGAAGAGATCGGCATGCCGGTCAAGCAGTTGCTGACACTGCGCGAGCATCAGATGCGTACGCCGAGGCGATAGCCCTCGTGGATCGCGGCATCGATGCCGCGCGGCATGAGCGCGTCTCCGCAGCCGTGCAGCTCGTCGACCATCCACTCGAACTCGGTGAAAAGCTCCTGGTTCGCCTTGCGCGGGCCGGCCGCGATCACGCTATCCGCAGGAAGCAGCGTTTCCTTGCCCTTCGCGTCGACGATGAGCGCGCCTTCGGCCGTCACGCGCTTCAGGCGCGAAGAGGTATGGACCGGGATGCCGAGCTCCTCGACCCAGGTGGTGTGGCGCCACTTGAAGGTCGGCATGACGTCGCCGGCGATGCGCTTCTCGCGCTCGACGATCGTCACTTCGGCGCCGCTCTTCCGCAGCGACTCGGCGAGCACGAGGCCGATCTTGCCGCCGCCGATGACGACGACGCGCATGCCGGCCGGCACGCGCCCGTGCGCGACGGCGAGCGCATCGAGCAGGCGCTCGTGGCCTTCGATGCCCGCGTACGCCTCCATGTCGATGCGCGCTCCCGAGGCGACGATGCAGACGTCGTACTGGTGCAGCACCGAGCGCATGAACTTCGCGTTCGCCTCGGTGTTGAACTTCATTTCCACGCCGAGCTTCTTCGCCATCACCTCGTAGTGGCGCACCACGCTCATCAGGTCGTCCGGGCGCGCGAGGTCGCGCGAGGCGTAGGCGTAGAGGTTGCCGCCGATGCGGTCGTGCTTTTCGTACACGGTCACGGCGTGGCCGCGCTTCGCGGCGGTGATGGCGTACTCCATCCCCGCCGGCCCCGCGCCGATCACCATGATCTTCTTCTTCACCGCCGCGGGCGTGATCGCGTACTCCGGCTCGACCTCGTGGCCGAGGGCGGGATTCATCGTGCAGCTGTAAGGGAGGTCGCGGAACAGGCGCGACAGGCAGTTGAGCGAGCCGATGCAGCGCCGGACCTCGTCGAGCCGGCCCTCGGCCGCCTTGTGGATCAATTGCGGATCGGCAAGCAGCGGCCGGCACACCTCCCAGACGTCGAACTCGCCGCGGCCGATGCACTCGTCCGCCATGTCCGGGTCGGGAAGCCGGTTGCCGAACGCGATCTGCGTGCCGGGACAGGTTTTCTTCGCGCGTATGGCGAGGTAGTTCCAGTGGCCCGGCGCGACGTCGCGGCCGATCGAGGACTCCGGCGCTTCCTGCCATCCGACCGTGACGCTGATCTGGTCGACTCCGGCGCGCGCCGCCTGCTCCATCAGCTCGAAGCACTCGTCCTCGGTGTTGCCGCCCCACTGGTCCATGAGCTCGGCGCCGTTCAGGCGCACGATGAGCGGATGCTCGGGCAGCGCCTGCTTCACGCCGTCGATCAGCTCGCGCATGAAGCGGCCGCGGTTCTCGACCGAGCCGCCGTACTCGTCGGTGCGCTGGTTGGTGAACCTGGAGTTGAACGAGGCGAGCAGATAACCCATGAAGCTCGTCACTTCCACGCCGTCGAATCCGGCCTTGATGGCGCGCTTCGCCGCGTCGACGTGCTCGCCGATGCAGCGGCGGATGTCGTCCTTCGACATCTCGCGCGGCGGCCGGAAGTGCGGCAGCGTCTGCGGCACCACCGAAGGCTGCATGCAGTAGCCGAGGTCGATGCCGCCGTAGCGCCCGGCGTGCAGGATCTGCTGGATCGCGACCGAGCCCGCGTCGTGGATGTAGCGCGCGATCATCTCGAACTGCGGCAGGAACTTGTCGTCGAAGAGCGCGATCTGGCGGAAGTACGACTTCCCTTCGCCTTTCGGGTCCGGGTAGGCGCCCTGGTTGGTGATGATGCCGCAGCCGGTGCCGGCGATCACCCGCACGCGCGCCAGCTCGCGCGGCGTGATGAAGCCGTCGCGGGTGTTGTAGTTCGACACGCAGCAGGCGCCGTACTTGATCATGTTGCGCGTGGCGTAGCGGCCGAGGCGGCCGGGCTTGAAGAGATGCTTGAGTTCGGTCATTGGTTTGCCTTCGACCCCCTGTCAAGGGGGTCGCGAGTGAAACGAGCGGGGGGTTGGTTTTCGGAAAAGCAAACCCCCCGCTCGCGAAAACCGCGTTCGCTTCCCCCCTTAACAGGGGGGCGGAAAAGCGGGCTCATCCTTTGCGTTCCTCGGCGAGCTTGGCGGCGATGCGCTCGCGCAGCTCCCGTTTGAGGATCTTGCCGACCGGGCTGGTCGGAAACTCGGACACGATCTCGAGGCGCTCGGGCAGCTTGAAGCTCGCAATGCGCTTCGCCTTGAGGAAGGCGACGAGCTCCTCGAGCGTGAGCGTTTCGCCCGGCTTCGGAATGACGAAGGCGCAGGCCTTCTCGCCGAAGGTCTCGTCGGGCATGCCCACCAGCGTCACCGCCTTCACCTTCGGGTGCGCGAAGACGTAGTTCTCGATCTCGTCGCAGCTGATCTTCTCGCCGCCGCGGTTGATGAGGTCCTTGCGCCGGCCCTCGGTGTAGACGTAGCGGGCGCGCTTTCTCACGATGTCGCCCATCCTGTAATACCCGTCCGCGGTGAACGCCTCGCGGTTCTTTTGCGGCGCGTTGTAGTAGCCGCGGATGGTGTAGGGCCCGCGCACGCACAGCTCGCCGGTCTCGCCGTCGGGCACCTCGCGCTCCTGGTCGTCGAGCACCTTGATCTCGTCGTCGTCGCACACCGGCATGCCGGAGCTGTTGAGGATCGCCTCTTCGTCGGCGTCGAGCCGCACCATGTTGATGAGGCCTTCGGCGGTGCCGTAGATCTCCTGCGGCATGCAGCCGAGCTTCTCGCGCAGCCGTGCGCGCAGCTCGGGCGCAAGCCGCGCGCCGCCGCTTTCCACCACCTTCAGGGAGCTGAGATCGTGGCGCTCGGGAACCGTGGAATTGAGCCAGCTGGAAACGAGCGGAATCGCCGCGGGAACCACGGTGACGCGCTCGCGCTCGATGAGCGGGAAAACCGTCTCGGGATCGGGAGAAGGCGCGAGCACCACCGTGCCGCCGTGGTAGAGCGTGCCCATCAGCCCGGGTGACGAGAGGTTGTAGTTGTGCCCGAGCGGCAGGATCGGCATGAGAACGCTGTCCTCGCCGAGGCCGCCGATGCGCCCGCACTGCAGCGCGTTGTAGACGTAATCGTTGTGAGTGCGCGGGATGAGCTTCGAGAGCGACGTAGTGCCCCCGGAAAGGAGCATGAGCGCGACCTCGGAAGGATCGAGCTTCACCCCGGCGAGCGTTGCCTGGGTTTCCGCACTGGTCAGAGATGCCTCAAGAAGCGAGCCGAGCGCCACCTGTCCGGCGAGCGGCTCGCCCGCGACGAACACGCGCTTGAGCGCCGGGCAAGCCGCGCGCATCTCCTCGGCCATCGCCCGGTAATCGAAGCCGCGCAGCACGTCCGGGATCACGTAGGCGCTCGCCCCCGAGGCGGCGAGAAAGTGGCGCACCTCGGCATGCCGGTGCGCGCGCAGCGCCATGACCGGAATCGTCCCGGCGCGGATCAGCGCGAAGTACGCGTAGACGAATTCCGGAACGTTGTGCAGCTGCAGAACCACCCGGTCGAGCGGCTTGAGCCCCGCGTGCACGAACTGCGCGGCAAGGCGCTCGATGCGCTTGCCCAGTTCGGCATAGGTGATGCGCTCATCGCCGTAGACGAGCGCGGTCTTCCGTGGCCGCTGCGCAATCGACTGCGCAAGCCGGCCGGGGATCGAAACGTCCTGCCAGTAACCCTTTTGCCGGTAAAGCCGCGCGTATTCGGCGGGCCACGGCGTGCAGCCTTTCAGCATGGGAAGCGCCTCCGCGAGCGACTATGCCGGGCCGGGCCGCGGCGCTACTTGAGGCACATCAAAATCTTCACATGCGGCTCAGCAGCGCGCCGGCCTCGCCCGCCGGCAGCGGCTTGCTCACCAGGTATCCCTGCATCTGATCGCACCTGAGCAGGCGCAGCATCTTCGCCTGCTCTTCGGACTCCACGCCCTCCGCCACCGCGGCGAGCTTCAGCGAATGCGCGAGCGAGATGATCGTCTGCACGAGGCTCATGCTGCCGGGGTCCTCCAGCATGGTGATGATGAAAGAGCGGTCGATCTTGAGCACGTCCACCGGCAGCGTCGCCAGGTACGAAAGCGAGGAATGGCCGGTGCCGAAATCGTCGATGGCGACTTTCACGCCCAGCGCCTGGAGCGCCTTCAGCTTCTCGGCGTTGCCCCGGATGTCCTCCATGAGCAGGCTCTCGGTGAGCTCCAGATCGATCGCCGGCGGCGTCGCTCCGCGGCCGATGGCATCGATCACCGCGTCGACGAAGTTGCGCTGCCGCAGCTGGATCGCGGATACGTTGACCGCGATGCGGGGCGCGGCGAGCCCCTGCTCGGTCCACCTGCGGTGATCGGCCGCCGCCTGCCTCAAGGCCCAAGCGCCGACTTCCAGGATCAATCCCGTCTCCTCCATCAGCGGGATGAACTGTATCGGCGGGACCAGCCCCAGCTCGGGGCTCCTCCAGCGGATCAGGGCCTCCATCCCGGTAAAGCGGTGCGTTTCCAGATCGACCTTGGGTTGATAGTGCAGCACGAATTCTTCGTTCTCCAGCGCGCGCCGCAGCTTGTTCTCCAGGCTGAAATTGCGCGCCACCGCGTCAGTCATTCTCTGCGTGTAGAAGAGGTATCGGTCGCCGGTCTGCTTGGCTTTCTTCAAGGCCGCCTCGGCGTTCGCGAACAGCGTCTCGCCTTCCGTGGCGTCGTTCGGAAACAGCGCTAGGCCAGCCTTCGCCGACACCCTCAGCTCCCGCCCATCGACGATGAATGGACCGCCGAAGCAGGCGTGGAGCTTGCGCTCCAGCCGGCGCGCTGCATCGTCCTCGGTGTGCAGGTGCGGGAGCAGAAAAGCGAAGCCATCGGCACTGACGCGCCCGAGCCGCCCCTGGTCTCCGGCGGCGCGCGCCATGCGCGCGGCGATCTGCTTGAGCAGCGCATCGCCTGCCTGCCTGCCCAGGGTGTCGTTGATGGTCTTGAACCTCTCGACATCGAAAATGCAGACGGCGAACCTGTCCCGCTCCCGGTCCGCCGCACGCAGATGCTCGGCCAGCCGCTCCTGGAAAAGCGCCCGATTCGCGAGGCCGGTGATCGAGTCGTAATAGGCCAGATAGTCGAGCTGCTCGGCCTTCTCGATGTGATCGAGAGCGAACGAAATGTCGCCTGCGACCTCGGCCAGCAGTCTCATCTCTTCGATGTCGAAGAATCCCGTCTCCGCCGCGTAAAGCAGCAACAGGCCGGCCATCTTGTCTCCCGCGTGCAGCGGGAACACGACCAGGGAGCGATAACCGCGCTGCAGCGCGGCCTCGCGCCAGCGCTCCATGCGCGCATCCGCGCCGATATCGTTGCACACGATGGGCGCGTCTTTCCGCAGCGCCTCCACCACCAGCAGGCATCTGTCCGGCGCGTCGTCCCGGGCGATCAACCAGATCTTGTCCAGATACCCTTCGTCGGCACCCGCCCTGGCGACGGGCGCGACGTCCAGCCCGTTCGGGTCGAGCAGCCCGATCCAAGCCATCCGGAACCCGCCTTGCTCCACCGCGATGCGGCAAGCCTCCTCGAACAGCGCCTGCCGCTCCCGGGTCCGAACGATGGTCGTGTTGATGCCGCTCAGAACCGCGTACACGCGGTTGAGGCGCATGACCCGCGCCTCCGCGCGCTTGCGCTCCGCCACCTCGGCGGTGAGCGCCGCGGTCCGCTGCTCCACCAGCCGTTCCATGTGCTCGTGAAGCCGCGCACGCTCCAGCGCCTCGGCGACCTGGTTGCCGACGCCGTACAGCATCTTCAGCTCCTCCTCCGTAAATAACCCCTCCTGCGGTCCGACCAGGTTCATCACGCCCAGGGTACGATCGCCAATCCATAACGGGACGGCAGCGTGGTAGCGCAGCCCGTGCGTGTCGCCCTCTGTCCTGCCCAGCCGCTCGCATTCCAGGATGTTCGCGGCCGAACTCAGCTCGCGGGAGAGCAGCCGGCGCCGGCAAAGGCATTCGCCGTCCATCGCGCCGGGCGCCTCGAGCGCCGGCGGCAGATTGCGCGCGGCGGCAAGCCGGAAACCGGACTGCCCTTCGCGCAGCGAGATCCAGCCCGCCTGGATCCCGGGCAGCGTGAGCGCACGCTCCAACGCCGTTTCCGCCACTTCTCGCTCGCTGGTCGCCCGGTTGAGCCCGTCGGCGATGCGGTTAAGCCCGTTGAGCAGTTCGTTGGAGTGCGCCAGCTCCTTTTCCCGGGTCGTGAGCTCCTTGTTGATGTGGGTAGCCTGCTCGTAGGTCGAGATCAGCAGGTCCAGGATCTGCTGGCGCTCGGCGGTGATGAAATGCCGCTGGCCGCCCAGGCTGATCTCGATGCCCATGCGCATCTTCTGGTTCCTGCGCAACTCGAGGTTCATCAGCAGGTAGTCGATACGCTGCAACAGGTAATCCCCTTGGTACGGCTTGCGGATGAAGTTGTCCGCGCCGCATTCCAGGCCGAAGATCACGTCGTGTGCATCGGAGAGCGAGGTCAGGAGAATGACCGGAACCTCCTTCAGCGACTCGTCGGACTTGAGCGCCTTGCACAGGCCGTAGCCGTCCAGCTCCGGCATCACGATGTCGGAGATGATCAGGGTGGGCTTGCGCCGGCGGGCGGACTCGAGCGCCTCCCTGCCGTTGGCGGCGCTCGCCACCGCATAGCCGTGCTCCTCCAGCAGGTGCTGCAACTGCTCGCGCTGGGTCGCGCTGTCCTCGGCGATCAGGATCTCGACTTTGCCGCGCACGTCCGTCTTTCTAGCGTCCGAGCTGGTCATCGATGATGCGGCAAAGGTCCTCCGCGCCGACCGGCTTCGCGACGAAAATATGTCCGCCGATCTGGCCGCTCGAGCGTAGCGCCTCCCCTTTGGTCACGACCGCCGTGAGAAAAACGAACTTGATCGCGCGCAACTCCGGGTCTGCCTGCAGCTGCGCGGCTATCTCGGAGCCGAGTACGCCGGGCATCATCACGTCGAGCAGGATCAGGTCCGGCCGGAACTCGCGGGCCGCTTCGATCGCCTTTCGCGCCAGGTTTTCGGTCCGAACCTCGTAGCGTCCCGTCTGTTCGAGGTTGAGCTTGAGCATGCGGGTGAACGCCGCCTCGTCATCTATTGCCAGTATTCGCTTTTTCATGGGCCAAGTGCTCCGTATCTACCCGAAATGTCAACAGCGCCGATGCGCCCCCTTCGGGGCGGTTCGAAACGCTGATCGATCCCCTGTGCTTCATGACGATGTTGCGCGAAACGGCGAGGCCGAGCCCGGTGCCTTCGCCCACCGGCTTGGTGGTGAAAAAGGGCTCGAACAGCCTTTTCTCGTGCTCGGCCGAAATCCCCGGCCCGGTGTCTCTGATGTCGAGCGTAACCGCGCGCTCGCCGATGCCGAACCCGCTCATCCGCGATCGCTCCAGATCGCGTTCGCCCAGGCATACGCAGCGCGTCGCTATTTCGATCGTGCCGTCTCTGCCGATGGCCTGCGCCGCGTTGGAAAGGAGGTTGATGAAAACCTGGACCAGGCGGTCCGGATCCGCGGATATCGCGGGTGTCCAATCGTCGCCGCTCTTGATGATCGTTATGTCGCGGTGCTGTATCTCGTGTCTCGTGAGGTTGATTGCGTTGTCGATCACTTCCCGGATGTCGGTCGGGCGCAGGGCGAAGGCGCTCGTTCTGGAGAAATTCAGCAGGTCCCTTATGACGCGTTCGGCGCGGTCGATCGCGACCCGGATGTCATCGAGAACCTGCTGGTCGCCTCCCTGGGGAAGGCGTTGCGCGAGGTAATCGGCGCCAAGACGGATGATCCCCAGCGGATTCTTGACTTCATGCGCGACGCCGGCGGCCAGGCGCCCGACAGTCTCCAGGCGATCCGCATCGGCAAGCAACTCGTGCGCCTCGAACAGCTCTTGCTGCGACGTCAGAAGATTCGCATGCTCCTGCCGCAGCTCCTCTTCGGTCCGCTTGAGCTCGCTGATATCCCGCGCGATCGTCGATAAGTATTCGACCGCACCGCTCGGCCCCTTGTGCGCGATGATGACCTGCGAAACCGGGATTTCCCGCCCCTCCCGCGTCAAAAACACCGTTTCCCCGCTCCAGGTTCCGTGCTCGATGGCGTACGGAACTCCCGTCTCGAGCACCAGCTTGCGCGCCCAATCCGGATGGCCCATACCCATGCGCATTTCGGAAATGTCCCGCCCGGGCTCGTGACCGATCATCCGCCGACCCGCCTGGTTCAAATACAGCGTCCGACCTTCAAGGTTGCCGGTCGCCACGAAGTCCGGCGTGGCCTCGATGATCGCCACCAGCCGTGCCCGGTCTTCCTCCGCTTGCTTGCGCTCGGTGATCTCCTCGGCGACGCCGATGTGATGGATCTCGCCTCGCATCAGGCCGGTCGTCATACGGGCGGAAAGCGATACCCAGATGATGCTGCCGTCCTTGCGGCGCCAGCGCGTCTCGAATTTCTCCACGACGCCGTCTGCTTCGAGCCTCGCGCGGAATCGGCCGCGGCTGCCGGGCTCGGCGTAGAAGTCGCGCGCGACCGAACGGACGTGCCCGGCCATCTCGTCGAAGCTTGCGTAGCCAAGCATCCTCGCGAGCGCGGGATTTCCCGAAACCACCTCCTCTTTCCGGTTCACCAGGAAGATGCCTTCCACCACGTTCTCGAAGACCGAGCGGTATCTGAGCTCCGCCTCGCGCAGCTCGTCCTCGGCGCGCCTCTGCTCGGTCACGTCCTGCAGCGTATTGAACCAGCGCATCCTTCCCTGCGCGTCGCCGGGCCCCGCGATCGGCTCTATCGTTTGCCGGAGGTGAACCAGTCCGCCGTCGGCGCGCCGGATGCGGTACTCGACCTCCACCCGCGATTTCCTCGTCCCGGCCTCGACGACCTTGGCGCGAAGCAGCGCACGGTTCTCGGGTTCCAGAATCGCCAGAACTTCGCGCGTGCTTCGCGGCAGCCGCGCCGCATCCGCGCCGATCAGCTCCGGAAACGTTTCCGACCAGGTTTCGAACGATCCGTCGGGTCCGGTGATCACGTGGGCCAGCTTCGCCATGGCCTGCGCTCGGCGTAGCCCCGCTTCGCTCTCGCGCAACGCCGTCTCGGCCTGCTTGCGCTGCGCCATCTCCGCGGTGAGTGCTGTGGTACGGTCCTCGACCAGCCGTTCCATGTGCTCGTGGAGTCGCGCCCGCTCGAGCGCCACCGCCACCTGGTTGCCGACGCCGTAGAGCGTCTTCAGCTCTTCTTTTGAGAAAAGTCCTTCCTGAGGACCCACCAGGTTCATCACGCCCAGAGTGCGATCGCCGGTCCACAGTGGAACTGTGGCGTGACAGCGCAGTCCGCGCGTTTCGCCCTCGCTCTTGGCCAGCCGCTCGCACTCCAGGATGTTGGCGGCCGAGCCCAGCTCGCCGGAGAGCAGCCGGCGCCGGCACGAGCATTCGTCCTGCATCGCGCCGGGCGCCTCGAGCGCCGGCGGCAGATTGCGCGCGGCGGCAAGCCGAAAGCCCGATTCCCCCTCGCGCAGCGAGATCCAGCCCGCCTGGATCCCGGGCAGCGACAGCGCGCGCTCCAGCGCCGTGTCCGCCACTTCGCCCTCGCTCGCCGCCCGGTTCAACCCGTCGGCGATGGAGTTGAGCCCGTTGAGCACCTCGTTGGAATGCGCCAGCTCCTTCTCCCGCGCCGCGAGCTCCCTGTTGATCTCGGCGGCCTGCTCGTAGGTCGAGATGAGCAGGTCGAGGATCTGCTGGCGCTCGGCGCTGATGAAATGCCGCTGGCTGCCGAGCCTGATTTCGACCCCCATCTGCATCTTCTGGCTCTTGCGCAGCTCGAGGTTCATCAGCAGGTACTCGATGCGCTTCAGGAGATAATCCGGCTGGTACGGCTTGCGGATGAAATTGTCGGCGGCGCATTCAAGGCCCAGTATCACGTCGTGCGCGTCGGCAAGGCTGGTGAGGAGAATGACCGGGACGTCCTTGAGCTTCTCGTCGGACTTGAGCGCCCGGCACAAGCCGTAGCCGTCGAGTTCCGGCATGACGATGTCGCTGACGACGAGCGTGGGCTTGTGCCGGCGCGCGAGCTCGAGCGCTTCCCTGCCGTTGGCGGCGCTCGCCACCGCATACCCGCGCGCCTCCAGCAGATGCTGCAGCTGCTCGCGCTGGGTCGCGCTGTCCTCGGCGATCAGGATCTCCACGTGGCGTTGCTCGTATTTTTCGGAGCTCATGGGCTGCTTCCCCTCACTGTCCGTTCTTCGCCAATCTCGTCAGGACCGTGGCGATTTTCTCGGGCGAAAGAACGAACGTCGCCGCATCGAGCCTGATCGCCTCGCCCGGCATGCCGTGCACCACGGAACTGCCCTTGTCCTGCGCGAAGGTGACCGCGCCTTTCTCTTTCAGCAGCTTCAGCTCCTCGGCGCCGTCGCGTCCCATGCCGCTGAGCAGGCCGGCGACGGCGTCGCTCCCGTAGGCTTCCGCCACCGAACGGAAGAGGCACGAGACCGAAGGACGCAGGCCGTTCTCGGGCGGGTCTCGCGTCAGCGCGATTCTGGCGCCGCGCTCCACTTTCATCTGGAGCTCGTCGGGGGCCACGTAGACATGGCCGGGAAGAATCTGCTCGCCGTGCGCGGCGAGATGGATCGGGAGGCGGGACGAGTGCGCCAGCCACTCGATGAACCCCCGGACGAAGCCGGCCGCCATGTGCTGGACGACCAGGACCGGCGCCGGGAAATCCTCTGGAAGCTGCGAAAGGATGGTGTGCAGCACGGGCGGGCCGCCGGTCGAGGCGCCGAGGGCGACGATCCTGACCTTCCCCGGCGCATGATCGAGCCGCGCTTGGACCGGGCGCGCAGCCGAGTCGCGCCGCGCCCGGGACCAGCGCCGCACCACCTTCACCTCCGACATCAGCTTCGCCGTCTGTACCAGCTCCCGCGCCGTCGCCTCGTGGTCCGGATGGCCGAGGCCCGCCGGCCGGCGCAGCACGGCCAGGGCGCCCGCCTCCATGGCCTCGAACGTCGTCGCCACCTCGCCGGGATCGGTGCTTCCGCTCACGACGACAATCGGCGTCGGACACGTCTCCATGATCCGGCGCGTGGCGTCCAGTCCATTCATCTTCGGCATGTGGACGTCCATCGTGATCACATCGGGCCGCGTGCGCGTGATGGCTTCGATGGCTTCCTCGCCGTCGTGCGCCGTGCCGACCACGCGGATGCCGGGATCCGCGCCGAGAATGTGAACCAGGAACTCGCGCACCACGGGCGAGTCCTCCACCACCAGGACTTTGATCAAGCGTTTTGCCTCATGAAATCAGCCGCCGGACGACCTCCAGCAGGTTGCTCTGGTCGAAGCTGCTCTTGACGATATAGGCGTTGGCACCGGCCTCGATGCCCCGTTCGCGGTGCTCGCGCCGCTCCAGCGCCGTCACCAGCACGACCGGCAGCTCCGACAGGTTCTTGTCGGCGCGTATCTTCGCCGTCAGATCGAATCCGTCCATGCGCGGCATTTCCACGTCCGACACGACCAGGTCGAACGTCGCGGTCTTGAGCGCGGTGAAGGCGTCGATCCCGTCCACCGCGGTGGCTACGCCGTATCCGGCCGACTCCAGGATGTTTTTCAGCAGGGACCGGGAAGTGATCGAGTCCTCCACCACCAGGACCGAGCGCTTCCGAGCCTCGGCGGGCTTTTCGGCGGCGACGGGCGCTCGCGTGGTTGCCGCGAGTCCCGCGGCCGACTTCATCAGGTCGGGCACGTTCAGCACCGGCGCCACCTCGCCCGTACCCAGAACGCTCGCGCCGGCGACGTTGCGCACGCGCGCGAGTTGCGGCCCGAGGGACTTGACGAGCACCTCCTGCTCGCCGAGGACTTCGTCCACCTGGAACGCGATGCGCGCGAGGCCCGAGCCGAGGACAACGGCGTGGACGGTGTCGGCGGATTCACCTTTGCGCGGCATCTCCAGCGCGTCGCCGAGCCGGACCAGCGACACCGCCTGCCCGCCGAGCGGGATTGTCTCCCGGTTTTCCAACGTCTGGATATCCTCGACGGCGACCCGCACCGCCCGCTCGACGCTGACCGCCGGAATGACGAACAGCCGCTCGCCGGCGCGTACCAGGATGCCGCGGAAGGTGGCGAGCGTAAGCGGCAGCACGATCCGGAAAGTCGTTCCCGCATCGACGGGCGTCTCGAGCGCGATCGTGCCGCCCAGCCGCTCGACCTTTTCGCGCACGATGGCGAGCCCCAGCCCGCGCCCGGAAAGGTCGGTGATGATCGGGCTGGTGGAAACGCCGGACCGGAAAACGAGCGCCAGCGCTCCCTGTTCATCGAGTTGCTCCGCCTCTTCGGCGGACACCTCGCCGAGCTTCGCGGCTGCCGCCTTGACCTTCGCCACATCTATGCCCGCTCCGTCATCGGCGACCGTAACCTCGATCTTGCCGCCGTCCTTCTGCGAAATCGCGATCGAAATCGTGCCGTGCGCCGGCTTGCCTTTCTGGACGCGCTCCGCCGGCGTCTCGACACCGTGATCGACGCAGTTCCTGAGCAGATGGATGAGCGGGTCTTTCAATTCCTCGAGGATGCGCCGGTCGATTTCGATCTCGCCTCCCTGCACCGCGAGCTCCGCCTGCTTGCCGCGGTCGCGCGCGAGCTCGCGCACCATCCGCGGCAGGGCTTCGAGCAGCGATGCGGCCGGCAGCAGCTGCATCTCCTTCACGTCGTCGACGAGGTTGTTAACCACGGCCGTCAGCGCGCGATGATCTCCCTCGGCGGTCATGGCGAGCCGCGCCAGCCGGTGCTCGAGCGTCTTGACGAACACGTTTCCGGCTTCGAGCTGCTCGATCAGCTTGGCGAGGCTTCGCCGCTCGCCCGCGCCGATGCTCTCTCCGTTGCCCTTGCCGGATCGCTTCAGGGAGCGTTCCAGGGCCCGCAGAACGGTGTGGATCTCCGCGCGCTCCTTTTTCCGGGTAGCGAGCGCGGCCTGGAATTCGCGCAGCTCGCGCGCGCGCTCGCCGGCCGCCAGCCGCGCCCCGAGCAGCTCCTCCGCTTGCCGCATCGCCGCATCGAGCTTCGCGGCGGAAATCCTGACCGTTTCGGGCGCCGGGCCGCGGGACGCGGGCAGCGCTTCCGCCGCGGCGGCGACGGCGAGCTCGGCGGGCTCAGCGGAAGTTGGCGAGGAGGACGGCTCCGCGCGCGCGGACGGCGGCCCATTCATTGCGGCCTCGAGCCGCCGGATCAGCGTCGCGAGCGCCGGCTTGGCGGCGGCCGCCGACTCGGGGGAGAGGAGCCCGCCGAGCGCGTCGAGCGCCGGGTGCAGGAGATCGAAGAGCTGCCCTGGGATATCGGCGCCGCTCTTCATCCCGGCGAACAGGCTTTCCAACGACTGGCAGGCCGACTCGATGTCCGAGAAATTCACGGCGCGGGCCGCGCCCTTGAGACTGTGCGCCTCGCGAAAGATCGTCTCGACGAGCTCCGCCCGGCGCGCGTCCCCCGGCGCTTTCTCCAGCTCGAGGAGGCCCGACGACATGCTCTTGAGGTGCTCGTCCGCCTCGACCCGGAACGTCGCGAGCAGCTTCTTCAGGAACTCGTCGTCTTTTTTCGGCATGGTTCTGTTCCGATCCCGGGGCCGCCGGCGGTCAGCTCGTCCTGCCGCCGGTCATTGCGCTGAGCTTTTGCCCGAGCTCGTGCAGGTTGCGGGCGGCGGCCTCGGCCTGCTTGGTGCCGGCGACGTTCTGGCTGCTCGCCTGCTTGATGTTGTCCATCGCCAGGGCCACCTGGTCCAT
>SCTY01000080.1 GCA_004297625.1 Betaproteobacteria bacterium | reverse complement strand
ACAACACGGTCAACGACCTCGTGAACGACGTCAACGCGGCGCTGCTCGATGCGCTGCCGTCGGCCTGGGACGGCAAGATCGTCGCCTCTCGCAGCGGTGAGCGCCTGGTTCTGGCGGCGATCGACGGATCGGTAGACGTCTTCCGGATCGCCGACGGCAGCAACACCAGCAAGCTGGGTCTGGCAGCGAGCCAGCTCGGCAACGTGCAGGACGGCGGCGTGTTCCTGAGCCAGGTGGCGGGCGTTTTCGTGATCGGCGCCAGTTTCCTCGATTCCTCGATCAATCCGTCGGCGACCGTTGCCTCGGCCTTCGGCCGCCTGGACCCCTCGAATCCGGACCCGTCGTTTGACGTCAGCCTCAATGACGGCGCCTTTACGGGCACGGTCACCGTGTCGGCGGCCGGCACCACCGGCAACACGGAGATTTCGGACCTCGTCGAGCAGATCAACGCGGCGATCGGCGGCAGCCTCGCAGGGAAGATCAAGGCCGTGCAGCTGAGCGCGTCCCAGATCGGCTTGCGCGTGATCGACGACTCGGTCGTCAAGATCGCGGTGACCTCCAGCGCGCCGGAACTCGGCCTGCTGAGCGGGCAATCCGCCGACGGGCCGCTGCGCGTTGCGGCGAGCAAGGCCGCGCCCTTCTATTTCGGGCCGGAGGCCGACGCCAGCTTCACCATCGATTCGAACATCTTCGATTTCGATCCCGGCGCGGCCGTGGACACCGGGACCGAAGCGATTCACCTCGCCGGCCACGGTCTGCAGACGGGCGACGTCGTCGTCTACGGCAACGGGGGCGGCACGGATATCGGCGGACTCGTCAACGCGACGACGTATTACGCCATCCTGGTCGACGCGGACCATTTCAAGCTCGCGTCGAGCCCGGCCAACGCCCTCCTGGGCACCGCGATCGACCTTACGGGCACGGGGTCGGGCAGCGAGCACACGTTCGGCCGCAAGGTGACGCTGGACGCCGACCAGGCGCTGACCAACCGGTTCATCTACGACCTCGTCAGCGACCTGAACCAGACCCTCAACAACGCGTTCCACGGCGCAGCCCACAATCCGTTCGCCGCCGATTTCGACGGCAACCGGCTGGTGATCCGGGCGAAGGACGGCTTTGGCGTCACCGAATTCAGCATCAGCGCGGCCACGACCGACAGTGCGGTCACCGACCTGAAGCTGCGCGATTTCGAGGCCGACATCGGGGCCACACAGACCGTCGACGCCGACCGCGCCGACCTGCTGATCTACACGCAGGACGGCGAGGTCCACCGCGTCGCGCTCGATGCGGACAATAACGCCCTCTTCAGCCACGAGACCTCGACCGGCAGCGGAATCTACGTCGCGTACGACCTCCAGGACGTGAAGGACGCCATCGAGGGTGCCACCGGCTCCGATGTCACCGTTTCGCTCAACGCCCTCAAGACGGGGCTGAACCTGACCGACAACAGCGGCACCGGCACGGAAGACGTTCAGGTCTTCCGGGTCGAATCGGTCAATGCCTCGCGCGCGGTGTTCCCCCTGGGCATTCAGGCTGCGGACAACCAGGCGCTGCTCGCCGATCCCAGCCTGGCCGCGCTCGCCTTCGACCCTACGGAAGTGGACCACGTGATCGAGGGCGACGAAGTCATTACGCTCGACCTCGAGGACCGCATGTTCGTGCGGCAGGTGGATGCGAATACGCCTTTCCTCACGGCGACCGTCGACATGTTCGTCTACCTCGATGACGACGATGCGGTCGGCGACGAGGAGAGCGCCAGCTTCGGCTTCGTCGGCGTCGAGTTCGATACCGCGAACGGAATCTTCGACGTGCTGGAGTTCAACGTCGCGATCGAACTGAACAAGGACGGCGACCCCCTCGAGAACGTCAGCCTGGCCGAGCTGTTCGACGCCGTCAACAAGGACGTCAACGGCGACGGCGTGCTCGACGTCCACGACCTCAACCAGGTCCTGACGTTCCCCACGATGGACGTGGATTCGACCTACGACGAGCTGGTATTCGACGTGGCGTTGCTGCCGGGGCTGCCGGCGGGAACGATCGACCTCGGAACCACGCCGCAGATCACGCTGCACCTTCACGACGTCGGCGACCCGTTCCACATGGAGGCGGGCACGGCGCCGTTCGACGGATCCAGCGGTGCCGTGGTCGATGTGACCGACGACACCATCGCCCTGACGGCGCACGGCTTCGCGACCGGCGACAAGGTCAGCTACCGCAATTTCGACGGCACCAGCGTCGGCGGGCTGGTCGACAACCAGAGCTATTTCGTCATCCGGGTCGACGCGAACACGATCAAGCTCGCAGCGACGCTGTCGGCCGCGCTGCACGAGGATGCCCTGCTGCTACCGGATCCGATTGCGATCGATCTCACGGGCCTCGGCACGGGCACGTCGCACCGGCTGATGCGCTTCGATGCGGTCGATCCCACGGTCCACGTTCACGAATCCGATCTGGGCGAGCTGTCGAATTTCGCCGCGATCGAGTTCGACCATGTGCTGAGCGCGCTCGAGCAGCTGCGCGACTTCCTCGACGAATTCGCCGGGCTCGGCTTCCTGGGGCAGGAAATCCCGGTCCTCGGCATCAGCTTCAACGGCCTGGTCGACGTCGCCGGCCGCTTCTCGGATGCGGTGGACGATGTCACCAACAACCCGGCCGGCACGATCCAGCAGCTGGAGCAGAAGATCCGCGAGAGCTTCGGCCTGCCGGCAGGCACCGGGATCATCGGCCTGCAACTGGTCGACGACGACGACGGCGCCGACGGCGAAACGGGCGACATGCTGAAGGTGAGCCTCGATCTCGGGCAGGCATTCACCGAAGTGCTGATGGTCGATCTCGACCTGACGAGCGAACTGCCGGCCGAGGTATTGGCGCTCTTCCCCGATCTCAGCCTGCTGGGCCGGGCCGGGCTCGGCGCCGCGGTGGTGCTGGAGGCGAACCTTGCCGTCGGCATCGATCTCGACGCCGACGGCGGCGGCGACACGCTGGGCGAGGTGTTCCTCTTCACGCACGAGAGCGACACCAGCATCGCGTTCAAGCTGGACGCAACCAGCACCGACGTCACGTTCAACGCTTCGCTCGGGCCTCTCGGCGTCGCGATCATCGGCGGCGATGGCAAGTTCGATCTCGACGCCGGCTTCAAGGACGACGACGCGGTGGCGGGGGACAGGGTCTCGATCAACAGCGTCCCGGCCGTGCAGTCGGCGTTCGAGGGGTTCGAGCCCAGCCTCACCGGCTCGCTCATCATCAACCTGCCGGTCTATTTCCCGACGCCTTCGGATTTCGTCGGCACCATCCTGTTCTCGGCGACACTCGCCCTGGACGGGACCGATCAGGAGCTGACCGTAGGCACTTTCGATGTGCCGACCGATTTCCTGGATGCGGAGTTCTTCGAGAGCTTCGGCATCCTGACCTCCCTGCCGCTCGCGATCGACGCGCTCGACCTGCTGCTCGAGACGGTGCAGGACATCATGTCCGGGCAGATCTTCGGCATCCCGCTGCCGTTCATCGGCGATCGCCTCGCCGATGGCGCGGAATTCATCGAAGACCTGCGCGCGGGCGTGATCGCGCCGTTCCAGAACCTGGTCGAGAATACGGCGCTGACCGACGAGGCGCTGGCCGAGCTGGTGCAGCAGTTCCTGTTTGCGATCCTGGGCCCGGGCGGTTCCGGCCTCGGGATTCCCGAGCTCGCCTCGCTGCCCGGCCTGAATCTGCTGCTCGACACCGCGGGCAACGTGGCCGATGCAGCCGATTTTGCCGACCTGCAGGACATCATCAATATCATCGTTGACCTCGAGAATTCCGAGGTCGTCTGGGACTTCGAGCTTGGCGATACCTACTCTCCGAGCCTCGATTTCCCGTTCGATCTCGGCTTCCCGGGCCTCGGCCTCGGGATGGAAGGCGGGCTGGGCGTCGAAGTCGCCTGGAATTTCGGGCTGGGCCTGGGGATCAGCACCGAGGACGGACCGTTCATCAACATCGACCGGCGGGATGACTCGGACGATCCCATCCCCGAGCTGAGCCTGTCCCTGGATGCCGGTTTCCAGCCGGGGAGCGCCCTGGTGGGGAGGCTCGGCTTCCTGCAGTTCACCGCCGCGGCGAGCAACACCGACGTCGACGGCAACGGCATCGACGACCTCAACCACATCCACGCCGATTTCAGCATCGATCTCATCAACGGCTCGGACAGCAGCGATACGCGCCTGAGCTTCTTCGAGCTCGGCGACCTCGACGCGGCGGTGGAATTCAACGCCGGCGCGCAACTCGATCTGGCGCTGCGCCTGGAGTTCAACGAGGCCCTGCTGCCGGACATCATCTCCGCGATCATGCCCGCGCTGGTGGCGGACTTCACGTTCGACTGGGACACCTCGGTGTCGAGCTCGGCGATCATCGCAAGCGGCTTCGACTTCGATTTCGCCGGCGGCCTGAACGAGATCAGGTTCGAGGACATCGGCCTCGATCTCGGCTCGTTCCTGGGCGACTTCCTGGGGCCGATCGTGGCGCAGATCCAGGAGTTCACCGAGCCGCTGCAGCCGATCATCGACATCCTCATGGCGCCGATTCCGGTGGTCTCCGACCTCGCCGGCAAGCCCGTGACGCTGATCGACATCGCCTCGGCGTTCGGCGAATTCGA
>SCTY01000057.1 GCA_004297625.1 Betaproteobacteria bacterium | reverse complement strand
GGCTGTAGAAAAACCCGCTTTTCACGCGAGCAATTGCGCGTGAGAAGGCGCGGCAGGGACATTGGCTTCATTTTCGGCAGCGCTCGCGGCTATGGCTTGGCGGGTCGATGGATTCCCGGTTCTTGATCTCTACCCGGCATATCCATGATGCGCCAGCTTCTCGATATTGTGAACCAGGCAGTACAGGTTCCACTGCGTGTTCACCTTTGGTTGACTGCGTAGAGTGAAGCGATCCAGGCGCTTGTTGTGCCGAAGGTTGGCGAAGACCGGCTCGACGATCGCGATGCGCCGCCCGTAGAGTTTGCGCCCTCGGTCGCTGTCGATCGCGCGCTTCATGCGTTCGGTGTAGCGAAGAGGCGAGCCCTGATTCTTGTCGAAGAAGGCGACCTGGCGAGTTTGCGTTCTGTCCGGATAGCGCAGGCATTGTTCTCTGAGATGGCAAGGCACGCAGTCGCGCTTGGCACCCTGGAATTTATGATGCTTACGCCCGTGCGTTGAGCACGCGCTGCCGGTGGAGTACAGCTTCTTGCCCGCCGGGCAAATGCAGATGCCCGTCGCCGAGTCGTAGGCGAAGTCACTCGGCAGGAACTTGCCACTCGAGGCCTTGATCGTCGCCGCTTTGTCATAGAGTGGATCGGGCAGCGCCTTGTAGCGCGCCTGATCCGCGAACCGCTCGTCGCGCCGGCGCATGAGCCCATCGGCGATGAGCGCCGGCACCCCGGCATCGTGCAGCCCCTGCAGGTTCGCCTCGCTGTGGTAGCCCGCGTCCGCCGTGATGATTGTCTGGTCGGTGCGCAGTCTCTCGGTCTTCTTCACCATCGGCAGCAGCATGCACTGCTCGCTCCCCGAGCCATGCACCTGTGCGGCGACGATGATCTGCGCTTCGCCATCGACCGCCGCCACCGCCGTATAGCCCTGGATCACGCCCTTCGAGGTCGCCATCTTGGCGCTGTCGTTGTCGGTGACGTTGCTCTTGCGGATCGCGCCCTTCTCGGAGCGGCGCTCGCTGCTTGCGGCTAGGAACGCCCGGACGCGCTTCGCTTCGATGCTCAGGCGCTCGATGCGCACGGCGTTCGTCTTGTCCTCCTCGTCCGTATCGGCATGCTCGTCGCGGCCGCGGTGCGCTCGCATCATCTTCGCCACCGCCCGCTCCATGCGCTCGGCCTCGTGCGCGAGCTCCGCGTGGGTGCCGCTTCGTCTCTTATCGGCGTTGCTCGGCAGCTTCACCCCGTCAATGGCGAACATCTGCCGTCCGATCAGCCCCTGGCGGTCGCAGATTATGAGCACCTGCGCGAAGATCGCCGAGACCTCTTCACCGAGCTGCCTCACGAACTTCGCGATCGTCGTGAACTGCGGGGCGCTATCCCCCGAAATTGCCATGAACAGCACATTCTCTCGACACAGCCGCTCGATCGCGCGGCTGCTCACCACCCCGCGGCTATACGCCAGCAGCACCACCTTCAACATCACTGCCGGGTCGTAGGCCGGTGCACCGGTCTCATCGTTGCGGTAGCGCCGGTCCAGCTCCGACAGATCGATTTCGTGATCGATCAGGTAGTCCAGCGCATACTCAAAGCTTCCCGCGATCAGCTGCGCGTCCAGCACAATCGGCAGAAAGCTCGGGCTTCGATCCACAACTTTGTAACGCGCCATTGTTCTTCTTCCTTTGGATCGTTCTTCCCCTCTAACAACGATCCAAGGAAAATCCCGTGCACGCCCTTGGGAACTTTTTATACGGCCTCAACGTCCACGCTCACCGGCGCGCGCCGATGGCGGTTGATTAAGCACAGGGCTTGCGCGCGCGTCCGTGTGGAGCGTGCTGTTAGAGCGCAACGGTTTGCCAAATAGAAGCTCGAGGATCCGTATTAGAACGGCATTTGGCAGCGGGTAACTCGCGACCAGCACCCATTCGCCCGGCGTTCGAGTCCCGCCTAACAACAGGTTGAGCAGAAAGAACGCGAGCAGTGCGACTACTGAGTACGACAGGAAACCGTCCAGCTCGTACCGATGTAGAGGTCCCCATGCGATGGCTGCAACGGGTAATGTCACCATGCACGAAAACAACCATGCCGCGCCAAAAGCTAGAAGAGTGGTGTCGAAAGAGGCATTCCGGAAGTCTACGAAACCTGCGGGCGCGGCAAAACCAATAACAAGGTGAGCGAGGGCGGCGCCAGTTGATCCGAGCGCGATGACGATGATGGCGCGGACCATGTTGCGCTCTAACGAGAATTGGTTGACGAGATGGTTGACATGCTTTGGCGGTTTGCAAGCCGTCAATTTGTTATGGCGACTGTCATCCTCGCTCTGCATTAGTACGTTACTCCCCGAAACGAGCCGAAGCAATTCCGTCCTGGGAGGAAGCGTGGGGGAAGGGACAGCGCTAGCACCGCATGCGAGCGAGAAGCCGCGACTACTCGATCAGGTGCGCGACGCTATTAGGAGGCGGCACTACAGTTTGCGCACGGAAGCCCTATGTGCACTGGATCAAGCGCTTTATCTATTTTTCCGGGAAACGGCACCCGAGGGAACTTGGCGCAGCCGAAGTGACGGCCTTCTTCAATCATCTCGCGCGCGACCTGGACGTGGCCGCCTCGACGCAAAACCAGGCGCTCTCGGCGCTGCTCTTTGTCTATCGTGAGGTGCTCGGCACCCCGCTGCCCTGGCTCGATGGGCTCGCGCGTGCGCGGCGGCCGGTGCGCGTGCCGACGGTGCTCACGCCCGACGAGGCGCAGCGGCTACTCGCGCAGATGCGCGGCACGCAATGGCTGATGGCGAGCCTGATGTACGGCGCGGGGCTGCGGCTGCGCGAATGCCTGAAGCTGCGGGTGAAGGACGTGGACTTCGGCTACCGGCAGATCGTGGTGCGCGACGGCAAGGGCGCGAAGGACCGCGTGACGATGCTGCCGCAGCCGCTCGCGGTGCCGCTACGCGCGCAGCTCGCGCGCGCGAGGGCGCTGCACGAGCGCGATCTTGCCGCTGGACATGGTGAAGTCGAGCTGCCGCATGCATTGGGGCGCAAGTATCCGCAGGCGCTCCACGAGTGGGCATAGAAGTTCGTGTTTCCCTCGCCGCGCCTCTCCAGGGACCCGCGCAGCGGTGCGGTGCGGCGCCATCACGTCTACGAGAACTACGTGATCCGCGCCGTAAAGGCGGCGGCGCGCGCGGCGCGCATCGCGAAGCACGTGAGCTGCCATACGCTGCGGCACTCGTTCGCTACGCATCTGCTCGAATCGGGTTACGACATCCGCACGGTGCAGGAGCTGCTCGGCCACGCCGACGTCTCGACGACGATGATCTACACGCACGTCCTGAACAAGGGTGGGCGCGGCGTTTCGAGCCCGCTCGAGCGCTAGACCTTCGCTTCGACGCCGTTCCGGCGCGTCTCCTCGACCTACAGCGCGTGGATGCGCGGCGACTGGTCCTCGAGCTCGATCGGGTCGCCGCCGAGCTTCACGCTTCTTGCCGCCGCTGCCTGCTGGTCGCCGTCGCGGCTGCCCATCAAAGCTCTGCGCTTTGCCTCGGTGAACGGATAGCGCAGGCTTCCGAACGCGCTCGCGAGGTAGCGCGCCGGCTGCGGGAGGTCGATGCGCGGCAGCGCTGCTGCGATGGCAGCGGCCACCCCAGCGGCATGGAAATCGCGGCCGAGCGCGTGCGCGGGAAACACGACCGGGACATTGCGCACCGGGAGGCGCGCCTTGTCGGAGAGGTGGATGGTTTTCCCGGAGAGCCGGACCGAGAACCGGGAGGCGCCGATCACGGGGGCGCGAATTCCCTGTCCCGGATCCATGACCGGCACGTCGATGCGCCGGCTGGAAGATGCTCGCTGGATGTACTCGGCAAGCGGCGACGCGAGATCGCCGAAGGTGTCGGCCTCGCGCCCGAAGATGTATTCGGAAACGCCGCCGGTGAAGGTCACGAGGTGCGCGCAAGTCCAGCCCAAGCGAGCGGGCGGCCTGCAGCGCGGGCTCTTCGACTCGCGTCAGCCGGCCGTCGGCGTCCTGCACGATCGGCGCGAGCTTCGTCGCGCCGCCGTCGACTTCCTCGGGCGCGATCCCCGCCGCCTCATACGCGGCGTCGAAGTATTGGCGCAGCTGTACCGCGTCGATCGTGAAGTCCGGCAGGAAAGGCGCGAACCGTATAGAGGAACGCCGCAGGATCTCGCGGCTCACGACCACGAATCCGCTCGACAGCAGCTGGGTTTTTCGCTGCAGGTGAACGCGCGCGAACGTCAGGGGCGCGGTGGAGCTGCCGACGTCGATGCCGACGGGGGTGAGCTCGACGTTTTCCCGCGTTGCGGCTCATCGCCTTCGTGGGCGCGCGGAAAGGGCGTCATGTGAGCTCGCCGGAATCATACGCAGCCCCCCGCGCCTGCTTGATGCAGATCAAACTCGATGGCGGGCCGATCCACGATCCTGCGGCACGGAGGTCTATCGATGAGCGATGCCATGAGCAGCCCGATGGGCAAGATCGCCGCCGACGTCGGCGAGCGGTACGAGCGGCGTTTCGAGTTCCAATACGAGGATCTGCGCGAATGGCTCGCGCAGGTCGAAAAGCTCGGCGAGGTGCGCCACGTCAAGGGCGCCTCGTGGCAGGCCGACATCGGCATGGCCGCCGAGATCGTGCAGCACTCGGACGCGGCGCCGTGCGTGCTGTTCGACGAAGTGCCCGGCTGCGCCAAGGGGCAGCGCGTGCTGACCAACTTCTTCGGCGGCAGGCGCAAGAACATGACGCTCGGCTTTCCGCTCGAGTACAGCAAGCTCGAGCTGTCGCAGGCGTTCCTCGATTGCTACCTGCGCGAGCTGAAAACCGTCCCGTACGCGTTCGTCGACGACGGGCCGGTGCTCGAGAACGTGATCACCGGCAACGACGTCGACGTGACGAAGTTTCCCGTGCCCGTCTGGCACGAGGGCGACGGCGGCCGCTACATCGGGACCGGAAGCTACAACGTCACCCTCGACCCGGAGGAGCGCTGGATCAACGTCGGCACCTACCGCGTGATGATCCACGACCGCAACACGCTCGGCTTTTACATGTCGCCGGGCAAGCACGGGCGCATTCACCGCGACAAGTATCAGGCGCGCAACGAGCCGATGCCGGTGTGCGTCGTCGCGGGGGGCGATCCGCTCAGCTTCCTCGTCGCCTGCAGCGAAATGCCTTACGGAGTGTGCGAGTTCGATATCGTCGGCGGCCTGCGCGGCAAGCCCATGAAGGTGGTGCGCGGCAAGCTGACCGGATTGCCGATTCCCGCCAATGCGGAGCTGGTGCTCGAAGGGTTCGTTCAGCCCGGCAAGCGCAAGCTGGAAGGTCCGTTCGGCGAGTGGACCGGCTACTTCGGCAGCGACGTGCGCGAAGAGCCGGTGCTCGACGTCAAGGCGATCTACCACCGCAACGACCCCATTCTTCTCGGCTGCCCGCCGCAGCGCCCGCCCGAGGAGCAGGCGCGCTACCGCGCGATAACCCGCTCGGCGCTCATCCGGCAGTACCTGCAGAACGCAGGCGTCCCGGACGTCAAAGCCGTGTGGGCGCACGAAGTGGGCGGCTCGCGACTGCTTCTCGGCGTATCGATCAAGCAGCGCTACGCGGGCCATTCGAAGCAGGCCGGCCACATCGCCTCGCAATGCCACGCCGGCGCCTACGCGGGCAAGTACGTGATCGTCGTGGACGAAGACATCGATGTGTCCGACCTCGAGGAGCTCATGTGGGCGATGCTGACGCGCTCGGATCCGGCGACGTCGATCGATCTGATCCGCGGCGCGTGGAGCACGCCGCTCGACCCGCGCATCGATCCTGCGGACAAGGCGAGAGGCAACAACACCAACTCGCGCGCCATCATCGACGCCTGCCGTCCGTTCCATTGGCGCGATGCCTTCCCGAAGGTCAACGTGCCGAGCCCGGAAAAGGCGCGCCTCGCGCGCGAGAAGTTCGGCTACCTGCTCAAATAGATACGGCGGAGCGCTGGCCGAACCCGGCCGCGTTGTCGATGAAATAAAGCTCGCTCGGCGTAAGGCGGTAGCACGCCGCCTTGCCGAGCGCAGCGAGCACGGGCGCGAGCGCGGCGGTCGGATTGTCGAGGAAGCCGAATTTCCGGCGGTAGCAGGCGAGCGCCGCGTCGCGCGCTTCGCCTTCGAGCCGCTCGACGTTGCCGGAAAGCTGCAGTCCCTGGATCGCGCGCCAATCGCGGTAATCCTCGTGGATCGCGGCCGCCGCGCGCGGCTCGCGTTCGATATCGCGCGCATGCCGCGATTTCGGCGAGGACACGAAGTAGAGGGTGAAGCCGGTATTGGCGTAGAACACCGCCGCCGCCCAGGCGCCCTCCGGGCCGGACGTGGCGAGCGTCATCACGTTGTGCGAGGCGAGATACGACAGCGCGTTCGAACGCTCGCTCATCGGCTAGGGATACGCGAACGCGACGACGCCGGCGGCGAGGCTCTTCATCTCGGTGCGGATCAGCCCGGCGATCTCACGCTGGCGCGCTTCGCTCATGCGGCTGGCGATGGCGCCGATGCTGATGGCGAGAAGCGGATCGCCGTATCGGCTGGGCAGCGCCAGGCCGACCGAAACGGCATCCGGCGTGATGTGCGCGTCGTTCAGCGCGAAGCCGAGCGCGCGGGCGCGCTTGAGCATGCGCAGCACCGCAGGCACCGTGAGGCGGCCGAAGGACTCCAGGCGCAATGCATTCGCGGCGAGGATCTCGCGCACCGCCTCGTCGGGCAGGGACATGAGCAGCGCGAGGCCCGCGGCGCCCACGCCGAGCGGCCGGCGGCTGCCGACTTCGAGAACCAGCGCCTTGATCGGGAACGCGCCCTCGGCGCGGTCGATGCAGACGGTGTCGAAACCGCTGCGCAGAGTGAGGAACACCGTGTCCCCGGTCGCGCCGGCGAGGCGCGCGAGCGCGGGGCGGCACTGCTCGCGCAGGTCGAAGCGCGAGGCGGCGGCGAGCCCGAACTCGAACGCGAGGTGGCCGAGAAAGTACCGCCGAGTCCGCCCGTCCTGCATCACCAGGCCCTCGGCGATCAGGCAGCGCAGAATACGGTGCGCGGTCGGCCGCTCGAGCCGCCCGTAGCGCGCCACGTCGACCAGCCGCACGCCGGCGCGGTTGCGCGAGGCGATGACGCGCATGACCGTCGCCGCGCGTTCTATGCTCTGGGTGCCGTTCAGCGCCATGCCCGGGAGTCCATATGCTGGAAAAAAAACTGCCGTGCTGTCTTGAACAAGGAGCGTACCGCGACGATACTTCGGGCGGCAAGTCCAGATAGTGGACACAGAACCCAGAATGCAGAAACGGCTCATCGTCGCCATTACCGGCGCCACCGGCGCGATTTTCGGCGTGCGCCTGCTCGAGGCGCTCAAGGCGGCGCAGGTGGAAACCCACCTGGTGCTTTCCAAGTGGGGCCAGCAGACGGTCGAGCACGAGACCGGCCTCACGCTCGCCGACCTGCAGGAACGCGCGGCGGTGGTGCATGGCACGGCCAACATGGCGGCCACCATTTCGTCCGGGTCGTTCCACACCGACGGCATGATCATCGCGCCGTGCTCGATGCGCACGGTCGGCGCCATCGCGCACTCGAACGGCGACAACCTGGTGCATCGCGCGGCCGACGTGGTGCTCAAGGAGCGGCGCAAGATGGTTCTGGTGCCCAGGGAGACGCCGCTATCCGAGATTCATCTGGAGAATCTGCTCAAGCTGGCGCGCATGGGCGTCGTGATCCTGCCGCCGGTGCCCGCTTTCTACAACCGTCCGGCCTCGATCGACGACCTCGTGAACCACGTCGTCGCGCGCGTGCTCGACCAGTTCGATATCGAAGCCTCGTTCGCGCGCCGCTGGGACGGCGTGCTGAACGCGAATCCATCCATCCGGAGAGCCTGATGAAGCCTGCCCAGCCGAACGCCGTCAAGCCCGACATCACCAGCCTGCGCTCCACCATCGAATGGCTGCGCAAGGAAGGGCTGCTCGTCGAGACCGAGCGCGAAGTGAATCCCGATCTCGAGATCACCGGGCTGCAGAAGCACTTCGACGGCGGCCTGCCGATTCTCTTCCACAAGGTGAAAGGCAAGCCGCACGCGCGCGCCATCACCAACCTGTTTTCCGACATCGGCATAGTCGAACGCATGTTCGGCTGGGACGGGGCGACCGAGCGCACGCGCAAGCTCGCGCACGCGCTGAACCATCCGCTCAAGCCGGTGGTCATCGAGCAGAGGGACGCGCCGTGCCAGGAATTCATCGTCGACAAGGACATCGACGTCAATCGCTGGATTACGGCGATCCGCCACACGGCGCTCGAGCCCGAGCTCACCGTCGGCTCGGGCATCCGCTGCGTCACCGGGCAGTACTTCGACGGCGGCTCGGATCTCGGCTACAACCGCATGAACTTCCGCTGGGGCAACGTCGGCACGTTCCAGATCTCGCCCGGCTCGCACATGTGGCAGGTCTACACGCAGCACTACGACGACGACAAGCCGATCCCCCTCACGATGTGCTTCGGCGTGCCGCCGGCGTGCACGCTGCTCGCCGGCGCCGGATTCGATTACGTGATCCTGCCGAAGGGTTGCGACGAGATCGGCGTGGCGGGCGCGGTGCAGGGCTCGCCGGTGCGGCTCGTCAAGGCGCGCACCGTGGACGCCTACGCGCTCGCCGACTCCGAGTATGTTCTCGAGGGCCACATCCATCCGCGCGACAAGCGCTACGAAACCGGCGAAGCCGAGCGCCAGGGCGTGCAGGGCAAGACGTTCTTCCATCCCGAGTGGGCGGGCTACATGGGCAAGGCGTACAAGGCGCCGACGTTCCATGTCAGCGCCATCACGATGCGCAAGCCCGAGTCGCGGCCGGTGATCTTCCCGCTCGGCGTGCACACCTCGGACGACAGCAACATCGACACGACGGTGCGCGAGGCGGCGATCTTCGAGCTGTGCAACCGACTGCAGCCCGGCATCATCCAGGACGTGCACATTCCCTACTGCATGACCGACTGGGGCGGCTGCATCATCCAGGTGAAGAAGAGGAACCGCATCGAGGAAGGCTGGCAGCGCAATTTCCTGTCGGCGATCCTGTCGTGCTCGCAGGGCATGCGCCTCGCCATCGCGGTGAGCCCGGACGTCGACATCTACTCGATGGACGACATCATGTGGTGCCTCACCACGCGCGTGAACCCGAAGACCGACATCCTGAACCCGATCCCGGGCGGCCGCGGCCAGACGTTCATGCCGGCGGAGCGCATGACGGCCGGCGAGAAGGCCTGGACCGCGTCGAACACGCAGTTCGAAGGCGGCATGGGCATCGACGCCACGGTGCCCTTCGGCTACGAGCAGGATTTCCATCGGCCGGTCTATCCGGTCGATCGCGTCAGGCCCGAGGACTTCTTCGACGAGAAGCAGCTCGCCAAGCTGAAGGAGCGCATGGCCGGCTGGGTGCTGTCGCTCGCGCGTACCGGCCGCTGAACCGCGGAGCATGCTGGGCGCCTGCCGGATCGTCGACGCCAGCGGACGCCTCGGCTGGCTTGCCGGGCGCCTGCTCGCCGATCTCGGCGCGCGCGTCGTCAAGATAGAAGCGCCTGGAGCGGACATCTCGTCGCCCCAGTGGCGCGCGCTGAATATCAACAAGCGGCTCGTGCGCCTGGAGCTCGACGCCCGCAAGCTCGAAGAGCTCGCCTGCGAGTGCGACATCCTGATCGCCACGCCCGAGCCGGGAACGAGCGAAATCGCGCTCTTCGATTACGCGCGCTTGCGCGCGAAGAATCCTGCACTGGTGCTGACCGTAATCACGCCGTTCGGCCTCACCGGACCCAAGGCCGGCTGGCGCGCGACCGATCTCGAGATCATGGCGGCGGGCGGCGCCATGTCGCTTGCGGGGGAGCCGGGCGGGACGCCGCTGCGCGTGAGCGCGCCGCAAGCCTATGCATGGGCCGGCGCGCAGGCCGCGGTCGGGGCGCTCATCGCCTTGCATCATCGTCGCAACACCGGGCGCGGCCAGCGGGTCGACGTGTCGGCGCAGGCGGCGGTGATCACCTCGCTCGCCCACGCGCCGCCGTTCGTCGAGATCGCGGGCATCACGCCCACCCGGGCCGGCGCTTTCATGACCGGCCGCTCGGTTGCGGGCGCGCGCTTCCGCGTGTTCTGGCCGTGCCGCGACGGCTACCTCAATTTCATCCTCTACGGCGGAGTCGCGGGGCGGCGCACCAACGAGCAGCTCGTCGCGTGGATGCGCAGCCGCGGCGTGGCGCTCGGGCCGCTCGCGACTCAGGACTGGACGAAGTGGGATCCAACGGTCGCGACACAGGGCGAGGTCGATGCGCTCGAAGCGCCCATCGCGCGCTTTTTTTCGAAAGTCTCGAAAGCCGAATTCCTCGAAGGCGCGCACCGGCGCGAGATGCTCGGCTATCCGGTAGCGACCGTCGCGGACATCGCCGCCGATCCGCAGCTCGCGGCGCGCGGCTTCTGGCAGGACCTTGGAAGCGAACGCCACTGCGGCGTTTTTGCGGTCATCGACGGCAAACGCCCTCCGTTGGTACCGGCGGGATGACGCGCGCGCTCCAGGGAATCCGCATCCTCGAGTTCGGCGGCTATGCGGCCGGCCCGCACATCGGCAAGATGCTCGCCAACTTCGGTGCCACCGTGGTGCACGTGGAGTCGCGTGCGCGCCCGGACGGTTTTCGGCTGCAATACCCGCCGTACAAGGACGGCAAGCCGGGCCTGGAGCGCAGCGGCTGCTTCGCCTTCTTCAACGATTCCAAGCTCGGCGTGACGCTCGATGTGAAGAACCCGCGTGGCCTGGAGCTGGCGCGGCGCCTCGTTGCCCGCTGCGACGTGCTGGTCGAGAACATGCGCCCGGGCGTGATCGCGCGCATGGGGCTGGGTTATGAATCCTTGAAGAAAGACAACCCGCGGCTCGTCATGCTCTCGACCTGCAACATGGGGCAGACCGGCCCGCGTGCCGATACGCCGGGCTTCGGTTCGCAGCTCACGGCGCTTGCAGGCATGTGCCACCTCACCGGCGAGCCGGGCGGCCCGCCGATGCTGCTCTATGGTCCGTACATCGATTTCATCGCGTCCACGCTCGGCGCGGCAGCGGTGCTCGCGGCGCTCGAGCGCCGCCATGCGAGCGGGGAGGGCGCCTACATCGATATCTCGCAGTACGAGTCCGGGCTGATGTTCCTTGCCGGCGAGCTGCTCGAGTACCACACGGCAGGAAAGATCGCCGAGCGCGCGGGAAACCGCGATCCCGAGGCGGTGCTGCACGGCGTCTACCGCTGTGCCGGCGGCACCTGGATTGCGCTTTCGTGCTGGTCGGAAGACGAATGCCGGCGTCTCGAGGCGCTCGTGCAGCCGAAATCCGTGGACGACTGGCTTGCCGAACGCAGCGCCGAAGCGGCCGCGCAAATGCTTCAGGCGGCCGGCGTGCACGCGCACCCGGTCGAGAGCGTGGCCGATCTCTTCGGCGATCCGCAGCTCGCGGCGCGCGCGCAGTGGCAGGGCAAGGTGCACCCGGTGATCGGCGCGCATTCGTACTGCGGGCCGCCTTTCATCCTGTCCGAAACTCCCGGTGAAGTGACGAAAGCGGCGCCCATGCTCGGCGCGGACAACGAAGCGGTGTTCCGGGGGCTGCTCGGCTTGAGCGCCGAAGAGTACGCGGCTTACGATGCCGCCGGCGCGTTTGCATGAGAATCCTGGCGCTTGCCCTGTGCGCGATGTTCGCGGCGGCCGCCTTCGCGGGCGAGCGCTGCATCGCCATCGACGGCGACACCCTGGTGTGCAACCACCGGAAGTTCCGTCTTACCAATGTTTATGCGGCGGAGCTGAGAGAGGCGGGCGGTGCCGCGGCGAAGCGTCGCCTGCAATCCCTGGTCGCAAGCCGCGAGGTGGAGCTCAAGCGATTCGGTCACGATCGCTATGGCCGGGTGCTCGCCGAGGCGTACGTCGACGGCCGGCGCATCGAGCAGGCGGACATCGGGCCGCGCGCCGGGCGCCGCTTTCGTTCCGGTATATGGAAGCGCGCTGCCGCGGGTACTGCCTCATAGAATAATCGGTGGGCCAATGGACTGGCCCGCTCTCACTGCGCTCGTTTTCCTGCTCGGACTGAAGCACGGCTTCGATCCCGATCATCTGGTCGCGATCGACGCGTTCGCGCGCACCAGCCGCTCGCGCCGGTGCGGCCTGTTCTTCTCGCTCGGCCACGGCGCAGTGGTGACGCTGGTCGCGCTGGTTGTCGCGGTGGCGGCGCAGGGCTGGCAGCCGCCTGGGTGGCTGGAACGGCTCGGCGCCTGGATCTCGACCGGCGTGCTGCTCGCCATGGGCGGCGCCAATCTCGTCATGGTGCTGCGCGCACGCGCCGGCGCTCCGGTGCCGCTCGTAGGGTTGCGCGCTCGCCGGCTCGCCGGACAGTTCTCCGGCAGCAGCCACCCGCTGGTCATCGCCTCCGTCGGGGCGGCCTTCGCCCTGTCGCTCGACACCATCAGCAACACGTTGCTCTTTTCGCTCACCGGAGCGAGCATCGCCGGTTGGCTGTTCGCGCTCGCGCTCGGCCTGGTCTTCACTGCCGGCATGGTGGCGACCGACGGCCTGAACGGCTGGTGGGTCGCGAAGATGATCGCTGGAGCGGACCGCCGCGCGGCGGGCGCCTCGCGCGCGATGAGCGTGGCGATCACGTGCCTTTGCTTCGCGCTCGCTGCTGCCGGGCTCGCGAAGTATCCCGTCCCGGCGCCGCTCGCCAGTATCGGCGCGCTGCTGCTCATCGCCACCGTCTACGTCATGACGAGGCCCGTTCGGGCCGCCTAGCGAAATGGGGTCAGAGCATTTGCTCCGACCCCGCAGATCAGACGGTGGCGTGCGCGGATCCCGGCTCGGGAAGAAGCGCGTCGCGCGCCGCTTCGCTGAACGGGACACCCTGCGGCAGGACGATCGACACCGAGCGCACGCGCTGGTGCGCGGTGTCGACGCCCGGGGGCTCCCGGCCCTGGTCCAAGCCCTGCGCCGCCGCGATAAGGCGCCGGCGCGCCAGGATGATGCCCTGGTCGGTCGGCAGCAGGTTCTCTTTCGTCCGGTCCTGGATCGGTCCCATGCTCTCCTGCACCGAGGCGTCCTGCATGGCGAATCCCTCGACGCCCGAGAACGTCCGGCCTTCCTTCTGCGCCCGCCGGTCCATCAGGTAATCGTTGTCCTTGTTGGCGACCGGGCGGAAGCTGCCCGGGATCAGCGGCACGTGAATGCCTTTGCCGGCCTCCATCGCCTCGCGCTCCTCGTGCGTGAGCGGCCGCGTGGCATGGTGGTTGGTGCTCCAGGCCCCGCAGTTTTCGTCGTCGATCGGCACCCAGCAATGGCCGCCGATCGGGTGATCGCCGCGCGGCGGAATCAGCGTGAAGCTCGGCATGATCCATTGCGTGATGCGCCAGTAGTGCTTGCCTTCCTCGGCATTGCGCCGCGCGCCGATGTAGAGGCCGCCCGGGGACTCGACCACCTCGAAATGCGGCGCGAGATCCTGCAGGTTGTACTCGTGGCTCTTCTTCGCCCCCTTGAACATCGGATCCACTTTCATGGTGTGGCGGTGCAGAAACGAGACATGGCTCGAGTCGATGCCGCCTTCCATGGCCTGGAGGTAGTTGCATTCCTGCCAGCGCTTCGAGACGTGGCGGTGGCTGGCCGGCACCGTCGCCCATTCGTGCTCGGGCAGCGGGGGCTGCAGCTCGGGCGGACCCATGTAGGTCCAGAGCACGCCGCCGCGCTCGACGAGCGGGTAGGCCCTGAGCTTCATCCGCTGGCATAGCTTGGAGTTGTCGGGCTCGGACGGGATTTCGACGCACTGGCCGCGCACGTCATACTTCCAGCCGTGGTAGGAGCAGCGCAGGCCGCCTTCCTCGTTGCGCCCGAACCACAGGGAAGCGCCGCGGTGCGCGCAGAACTCATCGATGAGGCCCGACCGGTTTTCGCTGTCGCGGAAGGCGATCAACTTTTCTGACAGCAACTTGACACGCACCGGCGGGCCGTCGGCCTCGGGGAGCTCCGAGGCGAGCAGGGCGGGCAGCCAGTAGCGCCGGAACAGCCGCCCCATCGGCGTCCCGGGGCCGGTGCGGGTGAGCAATTCGTTCTGTTCCGCTCTCATGAACGCACTTGTGCCTATGGAAGGTATGCAGTTTATTCTTACATTCTTACGCGATCGGCATGGAGAGCTTTTTGAGAATCAAGGTTCCCGCGTGAGCGCGGTCCTCCCCGCGCCGCGCCCCGGCGCGTGGCGCGAGCTGTGGCTGATTACCACCGGCCACGCGCTCACGCACTGGTACCCGGCCACTTTCTACCTGCTCCTGCCGCTCATCGGCAACGAGCTTGGCCTGAGCTACAGCCAGATCGGCCTCATCATCACCTGCCAGTACCTAGCCGCGGCGATCGCCAATATTCCGGGCGGCGTGCTGGTCGACACCATCGGCCGCAAGGGGCTGCTGATGGCCGTGTCGCTCTTCTGGGTCGGCTTTCCCTATCTGCTGATCGGCTTCTCGCACGGCTATCTCATGCTGCTCGCGTGCGTCGCGCTCGTGGGATTCGGCAACAGCCTGTGGCATCCGACCGCAATCCCGACGCTCGGGCAGCGCTATCCGGAGCGCAAAGGGCTGGTGCTCTCGCTGCACGGCATGGGCGGAAATGTCGGTGACGCGATTGCGCCGGTGGTGATCGGCGCCGCGCTCGCCGTATTCACGTGGCGCGAAGTGGTGATCATGAACGTGGTGCCGGGCCTGGTGGTCGCGCTCCTCGTGTTCGTATTCCTCGGCACGCTGACGCTCGGAGCCAAGCCGCCGCGCGGGGCCGAGTCCCAGTCCCTCGCCGACTACGCGAAGGGCCTGCGCCAGCTCTTCAGGAACCGCTCGCTGGTGCTGCTTTCGACCGGATCGACGTTCCGCACGATGACGCAGGCGGCGTTGCTCACCTTCCTTCCGGTGTACCTGGCGAATGCCATGGGCTACTCGCTCGCCGTGGTCGGGGCGTGCCTGTTCGCGCTGCAGGCGGCGGGCTTCGCCGCCGCGCCGGTCGCCGGCCATCTTTCCGACCGCATGGGCCGCAAGAGCATCATGGTGAGCAGCATGGCGACCAGCGCCGTCGTGCTCATCGTCATGGCGCTCGCCGGCGGCACGGTCCTGTTCGTCGCGCTGGTCGCGGTGCTCGGCTTTTTCCTCTACGCGATCCGGCCGGTGATCCAGGCGTGGATGCTGGAGATGACGCCGAAGAACATGGGCGGCTCGAGCATCGGCATCCTGTTCGGCGCGCAGGCGCTCGGCGCCGCCGTGGGGCCGTTCCTCGCCGGCATGGTGGCCGACAGCTATGGCCTTGCGGCGGTGTTCTACTTCCTGGCCGGCACCATCGTGCTGGCGAATCTCTTCGTCGTTTTCACGCCGAACTTGCCAGCCCGCCCATAGCTGTATATAAATACAGTATGAGCGCGGCGCTGGAAAGCATTCTGCAACAGCACCCGGTATGGCGCGGCGGCGCGGTTTCCTGCGCGGCGCCGGCCGTCCCGAGCGGCTTTGCCAGCCTCGACCGGGAATTGCCCGGCGGCGGCTGGCCGGCGGGCGCGCTGACCGAGCTTCTCGGCGAGCGCGAAGGCATCGGCGAGCTGCAGCTCCTGCTGCCGGCCCTGGCAGCGCTCTCGTGGGCCGGCAAGCGCATCGTCTGGCTCGCGCCGCCGCACCTTCCGTATGCGCCGGCGCTTGCGGCTGCCGGCATTGACCTCGCGCATCTTGCCGTGGTCCGCGCGCCCGGGCGGCGCGATGCCCTGTGGGCTGCGGAGCAGGTGCTGCGCTCGGCGAGCTGCCATGCGCTGCTTGCCTGGTTTCCCAGCGCGCGCTACGAAGAGCTGCGCCGCCTTTCGGTCGCCGCCGTCGAGGCCGGGCAGACGTGGGTCACGCTGTTCCGCCCGCTCAAGGCAGCGCACGAATCTTCTCCTGCGGCGCTGCGCATCGTTCTCGAGCCGGAGGGCGACGGGCTTTCCCTGCACATTCTCAAGCGGCGCGGCGCTCCGGCTGCCGCGCCGCTGCGCCTGCCGGTGAAAAGGCCGGTCCATGCTCTGGGTCGCACTTCATTTCCCGCACCTGCCGCCGGGCGCGCTCGAGACGATCGCCGCCTGGGCGTGCCAGTTCACGCCTAGGGTTTCGCTCGAGCCGCCGCAAGCGCTGCTCCTCGAAGCGCAGGGCAGCCTGCGCTATTTCGGGGGCGAGGAAGCGTTTTTCGCGCGGCTCGCGCAGGGTTTGACGGAACTGGGTCTTGAACCGAGAAGCGCAAGCGCGGCAACGCCCCGGGCCGCGCTATGGCTCGCCCGAAGTGAAAAGCAAGATCTCGAACAGGTGCCGCTTGAAGCCATATGCGACGGCGAGCCGCTCGTGTTCCTGCGAAGTATCGGGTTAGGGAATTTGGGCGACTTGGTGCGCCTGCCGCGCGAGGGGCTGGCGCGGCGCTGCGGCCAGGCGCTGCTCGACGATCTCGACCGCGCGCTCGGCGCGGCACCCGAGCCGCGCGCGTATTTCTCGCCGCCGCCGAGCTTCGCGGCGAAGCTCGAGTTGCCGGCGGCAGTGGCGCATGCCGAAGCGCTCGCGCTTGCGGCGCGGCGGCTGCTCGCGCGGCTGGAGGGCCTGCTCGCCGCGCGCCAGGCCGGCGTGCGTGCTTTTACGTTGACGCTCATTCACGAGGACGGGGAGTCGAGGATCGAGGTCGGCCTTGCCTCGGCGGCCCGCGACAAGGAACGCCTCGCCCGGCTGCTGCACGAAAAATTGGCGCTGCTGCAGCTCGCGCGGCCGGTGGAGGCCATCCGCCTCGAAGCGTGCGATTTCACTCCGCTTGCCGAGCGCAGCGCCGGCATGTTCGGCGATGCAAGCGCCGAGGCGGAAGATTGGGCGCGCCTCGTCGAGCGGCTGCGCGCGCGCCTGGGGCATGCGGCGGTGAGCGGCCTCGCCACGCAGCCCGATCACCGTCCCGAGCATGCGTGGCGGCGCGTGGAGCCGGGCGAATGGGATCCGCGCGAGTTCCGCCAGCCCGGCCCGCGCCCGTCCTGGCTGCTTCAACCGAAACCCGTTCCTGAAAACTCCTTCCGGCTGCTCGCCGGGCCCGAGCGCATCGAGTCGGGCTGGTGGGACGGCGACGAGGCGAGCCGCGACTACTTCGTAGCGCGGTTGGCCGACGAGTCGCTCGCCTGGATCTACCGCGAAGCCGGCGAATGGTACCTGCATGGCCTCTTTGCCTGAATACGCCGAGCTGCACTGCCTTTCCAACTTCAGCTTCCTGCGCGGCGCCTCGCATCCGGAGGAGCTGGTGGAGCGTGCCGCCGCCCTTGGCTACGCCGCGCTCGCGCTCACGGACGAGTGCTCGTTCGCGGGCGCCGTGCGCGCGCATCAGGCCGCGAAGGAATGCGGCCTGAAGCTCATCCACGGCACCGAAGTCCTGATCGACAAGCATCTCAAGCTCGTCCTGCTCGCCACGGAGCGCAAATCCTATGGCGCGATTTCCTCGCTTGTCACGACCGGCCGGCGCCGCAGCAAAAAGGGCAGTTATTCGCTTTCGCGCTCCGACGTCGAGTCGCTCGCGGGCAGCGGGGCGCTCGTGCTGTGGATGCCGGGCGAGGCCGACGAATCGCACTGGCTCGCGGAACGCTTTGCGGGCAGCGCCTGGATCGCCGCCGAGCTTCACTGCGGGGCGAATGACCGCGCAAAGCTTTCATCCTTGAAAGAACTTTCAGGGAAAAGCGGTTTACCGCTGGTCGCAGCCGGAGACGTGCACATGCACGTGCGCTCGCGGCGCAGGCTGCAGGACGTGCTCACCGCGGTGCGGCTCGGGAAACCCGTGGCGCAATGCGGCCATGCGCTGTATCCGAATGCCGAGCGGCACCTGCGGTTGCGCATGCGCCTCGCGCAGCTCTATCCGCCCGAGCTTCTCGCCGAGACGCTGGAGATCGCTTCGCGCTGCGACTTTTCATTGGATTCGTTGAAATACGAGTATCCGGCAGAGCTCGTGCCGCAAGGCCATACGCCGGCAAGCTGGCTAAGGAAGCTGACCGAGGAGGGGCTGCGCTGGCGGTTCCCGGGCGGCGTGCCGCAGAAGGTCGCGGAGCTCGTCGAGCATGAGCTCGCGCTGGTCGCCGAGCTCGGCTACGAGCCGTTCTTCCTCACCGTGCACGATACGGTGCGCTTCGCGCGCAGCCGCGGCATCCTTTGCCAGGGCAGGGGGTCGGCCGCGAACTCGGTGGTGTGCTACGCGCTCGGCATCACCGAGGTCGACCCGGCGCGCATGAATACGCTCTTCGAGCGCTTCGTCTCGCGCGAGCGCAACGAGCCGCCCGACATCGACGTCGACTTCGAGCACCAGCGGCGCGAGGAGGTGATCCAGTACATCTACGGGAAATACGGCCGCGCGCGCGCGGCGCTCGCCGCCACCGTCATCTGCTACCGGCCGAAGAGCGCGGTGCGCGACGCCGGCAAAGCGCTCGGCGTGCCGCAGGAGGAAGTGGATCGCATGGCGAAGGCGTTCGCGTTCTGGGACGCAAGGGTGGAAGCGGCGAACCCGGTGCTCGAGGTCGCAGCGATGCTCGTGGGCTTTCCGCGCCATCTCTCGCAGCACGTCGGCGGCTTCGTCATCTCGCGCGGCCCGCTCGCCGAGCTGGTGCCGATCGAGAACGCCGCCATGCCCGAACGCACGGTGATCCAGTGGGACAAGGACGATCTCGAGGCGCTGGGATTGCTGAAGGTCGATGTATTGGCTTTGGGGATGTTGTCGGCAATTCGTCGGGCTCTTCGAATGCTTAATATGGAAATGCATGAAGTGCCTGCCGAAGATCCCGCGGTCTACGCGATGATCCAGAAGGCCGACACCATCGGCGTGTTCCAGATCGAGTCGCGCGCGCAGATGAGCATGCTGCCGCGCCTGAAGCCGGCGGAGTTCTACGACCTGGTGATCGAGGTGGCGATCGTGCGGCCCGGACCGATCCAGGGCGGCATGGTGCATCCGTATCTGCGCCGCCGGCGCGGGCTGGAGCCGATCGAGTATCCGAGCGCCGCGGTGAAGCGCGTGCTGGAAAGAACGCTCGGCGTGCCCATCTTCCAGGAGCAGGTGATGGAGCTCGCGATGGTGGCGGCCGGCTTCACGCCGGGCGAGGCCGACCGCCTGCGCCGCTCGATGGCGGCATGGAGCCGCTCGGGCAGCATGGACCAGTTCGAGCACAAGCTGAAGGAGGGCATGCGCGCGAACGGCTACCCGCCCGAGTTCGCGGATTCCATCTACCGCCAGATCCTCGGCTTCGGCGAGTACGGCTTTCCGGAATCGCATTCCGCGAGCTTCGCGCTCCTCGTATACGTGTCGGCATGGCTGAAATGCCGTCACCCGGCGGCGTTCTGCGCGGCGCTGCTCAACAGCCAGCCGATGGGCTTCTACGCGCCGGCGCAGCTCGTGCAGGACGCGCGCCGGCACGGCGTGGAAGTACGCCCGCCCGACGTGAACGCCTCTGATTGGGATTGCACGCTCGAAGGCGGCGCGCTGCGGCTCGGCCTGCGCATGGCGAGCGGGTTGTCGGAGGCGGAGGGTCGCCGCATTGCCGACGCAAAGCCCTGCCAATCCATAACTGATTTGAGTCTTAATCGGAAGGACCTGCGTTGCCTCGCGGCGGCGGGCGCGCTGCAGTCGATCGCCGGGCACCGGCGCCTCGCGCACTGGGCCGCGGCGGGCGCCGCGCGCCGCGCGCCGCTCGATGTGCCGGCGGCGGAGCGCGTGCCCGCGCTGCCGGCGCCGGGCGAGGGCGAGGACATCGTTGCGGACTATGCGAGCCTGGGCCTCACGCTCGGCCGGCATCCGCTCGCGTTGCTCAGAACCGATCTGAAAAGGCGGCGCCTGATGACGGCCCAGGAGTTGCTGGCGATTCGCCACGGCGGCGTAGCGCGCATCGCCGGGCTGGTGACGTGCAGGCAGCGCCCCGATACGGCAAGCGGAGTGGTGTTCGTGACCCTGGAGGACGAAACCGGAAACGCCAACGTGGTGGTCTGGCGCAATGTGGGGGAGCGGCAGAAGGCGGAGCTCCTCGGCGCGCGGCTGCTCGGCGTGCACGGCGTGGTCGAGCGCGACGGCGATGTGGTGCACCTGGTGGCGCGGCGTCTGCTGGACTACAGCGATCTGCTCGGGCCGCTCGCTGCGCCCGCGCGCGATTTCCACTAAGATGGCCGCATTGACGAACCAGGTCGACATCCTCGGTCTGATCGCCGCGCGCAGGGCCAGACGGCCGGCCCGGCCCCTTGCATTCCTCGATGAGCTTTTCCGCCGTCTCGCGCGCTGCAGCGGCGCGGAAGCGGGCGCGACCGAAGACCTGATCTGGAACGTGTGGATGGACCATCCGCACAGCGCCGCGGCCCGCGCGCTCGACCGCGCGACGGGAGACATCGCCGCCCAGCGCTACGACATCGCCGAGACGCGGCTCACGCTGCTGCTGCGGCAGGCGCCGGACTTTGCCGAGGCCTGGCACAAGCGCGCCGCCCTCTATTACCTGCTCGGGCGCGACGAGGAGTGCCTGCGCGACATCGCGCGCACGCTCGAGCTCGAGCCGCGGCACTTCGCCGCCATGCTGCACTTCGCGGAGATCCTGCTCACCGGCGGCGCGTCCGACGAAGCCCGCTTCGCTTTTCATGCCGCGCTCACAGTGCACCCGCATCTGCGCCGCGCGCGCGAGGCGCTGTCTGACAAAGACTGACGCCGCCTCTCGTGAGCGCCGCGCCTATAATGGGCGCATGGGCGAGGACGCGTATAAAGTCAAGGTCGCCAAAGACCTCGAAGACCTGATTCCCAACTTCCTCGGCAACCGGCGCAAAGAGCTCGACGCGCTGCGCGTCGCGCTTGCCGCGGCCGATTTCGAGCAGCTGCGCCTGCTCGGCCATCGCATGCGCGGGGTCGGCAATTCCTACGGCTTCGAGCACGTGTCGGTGATCGGCAAGCACATCGAGGATGGCGCGCGCAGCGGAGACAAGGCGGGGCTCGCCGCGCAGATCGAGGACTACGGCAACTACCTGTCGAAGGTACAGATCGTCTATGAATAGCTTCCGGGTGCTCGTCGTTGACGACGACCCGGACATGGCTGCCTTCCTCGCGAGGATCATCACCACGGAGGGCATGGTCGCCGATGCGGTCTACGACGGCGACAGCGCCTTGCTCAGCGTGCTCACGCAGCCGCCCGACCTGGTGCTGCTCGACGTGATGCTTCCCGGCAAGAACGGCTTCGAGATCTGCGAGCACCTGAAATCCGACCCGGCGACCGCGCTCATTCCCGTCGTGCTCGTCACGGCGCTGGAGGACCGCGAAAGCCGCGTGCGCGGCATCCAGGCGGGCGCCGACGATTTCCTTTCCAAGCCGGTCAACCGCGAAGAGCTGGTGGCGCGCGTCAAGACGCTGCGCCGGCTGCACGAGACGCGGCGCGAGCTCGAGGAGCGCCGGCTCGCCGCCGAGGTGCAGCGCAAGGAGGCGATCCGCAAGGCGTTCTCCCGGTACGTCTCGCCGCGGCTCGCCGACAGCATCATCCGCGACCTGGGAAGCGACGACGCGCCGTTCAAGGCGCATGCGCACCGCGCGGAAGTCGTCGTGCTGTTCGCCGATCTGCGCGGGTTCACGCGCATTACCGAGAGCATCGCCGTGCACAACGTGGTAGAGATGCTGAACGAGTTCTTCTCGGTGCTCACCGAGGCGGCGTATCAGCACGAGGGCACGATCTTCAACATGGCGGGCGACAGCCTGCTGGTCGGATTCAACGTGCCTTTTCCCCAGCCGGATGCCCCGGCGCGCGCCTGGCGCACCGCGGTCGACATGGTGTCGAGCTTCGGGCCGCTGGCGAGCGCGTGGCGCGGGCGCTACGGCGTCGAGACCGGCGTCGGCATCGGCATCTGCCGCGGCGAGGCCATCATCGGCAACGTAGGCTCGCCGCATTTCATGAGCTATACCGTCATCGGCAACACCGTGAACACGGCGGCGCGGCTGGTGCAGATGGCGCAGGCCGACGAGGTTCTGGTGTCGGGCGCCTACTACCAGTCGATCCGCGACCTGGTTCCGCAAGGCCGCGTGGAGGCGCGCGGCGACATCGCCCTGCGCGGCATGTCGGAGGCCACCGCGGTCTACTCGATCCGGCTCTAGCCGTGCGCCTGCTCATCATCGACGACGATGAGGACCTGCGCAACCTGATCTCGCATTACGTGAAGCAGGAATGGCCGCAGGCCGAGATCGATCTGTTCGATCCGCTCGACCGCGACATGCCGGAGGAGTCCTTCCCGCTCGGCTCCTACGATGTCGTGATCCTCGATTACCTGCTCGGCCGGGGCGATGGGCTGGACTGGCTTGCGCATTTCAAGCGCCGCGCCGACTGCCCGAAGATCCTGTTCCTCACCGGCGCGGGCAACGAGATCATCGCGGTGCGCGCCATGAAGGCCGGCGCCGACGACTACCAGCGCAAGCAGGAGCTGACCCGCGAGAAGCTGATCGCCGCGGTGCGCGACCTCAGCGCCGACGCAGTCGAAAGAACGCTCTCGCCCGAGCTCGCCGCGCGCATGGAGGGCCAGAGCCTCGGCGCGCGCATCCGCATCCCGGGGATCAAGGTGCTGCACCTCATCGGCGAGGGCGGCACGTCGCGGGTGTACCTGGCGTCGCGCGAGCGCGACGACGAGCCGCTCGTGGTGAAGATCCTGCGCAGCGAGGTCACCGCGGACAGCCGGGCGCTCGCCCGCTTCATGGAGGAGTACTCGCTGGTCGAGCGCATCCAGAGCCGGCACGTCGCGCGCATCTACGACCACGGCACGGCGGACGAGCACGCCTACCTGGTCATGGAATTCTTCGAGGGCGGGGATCTCAACAAGCGTCTGGGCGGCAAGGCGCTGCCGCCGCCGGAGTGCCTGCGCCTGTTCCGCGAGCTGATGCTCGCGCTGGGAGACATCCACGAGAAAGGCATCCTGCACCGCGACCTCAAGCCGCAGAACCTGATGTTCCGCGACGACGGCAGCCTGGCGATCGTCGATTTCGGCATCGCCAAGCACATCGACGCGGCCGACATGACGGGCCACGGCGAGATCCTCGGCACGCCGCGCTACATGAGCCCGGAGCAGGTGCAGGGCAAGGTGCTCGACCTGCGCACCGATATCTACAGCGCGGGGGTGCTGCTGTTCCAGATGCTCACCGGCCGGCATGTCTTCGAGGGCGATTCGGCGGTCGAGGTCGCCCTGCAGCATCTCAATACGCCGCCGCCCTCGCTGCCCGAGGAGCTCGAGCGCTACCAGCGGCTGCTCGACAAGCTGCTCGAGAAGGACCGCGACGCGCGCTTCCGCAACGCCGACGAGGTGCTCGGCTTCCTCGCCCGCAAGTTCGAGCAGCAGGCCGATCCCGACCGGACGCAGCGCCTTATCTAAGGCGCTTTCTTCCCGCTGCCTAGGGCAGCTTCTTCCAGATTTCGCGCAGCTGGCCGGGAAGATCCTTCGGCGAGAACGGCTTCGATACGGTCCCGACCGCGCCCATCGCCATGAGCTCATCGAGGTCGCGCTGCGACGCCTTGGCGGTGATGAAGACCACGGGAATCGCCTTGAGCTCGGCGTGCTGCTGCATCAGGCGGAACAGCGCCGGCCCGTCGAGCTTGGGCATCATCCAGTCGAGCATCACGAGGTCGGGCTTGAAGGCGCCGATCGCGTCGATCGCCATGGTCGGATCGCCCACCACTTCCACCGTCATCTTGCCGACCCGCTCCAGCGACATGCGCACGATGCGCTGGATGTCCTCGTCGTCCTCGACATAGCAGATGCGGTTCAATGCTCGGTCAGGCATGGCGTGTCTCCGTTTTTCTCAGCTCCGCGGCAGCTCGAACCAGAAAGTGGTCCCGCCGCCCGCGCGGGCTTCGAAGCCGATTTTTCCGTGCATCAGCTCGACGAGCCGCTTGCAGATGGCGAGGCCGAGCCCGGTGCCGCCCTTCTGCCGGGTGGCGGTCGAGTCGGCCTGCGCGAAACGGCCGAAGATCCGGCTGCGGAAGGACTCGGGGATGCCGGGGCCGCGGTCCTGCACCGCGACGCGCACGTTCGAGCCGTTCTCGCGCAGCGCGATTTCCACCGCGCCGCCTTCGGGCGAAAACTTGGCGGCGTTGGAGAGCAGGTTGGTCATGACCTGGAGCAGGCGCTTTCTGTCGGCCGTGACTTCGCTCCCGGGCAGGCCGGACTGCATCTCGAAATTCACCTTGAAGCGCTCGCCGAACGCCTTGTTGAGGACCATGGCCTCGCGCACCACCTCGTCGATGGCCAGCACCTCGGGCGCCATCGTCAGCTTGCCGGACTCCATCTTCTCGATGTCGAGCAGATCGTTGATGAGGTCGAGCAGGCGCTGGCTGTTGCGCTCGGCAACCACGGTGAGCTCGCTGACATCGGGCGGCACGTCGCCCACGATGCCGGTGTTGACGAGCTGCAGCGAGCCGATGATCGAAGTGAGCGGGGTGCGCAGCTCGTGGCTCAGGGTGGAGGTGAACTCCTTCTTGATGCGCTCGGCTTCGCGCTGCGCCGTGATGTCGCGTCCCTGGGCGACCACGGCGATGATGGTGCCCTCGCGGTTCACGAGCGGCGTCACGGTCCACTCGCACAGCAGGTCGATGCCGTCGCGCCGCGTATTGCGGATGACGCCCGCCTCGGAGGCGTGGCTTTCCGCGATCCGCTTCCACCGCGCCTTGAATTCGTCGTGGTGCTCGGGCCTCACAAGAAAGGAGAAGTGGCGGCCGATCAGCTCGCCGCCGGCGTAGCCGAAGAGAAGCTCCGCGGCGTGGTTCACCTCGGTGATCGCGCCGTTCGCGTCCAGCTCGAGCACCGCGATCGGCGCGCGCTCGGCGAAGAGCTGCAGCTTGCGCCCGCTCGCCTCGACCTGGCGGCGCGCTTCGTCGAGCTCGACCAGCTGGCGCTCGAGCCGCTGGTTGAGCACGCTGTAATCCCGAGTCAGCCGGCCGTACGCGTGCCGCAGCCGGTAGCCCGAATGGAACACCTGCGTCAGGCGGTAGGCGATCGCGACGTTGATCGCGTAGAACATCGGCACGAGCAGGGCGATCTCGGTGAACAGGCGGTTTCCGAAGGTCGCGAGCACGTAGGTGAACGGCGCCAGGGCGCCTGCGGCGTACAGCGCGAAGATGGGCCAGGAGGCCGCATAGACGGGAATGCCGGCCGCCGTCATGCCGGTGAGCAGGAACGCGAGGAACACCTGCTGCTCGTCGGTGTGGGAAGGAAAGAACACCGCGCCGGCAAAGCCCCAATTCGCGCCCGCGGCGAGCGCGGCGATCCCAAGCCAGCGCAGCCACTGCTCGGGGTCCGCTTCCTTGTCGCGCCTGCTGCGGTAGGCGTAGAGCAGCCCGGCGCTCGCCGCCGTGATGAGCAGCACGAGGCCCCACCAGAAGAGCACCAGCTCGCGCAGCCGAAGCTCCCACAGCTCGAAGGTCGCGATGGCTCCGATCGCGAAAGTCGTCAGGATTCCCAGCCACATCTGGCCGTAGAGCTGCTCGACGCGGGCAGCCAGCACCGCGCGCGGGTCGGTTCGCCCGGTTATGCCGGATGCAAGGCTTTTTTCGGAAACCGCCAGCGCAGCGCCTTCGGCGGTGCTGGAATGATTCATCAGCGCAGGATTCTCCCCGCGCCATTCTAAGACGAAAAGGTAAAACTACTCCGGGGACTATAGACTCTTGCTGTTCCGGATCACGCCGACCGCGATGCCCTCGATGGCGAGCGGCTCGGTTCGCAGGTCGACCTCGATCGGCTGGAAATCCGGATTCTCGGGAAGAAGCTGTACCGCGTGCCCGCGCCGGCGGAAGCGCTTCACCGTGACGTCGTCTCCGAGCCGGGCGACGACGATCTGCCCGCTGCGCGCGTCCTCGCTGCGATGTACGGCGAGGAGGTCGCCCTCCAGGATGCCGGCATCGCGCATCGACATGCCGCGCACGCGCAGCAGGTAGTCGGCGCGCGGGGTGAAAAGATTCGGGTCCACCTGGTAGCGGCCCTGTACGTGCTCTTCGGCGAGCATCGGGCTCCCCGCCGCGACGCGCCCGATGACCGGCAGCTCGAGCAGGCGGCCGTGGCGCGCGGCCGGCCGGCCGTCGCGTACGCGGATGCCGCGCGACGCTCCCGAAGAAATTTCGATGGCGCCCTTTTTTTCGAGCGCGCGCAAGTGCTGCTCGGCGGCGTTGACGGAGCGGAACCCCATGCGCTCGGCGATCTCGGCGCGCGTCGGCGGATAGCCCGACACCTCGGTCAGCTCGCGGACCAGCTTCAAAATTTCGGACTGGCGTTCTGTCAGGGCGTCCATTAGTGGCATTATATACAGTATATGCGCCGGATTGTCCACCTGGACATGGACGCCTTCTATGCCGCGGTCGAGCAGCGCGACGATCCGGCGCTGCGCGGCCGGCCGGTCGTGGTCGGCGGCAGCCCCGAAAGCCGCGGCGTGGTGGCCGCCGCGAGCTACGAGGCGCGCGCTTTCGGCGTGCGCTCCGCCATGCCGATGGCGCGCGCGCTGCGGCTTTGCCCGGAGCTCGCCGTGGTGCGGCCGGACTTCGGGAAATACAAGGCGGTCTCCGAGCAGGTCATGGCGATCCTGCGCTCGTGCAGCGACCTGGTGGAGCCGCTCTCGCTCGACGAGGCGTACGTGGACGTCACCGAGAACCGCTGGGGAATAGGGTACGCGAGCCTCGTGGCGAAAGAGCTCAAGCGCCGCATCCATCAAGAAACCCGGTGCACCGCTTCGGCCGGGGTCGCGCCCAACAAGTTTCTCGCCAAGATCGCCTCGGGCTGGCGCAAGCCCGACGGCCTGACGGTCATCTCGCCCGGGCGCGTCGAGCAGTTCCTGCAATGCCTGCCGGTGGACGCGCTATGGGGAGTAGGGCCCGTCACCGCCACCAAGCTGCGCAAGCTTGGCATCGAGCGCGTCGTCGACATCCGGACTTTCGATGCCGAGGTCCTGCACCGGGAGGTGGGAAGCCTTGCCGACTGGCTGCGGCGCCTGTCGTACGGCGACGATCCGCGTCCCGTGGTCGCGCACCGCGCGGCCAAGTCGGCGAGCAGCGAAACGACCTACGCGCACGACCTCGAAGACATGGAGGCCATCAGGGCGGAGCTCGAGCGCCTCGCGCGCGAGACGGCGCAGTGGCTGGAAAAGAAGCACCTGGCAGGGCGCACGGTGACGATCAAGGTGCGTTACGCGGATTTCACCACCGTTACGCGTAGCCACACGCTGTCGCGCGCGACCTCGGATGCCGACGTCATATCGTCGTGGGCCACCGAGCTGCTGCATCGCACGCAGGCCGGGCGGCGGCCGGTGCGCCTGCTCGGCGCGCGCGTGAACGGCCTAGTCGAAGAGGCTTTTCTGCAGCTCTGAGTCCATCGGGTAGCAGCGGATCGCGGCCGCGGGCGGCGGGCGCAGCAGGCCTTCCTCGCCGTGCAGCCACCCCGCGTAGTGCTCGCGCGCGATGATCACCGGCATGCGATCGTGGATGGCGCGCATCGTGGCGTTCGCCTCGGTGGTGACGATGGTGCAGGTGTGGGTATCGCGCCACGTGTCCCAAAGCCCGGCGAACGCGAACAGCGCGCCGTCCGCGGGATGCACGTAGTACGGCTGCTTGAGCTCGCCCTGCCGCTTCCACTCGTAGAAGCCGTTCGCCGGAATCAGGCAGCGGCGCCGGTGGTAAGCGTCGCGAAACGAGGGCTTCTCGCCGAGCGTTTCGGCGCGCGCGTTGATGAGCTTCATGCCGATCGCGGGATCGCTCGACCAGCGCGGCACGAGTCCCCAGCGCGCGAGCGCCGCGCCGTCGCGCTTGACGATCAGCACCGGCGCCATCGGAGCGATGTTGTAGCGGGGCGTGAAGTCGGGCGGCGAGTCGAGCCCGACCTCGAGCGCCACCGCGTCGGGATTGCTATGCAGAGCGTAACGGCCGCACATGATCGATGAATGAGAGCTAAGGTTACAATGCACGCCGCATGATTATCCAGTCGCTGTTGGACACCGACCTGTACAAATTCACGATGATGCAGGTCGTTTTGCATCACTTTCCCGGCGCGCAGGTCGAGTACCGTTTCAAATGTCGCACTCGCGGCGTGGATTTGCGGCCCGACCTCGACGCAATCCGCCGCGAGCTTGCAAATCTTTGCACGCTGCGCTTCCGCGACGATGAGCTCGTGTACCTGCGCGGCCTGAGGTTCATGAAATCGGACTTCGTGGATTTTCTGGCGCTGTTCCACTTCAACGAGAAATACCTGCGCCTCGGACCCGGCGAGGCGCCCGGCGAGATCGCCATCACCATCCGCGGGCCCTGGCTGCACACCATCCTGTACGAGATCCCGGTGCTCGCCATCGTTTCCGAGCTGTACTTCCGGCGCACCCAGCCGCGCCCGGACTTCGACGAGGGCCGGCGCAGGCTGCAAGCGAAGATGGATCTGGTGCGCACCGTCGAGCCGGAGCTCGACTTCAAGATCTCGGATTTCGGCACGCGGCGGCGCTTTTCGCTCGCCTGGCACGAAGAGCTGCTGCAGACGCTCAAGCGCGAGGTGCCCGAATACTTCGCCGGCACCTCCAACGTCTGGTTCGCCATGCGCAACAACCTCACGCCGCTCGGCACCATGGCGCACGAGTACATGCAGGCCTGCCAGGCGCTCGGGCCGCGCCTGCGCGACTCGCAGAGCTTCGCCTTCGACAAGTGGGCGCAGGAGTACCGCGGCGACCTCGGCATCGCGGTCTCGGACACCTACGGCATGGACGCCTTCCTGCGCGACTTCGACATGTACTTCTGCAAGCTCTTCGACGGCGCGCGCCACGACTCCGGCGACCCTTTCGAATGGGGCGAGAAGCTGGTCGCGCATTACCGGCACAACCGCGTCGACCCGCGCACCAAGACGCTCATCTTCTCCGACCAGCTCTCCTTCCCGCTCGCCATCGAGATCGCACGGCGCTTCCACGACCGCGCGCGCACCTCGTTCGGCATCGGCACCAACCTCACCAACGACCTAGGCTACGAGCCGATCAACATCGTCATCAAGATGACCGAGTGCAACGGCCAGCCGGTGGCCAAGGTCTCCGACTCGCCCGGCAAGACGGTGAGCACGGATCCCGGCTACCTGCGCTACCTGCGCCAGGTCTTCGGGCTCGAGCCCGCAGAGAAAAACTGAGCGCCTCCAGGACCGCGATCGCGGTGCTCGCCGCGTGCTTCGCGCTCAACATGTTCGGGCGCGGGCTCGGCGACACGTACGCGGTGTTCCTCCTGCCCCTCGAGCGCCAGTTCGGCTGGTCGCGCTCCGAGGTGACCAGCGTCTATTCGATCTACCTGCTGGTGCACGGCTTCACCGCGCCGCTCGTCGGCCTGGTGTTCGACCGGCTCGGCCCGCGCTGGGTTTACGGCGCCGGGATGTCCTGCCTCGGCGCCGCGCTCTTCCTGGCCGGCGGGCTCACCAGCCTGTGGCAGTTCTATATCTTCATCGGCGCGCTGGTGGGCGTGGGCGTCAGCCTGAACGGCATGGTGCCGGGCTCGGCGCTTCTTTCCCGCTGGTACCGCGAAAAGCTGTCCTCGGCGATCGGCATCGCGTTCTCGGCGACCGGCGTGGGCACCATCCTGTTCGTGCCGATCGCGCAGTCGCTCATCGGCGCGTACGACTGGCGGCTCACGTACCGCATTTTCGGCCTCGCGGTGCTGATTCTGGTACCGGCCGTGCTGCTGCTGCCGTGGAAGCGCTTTGCCCAGGGCAGCCCGCTGCATCGTCATGAACAGCGGCAAGGAAAGGCGGGCGAGGGCTGGACGCTGAAAAAAGCGCTGCGCGCGCCGGTGTTCTGGGGCCTTGCGCTCATGTTCTTCTGCACCGCGGTGGCGATGTTCTCGGTTCTCGTCCAGCTGGTCGCGTTTTTCATCGATGCCGGGTTTTCGCCGCTGACCGCGGCGAGCGCCTACGGCTTTCTCGGATTGCTTTCGGCCATCAGCGTGATGTCGAGCGGCTTTGTGTCCGACCGGTTCGGCTACCGCCAGACCGTGACCGGCAGCTTCGCCGGTACCGCGGCCGGCATGGGGCTGCTCGTGCTGATGAGCTATTCGCCGTCCGCTGCGCTGCTCGCGGTGTTCGTGGCGCTGTTCGGGCTTTGCATGGGCACGCGCGGGCCGATCATCTCGTCGGTCGCGGCACGCTACTTCGCCGGCCCGAGGGTCGCCACGATTTACGGCGTGATCTATTCGGCGAACGCGATCGGCGCCGCGATCGGCTCGTACATGGGCGGGCTGCTGCACGACCTGACGGGGGGATACGGCGTCGGGCTCGCAGCGGCGCTCGCGTTCATCGGGATCGCGGCGGCTCCGTTCTGGACCATTCCCGCGCTCAAGGATTTCCGCTGATGGCGCGCAGACGCCGCTCGCGCTCGCGCAGCGTGCAGCCGCGCAGGTCCGCCGCGCCCTTTTCCGTGACGATGACGCCCGCTTCGCTGCGCGGAGTGGCGACCGGCCCGGAGAGGGTTTCCACAATCCGGCTTGCCGGCAACACGATGATCGAAACCCCTCCGGGCGACTGGTTTGCGGCGCGCACGAAATCGAGCGCGCCGCCCACCGCGCCGATGTAGATGCCTTTCGCGACCTCGCCGTTCACCTGGCCGGTGAAGTCCACCTCGACCGCCGAATTGATCGCGACGAACCGCTCGAGCCTGCCGAGCGCCGCGGCGCCGTGCGTATAGTCCGACGAGAACAGGCGCAGCGCCGGGTTATCGCGCGCCCAGTCGAAGAGCACCCGGGTCCCCATGAGCGCGCCCGCGGTGATCGGACCCGCCATCGCGCCGCGCCGCGCGAGCTCGACCACGCCGTCTCCTGCGAGGCCCGAGTGGTACCCGAGGCGGCGCCGGCCGGCGAGCGCGGCGAGCACGGCATTGGGCAGCGTGCCGATGCCGCATTCGAGAACGGCGCCGTCGGGAATGAACTGCGCGGCATGCTGGGCGATTTTCAGATCCGCGTCGCGCGGCGGCGGGCTCGGCATGGGAACGGGCGCCCGCGAGCTTTCGACGACGAGGGCGAAATCTTCGCGGCGCAGCAGCGGCTCGGTCTGCGTCCACGGCACCTGGTCGTTCACTTCCGCCACTACCGCGCGCGCAACCTGCAACGCAGCCGCGAGATATTCGACGGCAAGGCCGAGGCTGTACTCGCCGCGCGCATTGGGCGGCGCGACCTGCAGCAGGACCACGTCGGCCCTGATGTGCCCGGTGCGGATGAGATTGCCGAGCTGCGAGTAGGGCGCAGGATAAATATCCAGCACCCCGGCTTCGGCGAGCGCGCGGTTCGTCCCGGAGCCGCAATAGGAGGCAATCCGCAGATGATCCGCGTGCCCGGGCTTGAGGATTCCCGAGTAGCTCGATCCCACGAAGAGGCGCGCCCCCGAGAAGGAAGCGCGCTGCGCGACCAGCGCCTCGACCAGCGTTTGCGGCTCCGCGCAGTTCTGCCCGTAGACGATGCCGTCGCCGGGGCGGATGACGCTAGCGAGGTCGGTCATCGGCTTCGGGGAAGACGTAGTTGAGCACCAGGACCCCGCGCGCCGCACCGGAGAGGTGCAGCTTCACCGCCCACTCGCCCGGCATCTCGAGGTCGAGCTGCACGCGGTACTCGCCGGGCACTTTCGTCGGCTTTGCTTGCACCGGGTCGGTGTTGTGCGCCATGGGCATCGAAGGCATGTCGGCGTCGACCGAGATGCGCACGCCCGCGTTCGGCGGCTCCAGGCGGATGCGGCAGTCGTAGACGAAGTCTGTATCCGTCAACTTGCAGTCAAGCTTGGCCTTCACCTGCTGCGCCCCGGCGGGACACGGCAGGGCGAGGAGCAATACGGCTATCGGGGTTATCATGCGCCTGGCATGGAAGAGATGAAGACCAAGGTCACGATTCTCACGCCGACCTACCGCATCAAGGGGCATATCGATCTCTTGCCGGGCGCGCGCATCACCGATTACATGGCCGAAGCGCGCGACTTCATCGCGGTGACCAACGCGGAAGTGTGGGAGCTCCAGGTCGGCGGCAGGCAGGTGCTGTCCGCGCCGTTCATCAGCGTCAGCCGCGAGCACATCGAGATCATTCTGCCCGGGCATTGAGCTACATGCGGTCCAGGCGCTCGTCGTCGTACGACGAGGGGTCCGAGATCGGCTCGATGTGCGTGAAGACCCCCGCGTTCGGCACCAGCGAGCGGATGCGCTCCTCGATCTCCTCCGACAGCCGGTGCGCCTGCGCCACGCTCCAGGCGTCGGGCACCAGGATGTGGAACGAGATGAAGCGCCGCGCCCCGGCCTGGCGCGTGCGGAACGCATGGAACGTGGCGCCGTAGCGGCGCGAGTACTCGGCGAAGAGCTTGGTCACCTCGCGCTGCTCGTCGGGCGAGATCGCCGCGTCCAGCAGCCCCTTGAACGAGCGCCGCACCAGCCCGACCCCGATCCAGATGATGTGCAGCGCCACGCCGAGCGCAACCAGCGCGTCCAGGCGCAGCCAGCCGGTGACGAACACCAGCGCCACGCCGGCGATGACGCCGCCGGAGGTCCACACGTCGGTGAGCAGGTGATGCCCGTCCGCCTCGAGCGTGATGCTGTGGTGCGCCTTGCCCACGCGCAGCAACACCAGCGCGGTGCCCAGGTTGATGAGCGACGCGAGAAAGCTGATGCCGAGACCGAGCACCGGCGCTTCCAGCGGCTCCGGGCGCAGCAGGCGCGGAATGGCGGTAATCAGGATGCCCGCCGCGGCGAGCACGATCAATGCGCCTTCGACTCCGGCGGAGAAGTATTCGGCCTTCGAGAACCCGTAAGGATGATGCTCGTCGGGTGGCGCAGCGGCGAGCCGCAGCATGGAGAGGGCGAACAGGGCGGCCGCAAGGTTGACGAGGGACTCCAATGCGTCGGAGAGCAGGCCGACCGAGCCGGTGATCCACCAGGCGAGCGTCTTCAGCCCGATCGTGGCGAGCGCCGCCACGATCGATAGCCAGGCATAACGCTCGAGGTCGACGGAGGAGCCGGACTTCATGCGGGGAGGAGCTCGCCTTTTTCCAGTGTATAGCCGCGGTCGGCGACGCGCCCGGTGAACCGCGCGCTCTGCTCGGCGAGCAGCACCGTCACGCCCGCGCGCTTGAGCTCGAGGATCACGCCCGCCATCTGCTCGACGACCAGGGGCGCGAGCCCTTCCGACGGCTCGTCGAGCAGGATGGCTTTCGGGTTGCCGGCGAGGGTGCGGGCGATGCACAGCATCTGCTGCTCGCCTCCCGACATGCGGCCGCCGGACCGGTCGAGCATCCTGGAAAGGGCGGGGAAGAGCGCCAGCAGATGTTCCGTGCTCCATTGCGGCGCGTCTGCGCGCGCGGGCTGGCGGCCGACCGCCAGATTCTCGGCCACGGTGAGGTCGGTGAAGATGCGGCGGTCTTCAGGCACGTAGCCTAGCCCAAGACGCGCAATCTCGTGCGGCTCGCGCCCGTCGATGCGCGTGCCCTCGAAGCGCACCTCGCCGGAAAGCGGCGGCACCAGTCCCATGATCGCCTTGAGCGTGGTCGACTTGCCGGCGCCATTGCGGCCGAGCAGCGCGACCACTTCGCCGCGGCGCGCTTCGAGCGCGATATCGAAGAGCACCTGCGCGCGCCCATAGCCGGCGTTGAGGCCGCTCACTTCAAGCATCGCCAAGATAGACCTCGCGCACTCTCGGGTCGGCGCGCACTTCGTCCGGCGTGCCGCTCGCGATGATCTCGCCCATGTGCAGCACGATGACCCGGCTCGCGTAGCCGAACACCACGTCCATGTCGTGCTCGGTGAAGAGCACGGCGAGGCGATCGTCGCGCGCGAGCACCGCCGCAAGCTGCATCAGCTCGCCGCGCTCGCCGGGCGCCATGCCCGCGGTCGGCTCGTCCATGAGAAGCAGCCGCGGACGGTGGGCGAGGGCGAGCGCGAGCTCCACGCGCTTCAGGTCGCCGTACGCGAGCACCGCGCATGGCCGCCCGGCCTGCGAGCGCATGCCGACCCGCTCGAGGAGCGCGTCGGCTTCGTCGACGCAGCAGCGCGGGGCGGAGCTCAGAATCGATGCGAGCCTGCGGTGGTGCGACAGCAACGCCATTTGCACATTCTCGCGCACCGACATGGAGCCGAAGGTCGCGGTGATCTGGAAGGTGCGGCCGACGCCGAGCCGCCAGATGCGGTGCGGCGCCAGCCCGACGAGGCTCGCTTCGCCGAGCTTGATTTCGCCGGCGTCGGGAGCGAGCTGGCCGTTCAGCATGTTGAAGCAGGTCGACTTGCCGGCGCCGTTGGGGCCGATCATCGCGACCACTTCGCCGCCTTCCACGCGGAACGAGACGTTGTGCACCGCCTGCACGCCGCCGTAGGCCTTGGAAAGCCCGCGCACCGAGAGCACGCTCAACGCGCGATCCTCTCGCGTACGAAGCCGGCGACCCCTCGAGGGAAGGCGAGCACTAGCAGCAGGATCACGCCGCCGATCGCCGCGCGCCAGTATTCGAAGCCGCGTGACACGGAATCTTCCAGCCAGGTAAAGAGCGCCGCTCCCCACACCGGGCCGGTGAGGGTCTGCACCCCGCCGAGCAACACCATGACGAGCCCCTCGACCGAGCGCGGCACCGACAGCGTTTCCGGCGAAATGGAGCCCTTGGAGAACGCGAACAGCGCCCCGGCGAGGCCGGCGAAGAGTCCGGCGACGCAGAATGCCGCCCACTGCACGGCGCGCACCGGAATGCCGATCGCTTCCGCGCGCAGCGCCGAGTCGCGGCTTGCGCGCAGCGCATAGCCGAAGGGCGAGAAAACCAAGCGCCATAGAAGCGCCAGCGCCGCAGCGCACACAAGCAGCGCGGCATAGTAGAACGCCGTTTTCGAGGCGAGCCATGCCGCGGGCCACACGCCGATGAGGCCGTTCGAGCCGCCGGTCACGGCATCCCACTGGAATGCGATCGACCAGGCGATTTGCGCGAAGGCGAGCGTCAGCATGGCGAGGTACACGCCCGACAGGCGAACGCAGAACCAGCCGAATACCAGCGCGCCGGCAAGCGCGAAGAGCGGGGCCAGCGCGAGCGCGAGCTCCATCGGAGCCGCGAGGCGAAGCAGCAGCACGCCGGCGCCATAGGCGCCGAGGCCGAAGTAAGCGGCGTGGCCGAACGAGGCCATTCCACCCGGGCCCATCATGAAGTGCAGGCTGGCGGCGAACAGCGCGAACACCAGCACGTCGGTCAGCAGGACGAGCGTATAGCCGGTCGTGAACGCCGGAATCGCGGCCAGCCCTGCAAACAATGCAAGCAATGCGGCCACCGCCCGGCCCGAGGGCGGGTCTAACGGCGCTTCCAGTGCGGCGGGCCCGCGCATCGCGGCTTGCGGACGGCCAAGGAGGCCCCACGGCCGCAGCACCAGCACCACGGCCATGACGATGAACTCTACGGCGAGAGTGATTTTGGAATAGCCGAGGCCGATGCAAAAAGCCTTGATTTCGCCGATCAGCAACGCGGCGAGAAAGGCGCCCGGGATGGAGCCCAGGCCGCCGACGACCACGACGACGAACGCATCCGAAACGACCGCGAGATCGATCTCCAGGCTCGCGGGCTCGCGCGGAATCACGAGCGCGCCGCCCAGGCCGGCAAGACCGGCCCCGAGCATGAAAACCGCGGTGAAAAGGAGCTTCTGATTGACGCCGAGCGCGCCGACCATTTCGCGGTCCTGGGTCGCCGCGCGCACCAGGATGCCCCACCTGGTTTTCGTCAGGAGCAAATAAAGAAGAAGAAAAACCAGCGGCCCCAGCCCGATGAGCAGCAGGTCATATTGCGGGAAGGCCCGTCCGGCGATCTCTACCGCGCCGGCGAAGCCGGGCGCGCGCGGCCCAAGCGTGTCTTCAGGACCCCATGCCCACAGCGCGAGATCCTTGACGAGAAGCACCACCGCGAAGGTGGCGAGGAGCTGGAAAAGCTCGGGCGCCTTGTAGATTCTCCTGAGGAGCAGCATCTCCACGGCCGCGCCCCCCGCCGCAACCAGCGCGGCGGCGAGCGGAACGCTCGCCCAGAAGCCGATGCGCGCGGAAAGCCACACGGCGAGATACATGCCGAGCATGTAGAGCGAGCCGTGCGCGAAGTTGACGATGCGGGTGACGCCGAAGATGAGCGACAGGCCCGCCGCGACGAGGAACAGCGCGCTGGCGCCGGAGAGGCCGTTCAGGAACTGCAGCAGGACGGCGGAGCCGCTCACTGCCGCGGTTTACTCTTTCCGCAGCGCGCGGATTTCCCGGTCGGAAGGCTGGAACTTGGCGCCGTCGGCGTAGTGCCAGTTGACCATGACGCCGCGGCCGCCTTTCTTCGCGAGCTGGCCGACGTAGGCGCCCATGGTCGACTGGTGATCGATCGGCCGCCACGTGATGGGGCCGAACGGGCTTTGCATCTGCAGGCCCTTCAGCGCCTCGACGAGCTTCTCGGTATCGGCCGAGCCGGCTTTCTTTGCGGCGTTCGCAATGGCGTAGACCGACGTGTAGCCGACCACGGAGCCCACGCGCGGATAGTCGTTCCAGCGCTTCTGATAGGCGTCGCGAAAGCGCTTGTGCTCCGGCGTATCGATCTCGCTCCAGGGATAGCCCGTGACCCACCAGCCCTCCGGCGTCTCGTCCTTGAGCGGATCGAGGTACTCGGGCTCGCCGCCGAGCAAGTTGACCACCGCGACGTTCTTGAAGAGTCCCCGCGTGTTGCCCTCGCGCACGAATTTCTGCAGGTCCGCGGCGAAGAGCGCGCTGAAGATCGCATCGGGCTTCGCGTCGGCGAGCGCCTGCACCACGGCGCCGGCGTCGATCTTGCCGAGCGCCGGCGCCTGCTCGGCGACGAACTCGATGCCCGGCTGCGCCTGCGACAGCAGCTTCTTGAAGGAGGCCGCCGCCGACTGGCCGTATTCGTAGTTCGGGTAGACGATCGCCCAGCGCTTCTTCCCGAGCTTCGCCGCCTGCGGAACCAGCATCGCGGTCTGCATATAGGTCGAAGGCCGCAGCCGAAAGGTATAGCGGTTGCCGTTTTCCCAGACGATCTTGTCGGTGAGCGGCTCCGAAGCAAGGAAGAGCACCTTCCTCTGGTTGGCCAGGTTCGCCACCGCCAGGCCCACGTTCGACGCGAACGTGCCCATGAGCACATCGGCTTTTTCGCGGCTAAGCAATTCTTCCGCAACGCGCACCGCATCGCCGGGCGTGCCGCCGTCGTCGCGCGATACCAGCTCGAGCTTCCGGCCGTTCACGCCGCCCGCGGCGTTGATCTCCTCGAGCGCCAGCTCCATGCCTTTCTTATAGGGCTCGAGGAAGGCGGGGAACACCTTGTAGCTGTTCAGCTCCCCGATCCGGATCGGCTGCGCAAGCACCGAATTGGAAACCATCAATGCTGCAACCAGGAAAACGGTTCTCATGCTTCTCCTTCGACCTTGGCTCCGCGGTCGGGCTTGATCTTGTCGGTTCCGCCGGGGAACACTCTCCAGAACTCCCTGCGCACCAGGCTCGCGATCGTCGCGCTCTTGTTGAGGCCGTGGTAGCGCGCGACCGCCTCGAGCATCGCGAGATCGCGCGGGGTGGCAGAAAACGTGCTGACCTTGGCCTTGGCTGGCATATATAAGTCTTGTATAATCCTTATACACTCAAGGAAATGCTGGCGTCAATAGGTCCTTTCACGATCCCGGATCAGCTCGTTCGCTCCCTTGAATATGGAGCTAAGACCGGCCCATATGATCGGCAGCCTTTAATATGGCGGCAGACCGCCGTGCTTATTTTTAGGTTCCGAAGACTTGCGGTCTGCTCTAGGCAGGCGAACAGGTCCCCCGTATTCAGCAGGATAGAATGGCAATGTGAACGAGACCGATCTTGCTGCGAACGACGATCCGGTCGTCGCGCGGTACATGCGCGATGTGGACCGATCCCTCTTGCGCCGAAATCTCTCGTTGACCCCTCAGCAGCGCCTCGAGCAGCTGCAATCGCTCTTACGGTTCGCCGAGGAGCTGCGGCGCGCGGGCAGGGCGGCCCGGAACGGCGCCCCGGTGTGACGGATTTCGGCGAGCTGATTCGCGCTCTTTCGGGTTCCGGAGTGAAGTTCGTCTTGGTCGGCGGGGTTGCGGCTACGCTGCACGGTTCGGCCAGCCTGACTCAGGACGTCGACGTGGTCTACGCGCGGGACGAGGACAACCTTTCCCGGATCGCGCGGCGCTCGCCCCCTTGCAGCCGTATCTGCGCGGCGCGCCGCCCGGGTTGCCGTTCAGGCTGGACGAGAAAACGCTCTCCGCGGGGCTGAACTTTACCTTGTCGACTTCCGTTGGGGACATCGACCTGCTGGGAGAGATCACCGGCGTAGGAAGTTATGAAGCGCTTGCCGGACACACGATCGAGGTCGAGCTTTTCGGCGCGCGGTGCCGCTGCCTCGATCTGCCGACGCTCATAGCGGCGAAGGTCGCTGCGGGCAGGCCGAAGGACCTGGAAGCGATCGCCGAGCTGCGAGCGCTGCTCGAGGAAAAGCGCTGAACAACGACGCCGTTCGCGGGGTCCCCACGGGGACGCGAACCCCGCTTCCGATTTGTAACTAGAACCCCGGGAAATACTGTTATCCCGCCTTGCTTAGCTAGCCCCGTGTTTTCGCGGGAGATGGTGACATCCCCGGTCCTAAGCCTTTAGCACCTGTTCGTTCCGACCGTCCCTTGATAAGATGTTCACAACCATGGTTAAGAGTTCATATACGTGAACGCACGCGCCGATCTTCCTTCGGTGAAATCGGCGCTCCGCGTATGTCGCCTTCTCACCATGCTTGCCGAACGGCCGGGGCTTACACACGCCGACATGGCGGAGCATCTCGCGATGCCCAGGAGCAGCATGAGCGCGCTTCTCGCCACACTGGAGGCGCGGGAATTTGTTCAGAAGGATTCGCGCCGCCGCTTCTTTCTCGGACCGGAGGTTCTAAGTCTGGCGCACCGTTACATCGCCAACCTCGATCTCGCGAAACTCGGTCAGCCGGTGGTGGACGAATTGATGTTGCGCACGCACGAATCGGCGGCCCTATCGGTCGCTTCCGGATCCGACATCGTGGTTATCGCGAAGGCCAACTGCCAGCAACCTCTGCAGCGCACCATGCAACTTGGCGAGCGGGCACCCATGCACGCTACGGCAGCCGGGAAGGCGTTGCTCGCATTCCTAGGCACAAATCAGACAAGAGGCAGCGCTTCTTCCAGAACCCAGACTGACGGGGTTCCAGTCAACCGCCGCAGACTTATCGAGGAGCTGAAAGCCATCCGTTCCAGCGGTCTGGCCTACAGCAAGGAGGAGCTGATTAGGGGAATTGTCGCAATTGGAGCACCCGTATTCGAACTGACCGGTGCGCCCGTCGCCGCACTGAGTGTTGCCGTTCCCACAGTGCGCTTCAACCCCAAACGTGAATCCGCAATTATCAATGCAGTCAGAAAAGCTGCCGATACGCTATCGCGTCAGCTCGGCTACGGTGCTTCGCATGAAGCAAAACTTAGGTTGCCTGAATCTTTGAGAGGGAAATCATGAAATCCAAATCGGGTCTTTTGGCAGTTCTTGCTTCCGGAATGATCCTCGGTTTGGCTGGCGCTCCAGGCGCGCTGGCCGCCAAAACAGAGGTTGTCTTCGCACACGTTTTCCCAGCCGTCAGTCTTGAGCAGCAGGCAAGCCAGCGCTTTGCCAAAGGCATAAGCGAGCGGACCAAGGGGGAGGTCGAGGTGAAGATCTTCCCCGCGAGTCAGCTGGGGGGATTTGCTCAGATTGCAACCCAGCAACGCTCGGGGGCCGTGCATGGCACGATCATCTCTACCACGGCGCTTGGTTCTTATGCCCCGCTTGCCACCGTAGACTCGTGGCCGTATCTTTTTCACGAGAAAGCGCAATTCGATCGCGCCTACGCAAGCGCCGAAGGACGAGCGTTTCTGGATGCAATCGAGAAGGCATCTGGATATCGAATCCTGGCGCCGATGTACAAGGGAAAGCGCCACGTCTACGTCAGGCGGCCGGTATCGTCCATGGACGGGCTCAAGCTGCGAGTGCCCGGTCTGCCGGTTGTGCTTGATACTTTCAAAGCTTGGGGAGTTACTCCCACACCGCTTGGTGTAGCGGAAATGTTCCCAGCTATGCAACAAGGCGTCGTGGACGGAGCTGAGATCGAACTCCAGACCGCCGAAACGCTCGGGCTTGCGTCTCTGACCAAGACAGTGCTGATGACCGGCCACATGATGCCTAACTATGCATGGATCTTCTTTGGCAAGTGGCTTGATGGACAGCCGGCGGCGGTCAGGACCGCCATCGAAGCTTCAGCGCGCGAGACATCGGAGTGGTTTGCGGGAGAAATGGTCAAGGAGGAGAAGCAGAGCTTGGAGAAGTTCCGGGCGGCTGGCGCGCAGATCAGGGAAGTGAACACTGCGGAGCTCGAAAAGAAGGCAACGCAGGCGCTCACTGGCAAGTACCCGGAACTCGCTGCTTGGGTTAAGCGGCTGCAGGCCGCGGGTGGCAAGTAGGCGTGCTGGACGCGACCGAAGACGACAGGGCGGACGAACCGCGTCACCGTCTAGCCGGATGGGCGGCCCCGCTTTCGCGTGCTGCTGACGCGCTTCACGCTGCGCTGAGGATTCTGGTCGCGCTCGGCATGGCCGCGCTCGGCGCGGTGGTCCTTACGCAGGTAGTCGGCCGGTACATCTTCTCCTACACCCCGGTGTGGTCGGAGGTACTGGCAGGATACCTTGTCGTCTGGATCAGCTTTCTGGGCGCTGCCTACCTCGTACGAAGCGGCGCCCACCTGAGCGTTTCTCTGGTGTCGACGGCGCTGCCGGGAAGAATGCGCCTCGCAGTGGAAGTTGTTGCGCTCGCCGCGTGGATCCTTTTTAGTATCGTCGTGCTGGGCGCGGGCGTGCAGCAGTACGAGCTCACCGTGCCAATGATGAGTCTCGGACTCGATATCTCGGCGAGCTGGCTCTACCTCGCGGTTCCCATCTTCGCCGTCTGCTCGCTGTTTTTCCTCGCTGAGCAGCTCGTTGCAGCCGTCAAGGAAGGACTGCAGGGAGGTAGGCCATGACGGCGATGTCGCTCACGCTTTTCATCACGCTTGCGATCGGTATTCCCATTTTCGTGGGGCTTGGACTCGCCGGCTGGGTCGGATTGGGCCAGGCACCCTCGTCAGTGCTCGCAGAGCAGATGGTGTCGACGCTGAACTCGTTTCCACTGGTCGCGGTGCCGCTGTTTCTCTTCATGGGCCATTTGATGACCCAAAGCGGCATTGCAACCACCATCGTCTCCTTTGCGAATGCGCTGTTGGGAAGATTCCGCGGAGGCTTGGCGTTGTCCAACATAGGGGCTGGTGTCTTTTTCGCCGGCATTTCAGGCTCTGCCGTTGCCGATACGACGGCGCTGGGCGCAATCCTCGTGCCAGCGATGAAGAAAGAGGGTTACGGCGGTGGTTTCGCCGGCGCCGTAACGGCCGCCTCTGGCGCGCTGGGTCCGATCATTCCGCCGAGCATCCTTATGGTGCTCTACGGAGTTCAATCCGGTGCCTCGATAGAGGCGTTGTTCGTAGCCGGGGTGACGCCAGGCATTGCAATGGCGGTGGCACTCGCGGTAATTGCAAGACTCATTTCGGGACGGCGCGCCTACCCGGTTCACCCGGCCATTGGGGTCGGGGAAACAGGGCGTCGGTTTTTGCTGGCGCTGCCAGCACTTTGCCTGCCGTTCATCATCGTTGCGGGAATTGTCGGCGGGGTGTTCACGGTTACGGAGAGTGCGGCCGTGGCAGTGGCCTATGCGCTCGTGCTCGCTGCTGCGTCCCGGCGGTGCGGTGCCCGAGATGTATGGCGGCTGTTGCACCAATCCGGTATGGAAACCGCCGGTGTCCTGATCGTAATCGCGGCCTCAGCATTTCTTGCGTGGTCGCTTACCCGTAGCCAGGTGCCGCAAATGACAGTTTCCCTGGCGCAGCAGCACATCAGCAGCCCGGCCCTCATGCTCCTCGTAATCAATTTCCTGCTGCTGGTCATCGGAATGTTTTTCGCACCTGCTGCCGGCCTGATCATCGTGACACCACTACTTACACCAGTTGCGAGCGCATATGGCATCGACCCGTTGCAACTCGGCGTTCTGATCGTCTTCAATCTGAACCTTGGATTGCTTACTCCGCCTGTCGGCATATCGCTGATGATTACGGCGCGGATCGCAAATACGACTTACGGCGAGCAGGTCAGGGAGGCCATGCCGTTCTTCGCGGCATCACTCGGTGTGCTCGCAGTTCTCACCTACTGGCCTGCTTTTTCGCTGGCGCTGCCTCGCGCCCTGGGCTACTAACCTGGACGGACCGCAATGGAAACCTTGCTGCAGCAACTGGACAAAGGCGTACTGGTGTTAACTATCAACCGCCCGAATCGAGAGAATCGGGTGGACCGGATGACTGGCGCCGCCCTTCGTCAAGCCTTAGAGGCCGCACGCGCGAATGAGGCGGTCAGATCGGTGGTACTAACCGGTGCGGGCGGAGTTTTTTGCCTCGGCGGCGACATGGACGGATTTCCGGGAGGGAGTCCCGTCCAGTACCTGAACTTCGCGCGCGCGTTTGGGGACGTGCTCATTTCAATGTCGCGGCTCGGAAAGCCGCTGATTGCTGCAGTAAACGGTGATGCCTTGGCCGGTGGTTTCAGTCTGCTGGCGGGCTGCGATATGGCTGTTGCTTCGGATGCCGCCCGCTTCGGGTTACCCGAACTCGATTACGGGCTGTTTCCGCTTCTCGCCCTGGCGGCCACACGTGAACTGGTGCCGCCAAAGTTTCTGTTTGAAATTATCTATGAGGGCCGCCTGCTGAATGCAAAGGAAGCGTGCGCGATGCATCTGGTCAATCGTTCGGTACCTGCCGAGAGAGTTGTCAACGAGGCGATTTCACTTGCTGAGCGGATCGGTCTGCGCAGTTCTGTTGCGGTGTCAATTGGGCGGGACGCGTTCTATGCCATGCGCGGAATGACTCCGGAAACCGCTGTCGATTATGCGCGAGCTGCTCTGGCCACCATGCTCAGCACTGAAGACGGGGCGGAAGCCGGTCGGGCGAAGCGCGAAGGCCGCGCTCCGGTTTTTAGCGGTCGCTAGATCGAAACGAGGAAAATCATGACTAAGGGACAATTACTGCACGACGCTTTGGGTAAAGAGCGGCCGCTTCTCGCCATCGGTGCGTTCGACGCTTTTACCGCGCGCATGGCCGCACCGGCGGAGTTCCATGCCGTCTACCTCGGGAGCTTTGCTGCTGCGGCTAGCATGTGCGGCCTGCCTGACTTCGGGCTTCTGTCTGCGACTGAAATGGCTGACCACATGCGCCGGCTTACGTCTGCCACCCATTTGCCGTGCATTGCGGACGCGGACACGGGCTACGGCAATGCCCTTAATGTTCAGCGAACGGTGCGGCTTTATGAGGCGGCGGGCGTAGCCGCAATGCATATTGAAGACCAGATTACGCCAAAGAAATGTGGTCACATCGCAGGCAAGCAGGTCATCCCCGCAGCTGAAATGGTGCAAAAGATTCGTGCAGCTGTTGCGGCTCGGCAGGACCCCGCCTTCACCATCATCGCGCGCACCGATGCACGCGCCGTGACGGGCCTCGATGACGCGATCGCCCGCTGTCGCGCCTACGCGGATGCCGGTGCTGACGCTCTCTTCGTGGATGCGCCGGAAACGGTGGAGGAGGTGGCGCGCGTAGGGCGGGAATTGGCGTCAACCGGGAAAAAATTGGTTTTCAATGCTGCCCGAACAGGAAAGACGCCACCCCTTAAGGCCTCTCGGGTGGGTGAACTCGGTTTCCACATCATGATATTCCCGATCGAGCCACTGCTTGCCGCGTATCCGGTCATGAAAGAAGTGATGGCCGTTATCCGGCGTGACGGCAGTCCAGAAGCCATGGCAGATCGGCTCGCACAATTTGCAGAAATAAACGACGTCGTCGGACTGAAGGACTACTACCATGCCGAGCGCGAATTTATCGTCCGATAGACCGCCAAGGCGCTTAATCCATGACGGCTTCGGCAGACAAATCGTCCATAAGCCATCGTTGATACGCTTCTTGCAGAAAAATATGCCCTTCAGCCGGCATCTAGGAAGGAAACGCGAGGTGAAGACCTAGCTTGACGTGCCACAAGAGGGCTCGGCCCTCTACGAGGGTTGCTGCGACTCGATCTGAAATGACCGCCTTCGGCGGTGGGTTCAACCGCTCATTGCAACACTGCACGGGCCGGGCGAAAAAGTAATTGTCGAAATCATCGGCTGCGGAAGAACTTCCGGCCTTAAGAACATTACGACTCTGAAGAACATAGGCCGTTGAACCCCGCCCAGCTTTTTAAATCGCTTTTGCGGGGACCGGTTACGATGGCGGCGATGCAGCCGAGCCACGCGCGGCAATAAGCATTTTCGAGCGCTGCTTCGCTTCTTCAACAGCGGCCTTCACCTCTCCGAAGTTTTCCAGAAACAACTGAGCGCGTTCTGGGGAGATGTCGCTGATGCGCAGGTCCAAGTTATGTCTGCGAATGAAATAGAACGCAAGCGCGGCACGCATCTCAATGTCCAGCTTTCCATCTTTTAGGCGGTAATCATGCTCGATCGTCGCCTTCTGTTCTGACGTTAAGCCGGGATGGGCGATGACTCGTAGCTTGACGAAGGTTTCCCATTCCACGTCATCGGTCGGATGCGCGTTGCATGGTTCCGGCTGAGACACCGAGAGTATGCGCCCGAGGACATAGTCTCGGTACTCCTGGCGTTCCAACGAAAGCGCACGTGCGTGCCACCTATAACCATCATGCGCCAGTGCGTGCGGGCAGATGGTGCGCAAGCCAACCCGCTCAAGCGAGCGGTAATAGATCTTGATCGCCTCGCCGTTTTTTATCGTCTGAATAATTGCCCGTAAGGTGTAAGCCTCAGCACCGCGCGTGATTGTGGGTATGACATCGGCGCGCGGGAGTTCGTCAAACCACGTATCGCTTTTTCTTAGGGCACCCGAGGTAACGGCCTGCAGCTGCAGCATGTATCGCTCGGGCGATAGCGCCAGGAATTTCGGCCGAAACGCGTCAGTCGCTACGTACGTCTTCTCCGTCGCGTTGTATTCAATGTTTCCTGGCGCCGCCTCCTGATAGCGCTTGAAGTCAATCGATGCCTGTGGCGTCGATATATGAAATGCGTCCTCAAGATCCTTCCGGTTGACCCGCCCAACCCAGTAAGCGCGCCACTCGATGAACTCGAAGCGTTGAGCCAGCCCCCATCGGACATTCACTTCGTCGGCCATTTATCAGAATAGTTTCTTGACAGGTACAGTTAGTATACGTATATTTTCTATATGGTCACCGGAATGCGGGGACCAATGACACGCGGCCGGGGGCCGGAAAGGACACCAAAATGTCGGAAATTCAATCTGTTGCGCAAGTTCAAGGGGTGGGGCACGCGGTCACGATCATAGTCGATGACGAGCCGCGGCAAATACGTGCGGGTAGCTGGGTCGTGCGAGAGTTGAAGGCGGCGTTGGGCATCGACCCTGCAAAGGTGCTCGCCGAAATCACTCCGCAAGGTCTGAAAGACCTGCCGGACGATGGAAAGGTCGCCGTTCACGAGGGCGCCAAATTCATGACCCACGTCCGCTCCGGAGGCTCTTCGTGACCAACGCTACGGAGCTCGCCCTCGCGAGCGACCCGGCCTTGCGGCCCATCGAGTACTTGTGCGAGGGCGAGGTCTCGCGTCGCTCGGAGAGCGGCCGGGACCTCGTATTCATGCAGGGCCTGCGCTTTTACGTGAACAGCAAAGAGCACAAGATGGATGCGCTGTTGTGCCTCAATCACCCGAATCCTACGTACCCTACCAAATTGTATTTGGCCGAGCGCGTAGCGACCGGCGTGAACTGGCATGAGACTGCTTACCTCCTCGGTCACCAGTGGCACACGTATTCGTGGAAGGATGTGAAAGCGGATCGGCCGCTCCTCGAAATCCTGGCGGCTCACCTTTCGGCGCTGAACCCGCCGGCATGAACATCATTTTCCGCTCTCCGGGCGAGCTCATAGCCTCCATGCGACGTGACCTGAGTCGTCCGCATGCTTTTGCGGCAGAGCGAGTGGGTTTTATCACCGTTCGGGCGACCGCCGCAAACGACACCTTGATGCTGCTCGCGCAGGACTATCACGGCGTTGCAGATGACGACTACGTTCCCGACCGATCCGTCGGGGCGATGATCGGTCAGGAAGCATTGCGCAAGGCGCTCGAGATTGCGCTGCTCAATAACGTCGGCGTCTTCCACGTACACATGCATGAATTCCCGGGTCGGCTCTGGTTTAGCCGCATTGACTTGCATGAGCAGCTGCGCTTCGTTCCGGATTTTTTCAAAGTCCGCCGCAAGATGCCTCATGGTGCGCTCGTACTGAGCCCGCGCGCCGCTGCCGGCCGCGTGTGGCTGTCTCCGGAGCGCGCGGAGCGAATTGCGGAATTCAATATCGTCGGTAAACGCCTACACGTCTTCCATTCCGCGGAAGACGGCAGCGTGGACTTCTACGGATGAAAGACTTTTCGCGTCAGAGCTTTCTCGGGTCGCAAGCACAAGAAATGCTCGCTCGAACGAGAGTCGCTATTGCAGGACTCGGTGGTGGCGGCTCCCATATCGCCCAGCAATTGGCGCATGTTGGCGTGGGTGAGATTCGTCTCATCGATCCAGATGCGATCGAGGTGAGCAACCTGAATCGCCTGGTTGGTGCGACGGAAGCCGACGTCGATAATTGCACTCCCAAGGTTGAAATTGCGCGCCGGATGATTCTCGGCATCCGGCCATGGATAAAGGTCTCAGCTGCGCAGAAGAAGTGGCAAGAGGCAGACTATCTCATCAAAGACAGTCACGTCGTGTTTGGTTGCCTCGACGGCTACCAACAGCGGGATTATCTAGAAACGGCGGCGCGCCGCTATTGCATACCGTACATTGACATCGGCATGGATGTCACCGAGGTGGCCCGAGAAACATTCGCGGTCGCCGGGCAAATGATCATGACCCGACCGAGCGGCCCGTGTATGCGCTGCTTGGGCTTCATTACGAACGAGCGCGTCAACGCTGAGGAGAACCGTTATGGAGATGCAGGCGCTAATCCACAGGTAGTCTGGACAAACGGCACGCTCGCATCCCTCGCGGTAGGGGCATTCATCAAATTAGTTACCCCATGGTTCGGCGTAAAGGAACCGTACAGCTGGCTTGAGCTCGATGGAAATGCGCAGACCGTGACGCCAAGTCGGCAACCCAAGTACATGCCACAGAACGCCAAGTGTCCCCATCATAGCGGGCCTGAGGATCTTGGCGACCCGTTCTTTTCGCTGCGGACGGCGTTCGCCGTGTGATTCTCGCCGGTTCACGCGACCTGTTGAGTACCGTTCCCACCTACTCCACCTAGAGACCGCTCACCATATGAGCCTGTACGGCTGGTATAACAGGCGTGGTAGCGACCGCATTGTGCGCGTAATGGGGGTGCCATGAAATTTATCCATTGCTCTGATCTGCACATCGACAGTCCCCTTTTGGGCTTGGAGCGCTACCCCGGCACGCCGGTTGATGAGATGCGGGATTCAACTCGCCAGGCATTTCACAACATCGTGTCGGCGGCCATCGAGAACAAGGTTGACCTAGTCGTCATTTCTGGGGATGTTTTTGACGGCAACTGGCGCGACTTCAACACGGGGCTTTTCTTCACCGACGAGCTTGCGCGGCTTAGGGAAGCAAAGATCAAAGTCGTCCTGCTCAAGGGTAATCACGACGCCGAGAGCGAGGTCACGAAGTCGCTGCGCTGGCCGTCCAACGTAAAAGTACTGGCACACCGCGCCCCCGAGACGGTCATCTTCGAAGACATCGGCGTCGCAGTGCACGGTCAGAGCTTTGCCGAGAAAGCGGTGACCACCGATCTTGCAGCGCAGTACTCGACGGCCAAGAAGAACCTATTCAACCTTGGGATGCTTCATACCTGCATGGCTGGGGGCAGCACACATCTGCCCTACGCTCCGACCACCTTGCAGACCCTCGGCTCTAAGGGCTACGACTACTGGGCGCTTGGCCACGTACATGAACGTGAGATCCTTTGCCAGGAGCCGCGCGTGGTGTTCTCCGGAAATAGCCAAGGCCGACACGCGAGGGAGCTGGGTGCCAAGGGCTGCGACCTCGTGACTGTTGACGACGACGGCATCAGAAATGACTTCCTTGAAGTCGACGCCGTTCGCTGGGCGCAAGTCGCTGTCGACATCGGCGGAATCCTAGATTTGGACGCCCTCATGGAAAAGGCGCGCGGCGGCATCGTGGCAAGCGCGGCCGATGCCGGCGGACGGGTGGTCGCTATTCGGCTCGTTCTTACCGGATCAGGGAAAGTTCACTCCGAGCTGGTTGCGGACCCGGAGAAGGCGATTGCGCAACTGCGCGCCATGACGATCGACGAGACCGATGGCAGGGGATGGGTCGAACGAGTGAAGCTTCAGACCGGGCCCCATTACGACCGGACGGCCCTCGCTGTGAGAGACGATCCCGTCGGCGAGCTGGTTCGATTCTCCACCAAGCTGGAGAGCTCGGATGCCGAGCTTCAGCAGATGGCGCGTGAAACGCTCGGGTCCATGCTGGACAAGCTGCCATCAGAGGTTCGCAACGAGTTGAAGCTCAACGACCGAGAGCAGTTGAAGGCGGTGCTTCGGGAGGCCGAATCCCAGGTGCTGAGCTTGCTCGGGAGCAAGACATGAAGATCGTCTCCCTTCACCTTCGGGGCTATGGGCCCTTCACCAACGTTGTGCTGCCTTTCGAGAAGCATCCGGCGGGTCTTCAGATCGTCTTTGGCCCGAACGAAGCGGGCAAATCCTCAGCCTTGCGCGCCGTGGGCGCATTTCTATTCGGAATATCGGCACAGACGACCGACAGCTTCCTGCACGAGTACTCGACGATGAGGGTGGGCGCCGTCCTCGTCGGCGAGGACAACAAGCGCCACGCCCTCATGCGGCGTAAGGGCAATAAGAACGTGCTTTTTGCCTTCGACGAGGTGACCGGCGAGGAACGCGCCGATCGTGCGCTCGCTTCGGACTACATCGCACAGCTCTTGCCGGGCGTGGACGAAAAGCTTTTCGAATCGCTTTTTGGCCTGAGCCACGAAAGGCTTCGCACAGGCGGCAAGGCGCTCATTGCGGGTGAAGGCGACTTGGGAAGCGCGATCTTCGCCGCAGGCTCGGGGCTGGGTGGGGTACGCGCCACACTGTCCGAGCTTGAGGACATGGCACGGGCGCTTTTTCTTCCGGCCGGGAAAAACGCGGGAATCAACGCGGCACTGCGAGAGCACGACAACAGCAAGATCGAGTTCCGCAATGCGCTCGTGAGGCCCAAGACCTGGAAGGAGCTCGACTACAAGGTCACCGAAGAGACTCAGGAATTGAAGGCCTTGGAGGCCGAGGAGCGCCGGCTTCGGACCCAGGAGACCCAGAAGCAGCGGCTCATTGACCTTCGTCCCCGGGCCGTCAAACGGCAAAACCTCCTTCACGAACTGACCGAGCTCGATGGCGTCGTGAAGCTGCCCGAAGACGCGGGCAAGAGGAGCACCTCCGCGCAGGAGCGGATCAACGCCACAGCGGAACTCATTGCAGCGGCCTCCGCTCGCATTGAAGCCAACACCGCGACGCTTGCCGGTCTTGTGATATCCGGGGCGCACTTCAAGGCGGCAACAGAGATCGAAGCCCTTCATCATCAAGCATCTCCCGCGCGGGAAGAGTACGACCGCCTCGCCGGGCTTGCGGGCACGACACAGCAGCAGAAGGAGGCGATTGCGGCGCTTGTGGAGGACCTCGACCCAGCGCATAGCCCTGAAATGGCAAGAGAGCTGGTTCCGCCAACCGCGCTTGTCGCGCGAGTGCGGCTGTATTGCCGCCAGCTGACACAGGTAGACTTTGCGCGCGCAGCGGCCGAACAAAAAGCACATGACGCCCAAGAAGATCTGGAGCGCACCCTTACTGCGCTCGAGGCGATTACCGCCCCTGGGGACACGTCGGCCCTCGAAGCGGCATTGGAAAACCTCCAACGCCAAGGAGATCTCGAGAAAACGCTCGCTGCCGCGGCAGGTAAGCGAACGACCATCGCGGAGGAAGTGAAGCGGCTGTGCGCCGGCCTCGAACATCCTGAGGAAATCCTCTTTTCCCTGCCGATCCCCCAGCGGACATCACTCGTCGCGTTCCAAGGAAGGTTTCAGTCGCTTGCGAAGGCGGTGCAGAGGCTGGAAACCAAGGAGGCTGAGCTTCACGCGCACATAGCCGACTGCCGACAAGAGATAAAGGGACTGGAAGCGGTCGGCAATGTCGTGACGGCCGACTCCGTCGCCGTCGCACGAGAACGGCGCGACGAAGTCTGGAGTGGCGTGCGCAGCGTCTATGTCGAGAAGTCAGAGGACGAACAGGCGGTCAGCAAAGGGCTCGGCCTGCAGCAGAGATTGCCCGAGGCGTACGAGCGGCATGTAAAGGCAACCGATGAGCAGGCCGATCTCCTGCGGGCGGACACCGCAAGGACGACGGAGTACAGCAGCCTTCAGGCACGCATCCAGGCCATGGGCGATGAGCTCAGCAACGTGGCATCCAGTAAGACCGATCTTGCCGAACAGAAGTCTCTATGCGAGAAGGAGTGGGGCCAAGTCTTGACCACGTTGAAGCTCAAGCACCGTTCTCCTGAAGCGTTGCTCGAGTGGCTTATAGCCTACGAAAAGGTCAAAGCGCGGGCAGGCGATCGCGACACCATCGTGGCCGAGGAAGAAACGGCAAAGCGTGCGATTTCGGAAGGCTTCGCCGTGCTGGCTGCAGGTTACGCGCAAGCCGGTCTGCAAAAGCCCGAACTTCCTACGTTGGCGGCGCTCATCACTCACGCGAAGGGTCAGCTCAAGCTCGCGAATGATCGTCGAAACGATATCGGCCAGTTTAAGAAGGACAAGTTGCGCGCCGAGCAGGCGATTCGCGCCGCAAAAGTCGAGTTGGCCAAGCACAAGTCCCGCCGAGATTCCCTTGTCGAAGAGGCGAAAGCCGACCTTGCGCTTGTGCGGCTGAAGGAAGCGGCCTTGATCGATGAGATTGAGGCGCGCCTCGAGACGATTAACGCGCTATCGAAATCCTTGGACGACATCAAACAAACCGAGGCAAAGACCAAGGCAGCCCAGGCCGCTTGGGAGAGCTTCGTGGCGCGCATGGCGCAACTCGCAAAGCAATTGGGTTTGCCAGGGGTTGAACGACCGGAAGAATGGGTCGGCCTGGCAGGCAGTGCCTATGCCGAGCTCAAGCTTACCCGCGAGCGCGCTTCAGAGGCCGATAAACTCAATTCGCAGATTAAGACCGATACGGCGTTGATCGCTTCCGAGACGGCGAAGCAGCGAGTCGCCCAAGAAATACTCAACGACCTCGTACAGCTTGCGAAGTGCGGCCGTGTAGAAGAGCTTGCGGCCGCCATCGAGGCTTCCGAGCGGCGCCGACGTGCTGAGCGAGCCCTGGAGGAACTCGACTCCGAGCTCAGCCAATACTCGCAGGATGAGCTTTCGGGACTGCTCGCTGCAGCGGCCGGGTCCGATCTGGGGGCACTTCAGGCGGAACTCGCAGAAGTCCAGCGCGGCTTGCAGGAACTGGAGCCGCAAATTGAGACCAAGCGAACGGCTGTTGCCGAGGCGAAGTCCCGCCTTGCCACGGTGGATGGCTCGGCAGCGGCGCTCGCCGCAAAGGAGCAAATGGAGCATTACGCCGCTCTCATGCAGCGCGAGGCGGCCAACTACGCTCGCGCCCGTTTCGCCCAAGCCCTCCTCACCAACGCTATTCGGGCCTACCAGGAGAAGAGCCAAGGGCCGTTGATCGAGCGTGCCTCAGCCTGGTTCTCAGCCATCACGCAGGGCCGCTATTCGCGCCTCGTCGTGGATCACCACGATGATGAGCAGGTCTTGATCGCTGAGATGAACGGAGGACGCCGGCTTCATACATGGGAGCTCAGCGAAGGTACAGCTGATCAGCTGTACCTCGCGTTGCGTCTGGCAGCCATTCAGTTGCGGCTGGACACGAACGAAGCAACCCCTCTCATCCTCGATGACGCATTGGTCGCCTTCGACGACGACCGGACTGTTACGGCCCTCAAAGCGTTGACCGAGCTTGGTAGGAAGAACCAGACAATCCTCTTCACCCACCATCAGCATGTGATTGAGCTCGCGCGCAAGAACCTAAGAGCTGACGACTTTGCGGTCCACGAGCTACCGCAAGCGAAAGTGCTCGCCGCGGTGTAGTGGTACGAACTTCGGCCCTGCAGATCAATGCGAGGCACCTCGCGGAATAGGGCTGGACTGGCGGCCCCAAAGGCGCTCGTTTATACACGCGGCGAATAGGATAAGGAACTAGGCCATTCTGCAATGGCGGCTTTGGGTCGAGAGCAGTCGTTCAAGTAACTCACACGGATGCTAACGCGGCTTCCGATTTGTAAGTAACTAGCACCCGGCGAAACGTTGCTATCACGCCGCCGCTTAGGCCATCGCGCGCACTTGCGCTTGGGCTTCGTGCAGATGGCGGGCGGCGACGCGCAGCTTGTCGGACGAAGCTGCGCGGGATTCCTCGAGGGCGAGGATCGCCGCTTTCTTGCATGCCAACTCGAGGCCGGCGCCGGTCCAGCCGTCGGTGGAGTCGGCGAGCGCGGCGAGGTCGACGTCGGGGTCGAGCGGAAGGCCTTCGGTGTGGATTTTTAGGATCGCAAGGCGCTCGTCGCGGTCGGGGAGGGGGAGCTCGAGGACGTAGTCAAACCGGCCCGTGCGCAGGAGCGCGGGCTCCATGAGGTCGGGGCGATTGGTGGCGCCGAGGACCATGACGCCGAGCGAGCCGTGCAGCTCGTCGAGCTCGCGGAAGAGCTGGCTCACGAGGCGCGGGAACAGGCTTCCCGCCTCTTGCGCCGAGCGGGCAGGGACCAGCGACTCGATTTCATCGAAGAACAGGATGCAGGGAGACGCCTGCTTGGCGCGCTTGAAGACCTCGCGCAGTCCTTTTTCGGATTCGCCCACCCATTTCGAAAGCAGGCTCGGCTGGTCGACTGTGATGAGCGTAAGGCCGAGCTCGCCGGCAAGGGCGCGCGCGAGCAGGGTCTTGCCGGTGCCCGAGGGGCCGGTGAGAAGCACGCCTTTCGGCGGATTGAAGCGCGCGTTTCCGAGGAGGGTGCCGCCTCCGCGGATGAGCTGCACGATTGAGCTCAGCGTGCGCTTGGTTTCGGCGAGGCCGCCGACGTCCTTGAAGGCGACGCGCGGCCGTTCGGCGAGGAATTCGCGCGTGGAGGTCGGTTCCACCACCTTGTAGGCGGCGAGGAAATCCTCGCGCGTGATCTGGAACGCGAGCGCATCGAGCTGAGGCTTGAGGTCGATTTCGAAGCGCACCCGCGGGACGAGGCGGCGCAGCGCGACCATGCCGGCCTCTTTGCACAGCACCTCGAGGTCGGCGCCCACGTAGCCGTGCGTGATCTCGGCGATCTCGCCGAGGTCGACGTCCGGCGCGAGCGGCATGCGGCGCGAATGGATGCCGAGGATCTGGCGCCGCGCGCCGCGGTCGGGAACGCCGATGGCGATCTCGCGATCGAAGCGTCCCGGGCGCCGCAGCGCCGGGTCGACGAGCTCCGGCATGTTCGTCGCGCCGATGACCACGACTTCGCCGCGCTCCACCAGGCCGTCCATGAGCGCGAGAAGCTGCGCCACTACGCGCTTTTCCACATCGCCGGCGACTTGCGCGCGCTTCGGCGCGAGGGCGTCGAACTCGTCCAGGAAAATGATGCTCGGCGCGTTACTCTGCGCTTCCTCGAAGATCTGGCGCAGCTTCGCTTCGCTCTCGCCGTAGTACTTGTGGATGACCTCCGGGCCGTTCACGTGGACGAAATGCGCGCGCACTTCGCTCGACACGGCGCGGGCGATGAGCGTCTTGCCGGTGCCCGGCGGCCCGGTGAGCAGCACGCCCTTGGGCGGATCGATTCCCAGCGCGCCGAAGAGCTGCGGGAATTTGAGCGGCAGCTCGACCATCTCGCGCACGAGCGCCACTTCGCGCTCGAGGCCGCCGATGTCCTCATAGGAGACGCGATAGGCTTTTTCGGCGGAAACCTCGGGAACCTTGAAGGCGATGGAGGTGTTCGCCGAGAGCAGCACCGCACCGCGCGGCGCCGCGCCTTCGACGGTGAACGAGCGCGGGCGCGCGCCGAGAAAGCTGACCTGCAGGTGATCGCCCGGCACGACGGGAAGGCCGGAAAGCAGCTGACGCAAGTGCGGGATTTCCTCTTCGCCGGGCGCGGCATATCCCGCGTGCACGTTGGAGAGGAGCAGCGATTCCGCCGCTTTGTACGGGACTTTTCTAACGGTGACCCACTCGTCTACTCCAGCCTGCGCGTTGCCGCGCGTAGTGCCGTCCATCAAGGCGAGAAGCTGCCCGCAGTGGCTGGAGGGCGCTTGCGCGGCGCGCGCCACCGTGGCCCGGCGGCCGGTGATCAGCAGGACATCTCCCGGCACTGCATCGAGCCGCTTCAGGTCCTCGGCGTCGAGGCGAACCAGGCCGCGGCCGGCGTCGTCGAGGAACGCCTCGGCCACCCGGAATTTGTGGGTGACCGGCGCGTCCATCGGCGTCTCAGTGCACGCGCGCCGCGAGCGCCTCGTGCATGGCCCGCGCGGCGCGCTTGCCGGCGCCGGCGGCGAGTATCACGGTAGCGGCCCCGGTCACCGCGTCGCCGCCGGCGAACACGAGCGATTTCGAAGTAAGCCCCGTGTGCTCGTCGGCAACGAGGCAGCCTTTCGGGTTGGTGAGCAGGCCCGAGGTCGTGCGCGTGAGCAGCGGATTCGGGGTCGTGCCGATCGCGAGCACCACGTTGTCCACTGCGATCTCGAACTCGCTGCCTTCGATCGGGATCGGGCGCGCGCGGCCGGAGGCGTCCTTCGGGCCGAGCTTCATCTGCTGACACTTCAGGCTCGTGGCCCAGCCCTCGGCGTTGCCCAGGATTTCGAGCGGATTGGTGAGCCAGTGGAACTTCACGCCTTCCTCGAGGGCGTGGTGATACTCCTCGACCCGGGCGCTCATTTCCTTCTCGCTGCGGCGGTAAACGACCAGGGCCTCCTCGGCTCCCATGCGCAGCGACGTGCGCACTGCATCCATCGCCGTGTTGCCGGCGCCGATCACCGCCACGCGTTTGCCCACGCGCACCGGCGTGTCCGCTTCGGGAAACTCGTAGCCGCGCATGAGGTTGATGCGCGTAAGGAACTCGTTCGCGGACATCACGCCGTTCAGGCTTTCGCCAGGAATGCCGAGGAACTGCGGCAATCCCGCGCCGGTGCCGATGAAGACCGCCGAGTAGCCGTGCTTCTCGAAGAGAGCATCGAGCGTGAGCGTCTTGCCGATGACGACATTGCACACGACCGTCACGCCCATGGCCTTCAGGACGCCGATCTCCCAGTTGAGCACCGTCTTGGGCAGCCGGAATTCCGGGATGCCGTAGCGCAGCACGCCGCCGGGCGCATGCAAGGCTTCGTAAATCGTGACCGGGTACCCGAGGCGCGCCAGCTCGCCTGCGCATACCAGGCCGGAAGGCCCGGCACCGATGACCGCGATCTTCTCTTTCCGACTGGGGGTTGACTGCAAGGCAGGAGGCTGCGTGCGCTCCCAATCGGCGACGTATCGCTCCAGGTGGCCGATCCCTACCGGGTCGAAATGCTGGGTCATGCTGCATTCGGCTTCGCACTGCGACTCCTGCGGGCAGACCCGGCCGCAGATCGCGGGCAGGGGATTCGCCGAGCGCAGGATCTTCGCCGCGGCGGGAAGGTCGCCGGTCGCCACCGCATGGATGAAGTCGGGAATCGGAATTTGCACCGGGCAGCCGTCGACGCATATCGGCTCCTGGCAGCGCAGGCAGCGCTCGGCTTCGAAGACGGCATGGGCCGCGCTGTATCCGCGGTTCACTTCCCCGAAGTCGAGCGCGCGCTCGCGGGGATCGCGCACCGGCATCGGGGTTTTTTCCGCGCGCTTGAGCGGCATCAGTGCGCCTCCCGGGCCGCCCTGCAGGCCAGCCGCTCGAGCGCCTGTTTTTCTTCCTTCACGTACTGCTTGTTCCGCCGCATCGCCACGTCGAAGTCCACCTGGTGCGCATCGAAGCACGGGCCATCGACGCAGGCGAACTGCGCCTTGCCGCCGACGGTGACGCGGCAGCCTCCGCACATGCCGGTGCCGTCGACCATGAGCGGATCCATGGAGACGAGCGTCTTCACCTTGGCCTCGCGCGTCGTCTCGGCAACGGCGCGCATCATCGCCATCGGCCCTATCGCGACCACGTGGTCGGGCCGCCCGGGCCCCTCGCCGGCAACGAGCTGCGCCAGGCGCTGCGTGACGAAGCCCTTGAACCCGGCCGAGCCGTCGTCGGTGCAGACTTCGACGTTGTTGCAATGCGGCCGCAGCTCGTCGACGAGGATCAGCAGGTCCTTGCTGCGCGCGCCGAGGATCGCCGTGGTGCGGTCGCCGCGCTCGGTGAACTGGTGCATCAGGCAGAGAAGCGCCGCCGAGCCGAAGCCGCCGCCTACGCCGCAGACGTGCCCGCCGGGCGGGATCTCGATCGGGCTGCCGAGCGGACCGACCACGTCGAGAATCTCGTCGCCGGCTTCGAGCGCGCACACGCGCTGGGTGGTCGCGCCCACTTCTTGGACCACGATAGTTAGCGTGCCCGCAGCACGGTCGTAGTCGGCGATGGTGATCGGGATGCGCTCGCCGCCTTCTCGCACACGCAGCATGACGAACTGCCCGGGCTTCGCCGAGGCGGCGATAAGCGGTGCATCGAGGCGGAAGTATTTCGTGACCGGGGTGAGCCGGCGCGTCTCGAGGATTCGGGCCATTCGGGTCTCCTGCTAAAGCTCCGGGTGCTCGTGCATCGCCTTCAGCCTTGCCCAGCGACGATCGGTTTCCGACTGAATTGCCTGAAGAATTTCGGAGTTGGCGGCTTCGAGGAGGTGCTGCGTCTTGCCCATCAGCTTCAGCCAGTCCGAGACCGGTTTGCGGCGATCCGTCGCGTCCGGGTCGTACGTGATCGTCGTATGCCCGCGCTCGATCTCGTAGAGCGGGAAAAAGCAGCTGTCGATCGCCGCCTGCAGCACGGGCTGGGCCGCATCGTCCGCCGTGCCCCAGTTGAGCGGGCAGAACGAGAGGATCTTGCCGTAGACCAGTCCCTCGTTCTTCGCATACCACTGCGCTTTCGCCACCTTGCGCATCAGGTCCTCGGGATAGCCTTCGGTCGCGGTGAAGACGTAGGGCAGGTGGCACGCCGCGAAGATCTGCGCGGTGTCCCGGTGGTGGAAGGTCTTGCCCGAATGGCCGAGCGGAGTGGAGTACGAGCTCTGGGCGCCCGCGCTCATGCGCCCCTGGTTGTCGTATTCCAGGATCATCATGCGGTGGTTGCGGTTCGCCGCGGCAATCGCTTCGCCGAGGCCCGCGTCCATGGCGCCGTCGCCGGTGATCAGCAGGAACGTGATGTCCTTCGAGCGCGAAGCCTCGGCGAGGCCGGAGAGCGTCGCGGCGCCGCTCGGGCCCGCGCTGTGAATCGTGCTGACGCGGTGCGCGCTCGCGCCATGAGCGGTCGTGACTTCGCTCATGCAGCCATCCTGGAAGAGCACGACGACGTCGCCCTCCAGCACCTTGTAGATCTGGTGCAACGTCGCAAGCGCACCGCAGCCCGGGCATGCGCCGTGCCCCGGCGCCACGCGGCCCGGCACCGACGTCATCTTCCACAGCGGCTCGAGCTCGACTTTCAGGCGGCCCGTCGCTTCGTCGCGCGTCACTTTCGCCATGCCGCGCGAGACTTCGGCGGCCGCGAGCGGCGGCAATCCCGGACGCGCGTCCGCGGCGGGCGGCTTGGCTTCGGAAGTTTCATTAAAAACTTTCGGTCCCGTCGCCGCATCGAGCTGAAGCGCCGCCCGCACCTCGAGCGCCAGCGGGTCAGCGCCGATGGTGACGGCTTTCAACGAGCGCAGCGCCCGGCGGAATTCTTCCGCGGGGAAGGGGCGAAGCACGTTGGGCGAAAGCACGCCGGCATCTTTCGCGTTGTTCGCCGCGGAGTTGAGCAGCACCACTGCCTGCTCCGCGCCTTCCATCCGGTAGGCTTCGAGCACCGGGTAGGCGCGACCGGTAATGTTCTCCAGTTCCGCAAACACCGCAGCGATCACGCATCGCGCCGCTTCCATCGCCTTCGAGACCTGCAGGTCGTTCATGGAAGCGACAAAGGTGCCGGGATGCAGGGTATCGAGAGGCGTGCGGAACGCCGGCGCTTCGCCGAGAAAATGGTGGATCGCCTCCGCGTCGTCGAAGACCTGGATGCGCCGCTTTTCATGCCGGGTGCAGAAGGCGTCGTAGGCGACGAGCACCGGCAGCCGAACGTCCGGGTGCTCGCCGATCTTTATGGCGGCGAAATTGAGGTCATAAACCGCCTGAGCGTCGCGCGCGCAAAGGATGATCCACCCGGTATTGAGCGCCCGATAGAGGGCGGAGTGCTCGCAGGCCGCGTTGAGCACCATCGGCACGCGCGCGCCTGCCTGCACGGGAAGCTGCTCGAGCGCGGCGAGCAGCCCCTCCGAGCTCGTCGTGCCGACCACCCGGGCGCCGCCGAGCGCCGCCCCGTAGCACACGGCCGCGGCGCCGTGCGCGCTGTCGAGCTCGAACGCCTGGCCGCCGATGTCGCGCTCGGCGAGGGCAACGGCTTCGTCGCCGGTACAGAACGCCAGTTTCTGCCGCAGCGCCGTCATTCGACGAGATCCGGGAACAGCGGCACCGCGAACCGCTCGGCGAGCCCGGGCGTCTCCGCTTTCTTCAGCATAGCGCTTGCGGGGCAGGTCTCCACGCAACGCAGGCAGCCCTTGCAGTAGCGGTAATCCACCCCGGTCAGCTCGCGCTGGAAGCGCCCGCCTTTTTCTCCCTCTTCCCAGACGAGGCACAGATCCGGACAGACGATTTCGCACATTGCGCAGTGGATGCAGCGCTCGCGGTTGAAGGAGGGGAGGCTGCCGCTGCGCGCGACCGAAAGATCGTTCCAAATCGAGCTTCCCAAGCGTGGTTCGCCGTTCGGTTCACTCACTGGCGGAAGATCGCCTTCATGCTCACCCAGGCCGGAAAGCTCCTCGCATTCCTTGGCGTCGCGCGCGAAGCCGGTTTCCCTGAGAAGCGGGAATGCGGCGCAGAGCGCGCCGAGAAGCACGCCGCTCGCTTCGCACTTCTGCTTGGCCGCAATGCCGTACGCATCGACACGGATGACGCGCGCGGTGGCCGGTAATGCGGCGAGCTCGTCAGGAACCGATTTCGCAGGCGCCGCGTAGATCAGCGTTCCATCCTTGCGCAGCCCGGCGAACGTCGCCGGATCGCGCAGCAGGCCAACGTGGAACACCACGATGGCGTCGGCGGCTTGCAGCTCTCCGCTACCCCTGAGCGCCTGGCCAGGCGGCGCAAGGCGAACGCAAGAGCGCACGCACGCGCCTTTGCGCTCGGGAACGCACGAGGGAAAGGCGCTGCCGTTCAGTCCCAGCTTCAATACCGCGGCGCTCGCCAGTGCCTCGGCGGCCGCATGCGCCCCCAGGCCGCCGACCGACTCGAAGCGGATCTCGAGAGACCGGCTATCCATCGGCGCGTGCCGCTAGTTCGCCTTCGGGACGGCGGCCTCGACCGGCACCGGCTTCGCTTTCACCTTGGCATCGACGAACGCCTGCAGCTTGGCGATATGCGCGTCCGACAAGTGAGCGAAGCGGTTCTGCAGCTTCAGATACTCGCGCACCGGCTTGTATTTCTTCGGCTTGAACTGGTAGCGGTACTCGCCGTTATCCCACTCGTACATGTTCCACATGCCGGTTTCGATCGCCAGGCGCGCGACCTCGACGGTCTTCGCCTCGTCGAAGCCCCATCCTTTGGGGCACGGGCAGTGGATATGCAGGAACGTCGGTCCGACCACGTTCAGCGCCTTGCGCACCTTGTTGATGAGATCGACCGGATAGGCGATGGAGGCGGTCGCGACGTACTTCACCGCCGGATGCGCGCCGATCACGAGCTGCGGCGGATCCTTCGGGAAGAGCGTCTTGCCCTCGGGAATCGCGCTGCCGGGAGGCGTGAAGGTGGTGTTGCCTCCGTAGGGCGTGGTGGGCGAGGTCTGGATGCCGGTATTGGCGTACGCCTCGTTGTCGTAGCAGATGAACAGCGCGTCGTGTCCGCGGTACATCATCGCCGACATCGCCTGCAGGCCGATGTCCACGGATCCGCCGTCGCCGGCCATCACGATGATGTTGGGGAATTCCCCTTCGCGCTTGCCCTTGCGCAGGAGCACCTTGTAGGCGGCCTCGATGCCCGAGGCGACCGCGCCGCCGTTGGTGATCTGGGTGTGCATCCAGGGCACGGCGTACGGCGTGCAGAGATAGCTCGCGTTGGCGACATACATGCAGCCCGTGGGCCCGAGGAAGATCGTGTTGGGCCCGGCCGCCTTCGCGACCAGCTTGTACTGCAGCGCAGGGCCGCAGCCGGCGCAGGTCCGGTGCCCGGGCAGGTAGTACTCTTCCTTCGGCACGTTGCGGATCAGCTTGACCGGTGCCAGGTTCTGGGTCTTGATTGCGGCAGCCATTGTTGTCTCCTTTAGTCCTCAGCCTCGAAGCCGACCCAATACACCGTCTTCTTGGTCTTGCCTTCCCGCACCGCCTTCGAGAGCACCTCGGTCATGTGATAGAAGTCCTCGAGCGACACCATTTCGCCGCCCAGGCCGGCCATGAAAGAGGTGGTCAACGGACGCTGCGGCAGCTCGTAGAGCGAGGCGCGCACTTCGTGCAGCAGGTTGCCGCCGCGCATCGCGCCGCCGTAGGAGGTGCTGGTCTCGACCACGCCCACGGCCTTGAACTTCGAGAGCGCCTGCGCGACCTCCTCGGTCGGCCACGGCCGCACGAAGCGCAGCTTCACGAGGCCGATCTTCACGCCTTTCGCGCGCAGGTGGCGCACCGCGTGGCGCGCCGTCATGGTGTGGGCGCCCATGAGGAAGAAGGCGATCTCCGCGTCGTCGGTCATGTACTCCTCGACGAACGGGGCGTACTTGCGCCCGAAGATGCGGTTGTAGTCGTCGATCGCCTCGCGGATCACCGCCGGCGCGTCGAGCATCGCCTGCGCCCGCTGGATATCCATGATCGTGCCCTGGTCGGGGCGGATCTGCGGGCCGTGCGAGACGGGACGCTTCGGATCGAGCGGGTGGGGCAGGTTGTACGGCGGCAGGAACTCGTCCACCTGGCTCTGCTCGGGAAGCGACACCGGCCCCGGGATGTGGGAGACGAAGTAGCCGTCCTGGCACACGAACTGCGGCAGCAGCACGCGGTGGTCTTCGCCGACGCGATAGTTGATGAGGCAGTTGTCGAACGCCTCCTGCGGCGTTTCGGCCCAGCCCATCAGCCAACCCTGGTCACGGCACGACATGGCGTCGGTGTGCTCGGAGCCGAAGTCGCCGGGCGGGTCGAGCGCCCGGTCGGCGATCATCATCTGCAGCGGAATGCGTCCGCCGGCGATCGGGGAATAGTTTTCGAACGCGTAGGTCACGCCGACGCCCGAGCTCCCGGTGAGCGCGCGCGCGCCTGCGGCCGCGGCGCCGAGCACGATCGAGAGCTGACCGTGCTCGCCCTCGCCGTGCACGAACTCGGCATCGAGCTCGCCGTTCGCGACCATCTTGGAGAGCTCCATCATGATCGCGGTGTACGGCCGGATCGGGTAGGAGCTGATCACCTCGACCTTCGCCATCTTGGCGGCCTGCGCCGAGGATGCGCATCCGCTCAGCATCATTTCTTTTGCCATGTGTCTCTCCTCAGAAGGGCTTGTCGAGCCGCACCACGCCGTCGTCGAAATCGAGCTCGTAGGCGGCGGTCAGGGCGCCGGGGGCGCACTCGTTGATGCAGATGTTGCAGCCCTTGCAGTACTTCTCGTTGAGGACCACTTTCTCCTCGGCGTCGTCGAGCTGGAAGCAGGCGTCCGGGCAGAACACGATGCAGTTCATGCACAGGTCGCATTTTTCCGGCTCGAGCAGCGGGCGGAATTCGCGCCAGTTGCCGGTGATCATCATCGGCTGCTCGCCTACGGGTGCGGGCGTCACGCAGCCGAGGGGCACCTCTTTACCCTTGGGAATCTTGAACATCGCTTGACCTCCGGCTCTAGTTGAGTGTCTTCACGACGGCCTGCTCGTGGCCCTTGTGGAGCGCGTCCTTGTTCTTCACCACCGCGTCGAGGTGGTCGAGCTTCACCAGCTCGCTGCCGCGGGCGAGCGCGCCGAGGATCGGCGCCGAGATGCCCTGGCCGATGCCCACCGAATCCACGCCGCCCTCGCTGCCGGAGAAGTCGACCGTCCGGTCGCCGCAGATCGCCTTGGCGTCGACGCAGACGATCTTGCCGAGAAGGTCGCGGTTGGGAATGAACTTGAGGATGTCTTCGGGCCTGCGGTCGGTGGCGACGACGAGCGTGCCGCCTTTCTCCATGCCGCGCAGCACGTCGATGCCCTTCACGATGGTCGCGTCCGCGACGATCACCACCTCGGGGTGCAGGTTCTCGTACTCGTAGCGCTCTTCGATCTCTTCGTCGCTGATGCGCGCGTACTTGCGCAGCGGGACGTTCACGCGGTCCGGCAGGTCGACGTAGTTGTCGAAGGACTGGGTGAATTTGCCTTCCTGGCCCGCCGCGCGGGCGAGGCCATTGGCGATGTCGCGCCCCTCCTTGTCCTGCACCACCCCCCGAGCCCACACCGTGACCTGATGCACCTTGCTCGCCATAAGGAGCCTCCTTTGATCCGCTTATGGGACGCTCGTTTGTTGGCGTGCGTTTGATCCACGTCAGATGCAGGGTCAATTTGCTTATAGATGATTATGGTTCTGAGAACCTTTTGCTTATGAGATGAAGAACACGACCTTCCGCCAGGTGAAGGTGTTCGAAACGGTGGCGCGGCACTTGAACTACTCGCGCGCCGCGCACGAGCTGCGCATGAGCCAGCCCGGCGTGTCGATGCATATCAGGCAACTCGAGCTGCACGCCGGTCTGCCGCTGTTCGAGCAATTGGGCAGAAGGATCTACCTCACGACCGCCGGCGAGGAGATGCTGCGCTACAGCCGCGCGATCATCCAGCAGCTCAAGGAAGCCGACGAGGCGCTCGCCGCCCTGAAAGGCGTACGCGGCGGCCGGTTGAATATCGCGGTGATCAGCGCCGGCGATTATTTCTTTCCGGGGCTTCTCGCCGAGTTCTGCCGGCGCCATGAAAAGGTGACCGTGCGCCTGAGCGTCAACAACCGCGAAGAGATCCTGCGTCAGCTCGACGAGAACACGACCGATCTCACCGTGCTGCTGCGTCCTCCCGAGAATCGCGACCTGCTGGCCGAGGCGTTCGCGCCCCAGCCGCACGTGATCGTCGCCGCGCCCGAGCATCCGCTGGTGCGCAAGCGCAATATTCAGCTGCAGGCGCTCGCAAGCGAAGCGTTCATCGTGCGCGAGCAGGGCTCGGACACGCGTCTCGCCATGGAGGAGCTGCTTGCCGAATCGCACGTCAAGTTCAACGTCACGATGGAGATCAAGAGCACCGAAACCATCAAGCAGGCGGTGATCGCCGGCATGGGAGTCAGCTTCCTTTCCGCGCACACGATAGGGCGGGAGCTCGAGCTGGGACGGCTCGCGGTGCTCGACGTCGAGGGTTTCCCGGTGATGCGCGAGTGGCACATCGTGCATCACAAGAACAAGCGCTTGCCTCCGGTCGCGGTGGCGTTCAAGCAGTTCCTGCTCGAGGAAGGCGCGACGCTGATCGAGCGGCTCGTCGGCGCCCCGAAACGCAAAGCCAGGCCATGAACTTCCTGATCACGGGAGGCGCCGGATCGGTCGGCCGCGATCTCACTGCGCTGCTCCTCGAGAAAGGGCATGCCGTGCGCGTTCTCGACAAGCGGGCTGAAGGGGAGTCGCTGCAGGGAAGTCTCGAAGACCGGCCGCTCGTCGAGCGGGCGCTCCAGGGCATCGACACCGTCGTGCACCTGGCCTGGTCTTTCTCCGACGATCCGATCGAGCTTCTGCAAGGCGACTTGAAGGCGCACGTCGTGCTGCTCGACGCGTGCGTTGCCGCCAAGGTCTCGCGGCTCTTCTATGCGAGCACCGCGGTGGTGTACGGCAAGCCGGTCGAGCGGCCGATCACCGAGGACTCGCCGTGCCTGGTGGAGGACGCGAGAAAGCCTTTCTATGCCGTTGCCAAGCTCGCCGCGGAGAAGCTCGCCCTAATCTACTGGAAGACCAAAGGCCTTCCCGTAACCGTCTTCCGCTTCTGGTGGTCCTACGGGAAAGAGATCGGCGGCCGGCATCTGCGCGACATGATTGCGCTCGCGCAGTCCGGGCAGCGGTTAAGCGTTCCCGGCGGAGCCGGCGGAAGCTTCCTGGATCACGACGATCTGACGCATGCGCTTCTGCTTGCCGGGCACGAAAAGGCAAGCATCGGGCAGATATTCAACCTGAGCACGGCTTACCTGGAGTGGAGCGAAGTCGCAGGAATGATCGTCGAGGCCGCCCATTCCCCGTCCGGCATCGAGGTCGTCCCCCGCGGCCAGTGGCAAGGCGCACAATTCCTCGCCGATCCCTGGGAGCTGTCCACGGGAAAAGCGCAACGCCTCTTCGGCTATCACTCGCTGTTTCCGCCTGCCACGGCCCGGCAGAGGCTCGCGAATGCAATCGCGCTGTATCGCGAGGGGCTGAACCGAAAGCTGTAGGCATCATGCTTGGCATCAGATGATGTATCATGCGTACATGCGCCACGGAGGTGAGCACTAATGCGCACGACCATCAATCTGGACGAGGATCTGGTTGCCGAGGCGCGGCGCGTCACGGGAATGAAAGAGCGCACCGCCTTGATCCATGAGGGGCTCAAGGCGCTGATCGCGCGCGAGAGCGCCCGGCGTCTCGCGCGGCTCGGCGGCAGCGAGCCGCGGCTGCAACCGATTCCCCGCCGGCGCTCCGCGGCCACATGATCCTGGTCGACACGTCCGTGTGGGTCGAGCACCTGCGCGCCGGTGTGGCGGCCCTAGCGGCCGCCCTGGAGCAAGGCATCGTGCTCACGCACCCCTTCGTTCTCGGGGAGCTCGCCTGCGGCAACTTGAAGAACCGCAGCGAGGTGCTCCGGCTCCTTGCGGATCTGCCCCGCGCGCCGATCGCCACGGATGCCGAGGCGCTGAATTTCATCGAGAAGCGCACGCTCATGGGTCGAGGCATCGGCTACATCGACGTTCATCTGCTCGCTTCCGTGGTCCTCGTGGGAACCGCGCGGCTGTGGACGCGCGACAAGCGCCTCGCCGCCGTCGCCGAAAACCTCAAACTCGCCCGCCCGGACGAAGCCTAGGCCGCTTTGCGCTCGGCGGGGGGAGGCAGCAGCTTCAGGCAGCGGCCGATCCACAGCGCGGTGAGCTTCTCCTGCACGCCGTTCTGCGCGAGGCGCTGGGAGAGGGCGCCGAAATCGACCTGGTCGAGCGGCTGGTCCTGGTTGAAGCAGGAGAACACGTAGGTCGTCTGGCCGGTCGCCGGGTCGACGTGCGGCTGCAGGCACTGGGCGCAGATCTCTTTCATCATGCACTGCATCGGCGAATTGATGGATCCGATCGCCATGTGCCCCGGTTTGAGATATTTCTGCAAGACACCGTGGCGCGCCGCGCCCACCGCGGCCATCATCTTGTCCGAGCCGATGGCGATGATGCGGTCGGCGGCGGCGAAAGGGATCGCCTGCGCGCCGAGCTCACCCGAAGCGTAGGCGTGCATCGCCTGGACGATATTGCCGACGAAGCTGCGGTCCCGCGGCCGGCGCGCGGGAAATCCCGGCGCCTCGTCGCAGCACCACACCACGACGTCGGAGGACGCCTCGATGTCTTCGATGCGATACCGGTCGCCGAGCTGCTTGTAGCCGGCGAAGTAGATCACCTTGCTTCCCGCCGCGCGCAAAGCCCGGCCGATGGAGAAGAGCACCGCGTTGCCGAGGCCGCCGCCCACCAGCACCACGGTTTCGCCGCGCGGGATCTCGGTCGGGGTGCCGGTCGGGCCCATCAGCACGACCGGTTCGCCGGGACGCAGATAGGCGAGCAGGTCGGCGGAGCCGCCCATTTCGAGCGCGATCACCGAGATCAGGCCTTTCTCCTTGTCGACCCACGCGCCCGTGAGCGCGAGGCCTTCCATCGCGAGCGTGGTGCCCGGAACGCGCAGGGCGAGCGCTTCGAAGTTCTGCATGCGGTAAAACTGGCCGGGATGGAAGCGCCGCGCGGCCACTGGCGCGCGCAGCACCACCTCGACGATGCGCGGCGTGAGCCGCCGCACGTCGTGCACCACGGCGCGCAGATCCCGGTTCAGCCGCGAGAGGAAAGCCGGGTCGTCCTCGCGCGTATTCGGCGGCACCTTCGCGAGCACGCGGCTGAGCACCGGATAGCCCTGCTTCGCGCTGCCCATGGCTTTCACGACGTTGCCGAAGAACGAAGGGTGCAGGTCGCCGAAGAAGCTCATGAAGCGGCCGTCGGGCCGGCGGTGGAGCAGCACTTGCGGCTGCCCGGGCTTCGCCGCGCCGCGCTCGGGCTTGACCGGCGCGCCGTTCTCGTCGCAGGCCTGGAAATACTTGCCGTCGAGGGCGAGGCTCACGCCTTCTTCGCGCGCGAGCACGGTGTTCGGTTGCGTGCCGGCGGCGATCAGCACGGATCTCGCCGGCAGTTCCACGCCTTCCTTGAAGACAACGGCTTTCGCGTGACCGTACTCGTCGATCTCGATACGAGCCGGCGTCAGGCCTTCGGCAAAGGTGATGCCCTCAGCGAGCGCGTGCGCGACTTCCTCGTGATTCAGCGTGTAAGAGGGGCTGTCGACCAGCCGGCGCCGGTAGGCGATCGTCGAGCCGCCCCAGGACTTGAGCAGCGCGAGGCGCGCCTCGGGCTTCGCGGCTCGCAGCGCGCGCGCATGAGCGAGGAATTCCTCGGCAATGGCGCGCTCCTCTTCGTTCCAGGCTGGTTTTTGGTCGAGCGTCTCGTAACGCGCCAGGAATTTTTCGACCTGCACGGCGTAGTAGGCGAGCGACTCGGTCGCCGTGTCGATCGCCGTGAGGCCGCCGCCGATCACCACGATCGGCAGGCGGATCTGCAGGTTGGCGATCGACTCGCGCTTCGCCGCGCCGGTGAGCTGCAGCGCCATGAGGAAGTCCGACGCCGCGCGCACGCCGCGCGCGAAGCCGTTCGGGATCTCGAGCACCGTCGGCCGGCCGGCGCCCGCGCACAGCGCGATGTGGTCGAAGCCGTCGGCGAACGCCTCGTCGATCGTCAGCGTGCCGCCGAAGCGCACGCCGCCGAACATCGCGAACGGGCGCCGCCGCTCGACGAGCAGCCGCAGGATCTTCAGGAAGTTCTTGTCCCAGCGCACGGTGATGCCGTATTCGGCCACGCCGCCGAAGCCCGCCATGACCCGCTCATCGAGCCTTTCGCGTATTTCAGAAATATTTTTTATGGGCAGGAAGGCTGCGCGGTTGCCCAGCGGGTCGACGCCCGAGAGCTTGGAATCCAGCGGCTCGATCTTCAGCCCGTCGATGCCGACGACGGTGTGGCCGTCGTTCATCAGATGGTGCGCGAGCGTGAAGCCCGCCGGACCGAGACCCACCACCAGCACGCGCCGCCCGGTGGGCGCTTTGGGGTAGGGCCGGCGCAGATCGAACGGGTTCCAGCGCGTGAGGAGCGAATAGATCTCGAAGCCCCACGGCAGCTCGAGCACGTCCTTCAGCGTGCGCGTCTCGGCCTGCGGGATATCGACCGGGTCCTGCTTCTGGTAAATGCAGGACTTCATGCAATCGTTGCAAATGCGGTGCCCGGTGCCGGCCAGCATCGGGTTGTCGACGACGATGATGCCGAGCGCGGCGAGCGGCTGGCCGCGCGTCTTCACCATATGGAACTCGGAGATCTTCTCTTCCAGGGGGCAGCCGGCGAGCGGCACGCCGAACGGGCTCTTGCGGAAGCCGTCAGCCGGGTTTTTCTCCTTCAGGCCCTTGGAGCAGGAGTCCTTTCCCTGCTCGTGGCACCAGATGCAGTAGTTCGCCTGGTCGAGCGCGCCGGCGAGGTGGGTGCCGCGGTCGGTGAGATCGAAGCCTTCGCGAGGGCGCACGTGCTCGAGGCTGTGCTCCGGAAAGCCCCTTTTCGTCTCGGTATGAACCGGAACGAGTCGCATGTAGTCCGTTTTCTGCGGCGCCTTGAAGAGAATGCCGCCACGGTGCCGGGCTTTGCCTTGCGGCGTGGTGGTCGCCCAGGCGGCGTAGCGCGCAGCGGCTTCGAGCTTTTCCGCGTTGGCGGCCTCGTCCTTCAGCCACTCGGTGACCTGCCGGGCGAATGGCAGCTCATCGACGATCGCTTGCGGATGAAAGTCCTTCAGGTCTTCGGGCTTCACCTTGTGAAGAGCCCGCCGCTGGACGAAAAGCCGCTTGACCGAGTAGAGCGGCGCGAGCTCGTGGTGCCTGGCGGCGAGCGCCTGCGCCTCGGCCTGGATGCCGAAAAGAGCGGCGACGAAATCGTCGACGTGCGGGGCGAGCGCGACCAGCAGGTCGGATTCCTCCCGCTGCGGGGGCGGCGTTTTCCGCGCGGCGAGGAGCCTCGAGCGCAGCGCCGCGTCCGACTCGCCGAGAAAATCGAGGAACGCGGCATCGATGCGCATCAGGCCCGCTCGCTCGTACAGATCGCCGAATGCGATGCCGAAACCAAGCTGCATGAAGATAAAATTATCGTCGAATCCGGCCGTCCCCCTCAACGAATTACCTTATTCCACAGAGGTCCATAATGCAGATCAAGAACAGCGTGTTTCTGGTCACGGGCGGCGCTTCCGGCCTCGGCGCCGGGACCGCTCGCATGGCGGCGCAGAACGGCGCCAAGGTGCTGATCGCCGATCTGCAGGCGGACGCCGGCGAGAAGCTCGCAAAGGAGATCGGCGGGCGCTTCGTCAGGACCGACGTGACGTCGGAGGCGGACGGCAAGGCGGCGGTCGCCGCGGCGGTGAAGGAGTTCGGCGGCCTGCAGGTGCTCGTCAATTGCGCCGGCGTCCCGCACGCGGAACGCACGCTCGGCAAGGAAGCGCCCCATGATCTCGCGCGCTTCAGCCGCGTGGTGACGATCAACGCCATAGGAACGTTCAACATGATCCGGCTCGCGGCCGACGCGATGGCGAAAGCCTCCCCCAATGCGGCGGGCGAGCGCGGGGTGATCGTCAACACGGCTTCGGTCGCCGCCTTCGACGGCCAGATCGGGCAGGCGGCCTACTCGGCCTCGAAGGGCGCGATCGTCGGCATGACGCTGCCCATCGCGCGCGATCTGTCGCGCAACGGCATCCGCGTGTGCACCATCGCTCCGGGGATCTTCCATACGCCGATGCTTGCCGCGCTTCCCCAGGAAGTGCAGGACTCGCTCGGCAAGCAGGTGCCTTTTCCGTCGCGCCTGGGGCGCCCCGACGAATACGCGCAGCTCGTCAAGGCGATCGTCGAGATCGAGATGCTGAACGCGGAAACCATCAGGCTGGATGGCGCGATTCGAATGGCGCCGAAGTGATTTCCCCGTAGTGCAGTGAAAGTCCTCGTTCTCGGCGCAGGCGTGGTCGGCGTGGCGAGCGCCTGGTATCTCGCCGAGGCCGGGCATGAAGTGCTCGTGGTCGAGCGCCAGCCGGAAGCGGGGATGGAAACTTCCTTCGCCAACGGCGGCCAGATCTCCGCCGGCCATGCCGAGCCGTGGGCGAAGCCTTCGGTCATCCCGAAAATCGTCCAGTGGCTGGGACGCGAGGATGCGCCTTTCCTTTTCCGGGCGCGCCTCGATCCCGCGCAATGGGAATGGGGACTGCGGTTCCTGCGCGAATGCGCGCCCGGGCGCTTCGAGCGCAATTGCCGCGAGCTCGCCGGCCTCGCTGCCTACAGCCGCGCTCGCCTGCGCGCGCTGCGCGCCGCCACCGGCATCGCCTACGATCATCTGGCGCGCGGCATTCTTCACTTCGCCACCGACGCGCGGGACTTCGAAGCGCTGGCGCGAAGCGCCGAGGCGGCGCGCGCGCTCGGCGTCGAGCGCCAAGTGAAGTCGGCTCCCGAGTGCCTGGCGCTCGAGCCGGCATTGAAGGACTCGGAAGATCCGATCGTCGGCGGCGTGTACACGCCCGGCGACGAATCGGGCGATGCCCGCCAGTTCACCGAGGCGCTCGCGCGGCTCGCCGCCGGGCGCGGCGTCGCTTTCCGGTTTGAGGCCCGAATCCAGGCGATCGAATCCTCCGGCGCAGAGGTCAGCGGGGTGCGCGTGGGCGAAGAGCTTCTAAGCGCCGATGCCTACGTGGTGTGCCTCGGGAGCTATAGTCCGCTGATGTTGCGGCGGCTTGGCATCCGCATTCCCGTCTATCCGCTCAAGGGCTACTCGATCACGCTGGCGCTCGGCCCGGCGGAAGCCGCGGTGGCGCCGAGCGTCAGCCTCACCGACGAGGCGCACAAGATCGTGGTGTCGCGCCTGGGCAACCGGCTGCGCGCGGCCGGAACGGCCGAGCTCACCGGCTACGATACGCAATTGAACCCCGTGCGCTGCGCCGCGATTTCGAGGCGCGTGCGCACGCTGTTTCCCGCGCTGGGCGGCATCACCGAGGTGGAGAACTGGAGCGGATTGCGCCCGGCAACTCCGGACAACGTGCCGATCATCGGCCGCACGGCCCTTCGGCGGCTTTACCTGAACACCGGCCATGGCACCCTCGGGTGGACGCTTGCCTGCGGCTCGGGCAAGGCGCTCGCCGATATCGTGTCGGGGCGCCGGCCCGAAGTCAGCTTCCGGTTTCAAAGTTGAAGGCGAGCGAATCGCATTTTCTCGAGGTGCGCGGCCTGCGCTACCACGTGCGGCGCTGGCCGAAGCCGGGGGCGCCGAAGATGTTTCTGCTGCACGGCTGGATGGACGTGTCGGCCTCGTTCCAGTTTTTTTCCGACGCGCTGCGCGGCGAGTGGGACCTCTATGCGCCCGATTGGCGCGGCTACGGGCTCACGCAGTGGGGCAAAGCCGACTGCTACTGGCTTCCCGATTATATCGCCGACCTCGACTTTCTCCTCGACCGGCTGCAGCCTGAAGGCGCCGTCAACCTCGTCGGCCACAGCCTCGGCGGCAACGTGGCCAGCCTTTACGCCGGCGTGCGGCCCGAGCGGGTCGCAAGACTCGTCAATCTCGAAGGCTTCGGATTGCCGCCTACGCGGCCGGACGAAGCGCCGCGCCGCTACGCGCGCTGGCTCGCGGAGCTGCACGAGCGGCCGCGGCTTCGGCCGTACAAGGATTTCGCCGAGCTGGCGCAGCGCCTGCGGCAGTCGAATCCGCGCCTGAGCGCCGAGCGTGCCGCGTTCCTTGCGCGCCACTGGGGCCGCGACGCGGGAAAGGAAGGAGTCGTGCTGCGCGGCGACCCGGCGCACAAGATCGTGAACCCGGTGCTCTACCGCTACGAAGAGGTGCGCGCCTGCTGGCAGCAGGTGAGGGCGCCGGTCCTGTGGATAGACGGCGCCGAATCCGCGACGCTGAAGCGCCTCGAGCTCGATCCCGCGCAGCACGCCGAGCGGCGCAATTCGTTTGCGAATATCCGCCACGTCGTCGTGCCCGACTCCGGGCACATGCTGCATCATGACCAGCCCGAGGCGCTGGCCCGCCTCATCGAGGAATTCCTGCGCTGATGGCCCAGTTCTTCGCCCTCCACCCCACGCATCCGCAAAAGCGGCTGATCCGCAAGGCGGCCGAAATGGTGCGCCTCGGCGCGCTCGTCGCCTATCCGACCGATTCGTGCTATGCCCTCGGCTGCCAGATCGGCAACGCGCAAGGGCTGGAGCGCCTGCGCGCGATCCGGGGCATCGACGAGCGCCACTATCTCACCCTCATGTGCCGCGACCTCTCCGAAATCGCCCGCTATGCCATCGTGGACGACACGCGCTTCAGCCTGCTCAAGCGCGTTACGCCGGGAAGCTACACCTTCATCCTCAAGGCGCGGCGCGAAGTACCGCGCCGCCTGATGCATCCGCGCCGCCGCACCATCGGCGTGCGCGTCCCGGGACATCCGGCGGCGTATGCGCTGCTCGCGGAGCTCGGCGAGCCGATGCTTTCGACCACGCTGACGCTGCCAGGCGACACGGCGCCGCTCTCCGACCCGCAGGAAATCCGCGAGCGGCTCGAGCGGCGGCTGGACCTCATCCTCGCGTCGGGCAATTGCGGCACCGAACCGAGCACCGTGATCGATCTCACCTCCGATCAGCCGGAGGTGCTGCGCAGAGGCAAAGGCTCGCTCGCGCCCTTTGCCGTCGAGTCGGTCTGATAAAATTCCGGCTCAAAAAAATGGACGTCAACCCACTCGTACAGACGATCGCCATCTACGCGCTTCCGGTGCTCTTCGCGATCACGCTGCACGAGGCGGCGCACGGGTACGTCGCGCGGCATTTCGGCGACATGACCGCGCATGCCCAGGGGCGCATCAGCCTGAATCCGCTGCGACACGTCGATTTCATCGGCACCATCGTCGTGCCGGTGATCATCCTCATCCTGTCGTCGCAAAAGCTGCTGTTCGGATGGGCGAAGCCCGTGCCGGTGAACTACTCCGCGCTCAAGAAGCCGCGCCAGCACATGGGCTTGGTGGCGGCGGCGGGACCGGGAGCGAATCTGCTGATGGCGGTGATCTGGGCCGTGATGCTGCGCATTTTCGTGAGCCTGACCGATCGTCCGGCGGCATGGATGGACGTGGCGCAGAACTACGGGACGGGCGGGCTGGTGGAAGCCGTGATGCGCGCCGGGGACGGCGCCGCCGAGTTCATGATCGGCGTCAGCGCCGCCGGTGTGCTGGTCAACCTGGTGTTCATGCTCTTGAACCTCATTCCGATATTGCCGCTCGACGGCGGACGCATCCTGGCCAGCCTTCTGCCGCGCCGGGCCGCGTGGCGGTTCGCGAAGCTCGAGCCCTGGGGCCTGCCGGTCTTGCTGCTTCTCCTGTTCGTGCCCGTTTACGGCTCGAACGCCATAAGCATCATCCTCTCGCCGCTGCTCTTCGAATCCGAAGCGCTGCTGCGCGCGATGGTTCAGCTCTAGGGGCCCGGCAAGATATGTACGAAACGCGCGTCTTGTCCGGCATGCGGCCGACGGGCAGCCTGCATCTGGGCCATTACCATGGCGTGCTCAAGAACTGGGCGCGCCTGCAGACCGAGTATCCGTGCCTGTTTTTCGTCGCCGACTGGCACGCGCTCACCACCGACTACGACGCGCCGGGCGACGTGCAGAAGAACTGCTGGGACATGGTCGTCGACTGGCTCGCCGCCGGCATCGACCCGAACCAGGCGATCCTCTTCATCCAGTCGCAGATCGCGGAGCACGCGGAGCTGCACCTGCTGTTGTCCATGATGGCGCCGCTCGGCTGGCTCGAGCGCGTGCCGACCTACAAGGACCAGCAGGAAAAGCTCAGCCACAAGGATCTCTCGACGTACGGGTTCCTCGGCTATCCGCTGCTCCAGGCGGCCGACATCCTCATCTACCGCGCGCGCTTCGTGCCCGTGGGCGAGGATCAGGTTCCGCACGTCGAATTCACGCGTGAGGTCGCGCGCCGCTTCAACCACCTGTACGGCAAGGAGCCGGGGTTCGAGGACAAGGCGAAGGCCGCGGTGAAGAAGATGGGAACCAAGAAGGCCCGCCTGCTGAACGAGCTGCGGACGAGGTTCATGGAGCAGGGCGAGGCGGAGGCGCTGTCGCGCGCGCAGGCGCTGCTCGAGGGGCAGCAGAATCTCTCGCGCGGGGATCGCGAGCGGCTCTACGGCTGGCTCGAAGGCGGCGGGAAGAAGATCCTCGTCGAGCCGGAAGCGCTGCTCACCGAGGCGTCGAAGATGCCCGGCCTCGACGGACAGAAGATGTCCAAGTCCTACGGCAACACCATCTCGCTGCGCGAGGACCCCGAATCCGTGGCGAAGAAAATCAGAACCATGCCGACCGATCCGGCGCGCGTGAAGCGCTCGGATCCGGGCACGCCCGAGAAATGCCCGGTGTGGTCGCTGCATCTCGTCTATTCCGACGAAGCCAAGAAGCGCTGGGCGCACGACGGCTGCACCACCGCGGGCATCGGCTGCCTGGAGTGCAAGCAGCCGGTGATCGACGCGATCAACGCCGAGCTCGCGCCGATGCGCGCCCGCGCGCAGGTCTATCTCGACGATCCGACGCTGGTGCGCAATATCGTCGCGGACGGCTGCGAGAAAGCGAAGCGGCTTGCCGGCGAGACCATGCGCGATGTGCGCGAAGCCATGGGATTGTCGTATTCATGATGGCAAAGCTGTATGGCGAGCCGGTCATCGAGCTGCCGCACGACCTTTACATCCCGCCCGATGCGCTGGAAGTTTTCCTCGAGGCGTTCGAAGGGCCGCTCGACCTGCTGCTTTACCTGATCCGCAAGGAAAACCTCGACATCCTCGACATTCCGATGGCGCCGCTCACGCGCCAGTACCTGGAATACGTCGAGATCATGCGCAGCCGGAACCTCGAGCTCGCCGCCGAGTACCTCGTCATGGCGGCGATGCTCATGGAGATCAAATCGCGGTTGCTGCTGCCGCGCCCGCCGTCGGCCGAGCCGACGGAGGAAGATCCGCGCGCCGAGCTGGTGCGCAGGCTCCTCGAGTACGAGCAGATGAAGAAGGCGGCGCAGGCGCTCGACGAGCTTCCGCAGGTCGGACGCGATGTGATCGCGATCTCGGTGTGGATCGAGAAAACGATCGCCGAGAGGCTGCCCGACGTGCACGCCCAGGACCTCGCCGAAGCGTGGCGCGGGTTGCTGCACCGCGCCCGCATGTCGCGGCACCACCGCATCTCGCGCGAGGAGCTTTCGGTGCGCGAGCACATGAGCACCATCCTGCGCGCGCTGCAGGAACGGCGCGTGCTGGAGTTCAGCGAGCTTTTCGAGCCCGAGCGCGGCGTTCCGGTCCTGGTGGTCACTTTTCTCGCGCTGCTCGAGCTCGCCCGCGAGCTGCTCATCGAGATCACGCAGTCCGAATGCTTCGCGCCGATTTACGTAAAATTGGGCTATGCAGAATCCAGCTGACGCCAAGCGCATCCTCGAAGCGGCGCTGCTCGCCGCCCAGGAGCCGATGTCCGTGAACGAGCTCAAGCGCTTGTTCGACAACGAGATTGGTGCCGATACGCTGAAGAACCTGCTGGAAGAGCTGCGCGAGCAGTGGAGCCCCCGGGCGGTCGAGCTGGTCAGCCTGGCGAGCGGTTGGCGCTTCCAGACGCGCGCCGAGTTCCAGCCCTACATCGAGCGCCTGCAGACCGAAAAACCGCCGCGCTACTCCCGCGCGGTGATGGAGACGCTCGCGATCATCGCCTACCGGCAGCCGGTGACGCGCGGCGACATCGAAGACATCCGCGGCGTCGTGGTTTCAGGCCAGATCGTCCAGACGCTCGAAAACCGCGGCTGGATCGACGTCGTCGGTCACCGGGAGACGCCGGGACGACCGGCGCTGTACGCCACTACGCGGCGTTTCCTCGACGACCTCGGCCTGCGCTCGCTGCAGGAGCTGCCGCCGCTTGAGGAAGTGGCCCAGACGCTCCAGCTTGAGCCTGCCCCGGCACAACAAGTCAGCGAAGCCGAGCTCCGCCCCGACGCCGAAGACGAGCCGCACGCAGCGGCCGCCACCGGCACCGACGGCTAAGCCGCGAGCGGCGACCCCCGTAGACCCCCGCGGCGAGCGGCTTCAAAAGCTCCTTGCAGCCGCGGGCATGGGGTCCCGTCGGCAAATCGAGCAATGGATAGCCGCGGGGCGCATCGCCGTCCGGGGTAATACAGCAAAACTCGGGGACCGGGCGCGTCCGGGCGACGAAATCCTCCTGGATAACAAGCCGCTACGCGTTGCCGCGCCCGCCGCGCAGCCGCGCGTGCTGCTGTACCACAAGCCGATCGGAGAAATGGTCACGCGCAGCGATCCGGAAGGCCGCCCCACGGTGTTTTCCCGCCTGCCTGCCGGGCGGTGGATCGCCGTCGGCCGGCTCGACATCAACACGTCCGGATTGCTGCTCTTTACCGACTCCGGCGCGCTCGCTAACGCGCTGATGCACCCGCGCTACGAGATCGAGCGGGAGTACGCGGTGCGCGTCCATGGCGCGCTGTCCGCCGGCGATCTTGAAAAACTGAGGAGCGGCCTCCATCTCGACGATGGTCGTGCGGCGTTCGAGCGCATTACCCCGGCGGACGAGCGCGGCCAGCCGGACGCAGCCAACCGCTGGTACCGGGTGGTGCTGCGAGAGGGTCGCAAGCGCGAGGTGCGGCGATTATTTGAAGCGCTCGGCAAGCAGGTGAGCCGGTTGATCCGGGTGCGATACGGCCTGCTTGAGCTGCCGCGCGATTTGCCGGCCGGAGAGTGGCGCGAGCTCTCCGCGAGAGTCGTCCAAGGGTTGTTACCCACCTAAAAAGCTGTTAAACTTCAAAAGCTTTAGAGAGATGGGCTTCGGCCCATTTTTTGTTTGCACTTAGAGAAAGTAGTCGAGCCGGCCGTGACCGGAATGGGGTACGAGCTCGTCGATGTCCAGGCGCCGGGCGGAGGCCGCTTGTTGCGTCTTTTCATCGACAAGCCGGGGGGCGTCACGCTCGAGGATTGCGAGGCGGTCAGCCGCCACATGACGCGGGTCCTGGCGGTCGAGGGAATCGACTACGAGCGCCTCGAGGTCTCTTCGCCGGGGCTGGACCGGCCGCTGCGCAAGTCGGGCGACTTCGTCCGCTTCAGCGGCCAGAAGGTCGAAGTAAGGATGCGTACCCCCGACGCTACCGGCCGGCGCAAGTTCGTCGGCGTGCTGCGCGGCGCCGAGGCGGGGCAGGTGAGCATGGAGCTGGACGGACAGATAGTGAAGCTCGCGCTCGACGACATGGATCGGGCGAGGCTGATACCGGAATTGTGAGGATCTTGTGGCAGTGAACGCGATAGCGGCAGGGAATCGGGAGCTGGTGATGCTGGCGGACGTGCTGGCAAGGGAGAAGAACGTCCCGCGCGACATCGTGTTCGGCGCGCTCGAGATGGCGCTCGCCTCCGCCACCAAGAAAAAATACTCCGAGGACATCGACGTGCGCGTTCAGGTCGACAAGAACACCGGCGCCTACGAGTCCTTCCGCCGCTGGAAAGTGGTGCCCGACGACGCGGTGGAGACGCCGCAGGCGCAGATCGCCCTTACCGAAGCGCAGAAACGCAAACCCGAGATCAAGCTCGAGGAGTTCATCGAGGAGCCGCTCGAGGCGGTCGAATTCGGCCGCATCGGCGCGCAGACCGCGAAGCAGGTCATCCTGCAGCGCATCCGCGACGCCGAGCGCGAGCAGATCCTCAACGACTTCCTGTCGCGCGGCGACGAGCTCGTCACGGGCACGGTGAAGCGCATGGAGCGCGGCAGCGCCATCATCGAGTCGGGCCGCCTGGAGGCGCTGCTGCCGCGCGAGCACATGATCCCGAAGGAGAACCTGCGCGTGGGCGACCGCGTACGCGCCTGGGTGGCGAAGATCGACCGGCAGGCGCGCGGCCCGCAGCTCATCCTTTCGCGTACCGCGCCTCAATTCATCATGAAGCTCTTCGAGCTCGAGGTTCCCGAGATCGAAGAGGGCCTGCTCGAGATCAAGTCGGCGGCGCGCGACCCCGGCATCCGCGCCAAGATCGCGGTCTTCACCAACGACAAGCGCATCGATCCGATCGGCACCTGCGTCGGCATGCGCGGATCGCGCGTGCAGGCGGTGACGCAAGAGCTTGCCGGCGAGCGCGTCGACATCGTGCTGTGGTCGGCCGATCCGGCGCAGTTCGTCATCGGCGCGCTGGCGCCCGCCGAGGTCTCCTCGATCGTGGTCGACGAGGAAAAGCACGCCATGGACGTGGTGGTCGACGAGGAGAACCTCGCCGTCGCCATCGGCCGCAGCGGGCAGAACGTGCGCCTCGCTTCCGAGCTCACCGGGTGGCAAATCAACCTGATGACCGAGGACGAGTCGAACAAGAAGCAGCAGGAAGAGAGCGGCCGCATCAAGCAGCAGTTCATGGAAAAGCTCGACGTCGACGAGGAAGTGGCCGGGATCCTGGCGCAGGAAGGCTTCTCGACGCTCGAAGAAGTGGCCTACGTGCCGATCAACGAGCTGATGGAGATCGACGCCTTCGACGAGGGCACGGTCAACGAGCTGCGCAACCGGGCGCGCAACGCGCTCCTCGTTGCCGCGATCGCCAACGAGGAAAAAGTCGAGGGCGTGGACCCCGACCTGCTCAAGCTCGAGGGCATGGATACCCAGCTCGCCGCGAAGCTCGCCGAGAACGCCATCAAGACGCGCGACGATCTCGCCGATCTGGCGGTGGACGAGCTGTCCGAAATCACCGGCATGGACGAAGAGAAGGCCAAGAAGCTGATCATGGCCGCGCGCGCCCACTGGTTCGACGAACCGGCGGGAGCCGAGAAGCCGGCTGAAAGCAAGGAGTCCGCATAACGTGGCGCAAACGAGCGTAGCCCAGTTCGCGAGCGAGCTTAAGGTCCCGCCTTCCGTGCTGCTGGAACAGCTGCGGGCGGCCGGCGTCGACAAGAAAAAGGCCGACGACGCGCTCTCCGAGCAGGACAAATCGCGCCTGCTCGATTACCTGCGGCGGGCGCACGGCTCTGCGGAGCAGAAAAACAAGATCACGCTTACGCGCAAGCAGACGAGCGAGATCAAGAAGACCGACGCCACCGGCAAGTACCGGACGGTGCAGGTCGAGGTGCGCAAGAAGCGTGTCTTCGTCAAGCGCGATCCGGCGGAGGTCACCGCGGCCGCGGTTGCCGCCGAAACACCCGCGCCGCCGCCGGCGCCGGCGCCGCAACCCCCGGCGATCGACTCGCGCGAGCTTGAGCTGCGCGAAGAGGAAGAGCGGCGCCAGCAGCAGCTCGCCGAGCGTCAGGCCGCGGAGCTGAAGGAGAAGCAGGAGCGCGAACGCAAGGAAGCGGAGCAGAAGGCGGCGGAGCAGAAAGCCGCGGAAGCCGCGGCGGCGGCTGCACCGGCCCCGGCAACCACGCTGCATGCGCCCAAGACGGGCGAAACCAAGACCGACAAGAAGCCGAAGAAGGCGAAGCCCACCACGGTGCTGCGCGACGATTCCGCGCGCCGCCGCACCATCAAGACGCGCGGCGATGCCGGCGGCGGCGTTGCCGGCTGGCACGCGCGCACCGGCGGGCGTCACCGCCCCGGAGCCGGCGACCAGACGACGTTCGCCCAGCCCACGGAGCCGCTGGTCCGCGAAGTCGCCGTGCCTGAAACCATCACCGTGGGCGAGCTCGCTCACCGCATGTCGGTAAAGGCTGCCGAAGTTATCAAGGCGCTGATGAAGCTCGGCACGATGGCGACCATCAACCAGGTCCTCGACCAGGAGACCGCGATCATCCTGGTGGAGGAAATGGGCCACAAGGCCAAGGCGGCGAAGTTCGACGATCCCGAGGCTTACCTCACGGAGACCGAGGAGCACGTGGCTGCCGAAATCAAGCCGCGCCCGCCGGTCGTCACCGTCATGGGTCACGTTGACCACGGCAAGACTTCGCTGCTCGACTACATCCGCCGCACCAAGGTTGCAGCGGGCGAGGCGGGCGGCATCACCCAGCACATCGGCGCCTACCATGTCGAAACGCCGCGCGGCGTGGTGACCTTCCTCGATACCCCGGGCCACGAAGCGTTCACGGCCATGCGCGCGCGCGGCGCCAAGGCCACCGACATCGTGGTCCTGGTGGTCGCCGCGGACGACGGCGTCATGCCGCAGACCATCGAAGCCATCAACCACGCCAAGGCGGCCGAGGTGCCGCTCGTCGTGGCAATGAACAAGATGGACAAGCACGAGGCCAACGCCGAGAAGGTGAAGCAGGAGCTGCTCACGCATGGCGTGGTCCCCGAGGAGTACGGCGGCGATTCGCCGGTCATTCCCGTGTCCGCGAAGACCGGGCAGGGGGTCGACGAGCTGCTCGAGCAGGTGCTGTTGCAGGCGGAAGTCCTCGAGCTCAAGGCGCCGGTCGATGCGCCGGCCAAGGGCGTCGTCATCGAGGCGCGGCTCGACAAGGGCCGCGGCCCGGTGGCCACGCTGCTCGTCCAGTCGGGTACGCTGAAGCGCGGCGACATCATCCTCACCGGCGCGGTCTACGGCCGGGTGCGCGCGATGCTCGACGAGACCGGCAAGCCGATGCAGGCGGCCGGCCCGTCCATCCCGGTCGAGGTCCAGGGCCTGTCCGAGGTGCCCAACGCCGGCGAGGAAATGATGGTCATCGCCGATGAGCGCAAGGCGCGCGAGATCGCCAACTTCCGCCAGGGCAAGTTCCGCGACGTCAAGTTCGCCAAGCAGCACGCCACCAAGCTCGAGAACATGTTCGAGCAGATGGGCGAGGGCGAGAAGAAGACCCTCACGCTGGTGATCAAGGCCGACGTGCAGGGTTCGCAGGAAGCGCTGGTCCATGCGCTGACGCGGCTTGCGACCGAAGAGGTCAAGGTCACCGTGGTGCACGCCGGGGTCGGCGGCATTACCGAATCCGACGTCAACCTGGCGATGGCTTCCAACGCCGTCATCATCGGCTTCAACACCCGGGCCGACGCCACCGCGCGCAAGCTGATCGAGTCGGCCGGAATCCAGGTCCGCTACTACAACATCATCTACGACGCGGTCGAGGAGATGAAGGCGGCGCTTTCCGGGATGCTGGCTCCCGAGCGCAAGGAATCGGTCATCGGGATGGTCGAGGTGCGCCAGGTGTTCAAGATCTCCAAGATCGGCACCGTGGCGGGCTGCTACGTGCAGGAGGGCACCGTCAAGCGTAACGCGCAGGTGCGCGTGCTGCGCGACAACGTGGTCGTGCATACCGGCGAGATCGATTCGCTCAAGCGCTTCAAGGAAGACGTGCGCGAGGTCAAGGCCGGCTTCGAGTGCGGCATGTCCCTGAAGAACTTCTCGGACATCAAGGAAGGCGACCAGTTCGAGGTGTTCGAGGTCCTGGAGGTTGCCCGCACCCTGTGAAGCGCGGGCAGGGCCGGCCACAGAAGCTCGGCGACCTCATCCAGAGGGAGCTCTCCGAGCTCGTGCAGCGCGAGCTGCGCGATCCGCGCGTCGGCATGATCACCATCACGGGCGTCGATGTCTCGCCCGACATCTCGCATGCGAAGGTGTTCTTCACCACGCTGAGCAAGGAGCACGTCGACGAAGCGAAGCAGGGGCTGAAGCGCGCCGCCGGCTTCCTGCGCTCCCAGCTCGCAAGGCGCATCAAGCTCTACACGACGCCCGAGCTGCGCTTCGAGTACGACGAGTCGGTCGAGCGCGGCGACCGGCTTTCGCGGCTCATCGAATCCACGAAGGCGAAGAAATGATCGACGGCGCGCTGCTGCTCGACAAGCCTGTCGGCGTCACGTCCAACGTCGCTCTTCAAAAAGTAAAACGATTATTCGGAGCGAGAAAGGCAGGGCATGCCGGCACGCTCGACCCGCTCGCCTCGGGGCTTCTCGTGGTGCTTTTCGGCGAGGCGACAAAATTCGCCGGCCCGCTGCTCGACGACGACAAGGAATACCTTGCCACGCTGAAGCTGGGGGAAAAGACGAGCACCGGGGATGCCGAAGGCGAGGTCGTCGAGAAGAAACAGCTGCGTATCAGCGAAGCGGCGATCGACGAGGTACTGCAGCGCTTCGTGGGCGATCTCGAGCAGGTGCCGCCGATGCATTCGGCGCTCAAGCGCGACGGCGTGCCGCTTTACGCGCTCGCCCGCAAAGGGCAAACCGTGGAGCGCGCCGCCCGGCGGGTGCGCATTTCGGCGCTGGAAAAGCTCGCATACGAGCCGCCGCTACTGCAGCTGCGCGTCCGCTGCAGCAAGGGAACCTACATCCGCACGCTCGCCGAGGACATCGGAGCCGCGCTCGGCACTTGCGCGCATCTCACCGGGCTGCGGCGCACCGGGTCCGGACGGTTCAGCGTGCGGGAGGCGCTAGGGCTCGAGGCGCTCGCGGCCATGGGGGAAGGCGAGCGCGCACGGCGCCTGCTGGCGCTGCCCGAGCTGCTCGCCGGCCTGCCGCAAGCCGTGCTCGACGCCGAGCAGGAGGCGCGCTTCCGCAACGGGCAAGCGCTCAAGGGTTTTTCCTGCGGCGGGCTGTGCGCCGTTTACGGCGCCTGCGGCGCGGTGATCGGCCTGGGGCAGGGCGAGGCCGGCGCCCTGCGTCCTTTACGCCTCGTCGCGGCGTCGCAAACGGCTGATAAACATCGACAAACCTTGTGACCGGGCCGATGCATCGGTTAAAATCGCGGGCTTACAAAGTGGAGACAGTGCATGGGATTGCAGGTTGCGCAGAAGGCGCAGGTCGTCAAGGATTACCAGCGCTCCGGCAAGGACACCGGATCACCCGAGGTGCAGGTCGCGCTCCTTACCGAGCGCATCAACGGCCTCACCGAGCATTTCAAGACTCACGTCAAGGATTTTCATTCGCGCCGCGGCCTGCTCAAGCTCGTGAGCCAGCGCCGCAAGCTGCTCGATTACCTCAAGCGCAAGGACGCGGACAAGTATCGCGGCCTGATCGAGCGCCTCGGTCTGCGCAAGTAGCCATTCTGATGCCGTGACATTCAGCGCTCATCGATTCGATGAGCGCTTTTTGTTCGCGCGCCCCATAAAGGATTCTCAGTGAACCCCATCAAAAAAACCTTTTCTTTCGGCACTCATCAAGTCACCTTCGAGACGGGCGAGATCGCCCGCCAGGCGCACGGCTCCGTGGTCTGCACCATGGAGGACACCGTGGTGCTCGCCAGCGTCGTCGCGGCGAAGGAGCCGCGCGCGGGGCAGGACTGGTTCCCGCTTACCGTCGACTACGTCGAGAAGACCTACGCCGCCGGCAAGATCCCGGGCGGATTCTTCAAGCGCGAAGGGCGCCCCTCCGAGAAGGAGACGCTGACCTCGCGCCTGATCGACCGGCCGATCCGGCCGCTCTTCCCCGACGGCTTCTACAACGAAGTGCAGGTCGTAGCGACGGTGCTCTCGCTCAATCCGGAAGTCGACTCCGACATCCCGGCGATGCTCGCCGTATCGGCGGCGCTCACGTTGTCGGGGATCCCCTTCAACGGCCCGATCGGCGCCTGCCGCGTCGGTTACGTGAACGGCGAATACGTCGTCAACCCGACGATGACCCAGCTCAAGGAATCGAAGCTGAATCTGGTCGTGGCCGGCACGGAGCAGGGCGTGATGATGGTGGAATCCGAGGCGCTCGAGCTCACCGAAGACACGATGCTCGAGGCGGTGAGTTTCGGCCACCGCGAGATGCAGTCGGCGATCCAGGCGATCCACGAGCTGGCCGAGGCGGCCGGCAAGCCGGCGTGGGAATGGCAGCCGCCGGCCAAGGACGAGGCGCTCATCGCCCGCGCGGCCGAGCTTGCCGAAGCAGGCATGCGCGAAGCGTTCCAGATCAAGCAGAAGCAGACGCGCAACAGCCGCCTTGCGGAAATCCGCAAGGCCGCGATGGACACGCTGCTCGCGGAGAATCCCGCGGTCGATACGAACGTGGTGAAGGAAACGTTCTTCAACCTCGAGTCGAAGATCGTGCGCGGCCAGATCCTCGACGGCGAGCCGCGCATCGACGGGCGCGACACGCGCACCGTGCGCCCGATCAGCGTGCGCGTGGGCGTGCTCCCGCGCACCCACGGCTCGGCGCTCTTCACGCGCGGCGAGACGCAGGCGCTCGTCACCGTGACGCTCGGCACCGGGCGCGACGAGCAGATCATCGACGCGCTCACCGGCGAGTACCGCGAGCGGTTCATGCTCCACTACAACATGCCGCCGTACGCGACCGGCGAGACCGGGCGCGTCGGGCCGCCGAAGCGCCGCGAGATCGGCCACGGCAAGCTCGCCAAGCGCGCGCTCGTCGGCCTGCTGCCGACGCCGGAGGAGTTCGGCTACTCGATCCGCGTCGTCTCCGAGATCACCGAGTCGAACGGCTCTTCGTCCATGGCGTCGGTGTGCGGCGGAAGCCTCGCGCTCATGGATGCCGGCGTGCCGGTCAAGGCGCACGTCGCGGGCATCGCCATGGGTCTCATCAAGGAAGGCAACCGCTTTGCGGTGCTGTCCGACATCCTCGGCGACGAGGACCACCTCGGCGACATGGACTTCAAGGTCGCGGGCACCGACAAGGGAGTGACGGCGCTGCAGATGGACCTGAAGATCGAGTCCATCAACAAGGGCATCATGAAAGTGGCGCTCGACCAGGCGCGCGAGGCGCGCCTGCAGATCCTCGAGATCATGAAGCAGGCGATCGAGGGCTCGCGCGCCGAGCTTTCGACCTTTGCGCCGCGCATCATCAAGATGAAGATCAACCCGGACAAGATCCGCGATGTCATCGGCAAGGGCGGCGTGGTGATCCGCGGCATCCAGGAGGAGACCGGCACCACGATCGAGATCGAGGACGATGGCACCATCGCCATCGCCTGCGTGTCGGCCGAGGGCGGCGAGGCGGCGAAGAAGCGCATCGCCGAGCTCACCGCGGAAGTCGAGGTGGGCAAGGTCTACGAAGGCACGGTGCTGCGCCTGCTCGACTTCGGCGCCATCGTGCAGCTCTTGCCCGGGCGCGACGGCCTGCTGCACATCTCGCAGATCAGCCAGGAGCGCGTCAACGCCGTGTCGGATCACCTCAAGGAGGGCCAGGTGGTGAAGGTCAAGGTCCTCGAGGCGGACGACAAGGGGCGCGTGCGGCTGTCGATGAAGGCCGTCAGCTCGCAGGAACAGGCCGCCAAGCAGAACGCTTAGCGTGACCCCCTGACAAGGGGGTCGCGAGTTTACGAGCGGGGGGTTGTGGTTCTTACTTCGCGACCTGGCGCTCGCGCAGCTCGTCGAGCGTCTTGCAGTCGATGCACAGGGTCGCGGTGGGGCGCGCCTCGAGGCGCTTGAGCCCGATCTCGACGCCGCAGCTTTCGCAGTAGCCGTACTCGTCGGCGTCGATGCGCGCGATGGTCTCGTCGATCTTCTTGATGAGCTTGCGCTCCCGGTCGCGGTTGCGCAGCTCGAGCGCCATGTCGGACTCCTGGCTGGCGCGGTCGTTCGGGTCCGCGAACACCGTGGCCTCGTCCTGCATGGTATGCACGGTGCGATCGATCTCCTCCGAGAGCTCGGCCTTGAGGGTCTCGAGGATCTTGCGGAAGTGCGAGCGCTGCTTCGCGTTCATGTACTCCTCGCCCTTCTTGGCGACATAGGGCGTGAAGCTTTTTCTAGTCAGTTCTACGGCCATTCGTCCAGCCGATCCCCGGCAAATGAAAAGGCAGCTTTGTATCAGAAAACAGCCCCTTGCAGCAAGCGAATAAATTGCCCACTGAATGTGCCGGGGGTATCATTTGACGCCTTTTTGCGGGGTGTAGCGCAGCCTGGTAGCGCGCTTGCTTTGGGAGCAAGATGTCGGAGGTTCAAATCCTCTCACCCCGACCAGGTTACGGCTGCCCGGCTGCCCGTAGCTCAACCGGATAGAGCACCAGCCTTCTAAGCTGGGGGTTGCGCGTTCGAGTCGCGCCGGGCAGGCCAGAACAGGTTTGGCAAGGCTACGGTGACCGTAGCTCAAAGGTAGAGTCCCGGATTGTGATTCCGGTTGTTGTGGGTTCGAGTCCCATCGGTCACCCCAATCCCTCTTGCACATCGAGCGGGAACTCAAGTTCCGACTGACGAGCCGGGCGCTGCCCCGGCTGAAGCGGTTCGCCGCCGAGCGGCGCAGCGTCAGCAGCGTCTATTACGACACGCCCGGGCAGCGCCTGCGCCGCGCCGGCATCGCCCTGCGCCTGCGGCGCGACGGAAAGAGGTGGCTGCAGACGCTCAAGAGCGAATCGACCGGCAATGCCGGCCTTGCCGCGCGCGCCGAGTGGGAAACCGCCGCGCGCCGGAGCGCCCTCGACCTGCGCGCCTTCCCGGCCGACGAGATCAAGGCGGCGACGGGATTGGACCTCGGGGCCCTCGCGCGCCGCCTGCGGCCGGTTTTCGCGACGCGCTTCGTGCGCCATTCCGGCGAGGTGGCGCTGCCGCACGGCGGCCGCGCCGAGCTGTGCGTGGATCGCGGCGCCATTGTGTCCGGCGAGCGGCGCGAGCGGATCGCCGAGGCGGAGCTCGAGCTCAAGTCCGGATCGGTTCGCGGGATGTTGCGCTTCGCCGAAAAGCTCTCGCTGCCGCTCGCCTACGAGAGCAAAGCCGAGCGCGGCTACCGGCTCGCGCGGGATCTGCCACGTACCCCGCGCACCTGGCGCGCGCCCGCCCTTGATCCGAGCGCCTCGCCGGGCGCCGCCTTCGGCTCGATCTTTACTGCCGCACTGGCGCAAGCCGGCGCAAATGCGCAAGGGGTGCTCGACTCGTGCGATCCCGAGTACCTCCACCAAATGCGGGTCGGCTTGCGCCGGCTGCGCTCGGCGCTGCGCGCATTCGGACCGGTCGTGCAAAACGCGAAGCCGCTCAAGCACGGCCTGCGCGGGTTGATGAAAGCGCTCGGGCCGGCGCGCGACTGGATCGTGCTCGTGCAGCGCCTGGCGGAAGTGCAGGCCGATCGCCGCCTGATCGCGCGCGCGCGCCGGCGCAGCGATGCAGAGACGCGCAAAGCACGCTCGGTGGCGGCGTCGGAGGAGTTCCGGCTTTTCGTGCTTCGTGCGCTGCGCTGGATGGACTCGGAGCCGTGGCGCCCCGGCGGCGAGTCGCTCGAGCGCTTCGCCGTGGGCTCGCTCGAGCGCCTGCGGCACAAGCTGCGCCGGCCCGTCGACTGGAAGAGCGCGAAGCCGCGGCACAAGCTGCGCATCCGGGTGAAGAGGCTGCGCTACGCCTGCGAATTTTTCGCGCCTTGCTTTCCGGACCGCGCAGTGGAGCACTACCTGAAGCGCCTGCGGGGGCTGCAGGAGCTGCTCGGCGAGCTGAACGACATCGCAGTCGGGCGCAAGCTGCTCGCCGGGATGGCGCTGCGTCACCCCGGCGTCTTCGACGTGCGCGAAGCTCGCCTTATCCGCGCGCTGAGCGGCGCCTGGACGGCATTCGAGAAACAGCCGCCATACTGGCGCGCCCTGCAATGAACACCTCGTCCTTTGGCCACAGGAAGGGCATGGCGGGAAAGGCGCGCTCGACGTTCTTCCGGCCGCCGCCTACCTCGCAGACCAGCCTTCCGGAAGGGAAAAGATGGGCCGGCGCATCGGCGAGAAGGCGACGCACGACCTCGAGGCCGTCCTTGCCGGCCGCAAGCGCCAAGCCCGGCTCATAGCGGTATTCCGCGGGCAGGCGGCGCATCTCGGAGGAAGCGACGTAAGGCGGATTGCTGACGATGAGGTCGTAGCGCATGCCGCGCAGCGCGGCGAAGAGATCCGAGCGGATCAGCCGGATGCGCTTTCGCATGCCGTACTCGTTCACGTTCCGGCGAGCCACGGCGAGCGCGGCAGCCGAGAGATCGCTTGCGTGCACCTCCGCGCGCGGGAAAGCGCGCGCCGCGAGGATGGCGAGGCAACCGGAGCCGGTGCAAAGGTCGAGGATCCGGTGCGGGGAGCGCCTGAGCCACGGGTGGAGGCGCTCGGCCAGGAGCTGCGCGATGTGCGAGCGCGGCACGATGACGCGGCGGTCGATGCGGAAGCGCAGGCCCGCGAGCCACGCCTCGTGCAGCAAATACGCCGCGGGGATGCGTTTCTTGATGCGCGCTTCAACCAGCGCTTCGACCTTCGCGGGATCGGCAGCGCGGCCAAGATCCGCGTCGAACGGCAATCCCAGCCCGCGGAGCACGAGAAAGGCCGCTTCGTCGCGCGGGTTATCGGTGCCGTGCCCGTAGTGCAGGCGCGCGGCGCGCAGCCGGCGCTCGGTTTGCCGGATCAGCGCGCCGAGGTTCACGGAAGCAGGGCGCGCAGCGTATCGAGGTAGATTGCCGACAGCGTCTCGAGCTCGCCCAGCGCGATGTGCTCGTTGAGCTTGTGGATGCTCGAGTTCACCGGCCCGAATTCGACCACCTCGGGGCAGATGTCGGCGATGAAGCGCGCGTCCGAGGTGCCGCCCGTGGTCGAAAGCTCGGCAGCAAGCCCGGTGTGCTTTCTGATCGCCGAGCTGACGACTTCCACCAGCTTTCCCGGCCGCGTGAGGAACGGCTTGCCGCCGAGCGTCCATTCGAGCGAATAGTCCACGCCATGCTTCTTGAGCACCTCTTCGACGCGCGCCTGGAGCGACTCGTCGCTGCTCTCGTTGGAGTAGCGGAAATTGAAATCGAGCTCGAGCGATCCGGGAATGATGTTTCCGGCCCCGGTTCCTGCATGGATGTTCGACACTTGCCAGCTGGTGGGCGGGAAGAACTCGTTGCCCCGGTCCCATTGCGTCGCCGCGAGCTCGGCGAGCGCAGGCGCGAGGTCGTGGATCGGGTTGCGGCCGAGATGCGGGTAAGCGATGTGCGCCTGCACGCCGCGCACCTTCAACCGGCCCGACAGCGAGCCGCGCCTGCCATTCTTGATCATGTCGCCGAACGCGCGCACCGATGTCGGCTCGCCGACGATGCAGTAGTCGATGGTTTCCCCGCGCCCCTTCATGCGCTCGACCACGCGCACCGTGCCGTCCACCGACGGTCCTTCCTCATCGGAAGTGAGGAGCAGGGCGATGGAACCGGAATGGCCGGGCCGCTCGGCGGAGAACGCTTCGGCAGCAAGGACGAAAGCGGCGATGGAAGACTTCATGTCGGCGGCGCCGCGGCCGTAAAGGCGCCCGTCGCGGATCGTAGGAACGAACGGGTCCGAGCGCCACTCCGACAACGGCCCCGGGGGCACGACGTCGGTATGGCCGGCAAAGCAAACGAGCGGCCGGGCGGCGCCGCGCCGCGCCCAGAGATTGGACACTTCGCCGCATACGATGGATTCGCAATGGAATCCGGCGGCGCTCAAACGCCGCGCAAGCAGCGTCTGACAGCCCCCATCCTCGGGGGTTACGGATCTGCGGGCTATGAGGTCCTTGGCGAGTTCGAGAACACCCGCCTCAGGCATTCGCGTCGATCTTGAAGTCTTGGAACGAGGTGTCGCCCGACGAGAGCAGGCTCTTCTTGTTCTCTTCCTTGACCGCCTCGTGCGCCGCTTTGGCCGCCGCGGGAGCGCCGCCGCCCGACATGCTGAGCTCGCCGGCGGTGGCCTGGTTGATGAGCCACAGCATGTTGGTCGCCGAATCCGCGTTCGCGAGCGCCTCTTCCTGCGTGATCTTGCCTTCCATGAAGAGCCTGAACAGCGATTGCTCGAAAGTCTGCGAGCCCGGCGACATGCTCTTCTCCAGCGCGTCCTTGATCTCGCTGATCTCGCCCTTCTCGATCAGCTCGGCGATGTGGCGCGTGTTAAGCAACACTTCGACCGCCGGAATGCGCGTGCCGCTCTTGGTGCGCACCAGGCGCTGCGACAGCACCGCCTGCAGCGTCGCCGCCAGGTCGAGCAGCAGGCTCGGCCGGTTCTCGAGCGGATAGAAGTTGATGATGCGGTTCATCGCGTGGTAGCTGTTGTTCGCGTGCAGCGTGGCGAGGCAGAGATGCCCGGACTGCGCATAGGCGAGGGCCATCGCCATGGTCGGCTTGTCGCGGATCTCGCCGATCAGGATGCAGTCCGGCGCCTGCCGCAGGGCGTTCTTGAGCCCGACCTCGAAGGCCTTGGTATCCGTGCCGACCTCGCGCTGGTTCACGATGGACTTCTTGTTCTGGAAAATGAATTCGACCGGATCTTCGAGCGTGAGGATGTGCCCGGTCTTGCGCTCGTTGCGGTAGTCGAGCATGGAGGCGAGCGAGGTGGATTTCCCCGACCCGGTAGCGCCGACCATGAGGATCAAGCCGCGCTTCTGCATGACGACTTCCTTCATCACGTCCGGCAGGCCGAGCGTGTCGATCGCCGGCACCGTGGCCGGGATATAGCGCACCACCACCGCCGGCGAGCCTTTCTGCCGGAAAGCGCTGATGCGGAAGCTGCCGATGCCTTCGAGGGCGAGGGAGGTGTTGAGCTCCATCTCTTCCTCGTATTCCCTGATCTGGCGCTCGGTGAGAATCTCGTACAGCAGCTGCTGCACGGTGTCGGCGGTCATGATCGCCTGGTTCACCGGCACGGCGACGCCGTTGATCTTGATGTTGATCGGCGCGCCCACGGAAAGGAAGATGTCCGACGCCTTCTTGTCGGCCATGACCTGGAACAGCCGCTTCATTGCGGACATGTATTCGCCCCCTTGCGGTGATTCTGCCTCAGTTTAGTCCCCGCGGAGAAGCTCGTTAAGGCTGGTCTTGGCGCGGGTCCGGGCATCCACCTTTTTTACAATCACCGCACAGTACAGGCCGTAACTACCGTCCGGCGAGGGCAAATTGCCCGAAACCACGACCGAGCCGGCGGGAACGCGGCCGTAGAGCGTTTCGCCCGTTGCCCGGTCGTAGATGCGGGTGCTCTGGCCGAGGAACACGCCCATCGAGATCACGCTGTTTTCTTCCACGATGACGCCCTCGACCACCTCCGAGCGCGCGCCGATGAAGCAGTTGTCCTCGATGATCACCGGATTGGCCTGCAGCGGCTCGAGCACTCCGCCGATGCCCACGCCCCCGGACAGATGGACGTTCCTGCCGATCTGCGCGCAAGACCCGACGGTCGCCCACGTATCCACCATCGTGCCCTCGTCGACGTAGGCGCCGATGTTCACGTACGAAGGCATCAGCACCACGTTTTTTGCGATGAATGCGCCGCGCCGGACTGTGGCAGGCGGGACGACCCGGAATCCGCCTTTGTCGAAGTCGAAAGATTCGAACTTCAGCGGTACCTTGTCGTAGTACCTGCCCTCCATGCGCCGGTTGTCTTCCAGACGGAAGGAGAGCAGCACCGCCATCTTGATCCACTGGTGCGTCACCCAGCCCGCCGACGTCTTCTCCGCGACGCGCAGGCGACCGGCGTCCAGGCCGGCGATCACTTCCTCGACCGCCTCGCGCAGCGCGCGCGGCGCGTTTCCAGGGGTCAGGGCGGCGCGGTTCTCCCACGCTTGTTCGATGATTTGTCTCATAGTCGGGTGGCGAATTGCGCGATGCGCCGCATGGCCTCGACGCATTCTGCGAGCGGCGCGACGAGCGCGATGCGGACGTGGTTCCTGCCGGGATTGCCGCCTTCCGCATCCCTGGCGAGATAACTTCCAGGGAGCGCGAGCACATTATAGTCAGCGTGCAGGCGGCGTACGAACTCGGTGTCGTCTATCGGCGTGTGCATCCAGAGGTAAAAGCCTCCTTGCGGCATCCCGGCGCGCAACGGCGGCCGGATGAGCGGCAGCGCCGCGCGGAATTTCTCCGCGTAGAGCCGGCGATTTTCTTCCACGTGCCGTTCGTCGCTCCAGGCAGCGATCGACGCGTGCTGTACGGCCAGGCTCATCGCCGATCCGTGGTAAGTGCGATAGAGCAGGAATTTCTTCAGCAGCCGGGCATCGCCTGCCGCGAAGCCCGAGCGCATGCCGGGGCAGTTGGAGCGCTTCGACAGGCTCGAGAAAACCACCAGCCGTCGATAGTCGTCCCGCCCGAGCTTGCGTGCCGCCTCGAGCGCTCCGAGGGGAGCACGGTCAAAGTAAATCTCGGAATAGCACTCGTCGGAGGCGATGACGAAATCGTGCCGGTCGGAGAGCTCGAAAAGCCGCTTCCATGCGGCGAGATCCAGCACCGCACCGCTCGGATTGGACGGCGAGCAGGCGTAGAGCAGCTGCACCCCTTGCCAGTCCTTGAACTCGAGAAAATCACGTGCGTACGCGGGAGTGGCGCCGGCCAGCAGCGCCGCACCTTCGTAGATTTGATAGAACGGATTCGGACAGACGACGCGCGCGCCTGGCGCCAACACCGTCTGCGCGAAGGCGAACAGTGCTTCGCGGGTGCCGTTTACCGGAAGCACCTGCGTTTCCGGGTCGGGCGCGGAAATGCCGTAGCGCCGCGCAAGCCACGCCGCAATCGCTTGTCTGAGCTGCGGAAGGCCGGCCGTGGCCGGATAAACCGCGAGCCCGTCGAGCGCCCGGGTGAGCGCCTCCTTCACGAGCGCCGGCGTCGGATGCTTCGGCTCGCCGATCGAGAGGTTGATCGGCGCAAGCTGCGGATTCGGCGTAACGCCGGCGAGCAGCGCGCGCAGCTTCTCGAACGGATAAGGCTGCAGCTTCTCCAGAAGCGGATTCAGCCGCGCCAGCCTTTCTTGCGGTGTTCGGCGACGACGGTCGTGTAGATGCCGCCGCGCACGCTGAACTTCGCTTCCAGGCGCAGGTAGCGCGGACGAAGCGCGCGCACGAGGTCGTCGAGAATGCGGTTGGTCACGGCTTCATGGAACGCGCCCTGGTCGCGGAACGACCAGATATAGAGCTTGAGGGACTTCAGCTCGACGCAGCGCCGATCCGCGATGTAGTCGAGCAGCAGCGTGGCGAAGTCCGGCTGTCCGGTCATCGGGCACACGCAAGTGAACTCCGGAATCTCCATGTGGATCCGGTAGTCGCGCTCAGGCGCAGGATTGGGAAACGTGTCCAGCTTCTTGCTGGGACGCGAGGGCATGACGGACCCGAAAAAAAGCCGAGCGATGGTATCATTTTTTCCGTGCGCCTCACTCAAATAAAACTGTCCGGATTCAAGTCCTTCGTCGATCCAACCTCGATCAGCGTGCCGGGCCAGCTGGTCGGCGTCGTCGGCCCCAACGGCTGCGGAAAATCCAACGTCATCGACGCGGTGCGCTGGGTGCTCGGCGAGACGCGCGCTGCGGCGCTGCGCGGCGATTCGATGCAGGACGTGATCTTCAACGGCTCGGTGAACCGCAAGCCGCTCGCGCGCGCCTCGGTCGAGCTCATCTTCGACAATTCGCAGGGCCGCGCGGCCGGGCAGTGGTCGCAGTACGCCGAGATCTCGGTGCGCCGCGTCCTGCAGCGCGACGGCGAGTCGAGCTACCACATCAACGGCACGCACGTGCGCCGGCGCGACATCACCGACATCTTCCTCGGCACCGGGCTCGGGCCGCGCGCCTACGCGATCATCGAGCAGGGCATGATCTCGCGCGTGATCGAGGCGAAGCCCGAGGAGCTGCGCGTGTTCCTCGAGGAAGCGGCGGGCATCTCGAAGTACAAGGAGCGGCGGCGCGAAACCGAGAACCGGCTCGCCGACACGCGCGAGAACCTCGCGCGCATCACCGACATCCGCACCGAGCTCGGCGTCCAGCTGGAAAAGCTCGAGGGCCAGGCGAAGGTCGCCACGCGCTATAACGAGCTGCAGGCCGAGCTCCATCTCAAGCAGCACCTGCTCTGGTACCTGCGCCGGCGCGATGCGGGCAGCGAGCGCGAGCGCCACTCGCAGGAGATCGGCAAGGTCACGAACGAGCTCGAGGCCGAAAACGCCGCGCTGCGCGGCATCGAGTCGCGCATCGAGACTGCGCGCTCGGCGCATTACCTCGCGGGAGACGGGCTCAATGCGGCGCAGGCTGCGCTTTACGCCGCCAACGCCAGCGTCGCCACGCACGAATCCGAGCTGCGGTATGCGGAGGAAACGCGCCAGCGCCTGGAAAGCGAGCACACCGAGCGCCGCGCGCAGCTCGCATCGTGGCGCGAGCAGCGCTCGCAGCTCACGCAGGCGCTGCACATGTGGGCGGCGCGCTCCCAGACGGCGAAGCAGCGCGTCAGCGAATCGAAGCACCGGCTCGAAAGCGAAAATGCGGCCCTGCCCCAGGCCGAGCAGGCTTTCCGCGGCGCCCAGGAGCGCCTCAACGAGGCGCGCAGCCAGCTCATGCAGGCGGAGAGCCGGCTGCAGCTGGAGCAGGCGAACCTGGCGCACCTCGAGCGCGGCAGGCAGGCGCTCGAGCAGCGGCGCGAGCGCCTCGAGGGCGAGCTGCGCACGCTCGCCGAGCCCGACGCGGGAGCGGTGAGCGGGCTCGAAGCCCGCATGGCCGAGCTGCAGGCGGCGGTGCGCGCCGCCGAAGAAGCCAGCGAAGCGCTGCAGGCCGAGGTTTCGAGCCTGGAAGCGCAGAAAACCGCGGCGGGCGAAGCGCTCAATGCGGCGCAGCGCGAGCACGCCGCCGTGCAGGCGCAAATCGCCACGCTGCGCCAGATCCAGGCCGCGGTCGAGGAAAACGCGCCGCTGCGCGAGTGGTTCGAGCGGCACGGGCTCGGAGGCCTGCCGCCGCTATGGCAGAAGCTGCGCATCGACCACGGATGGGAGAGCGCCGCGGAATCCGTTTTGCGAGAGCGGCTGCACGCGCTCGAGCTCACCGGCCCGGGCGCGCTCGCCGCGGTGATCGCGGACGGGCCCCCGTCGAAAGCGAGCCTGTTCGAGCGCGCCGCCGGCGAGCAGGCGCCCGAGGCACGCTTCGCGACCCTGGCCTCGAAGATCCACGCCGCCGACCCTGCGGTGGGCGGCGCGCTGTCCGACTGGCTCGCGGGCGTCTTCGTTGCGGAAGCGCCGCCCACCGCCGAGCTGCGCGCGGCGCTGCCGCCGGCGGGCATGTTCGTGACCCGCGAAGGCCATCAGTTCACCCGCCACACGGTGAGCCTGCATGCGCCGGACGCGGAAGACACCGGCTTGCTCGCGCGCCAGGCGGAAATCGAGGAGCTCGAAAAGCGGCTGCAGGAGATGCAGGCAAGGCTGGCCGCCGCCCAAAAGGAGCTCGAGGATTGCGACGCGCAGCTCGCCGAGCGCAACGCCGCCCTGGAGCGGGCAAGGCTCGAGATCTCGGCGCGCCAGAACGCGCACCACGATGCGCAAATCGAGCACCTGAAGCTCATGCAGGCGCACGAGCGCTATCGCGAGCGCGCTGCCCAGGTCGGCGCCGAGCTCGAGCAGGTCGGCGCGGAAATGGAAAGCGGCGAGCGGGCGCTGGCGGACTCGCGCGCCAACCAGGAACGCCTTGGCGCCGACATCGCCGCCGCCCGCGAGCGGCTGGATGCGGCGCGCGCTGCCCATGTGGCCGCCGAGACGGCCCTGGCGCAGCAGCGGCGCGCCGTGCAGCTGGCGGAACGCGAGGCGCAGGACGCGCTCTTCGGCGAGCGCGAGTGCAGCTCCAAGATCACCGAGATCGACAACTCGGTGAAGATGATCGACCAGCAGATCCAGCGCGCCGACCTGGAAGTGGCGAAGCTCAACGAAGAGCTGGCCAACGATCCGATCCCGGCGGTGCGCGAGGCGCTCGATGCGGCGGTCGAGGCGCGGATTGCGTGCGAGAAGACGCTCGCGGAAGCTCGCAATGCCGTCGAAGCCGCGGCCGCGGCGCTGCGCGAGCTGGAGGAGGGGAAGCTGCAGATCGAGGCGCGGGTCGCGCCGCTGCGCGACCGGGTCGGCGAGCTGCGGCTCAAGGAGCAGGCCGCGCAGCTCTCCTTCGAGCAGTTCGAGGCGCAGCTGCGCGAGGCGAGCGCCGACGAAGCGGTGCTTGCCGCCGAGGCCGAGCGCGCGCCGCGGCCCTCTTCGCTGCAGGGCGAGATCACCCGCATCACCCAGGCGCTCGCCGAGCTCGGCGCCGTCAACCTCGCCGCTCTCGAGGAGCTCACGACGAGCCGGGAGCGCAAGGGCTTTCTCGACTCGCAGTCGGCCGATCTGGAGGAGGCCGTCCACACGCTCGAGGACGCGATCCGCCGCATCGACCGCGAAACCCGGGAGCTGCTGCGCGAAACGTTCGAGAGCGTCAACCGGCATTTCGGCTCGCTGTTCCCGAGCCTCTTCGGCGGCGGGGAGGCGAAGCTCGTGATGACGGGCGAGGAAATCCTCGACGCCGGGGTGCAGGTGATGGCCCAGCCGCCGGGCAAGCGCAACAGCTCCATACATTTGCTCTCCGGCGGCGAAAAGGCGCTGACGGCCATTTCGCTGGTGTTCTCGCTGTTCCAGCTCAACCCGGCGCCGTTCTGCCTGCTCGACGAGGTGGACGCGCCGCTCGACGACACGAACACCCAGCGGTTCTGCGAGCTCGTGAAGCGCATGTCCGCGCAAACGCAGTTCCTGTTCATCAGCCACAACAAGATTTCCATGGAAATGGCGCAGCAGCTGGTCGGCGTGACGATGCCCGAGTCGGGCGTCTCGCGCGTGGTGGCGGTAGACATCGAGGAGGCGCTCCGCATGCGGGAGGAGCTCGCAGCCTAGGAGCACATGACCGACCTCCAGCTCGGTCTGCTGATCATCGGCGCCGTCGCGGTCGCCGGGGTGCTCGTCTACAACCGCGTCCAGGAGCGCGCAACGCGCCGCGATGCGCAGCGCGCTTTCGGCTCGCAGCACGCCGACGCGCTGCTCGGGGAGCCCGCAGCGCGCCGCGAGCCGACGATCGACGCGCTGGCGCAAAACCCGCAACCGCAGGCACGGCCGGGGATCGACTACGTCATCGAGCTCGAAGGCACGAGCGCCGAGCGCCTCGGCGCCGAGTGGGCCGGGCTCGAGCGCCGCTTTGCGCCGCGCGCGACGCTCGCCGATTCGGGCCCGGACTCGGCGCAGGCGGCCCTGCAGATGGTGAGCCGCGACGGCGTGATCGGCGAAGCGCGGCTGCTCGAGTTTCGCTCGCAAGTGGAATCGATTGCGGCGGCGCATGGCGCCACGGTATCGGCGCCGGAAATGCGGCAGGCGCTCGACGCCGCGCAGGAGCTCGATCGCGCCTGCGTCGAAGTGGATATCCAGATCGCCCTGCATGTGCTGGGCGTGCCGCAAGCCGAGTTGCCGCCGGGCGAATCGTTCCAGGCGGCGCCGCGCGCCGACGGCGTCACGCTGCTGCTCGACGTGCCGCGCACGGCGGAGCTCGAGAAAAGCTACGAGGCGATGGTGCGCACCGCGCGCGACATGGCGGCGGCCCACGGCGGCCGGCTCGTCGACGACAACGGCAAGCCGCTCGATGAGCGCGCGCTTTCCACCATTCGCGCGGAGCTCGATGCGGTCCGCGCGCGTCTTGCGGAACTCGGCATCGAGCCGGGCAGCCCTCTCGCCCTGCGCGTCTTCTCATGACGGCGCCGAAGGAGGCCCGGGCGCGCGCCGAAGCGCTGCGCGCCGAGATCGAGCGCCATAACCGGCTGTATTACGTCGAGGACGCGCCGGAAATCACGGATGCCGAGTACGACCGTCTTTTCCGTGAATTGCAGGAGCTCGAAGCGAAGCACCCCGAGCTCCTCGCTCCCGATTCCCCCACTCAGCGCGTTGGCGGGGCGGCGCGCGGCGAGCTTCCTCCCGTGCGCCATGAAGTGCCGATGCTTTCGATCCGCACGGAGGCCGAGGCGGACGACGCCGGCGCGGCGAAGTTCGACGCCCGCATCCGGCGCGAACTCGGACTGTCGCCGCGGGATCCGGCGGTCGAATACCTGGCCGAGCTGAAGTTCGACGGCCTCGCCATCAACCTGCGCTATCAGCATGGCGAGCTTGTAATGGGCGCCACGCGCGGCGACGGCGAAACCGGCGAAGACGTGACGCCGAACGTGCGGACCCTACGCAGCATCCCGCTAAGGCTGCACGGCTCGGCGCCCGCGCTGCTCGAGGTGCGCGGCGAAATCTACATGACGCGCGCCGACTTCGAGCGCCTGAACCAGCGGCAAAGCGCCGCGGGGCAGAAGACCTTCGTCAACCCGCGCAACGCGGCCGCGGGCGGCGTGAGACAGCTGGACCCCAAGGTGACCGCGCGCCGGCCGCTCACTTTTTCGGCCTACGGCGTCGGGCGCGTCGAGGGATGGAAGCAGTTCGCCCGGCACAGCGAGCTCCTGGACGCGATGGAGAAGCTCGGGCTTCCGGTGCACCCGGCGCGGAAAGTGGTGCACGGCGCCGACGAGCTTGTCGATTACCACCGCCGGATCGGAGAGCAGCGCGCGCAGCTGCCTTTCGACATCGACGGCGTCGTGTACAAGGTGAACCGCCTGGATCTGCAGCGCAGGCTCGGCGCGTTGGCGCGCGAGCCGCGCTGGGCGCTCGCGCACAAGTTTCCTCCGCAGGAAGAAACCACCGAGGTGCTGGGGATCGGCGTGCAGGTGGGCCGTACCGGGACGCTCACGCCGGTCGCGCGCCTCAAGCCGGTGTTCGTCGGCGGCGTCACCGTCACCAACGCCACGCTGCACAACGAAGACGAGCTGCGGCGCAAGGACGTGTGGGTCGGGGACACCGTCGTCGTGCGGCGCGCCGGCGACGTGATTCCGGAGGTCGTCGGCGTGCGCGCCAAGGGCCCGCGGCGGCGCGAGGAGCGTTTCGAAATGCCGCAGCACTGCCCCGAATGCGGCTCTCCGGTCGTGCGGGTTCCCGGCGAGGCGGCGACTCGCTGCACCGGCGGGCTCTACTGCAAGGCGCAGCGCAAGCAGACGCTGCTGCATTTTGCCGCGCGCCGCGCCATGGACATCGAGGGCCTGGGCGAGAAAATCGTCGAGCAGCTGGTGGACCGGGGCCTAGTCGACAGCCCGGCCGACCTTTACGAACTGAAGGAAGCGGCGCTGGCGGAGCTGGAGCGCATGGGCGAGAAGTCGGCGCGCAACCTCGTCGGGCAGATCGAAAAGTCGCGCGACGCCGAGCTGCACCGGCTCATTTTTGCGCTCGGCATCCCCGGAGTAGGGGAGGAGGTGGCGCGGATCCTCGCGCGCGAATTTAGATCGCTCGAAGCCCTGGCGCATGCCGATTGGCCTAAGCTCGCGGCTGACAAGGAAAGCGTCCGAAAGCAGAATGCCCAACGCAAGAAGCGCGGCGAGCCCGCGCTCAAGGTGCCGCTGGAGGGCATCGGCCCGGAACTCATGGACAGCATCGCGAAATTCCTCCACGAGCCGCACAATCGCAAGGTGATCGCGCGCCTCACCGCGCCGCGCACAGGCGTGCGGCTGCGGCAAACCGCACCGAGCCCGGCGCCGGAAGGAAAAACCTTCGTCCTGACCGGTGCGCTTTCTTCCATGACGCGCGAGCAGGCGCAGTCCGAGCTGGAGGCGCGCGGCCACAAGGTGGCGGGCTCAGTGTCGAAGAAGACCGACTTCGTCGTGGCCGGCGCGGAAGCCGGAGCGAAGCTCGACAAGGCGCGCAGCCTCGGCGTCAAGGTGCTCGACGAGCCGGAATTTCTTGAACTCCTGAACAAGGCGTCCCCCAGGTGAAACTCAGAAAAGCGGTCTTCCCGGTCGCCGGGCTCGGCAGCCGGTTCCTGCCGGTGACCAAGGCAAGCCCGAAGGAAATGCTGCCGATCGTCGACAAGCCGCTCATCCAGTACGCGGTGGAGGAGGCGGCCGCGGCCGGCATCACCGAGATGATCTTCGTCACCGGCCGCAACAAGCGCGCCATCGAAGACCACTTCGACAAGGCCTACGAGCTCGAAACCGAGCTCGAGCGCAAGAACAAGGGCGAGCTCCTCGACATGACGCGCTCCGTTCTGCCGGAAGGGGTGCGCTGCATCTACACGCGCCAGGCCGAGCCCCTGGGGCTCGGTCACGCGGTGCTGTGCGCCCAGAACGTCGTCGGCAACGAGCCTTTTGCGGTGATCCTCGCCGACGATCTGATGGACTCCCAGCCGCCTGCGATGGCGCGCATGGCGGAAATCTTCGCGCACGAGCAATGCTCGCTTCTCGGCGTCGAGGAAGTGCCGCGCGACCAGACGCAGAGCTACGGCATCGTCACCATCGACAAGATGCAGGGCGATACGGCGCGCATCCACAGCATCGTGGAAAAGCCGAAGCCGGCGAACGCGCCCTCGAATCTCGCGGTCATCGGCCGCTACGTGCTGACGCCGAAGATTTTCGAGCGCCTCGCCGAGGTGGCGCCGGGCGCGGGCGGCGAGATCCAGCTGACCGACGGCATCTCGAAGCTTCTCGCCGACGAGCGCGTGCTCGCGGTGCGGCTGCCCGGGCGGCGCTTCGACTGCGGCTCGAAGCTCGGCTACGTGCAGGCGATGGTCGAGTACGGCCTGCGCCACCCCGAGATCGGCGGGGAGTTCACGCGCTACCTGAAGTCCCGTTAGACTTTGGGAATGCCCGACCCGAAGCAGGCTTGGGCGTTCCTCGAGGAATCCGAGCTCGTTGCGAGTGCGGAAGAGGTGCAGGCGGCCGTGCGCCGCCTCGCCTCCGAAATCGAGCAACGCCTCGCCAACGCGTACCCGATGGTGCTCGCCGTCATGGGCGGCGCGGTGGTGTTTGCCGGACAGCTGCTGCCGCAGCTGCGCTTCCCGCTCGACTTCGACTACATCCATGCCTCCCGCTACGGCGCCGCGACGCGCGGCGCCGGCGTCGACTGGAAGGTCTCGCCGCCCGGGCTGGTCCGGGGGCGCGCCGTGCTCGTGGTCGACGACATTCTCGACCACGGGGAGACCATGAGCGTCATCCGCGAGCGCCTGCTCGAGCTCGGCGCGGCCGAGTTCTACTGCGCCGTGCTCGTGGAGAAAACGCTCGGCATCAAGAAGCCTATCGCGGCCGACTTCGTGGGCCTGCGCATTCCGGACCGCTTCGTCTTCGGCTGCGGCATGGACGCGAAGGGGTTCTGGCGCAACCTGCCGGAAATCCGGGCGATGAAGGAATAGCGATGCCGCTGCTGGCGATCATCGGGGGCAGCGGCCTGTCCAAGCTCGGCATCATGGAGGTGACGCAGCGCAAGGTGGCGCGCACCCCTTACGGCGAGCCTTCCGGCGCGTTGACGCTCGGCCGCATCCGCGGCCGCGCCGTGGCGTTCCTGGCGCGCCACGGCTACGGCCACACCATTGCGCCGCACGAGGTGAACTACCGCGCGAACCTGTGGGCGCTGAAGGACGCCGGCGCCGACTCCGTCGTATCGGTCGCCTCCGTCGGCGGCATCCGCAAGGACACCTGGCCCGGCCAGCTGCTGCTTCCGCACCAGGTGATCGACTACACCTGGGGGCGGTCGTCGACGTATTTCGAAGGCGTCGGCCTGCCGGTAAATCACATCGACTTCACCGAGCCCTATTCGCGCGAGCTGCGTCGCCAGCTTCTCGCGGCCGCCAAGGACTGCGGCGAAATGCTGGTCGACGGCGCGGTCTATGCGGCGACGCAGGGACCGCGCCTCGAGTCCGCGGCCGAGATCGAGCGGCTAGAGCGCGACGGCGCCGATGTCGTGGGCATGACCGGCATGCCGGAGGCCTCGCTCGCCCGCGAGATCAGCCTGGAGTACGCCACCATCGCGGTGGTCGCGAACTACGCGGCCGGCCGTGGCGACAGCCAGCGCGCGGTGCCGCTCGACAAGATCGGCGAGGTGCTCGACGAGGCCATGGGGCGCGTGCGGCGCATCATCGAGAAGCTCTGCGAAGGATGATCCGGGAAGTCTTACGCATGGGTGACCCTCGGCTTTGGCAAAAGTCATTGCCCGTCACGAGGTTCAACAGCCCTGAACTAAATCAGCTGCTGCAGGACATGCGCGACACGATGGCGCACCTCAACGGAGCCGGGCTCGCCGCGCCGCAGATCGGCGTGCAGCTTCGCGTGGTGATCTTCGGCGTGAAGTCCAATCCGCGCTACCCGGACGTCGAGGAGGTCCCCGACACCGTGCTCATCAATCCGGAGCTGACGCCGCTTTCGTCCGAGATGGAGGACGGCTGGGAAGGCTGCCTGTCCGTTCCCGGAATGCGCGGCTGGGTGCCGCGCTGGAAGAAATTGAGGTATGCGGGCTTCGACGAGCGCGGCAAGCGCTTCAAGCGCGAAGTCGACGGCTTCCACGCCCGGGTGGCGCAGCACGAAGTCGACCATCTGGACGGCATCCTCTACCCGATGCGCATCCGCGACTTCACGCGCTTCGGCTTCAATGAAGCGCTGTTTCCGGGACAGGAGCTGCCGGCTGAGGAGTGAGGCTCAGCTCCTTGAGCAGATCCTGCTCGAGCTGCAGCACGGTTTTCGGATTCGCGAGCGCCTCGCCTGACACGAGGAACATGTCCTCGGCGCGGTCGCCGAGCGTGTTGATGCGGGCGGTGTGAAGATTGACGTGGTAGCGCGCGAGGACGCGCGCCACGCCGTAGAGCAGGCCCGGCCGGTCGCTCGCCACGATCTGCAGCGCGTGGAAAGCGCCGCGCTCGTCGGGCCGGATATCCACCACCGGGGAGATGGGGAAATGGCGTACCCGGCGCGACAGCCGCCCGCCGCGCGGGGGCGCGAGCGGCGCCTGCGATTGCACTTCCGCGGCGAGCTCGGTCTCGATCATGCTGATCATGTCGCGGTAATGCGCTTCGCGGCCCTGGCCCATGACCACGAAAGTATCGAGCGCATAGCCGTTTCGCGTGGTGTGCACCTTGGCTTCGACGATGTTGAAGCCGGCGCGCTCGAAATAGCCGCAGATGCGCGCGAACAGCGCCTCGCGGTCGGGCGTGTAGATCATGACCTGGAGCCCTTCGCCGAAAGGCGCGAGGCGCGCCTTGACCACGGGCGAGGGCGTGTCCACGCGGTAATGCAGGTTGCGCGTCTGCCAGGCGATTTCCTGCGGCTCGTGGCGCAGGAAGTAAGCCGTGTCGAGCTGCTTCCACAGCCTGTCCTTCACGCCATCGGACAGGGCATAGAGGCGCAGCAGCCGGGTCGCCTCGGCCTGCTTTTCGGCAAGCGCGGCATCGCGCTCGAGCGGCTCGCCGGTCAGCGCGCGGCGCGCCGCGCGGAACAGATCTTCCAGGAGCTTCGCTTTCCAGGCGTTCCAGACCTTGGGGCTGGTGCCGCGCACGTCGGCCACCGTGAGCAGGTACAGCGCGACGAGGCGCCGCTCGCTACCCACGCGCTCGGCGAAAGCGCGCACGACCTCCGGGTCGTACACGTCCTGCTTTTGCGCGACGTGCGACAGCGCCAGGTGCTTTTCCACCAGGAATTCGACCAGCGCACTGTCCTCTTCGGAAAGGCCGTGCCTTCTCGCGAACGCGCGAACGTCCGCGGCTCCGAGATCGGAATGATCGCCGCCGCGGCCCTTGGCGATGTCGTGGTAAAGCGCGGCGACGTAAAGCAGCCAGTGACGCTCGAAGCCGCTCATCAGCTCGCTGCAAAGCGGGAACTCGTGCGCGAACTCCGTCATGGTGAAGCGGCGCAGGTTACGCACCACCATCAGGATGTGCTGGTCGACGGTGTACACGTGGAACAGGTCGTGCTGCATCTGCCCGACGATGCGGCCGAATTCCGGCAGATAGCGCCCGAGGATGCCGTACATGTTCATGCGCCGGAACTCGTGCACGATGCCGCGCGGCTGCTGCAGCATGTGCAGGAACATGAGCCGCGCCAGGGAATCTCTCCTGAACCTGGCATTCACCAGAAAGCGCGCGCGCCACAGGGCGCGCAAGGTGGGCGCGGTCATCCCGCGCAACTCGTGGTGCTGCATCATCAGAAGGAAGCTCTCCAGGATGGCGTGCGGCTCGCGCTCGAAGAGCTTTTCGTCCACCGCCTCGAGGAACTCGCCCCGCATGCGGAAGCGCTCGTTCAGCGTGCGCGGCGCCTCCTCCGGCCGGGGCAGCAGGCGGTCGCCGATGTTCTGCAGCACGATGGTATTGAGCTGCGTCACGGTCTTCGCCGCGCGGTAGTAGCGCTGCATCATGGCCTCGCTCGCGCGCCGCTCGGGCGTGTCCACGTCGCCGAACTGCTGCGCCAGCGCGTTCTGAAAGTCGAAAACGATGCGGTCTTCGCGCCTGCCGGCCAGGTAGTGGAGCCGGATTCTCAGGTCCTGGAATGCCGCCTCGTGGCGCGCGAGCTGGCGCGCTTCCAGGCGCTCGATGAGGCCGTTCGCGACCAGGTCGCCCCAGCGCCGGCCGATGCCGCTCGCACGGGCGATCCATTGGACGGTGTGGAGGTCGCGCAGTCCGCCGGGAGCTTCCTTCAGATTCGGCTCGAGCGCATACGGCGTGTCCTGGTGCTTGGCATGCCGTTGCTCCTGCTCGAGCTTTTTCGCCTTGAAGAACGCGGCCGGGTCGACGGCTGCGTGAAGGCGCTCGACGAGCTCCCGGAACAGGTTGCGGCTCCCGGCAAGAAAGCGCGCTTCCATGAGCGTCGTCTGGATGGTGATGTCTTCGGCCGCCGCGTCGACGCAGCCTTGCACGGTGCGCACGCTATGCGCGATTTCGAGCCCGATGTCCCACAAGGTGCCGATCAGGCGCTCGACCCGCTCGCGGCCAGAGTCGGGCAGCTCGCCCGGCAGGAGAACCAGCAGGTCGATGTCGGAGCACGGATAAAGCTCCTGGCGGCCGTAGCCGCCGGTCGCGACCAGCGCCGCGCCAGCGAGCCCGGATTCCGACCAGACGGCCTTGACCGCGCGGTCGATGAGCCGCGTGTGCCGGTGGAGAAGAAGGCGGCAATTCGGGTGCTGGAGATATTGATCGCGCAGCGCCCGGCGTCCGTCGGCCACCTGCTGGCGCAGCACGGCGCTATCCGATCGAGGCGGGTTCGGCCATCGAGCCGGCCGACTGGGTCAGCACCTCATAGCCGTTCTCCGTGACGGAGATGGTGTGCTCCCACTGCGCGGAGAGGCTATGGTCCTTGGTGACGATGGTCCAGCCATCGGCGAGCTCGCGGATCCCGGCTTTGCCGGCGTTGATCATCGGCTCTATGGTGAAAGTCATGCCCGGCTCGAGCACGAGACCGGTGCCGGCGCGGCCGTAGTGCAGCACCTGCGGCTCCTCATGGAACTTGCGCCCAATGCCGTGACCGCAGAACTCGCGCACGACCGAGTAGCCATGCTTCTCGGCGTGGGCCTGGATCGCGGCGCCGACATCGCCCAGCCGCGCGCCGCGCCGGACCTGGCGGATGCCGAGCCACATGCATTCGAAAGTCACCTCCACCAGGCGCCGCGCCTGGATGCTCGGCTCGCCGACGTAGTACATGCGGCTCGAATCGCCGTGGTAGCCGTCCTTGATGACCGTGATATCGATGTTGAGGATGTCGCCCTGCTTCAGCACCCGGTCGCCGGGCACGCCGTGGCACACCTGGTGGTTCACCGAGGTGCAGATCGACTTCGGAAACGGCTTGTAGCCCGGCGGCGCGTAGTTGAGCGGCGCGGGCACGGTCTTCTGCACCCGCACCATGTAGTCGTGGCACAGGTCGTTCAGCTTCCCGGTCGTCACGCCGGCCTTCACGTGCGGAGCGATGAAATCGAGCACCTCGGCGGCGAGGCGACCGGCGATGCGCATCCGCTCGATCTCCTCGGCGGTCTTCGGGACAACGGCCATTGATGCCTGATTATGCTAGAATTTTAGGCTGACTTGCGCGATGCGAGTCAAATTTCCCGTGCCTTCGATTAGGGTGCCCCGCGAGGGGTGCGGAAAAGCACGGCAGACCCAACCCTAAGGAGACAAGCGAGTGTCGGTAACGATGCGTCAAATGCTGGAAGCCGGGGTCCATTTCGGACACCAGACCCGGTACTGGAACCCGAAGATGGCGCCGTACATCTTCGGCCACCGCAACAAGATCCACATTATCAACCTCGAAAAGACCCTGGCGATGTACCAGGACGCGCTGAAATTCGCGCGCCAGCTCGCCGCCAACCGCGGCATGCTGCTTTTCGTCGGGACCAAGCGTCAGGCGCGCGACATCGTGCGCGAGGAAGCGCAGCGCTGCCAGATGCCGTACGTCGACTACCGCTGGCTGGGCGGCATGCTGACGAACTTCAAGACCGTCAAGCAGTCCATCAAGCGGCTGAAGGAAATGGAAGGCATGGCGCAGGACGGCACGTTCGAGCGTATCGCCAAGAAGGAGGCGCTCGGCCTGCAGCGCGAGATGGACAAGCTCAACCGCTCGCTCGGCGGCATCAAGGAGCTCTCGAGCCTCCCCGATGCGCTGTTCATCATCGACGTCGGCTATCAGAAGGGCGCCGTGGCCGAGGCGAACAAGCTCGGCGTGCCGGTGATCGGGGTCGTCGACACCAATCACACCCCGGCCGGCATCGACTACGTCATTCCAGGCAACGACGATTCGAGCCGGGCGATCCGGCTGTATGCGCGCGGCATGGCGGACGCGGTGCTCGAAGGCCGCAGCCAGTCGGTCGAGGAAGTGGTCGCCGCCTCGCGCGACGAGTTCGTCGAGGTGGAAGAGGATGAGGCGTCGCGATAGCCTCTCGAGGCGTAACGAACAAAAGGGGCCTAGCGCCCCTTTTTTTCAACCGTAAGTAAGGAGTTTGCAAGGATGGCGGAAATCAGCGCAGGCCTGGTGAAGGAGCTCCGCGAGCTCACCGGGCTGGGAATGATGGAGTGCAAGAAGGCGTTGACCGAGTCGGGCGGCGATCTGCGCAAGGCCGAAGAGATCCTGCGCATCAAGAGCGGCGCCAGGGCGAGCAAGGCCGCGAGCCGCATCGCGGCCGAGGGCGTAATTGGAGCATTTATTACTGCGGATGCGAAAATAGGGGCGCTGGTGGAGCTCAACTGCGAAACCGACTTCGTCGCGAAGAACGACGACTTCGTGGCGTTCGCGAAATCGCTCGCCGAGATCGTGGCGGCGCGCAATCCCGCCGACACGGAAGAATTGGCTTCGCTCGATCTGCTCGGTACGAAGGTCGAAGCCAGGCGCCAGGCGCTGGTGCAGAAGATCGGCGAGAACATGACGATCCGCCGCTTCAAGCGCCTTCAGGCGAAAGGCAAGCTCGCCCTGTACCTGCACGGCGTGAAGATCGGCGTGCTCGTGGATTACGAAGGGCCGGAGGAAGTGGGCAAGGACGTGGCGATGCACGTCGCGTTCGCCAAACCCGCCTACCTCACCAAGGCGGAGGTGCCGCAAGAGGTTGCTGCCGACGAAAGGCGCATCCAGGAGGCCCGCGCCAAGGAATCGGGCAAGCCCGCCGAGATCGTCGCCAAGATGGTCGACGGCGCGGTGAACAAGTTCCTGAATGAAAAGACGCTGTTCGGCCAGCCATTCGTCAGGGACGACAAGCAGACGGTCGAGAAGATGCTCGCCGCCAAGAAGGGCAAGGTCAACGGATACGCCTTCCTCGTCGTTGGTGAGGGAATCGAGAAACCGAACCAAGTCCATTAAAAGCGAACCTTGACGCCGAAATACAAGCGGATCCTCCTCAAGCTGTCGGGCGAAGCCCTGATGGGGGAGGATCCGTTTGGCATCAACCGCCAGACCATCGAGGCGATCGTCGCCGAGGTGGCGCAGGTGGCGCGGCTCGGCGTGGAGATGGGGGTGGTGATCGGCGGCGGCAACATCTTCCGCGGCCTGGCCCCGGGAGCGGCCGGCATGGACCGCGCGACCGCCGATTACATGGGAATGCTCGCCACGGTGATGAATGCGCTCGCCCTGTCCGACTCCATGCGCCAGGCCGGCATCGCGAGCCGGGTGCAGTCGGCGCTCAACATCGAGCAGGTGTGCGAGCCGTACATCCGCGGCAAGGCGATCCGGTACCTGGAAGAAGGCAAGGTGGTCATCTTCGCCGCCGGCACCGGCAACCCGTTCTTCACCACCGACACGGCCGCCGCTCTGCGCGGCAGCGAGATCGGCGCCGAGATCGTCGTCAAGGCGACCAAGGTCGACGGCATCTACACGGCGGACCCGAAGCGCGATCCGCGCGCGCAGCGCTACGCAAGGATAAGCTTCGACGAGGCGATCGCCCGCAACCTCAAGGTGATGGACGCTACGGCGCTGACGCTGTGCCGGGACCAGAAACTGCCGATCAACGTGTTCAGCATTTTCAAGAAGGATGCGCTGCGCCGGGTGGTTCTGGGCGAGGATGAGGGCACGCTAGTTCACGTATGATGGGGGCAATATGGTGATTGCCGAGCTGAAGAAGTCGACCGATCAAAAGATGGACAAAAGCGTCCAGGCATTCAAGGCGGATCTTGCCAAGGTGCGCACCGGCCGGGCGCATACCGGCCTGCTCGACCATATCCACGTCGACTACTACGGTACGCCCACGCCGCTGAACCAGGTGGCGAAGGTCACGCTGCTCGACTCGCGCACCATCGGCGTCACGCCCTTCGAGAAGAAGATGACGCAGGCGGTGGAGAAGGCGATCCGCGACTCCGACCTCGGCCTCAACCCGGCGAGCCAGGGCGAGACCGTGCGCGTGCCGATGCCGGCGCTCACCGAGGAACGGCGCAAGGAGCTCATCAAGGTGGTGCGGCACGAGGCCGAAAATGCGCGCGTCGCGGTGCGCAACCTGCGGCGCGACGCGATCCACCACCTCAAGGAAGCGCTGAAGAAGCACGAGGTTTCCGAGAACGACGAGCGCCGCGCCCAGGACGAGGTGCAGAAGATGACCGACCGGCATATCGCCGACGTCGACAAGCTTCTGCAGGAGAAGGAAAAGGAGCTCCTGGCGGTATGACGCACTCGAGCTCCACGCAGGAGGTTCCCGCGCACGGCGACGTGCCGCGGCACGTCGCCATCATCATGGACGGAAACGGCCGCTGGGCGAAGCGCCAGCATCTGCCGCGCATCGCCGGCCACCGGCGCGGGGTCGAGGCGGTGCGCGCCACGGTGCGCGCGTGCGCCGAGCGCGGCATCGGGTACCTGACGCTCTTCGCCTTCAGCTCCGAGAACTGGCGGCGCCCGCAGGAGGAAGTCGCGCTGCTGATGCAGCTCTTCCAGATGGCGCTCACGAACGAGGTGGAGAAGCTGCACCGCAACGGCGTGCGCCTCAAAGTCGTGGGCGACACGCGGCGCTTCGATCCCAGCATCCGCCGCGCGATCGAGAAGGGCGAGCAGCTCACTGCAGGGAACAAGGCGCTGACGCTCACCATTGCGGCGAACTACGGCGGCCGCTGGGACATCCTGCAGGCGGTCAACAAGGCCATCCGGGAGAAAAAGGATTTTCTCGACGAGAAGGCCCTGGCGCCGCACCTGGCGATGAGCTACGCCCCCGAGCCGGATCTGTTCATCCGCACCGGCGGCGAGCAGCGCATCAGCAATTTCCTGCTGTGGCAGCTTGCGTACACCGAGCTGTACTTCACCGAGAGGCTCTGGCCGGACTTCGACGCCGCGGCGCTGGACCAGGCAATCGCCTCCTACCGCAACCGCGAGCGCCGTTTCGGCCGCACCAGCGAGCAACTCGAAGCAGCGAATCGCTCCGAGGTCGCCTGAAAGGTCAGCTCGCCGCGCGCCTGGCAACGGCAGCGGTGCTCATTGCCGCGCTGCTTGCCGCGCTGTTTTTTCTTCCGCGGCCCGCTCTCGCGCTCGTGCTTGCGCTGCTTCTTCTCGTCGCTGGCCTGGAATGGGCGGGATTGTGCCGCCTCGGCCGGCGCAGCGCATGGCTGTATGCAGCAACGCTCGCCGCAACTTTTCTCGTCTCCGAAGCGATCGGCGTGCAGTCGGCGTTGTTTGCGGCCGCGGCGCTCTTTTGGGTGGCGATCGCCCCGCTATGGATGTGGCGCGGCGTGCGCGCCGGGCAGATCACCTGGATCGGCGCTTCCGGCTTCGCGGTCCTCGTTCCGGCGGCGCTCGCCATGCTGGCGCTCGATCCGGTCGAAGTGCTGCTCATCCTGATTCTCATCTGGATCGCCGACACGGCCGCCTACCTCGTCGGCCGCTCCTGGGGCCGGCGCAAGCTCGCGCCCGCCATATCCCCGGGCAAGACGGTGGAAGGCGCCGTCGGCGGCCTCATCGGCGCGCTCGCCTACGCTATCATCGTGGGATCGTCCATTCAGGCCGTGGCGTGGGCGCCGTTTCTCGCGTCGGCCGCGGCGCTTTTCATGATCAGCATCGTCGGGGACCTGTTCGAATCCGCGGTAAAGCGCCAGGCCGGCGTCAAAGACAGCGGAACCCTGCTGCCCGGGCACGGCGGGGTGCTCGACCGCATCGACAGCACGACGGCTGCGCTGCCGCTCGCGGCGCTGCTATGGCCGCTCGTCAGGGCAGGCGCATGAATCTCGCGGTCCTCGGCGCGACAGGCTCGATCGGCGCCAGCACGCTCGACGTGGCGGCTGCGCATCGCGGCCGGTTTCGCGTGTTCGCCCTCACCGCGCACGCTTCGGCCGATGCGTTGCTCGAGCTCTGCCGCAGTCATCGCCCGCGCTACGCGGTGCTCTCCGGCGTATCGGAAAACGCCGCCCTGGAGAGGAAATTCAAGGAAGCGGGCAGCGAGCTGCTCTTCGGCCGCGCGGCGCTGGAGCGCGTGGCGAGCGATGCGGGCTGCGATGCCGTGATGGCGGGCATCGTCGGCGCGGCCGGGCTCGCCTCGACGCTTGCTGCCGCGCGCGCCGGCAAGCGAGTGCTTCTCGCGAACAAGGAGGCGCTGGTGATGGCCGGCGCGCTGGTGATGCGCATGGCGCGCGAATCGGGCGCCCAACTGCTGCCGGTCGACAGCGAGCACAACGCCGTTTTCCAGTGCTTTTCCGATCGGAGAACGGTCTTGAAAATCATCCTGACCGCGTCGGGCGGGCCGTTCCGCTCTCTGCCCCTGGAGAAGCTCGCCGCGGTGACTCCGGACCAGGCGTGCGCGCATCCGAACTGGGTCATGGGCCGCAAGATCTCGGTCGATTCGGCCACGATGATGAACAAGGGCCTGGAAGTGATCGAGGCGCGCTGGCTGTTCGATCTTGCGCCCGAGCGCATCGAAGTGGTGATCCATCCCCAGAGCATCGTGCATTCGCTGGTCGAGTACGTCGACGGCTCGGTCATCGCGCAGCTCTCGAATCCGGACATGCGCGTGCCCATCGCGTACGCGCTGGCGCATCCGGATCGCATTGCCTCGGGCGCGCGCGCGCTCGACCTCGCGGCGATGAAAAGCCTTTCCTTCGAGCGCCCGGACCATGAGCGCTTTCCCTGCCTGCAGCTCGCGTATGCGGCGCTGCGCGCCGGCGGCACGGCGCCCACCGTGCTCAATGCGGCCAACGAGATTGCGGTCGAGGCGTTCCTCGCCGGGCGCCTGCCGTTCACGTCGATCGCGCGGGTCATCGCCGAGACGCTGGAGAGCATTCCGGGCTCCGACGCGGGTAATCTCGACGCGGTGATGCAGGCGGACGCCGCCGCGCGGCGCAAGGCGGGCGAGCGCATCCTGCGCGGGCAGGCGGCATGAGCTTGCTGCAGACCCTGGTCGCGTTCGTCGTCGCGCTCGGCGTGCTCATCGTGGTGCACGAATACGGCCACTATCTCGCGGCGCGCCTGTGCGGCGTCAAGGTGCTGCGCTTCTCGGTGGGCTTCGGACGCCCGCTCGCGCTGTGGCGGCGCGGCGCCGACCGTACCGAATGGGTCATCGCCGCGGTGCCTTTCGGCGGCTATGTGAAGATGCTCGACGAGCGCGAGGGCCCGGTGCGGCCCGAAGAGGTGGGGCGCGCGTTCAACCGCCAAAGCGTCGCGCGCCGCTTCCTCATCGTGGTGGCCGGGCCGCTGTTCAACTTCCTGTTCGCAGTCGCCGTCTACGCCGGGCTCTTCATGTATGGATTGCCCGAGGCGCGGCCGGTGCTCGCGGAACCGCCCGCAGGCAGCGCCGCCGCGGTGGCCGGCCTGCACGTGCGCGACACGGTGCGTGCCGTCGACGGCGTGCCGATCTCCACGTGGCAGGAACTGCGCTGGCGGGTGCTGCAGGCTGCGCTGCAGCGGCAAACGCTGCGCCTCGAGACCGTCGACGAGCGCGGCCACTTGGGCGAAACGACGCTCGACCTGCACGCTTATCCGGCTGATGAAGTGGAAGCCGATGCTCTGGAGCTCGTCGGGCTGCGGCTCTATCGGCCGCCGCTCGAGCCGGTGCTCGGCCAGGTCATCGCCGGCGGGCCGGCCCAGCGCGCAGGCCTCGCGGCGGGGGACCGGATCGTACGCGCCGACGGCAAGCCCATCGATACCTGGGAATCGCTCGTCAACGCGGTGCGCGCGCGGCCCGGCAAGCCGCTCGCGCTTCTCGTGGAGCGAGGAGCCGACACGCGCACGGTGGAGGTCGTTCCCGAGCCGGTGATGGCCGGTGAGGCGCGCATCGGACGCATCGGCGCGGCGCCGTACATACCGCCCTCGCAAACCGAGACGATGCTGATCCGCGTCCAGTACGGGCCGCTCCAGAGCCTCGGCCGCGCGTTCGCCAAGACCTGGGACATCTCGGTGTTCAGCCTGAAGATGCTCGGCAAGATGCTGCTCGGCGAAGTCTCGTGGAGGCATCTCTCGGGCCCGGTCACGATCGCCGATTTCGCCGGCCAATCGGCGCAGATGGGCTGGGTTTCCTACATCACGTTTCTCGCGCTCATCAGCATCAGCCTCGGCGTGTTGAACCTGCTGCCCATCCCGCTGCTCGACGGCGGGCACCTGATGTACTATGCGATCGAGATAATAAAGGGCAGTCCCGTCTCCGAGCGTGCGATGGAGCTCGGGCAGCGCGTCGGCCTGGCGCTGCTGCTGGTCATGATGGCTTTTGCCTTCTACAACGATCTGAATCGTCTGCTTACCGGCTAGATGCTGCGCCATGCTCTGATCGCCGCGGTCCTCGCCTCAAGCCTCGCCCTGGCGGCCGCGGGGGCAGCAGCGCAGGCCTTCCGCCCCTTCACGGTGAAGGACATCCGCGTCGAAGGCCTGCAGCGCACCGAGGCGGGCACGATCTTCAGCTATCTGCCGGTCAAGGTCGGCGAAACCATGAACGAGGAGAAGGCGCAGGCCGCGCTGCGCGCGCTGTACGCCACCGGGTTCTTCGCCGACGTGCGCCTCGAAGTCGAGAACGAGGTGCTGGTGGTGTTCGTGCAGGAGCGGCCGTCGGTCGCGCAAATCGACTTTTCCGGCATGAAGGAGTTCGAGCCCGACGCGGTGCGCAAAGTGCTGCGCGAGCAGGGCCTCGCCGAAGGCCGGATCTTCGACCGCTCGGTGCTCGAAAATGCCGAGCAGGAGCTCAAGCGCCAGTACCTTTCGCGCGGCCTGTATGCCGCCGAGGTGCAGACGACGGTGACGCCGCTCGAGCGCAACCGCGTCGGCATCAACATCGCGGTGACCGAAGGCGAGGTCGCGAAAATCCGCGGCATCAACATCGTCGGCGCCGAGGCGTTCAAGGAGGGGGAGCTGCTCGATCTGTTCGTGCTGAGAACGCCGGGGTGGCTCACCTGGTACACCAAGCACGACCGCTACTCGCGGGAGAAGCTCGCCGCCGACCTGGAGTCCCTGCGCTCGTTCTACCAGGACCGCGGCTACCTCGACTTCGCCATCGAGTCGACGCAGGTGTCGATCACGCCCGACCGGCGCGATATCTACATCACGGTCAACATCAACGAGGGCGAGCGCTACACGGTCTCCGACGTGCAGCTCAGCGGGCAGATGCTCGTGCCGCGGGAGGAGCTGGAGAAGCTGATCCAGCTCAAGCCCGGCGACGTGTTCTCGCGCGAGAAGCTGGCGGCGAGCACGAAGGCGATCGCCGAGCGCCTGGGCAACGAGGGCTACGCGTTCGCCAACGCCAACGCGATTCCGGCCGTCGACAAGGAAAAGCGCACGGTGGCGTTCAACGTGGCCGTCGACCCCGGGCGCCGGGTGTACGTGCGCCGCGTGGAGGTCGCCGGCAACACCAAGACGCGCGACGAAGTCGTGCGGCGCGAGATGCGCCAGCTCGAAGGCGCCTACTACGACGCGTCGAAAATACAGCTCTCGCGCAGGCGCATCGACCGGACCGGCTACTTCGGCGAGGTCAACGTCGAGACGCAGCCGGTGGAAGGCAGCCCGGACCAGGTGGACGTGCTCTATACCGTGAAGGAGCGCGCGACCGGGGCGCTGCTGCTCGGCATAGGATTCTCCACCGTGGAGAAGGTCGCCCTGTCGGCGTCGATCCGCCAGGCGAACGCCTTCGGCACCGGCAAGTTCGTGTCGGCGAACGTGAACAGCGGCAACGTAAACCGGGTCTACGCGCTGTCGTATTTCAATCCGTACTACACGATCGACGGCGTGAGCCAGGGGTTCGACGTGTACAAGCGCAGAACCGACGCGTCGAGCCTTGCCGTAGGTCCCTACGTCACGGACGCGCTCGGCGGCGGCGTCAAGTTCGGCTATCCGGTATCGGAGGTGACCTCGGTCGACTTCGGCCTCAATCTCGAGTCCGTCAAGCTCACCACGTTCACCAACAGCCCGCAGGGGTATCTCGATTTCGCGCGCGACTTCGGCAATGAGTACCGTTACGGCGCGCTGACCGCCGGCTGGCAGCGCGATACGCGCGACAGCGTGATCGTCACGAATTCCGGCACGTTCATGCGCGCGAGCAGCGAGCTGGCGCAGGGCGACCTGCAGTACTACCGGCTGGGTTACCAGCACCAGTGGTTCTATCCGCTCACGCGCATCTACACCCTCATGCTGAAAGGCGATCTCGGCTATGCCGGCGGCCTCGGCGGCCGCCCGCTGCCGTTCTTCAAGGCCTACTACGTCGGCGGCCCGGATTCCGTGCGCGGCTATCGCGCCTTCTCCATCGGCCCGCACGACGCGAACGGCAACGCCATAGGCGGCAACCGGAAGGTCGCCGGCAGCGCCGAGTTCCAGTTCCCGATGCCCGGCGCGACCGCAGAGCAGTCGCTGCGCCTGGCGACCTTCTTCGACGCCGGCCAGGTCTACGGGCAGGGCGAGAAGGTCGACCTGGGCGATTTCCGCTACTCGACCGGTCTCGCGCTTTCCTGGTTCTCGCCGTTCGGGCCGCTGCGCCTGTCCTGGGCGTTCCCCATCCACAAGAGAAGCGGGGATCAGCTACAGAGGCTACAATTCACGTTCGGCACAGGGTTCTGAACCTTCCGCTCATGAGAAAAATCCTTCTTGCCCTCGCGCTTGCCGCCTTCGCTCCGCTGGCGTTTGCCCAGACGAGCGGAAAATTCGGTTTCGTGAACACCGAGCGCATCCTGCGCGACGCGGTGCCCGCGCAGCGGGCGCAGAAGAAGATCGAGAGCGAGTTCCAGAAGCGCGACCAGGAGCTCGCGCGCATCGCGGACCAGCTCAAGCGCATGCAGGACGATCTCGACAAGAACTCCGTCACGATGAGCGACACGCAGCGCCGCAACAAGGAGCGCGAGTTCAGCGACCTCAACCGCGACTTCCAGCGCAAGCAGCGCGAGTTCCGCGAGGACCTGAACCAGCGGCGCAACGAGGAGCTGGCGCAGGTCGTGGAGCAGGCGAACCGCGTCATCCGCCAGATCGCCGAGCAGGAGAAGTTCGACATCATCTTCCAGGACGCCGTCTACGCGAGCCCGCGCATCGACATCACCGACAAGGTGATCAAGGCGCTGGAAGGCAAGCCGCCCGCGAAATGACGCGATGCCGGGGCCGCTGACGCTCGGGCAGATCGCCGCGCGCCTAGGCGGACGCGTCGCCGGCGACCCGACCACCACCGTGCGGCAGGTCGGCTCGCTCGAGCAGGCGCTCGCCGGCGAGATCACTTTTTTTTCCAGCCCGAGGTACCAGGCGAAGCTTGCGCAGACGCACGCGTCGGCGGTGGTGCTTGCGCCCGAAAGCGAAGCCCTTACCGCGCTGCCCCGGATCGTCTGCGACGCGCCGTATCTCTATTTCGCGCGGCTCTCGCAGCTCTTCAACCCGCTGACCGTCCAGCCTGAAGGTGTCCATCCCTCGGCGGTCGTCTCGCCAGGCGCGCGCCTGGGCGCGCGCGTATCGATCGGCGCCGGCTGCGTGATCGGCGACGAAGTCTCCATCGGCGACGACAGCTGCCTCTATCCGCGGGTCGTCGTGTATGCGAAATGCTCGCTGGGCAAGCGCGTCATCGTGCATTCCGGCGCCGTGATCGGCGCCGACGGCTTCGGGCTGGCGCAGGACGAGGCGAGCCGCTGGGTGAAGATTCCGCAGATCGGCGGCGTGCGCATCGGCGACGACGTCGAGATCGGCGCGAATACCACCATCGACCGCGGCGCGATGGACGACACGATCATCGAAGAAGGCGTGAAGCTCGATAACCAGATCCAGATCGGCCACAACGTGCGCATCGGCGCGCACACCGCCATGGCCGGTTGCGCCGGCGTCGCGGGCAGCGCGGACATCGGCCGGCACTGCACCATCGGCGGCGCGGCGGTCATCCTCGGCCACCTCACTCTGGCGGATCATGTCCATATCTCGGCGGCCACCGTGATTTCCCGCTCCATCCGCCGGCCGGGCACCTACACCGGCGTGTTCCCTTTCGACGACCACGAGTCCTGGACTCGCAACACCGCCCTGGTGCGCAGGCTTGCCGATCTCGCGGAAAGGCTGCGCGTGCTGGAGCGCAAGGAGAAGAAGAGTGGCTGAGATGGACATCCAGGAGGTGCTCAAGCACATCCCGCAGCGCTACCCGATGCTGCTGATCGACCGGGTGACGCTGTGCGAGCCGGGGAAGCGCGTCGTGGCGCTCAAGAACGTCTCGGCCAACGAGCCTTATTTCCAGGGACATTTTCCCGGCCGGCCGATCATGCCGGGCGTGCTGATCCTCGAGTCCATGGCGCAGGCCGCGGGCGTGCTGGTTCTGAGCGGCACCGGTCTCAAGCCCGGCTCGGTCTACTACTACGTCGGCATCGACAACGCTCGCTTCAAGAAGCCGGTGGTGCCCGGCGACCAGCTCGAGATCGAGGTGGTTCTCGAGCGCGCGCTCAAGGGCATCGGCAAGTTCTCGTGCACGGCGCGCGTGGCCGGGAAGGTGGTCGCCGAAGCGATGATCCTTTGCTCGGTCCGTCCCGACGACGCATGAGCGCAAGGATTCACTCGAGCGCCCTGGTTCATGCAGGCGCGCGCCTTGCGCCCGACGTCGAGGTCGGCCCGTACTCGATCATCGGCGAGCACGTCGAGGTGGGCGAGGGCAGCTGGATCGGCGCCCACGTGGTCATCGACGGCCGCGTGCGCATCGGCAAGCGCAACCAGATCTGGCATTTCGCCTCGATCGGGGCGCCGCCGCAGGACAAGAAGTACGCCGGCGAGCCCACGGCGGTGGAGATCGGCGACGACAACACGATCCGCGAATACGTGACGATCAATCGCGGCACGGCGCACGACGCCGGCGTGACGCGCGTCGGCAGCGAGAATTGGGTGATGGCATACGTGCACTTCGCGCACGATTGCCAGATCGGCAACAAGACGATCTTCGCGAACGCGTGCCAGCTCGCCGGCCACGTGAGCGTCGGCGACTGGGCGATTCTCGGCGCGACCACGCTGGTGCACCAGTTCGTGCACATCGGCGCGCATTCATTTACCGGAATGGGCACGTATCTGCCCCAGGACCTGCCGCCGTATGTCAGCGCAGCGGGCAACATGGCGAAGCCCTACGGCATCAATAGCGAGGGGCTGAAGCGCCGCGGCTTTGCGCCCGATACGATCCAGGGACTGAAGCGCGCGTATCGCGCGCTCTACCGCAGCGGCCTGGGGCTCGCCGAGGCGCGCAGCGAGCTGGAAAAGCAGGTGGCCGGCTGCCCGGAGGTGCGCGCGATCCTGGATTTTCTGAATAACAGCAAGCGCGGCATCATCCACTAGTGGCCGAGCTTCTGCGCGTCGGCATGGTGGCCGGCGAAGCTTCGGGCGACCTGCTGGGCGCGCACCTGATCGCCGCCCTGAAAGCGCGGCGCCGTTCGATATTGTTCGGCGGCATCGGCGGCCCGCGCATGATCGCCGAAGGCTTCGAGTCGCATTACCCGATGGAAAAGCTCTCGGTGCGCGGCTACGCCGAGGCGCTGCGCAACTACGTCGAGATCATGAGCGTGCGCCGCCGGCTGGCGAAAGCCATGATCGAAGAGCAGCCCGATCTGTTCATCGGCGTCGATTCCGGCGACTTCAATATCGGCCTGGAGCGGCGGCTGAAGGAGGCGGGAATCCCGACCATCCACTACGTCAGCCCGTCGGTGTGGGCATGGCGCGGCTGGCGGGTGAAAAAAATCGCGCGCTCGGTCACGCGCATCCTGGTGATGTTCCCGTTCGAGCCGCCGCTCTACGAGAAGGCCGGCGTGCCGGTGACGTACGTCGGCCACCCGCTCGCGGACGTGATTCCGCAGGAGCCGAAGAAGTTCGAGGCGCGCGCGCAGCTGCGGCTTCCGCAGGGGAAGCTCATCATCGCGCTGCTCCCGGGCAGCCGGCGCTCGGAGCTGCATTACATGGCGAGCGCCTTCGTGCTGGCGGCGCACCGCTTCCGGCAGGAAATGCACGACGTGCATTTCGTCTGCCCGACGGTCACGCGCGCCACGCGCGACATGTTCGAGCGCGCAGTGCACGAGCATCAGCGCACGGACCTTCCGCTCACGCTGCTCTTCGGCCATTCGCACGAGGCGCTCGCGGCGGCCGACATGGCGCTCGTCGCGAGCGGCACCGCGACGCTGGAAACCGCGCTCTTCAAGACGCCGATGGTGATCGCCTACCGCCAGTCGCCGATCACCTGGGCGCTCATGCGCTCGATGCTGTATCTCCCGTACGTCGGCATGCCGAACATCCTCGCCGGCGAGCGGCTGGTCCCCGAGCTGCTGCAGGACGAGGCGAACCCCGGCGCGCTCGCGGCCGCGCTGCTCGCCCTGTGGCGCGACGAGGCGGCGCGAAAACGCCAGATCGAGCGCTTCCACGAATTCCACCACCTGCTGCGGCAGAATACGGCCCAGAAAGCCGCCGACGCGGTACTGGAAGTCCTTGAAAACAGCCGTCGATAGCGTTCTGGTATGCGGGGTCGATGAGGCAGGGCGGGGGCCGCTCGCCGGCCCGGTGCACGCCGCCGCGGTGATCCTCGACAGGAAACGCCGCATCAACGGGCTTGCCGACTCCAAGGTGCTTACGGCCGAGCGCCGCGAAGTGCTCGCCGCGCGCATCAAAGAGCGCGCGATCGCCTGGGCGGTGGCCTCGGCGAGCGTCGAGGAGATCGATCGCATCAACATCTTCCACGCCTCGATGCTCGCCATGCGGCGCGCGGTGGAGCAGCTCGGCGTATGCCCCGACGAAACCTGGGTCGACGGCAACCATTTTCCCGATTTGGGCTGCAAGGGCAGGGCCATCGTCGACGGCGACGCGCTTCATCCGGTGATCTCGGCCGCCTCGATCATCGCCAAGACCACGCGCGACGCGGAGATGTGCGCGCTGCACGAACGCTATCCGCAGTACGGCTTCGATCGCCACAAGGGCTACGCCACCGCCGAGCACCTCGATGCGCTCGGGCGCGTCGGCCCGTGCGAGATCCACCGCCGCAGCTTCTACCCGGTCGGCGTGTTCTTCCAGAAGGATCTGTTCAGCGAAGCGTGGGGCGGGATGGCCGAGTCGCTGCGCGTGCGGACCTATCGCCTTTATTGCGAGGCGAAGAAGCTCTCCGAGGCGCCGGCCCTCGAGCTCGGCGACTTCGACAAGCAGCATCGGCTGCTAAAGCGCCGGTATGCCGACGTGATCGCGTCGAAGGACGCTTCGCCGCATGTCGAAATCGTGGTCGAGCTGCTGCGCAAGGCGCGAGCGCAGCTCAAGACCCGGGCGCCCGGCTAGCTGGAGTTGCCGACGTGGCCGCAGCCGCCATCCTGGTTCTTCTGGGCGCAATGGGTTGCGGCTGGGTATTTCGCCGGCTTCTGCTCGGCAGCCTTCGCTCGCGGCATCCGGGCGAGTTCGCCGCGCTCGGGCAACCGTCCAGCCGCCAGCTCGCCTCCCTTCTGCCCCGCCACCAGGAGCTTCATCTTCGATTCTGGAAGTACGTCTGGGGCGGCAAGGCTTTTCTCCTCCACGACAGGCGCGTCTCGAGCCTGGCCGGGGCCGCGCTGATTTCCGACGTCGCCGTGGCCGGCGGTTTCATCGCGCTCTTGTGGCTTGCGGCGAACTGAAGCGCGGCAATAACCCTTAGACCATCAAGGTCGGCGCGCCTCGCAGGGCGTGCGCGGTCCCCAGGCGGTGCGCGACTTCGTCGCCGGCACGCCGCGCGCCTCGGCCTGGACGCGCGCCATGAGCCGCAATCGAAGAGCGCTCTTCATCTCGAGCCCGATCGGCCTCGAGGTGAAGGCCTACGTGCATAACCTCTTCGAGCATCTCGCGTGCTGCGACCTGGCGCTGGTGCAAGGCGGCCTGTCCACTTGCATGGAGCTCGTGGCGATGCGCAGGCCGTTCCTCAGTTTCCCGCCGCAGCGCCACTTCGAGCAGTGCGTGCACGTGCGCCGGCGGCTTGCCAACTACAACGCCGATCGCGCCGTGCCTTATGCCGGACTCACGGCGGAGGCGCTTGCGCAGCGGGCGCTCGAGGCAATGCATGCACCGGTGCGCTACAAGCCGGTCGAGACCGATGGCGCGGCGCGCGCCGCTCAGCGCATCGCGCAGGTGCTGGAAAACCGCTGGTGGGTAAAACCATGAACCCTACTTTCCTGAGGAGGAAGCTGCGATGGGTGCAATTCTTTCGGTTTCGTATGGCGTAGTCGCCTATTTCTTGTTCCTGGGAACGTTTCTGTATGCGATCGGCTTCGTCGGCAATGTGGTCGTCCCGAAATCGATCGACACGGGCGCTTCGGCGCCTTTGGTGGAGGCGCTGGTCGTGAACGTTCTCCTGCTCGGGCTGTTCGCCGTGCAGCACAGCGTGATGGCGCGGCGCTGGTTCAAGCGCTGGTGGACGCAGATCGTTCCGCCGGCGGTGGAACGCAGCACCTACGTGCTTGCCGCCAGCGCCGCGCTTGCGCTGCTTCTATGGCAGTGGCGGCCGATCGCCGAGCCGATCGTCTGGCGCGTCGAGGATCCGGCCGGCGCCGTGCTGCTCGGCGCGATATTCTGGCTCGGCTGGGCGGTGCTCCTGGTGAGCACTTTCCTCATCAATCACTTCGAGCTCTTCGGCTTGCGCCAGGTATGGGCGCGCCTGACCGGCCGCGAGGTTCCGGCGCCCGACTTCCGCACGCCGGTCTTCTATCGCTTCGTGCGCCATCCGATCTACCTGGGATTCCTGCTCGGTTTCTGGGCGGCGCCGGTCATGACGGCGGGGCACCTGCTGTTCGGCGATCGCTACCGCGCCTACCGGCAGCATGTCGGCATGCTGCTGCCGCTGCCGCGGCGCAAAGCCGATGGAAGCGTAGAGGACGCGCATTAAGCCGCGAGCGCGCGGGCGCGCATGCGCGAGAGCACGGCCGCGAGCAGGGCACCAATGACGCAGAAAGCGCTCGTGGCGACAAAGCCCAGCGTGAAGGCGCCCGCGCTGTCCTTCACCACGCCGAGCGCGTAGGCGAAGGTGAGCGCGCCGAGGTTGGCGAACATGTTGCTGAAACCGGTCGACATGCCGGCCACGCGCTGCCCGAGCACCTCGATCGGCACGTAGAACAGCGGCCCGAAATACAGCTGCAGGAAGATCGCGTTGACCGCGATCACGAGCACCAGCGCCGGGATGGAATCCACGTACACGAGCAGCGCCGAGGTGCAGGCGAGCACCGCGAGCGAGCCGCCGATGACGAGCGGCGGGTTCCTCAGGCGGTCCGAGACGTAGCCGCCGAACGCGTTGGACAGCGCCGTCAGCGCGAAGCCCATCGCCGTGATCAAGCCCGCCGCCTGCAGCGACAGGCCGCGGTCGGCGACGAGCAGCGAGGGAAGCCAGAAATTGAACGAAGTGGCGACGCCGTAGCGGACGAACTGGATGGCGGCGCAGACCCACATGATCGGGTAGCGGAAGAGCTCGAACACATCGCGCATGCCTACCGGCTTCCGCCCCGCGGCGCGGCGCTCCCGGCCAAAGACGAAGTACACGAGCGCGACGCATACGCCCAGCGCGGCAAAGCCGATGAACGGCGCTCGCCAGCCGTATCGGCTCGCCAGAAACGGCCCGACCAGCGAGAGCAGCACGCTTCCCGACATGCCGCCGACCACGTACATGCCCATCGCGGTTGCCTTGCGGTGCGGCGGGAACCAGGACGCGACCAGCGTCAGCCCGGGCGCGAACAGCAGCGCGCGGAACACGCCCGTGATCGTCTGGTTCGCGACCGCGGCCCCGTAGGACTCGATCACGCCGAACTGAAGCGAGAGCAGCGTCGAGCCCAGAATGCCCGCGAAGAACACCCGCTTCGGACCGAAGCGGTCGGCAAGGTAGCCCGCCGGGATCTGTCCGAGCGCATAGGTGAAGGTCGCGGCCGCCGAGAGGATCCCGGCCTCCGCGAAGCCGATGTGCAGGTCTTCGCGGATGAGCGGCAGAAACAGCGCGATGCCGCCCAGGGCGAGCATGTTGAACCCCTGGCACAACACAACCAGCGTGACGGTGAGCGCGGCGTCGTGCCGCCCGCTGCCCATTACACCGACATCGCGGCAAGGAGAGCGCGCGCCTCGCTCGCCGGAGCCACGCTGGGGCGCAGCTTCGCGATCTGCCGCTTGAGCATGCGGTAAAAGGACCTGTCGCCCGCCGCCCTGCGGATGAGGCGCGCGAGCGCCGCGTCGTCCTCGAGCGGGAAATAGCCGGCGTAGCCGGCGCCGAGCAGCCCGACGTTGCCGGAGACGCGCGAGGCGAGGACCGGCACGCCGATGCGCAGCGCTTCGCACACCACGTTCGCGCCGCCTTCCATGCGCGAGCTGATCACCATGGCGTGGCTTGAAGCGAGCCAGCGCAGCGCGCGGGCGTGCGGCACGCTGCCGAGCCAGCGATAGCGGGCATCACGCGCCATACCAGCGTTGGCTTCTTTTCCAAGTGATGGATCGAGTGGGGCGCCGAGGTGGGTCACCTCGATGTGCCGATCGTCCATGTGGGCGAGGGCGGCGAGGGCGCGCATCGGGTCCTTTTCGGGGCGCAGATGGCCGATGACGCAGATCCGGAACTTGCCCTTTACCGGTGAATGGCGCAGCCGGGTCGCCGAGCTCTGCACCACGACGCTCGCCTTGCTTCTTAATCCCTTGGGCAATTCTTCGAGAGCTTTGGGCTGCAGGACGATGAGGCGGTCGGCGAGCTCGAGCGACTCGCGAGCCTCGGCCGATTCGTGGATGTCGCGGTAGATGTCGGTGCCCGTGAGCGCCACGACGAGCGGCTTGCCTCGCGGAAAGGCCTTGATCGAGCCGTGGCTGCGGCGCGCGTGCAGGGCGAGCATGGCATCTGCCGGAGCCGCCGTGGACCACTGCACCGAAACGTCCACCCGGTGGCCCGCCTTGCGCAGGAACGCCGCCCAGCGCAGCGCGGTGTGCCGGTTGCCGTTGCGCGTTCCCGGCCCGGCGGGGGTGACCAGCGCGATTCTCATCCTTTAGACTCGGCCCCGTGGGGGCTGAACTCATAGAGGCGCTGCGCGCCGCGCGCGAGCGGCTCCGCCGAACGGCGGACGACCTCGCCGGCGAGCACGAGCTCGGGCCGAGGCTCGTGATCGTCAATCCGCCGCGCTGGGAAGTCGGTCATGTCGGCTGGTTTCAGGAATATTGGTGTCTGCGCGGCGGCTCGGAGGAAAGGGCGTCGATTCTGCCGAACGCCGACCGTCTCTACAACTCGGCGACCGTGGCGCACGATACGCGCTGGGACCTGCCGCTGCCTTCGTTTTCCGAGACTTTGGCGTACCGCGACGAAGTTACGCAACGGCTGATTGCAAACCTGGAGGAAGGAAAGGCGGAACCCTATTTCGTGCAGCTCGCCGTGCGGCATGAGGAGATGCACGCCGAAGCGTTCCATTACACACGGCAGACGCTCGGCTACCCGGCGCCGGATTTGCCGGAAAAGCCGCGGCTGCGCTGCGTGGAAGGCGATATAGAGTATGCGGGCGGCGTTTTCCGGCTTGGCTCGCGGCCTGGCGAAGGCTTCGCTTTCGACAACGAGAAATGGAGCCATCCGCTCGTCCTCGAGCCGTTTCGCATGTCGCGCCACCCGGTAAGCAACGCGCAATTCCAGGAGTTCGTGGATGCCGGCGGCTACCGGCGCCGCGAATACTGGTCGGACGCGGGATGGGCGTGGAAAGGAGGCCGGTCACGCCCGGTTTACTGGCGCGGCGGCGAAGTGCGCCGCTTCGACCGCTGGGTGCCGCGCGTGCCCGACGAGCCCGTGATGCATGTCAACTGGCACGAAGCCCAGGCGTATTGCCGGTTCGCCGGCCGGCGGCTGCCGAGCGAGGCGGAGTGGGAGTACGCCGCACCGGCGCTCGGGAGCGTCTGGGAGTGGACCGCGACAACGTTCCTCCCGTATCCGGGCTACGTGCGCGATCCGTACAAGGAATACTCCGAGCCGTGGTTCGGCACGCACAAGGTGCTGCGCGGCGGCAGCTTCGCGACTCCGGCAAGCGTGCTCTACGTGCGCTTTCGCAATTTCTACACGCCAGACCGGGCCGATATCTTCGCCGGGTTCCGCACCTGCGCGGCATGATCAGCTCCAGGGAGAACGCGCGGGTGAAGCGCTGGGCGAAGCTCATGCGTGACGCCAGGCTGCGCAGGCAGGAACGGCGCGCAATCCTGGAAGGACCGCATCTCGTCGCTGAAGCGCTTCAGGCGCGGATCGAGCCGGTGGCGCTCCTGGTAAGCGAATCCGGGCTTGCGCAGGACGAAATTCGGCATCTGGTGAAACAGCGCGAGCACGTGCTGCTCAGCGACGCCGTGTTTCGTTCGATCGCCGATGCGCAGACCCCGCAGGGAATCGCCGCCGAGATCGCGCTTCCGGAGATCGAAGCGAGAGGCGATTGCGTGTTTCTCGAAGCGGTTCAGGATCCGAGCAATGTGGGCGCGATCATTCGCACGGCCGCCGCGCTCGGCGCCGGGACCGTGGTGCTGGATCAGGACTGCGCCGACGCCTGGTCGCCGAAGGCGCTGCGCGCGGGGATGGGCGGGCATTTCAAGCTCGCGGTACGCCAAGTCGCTTTGCTCGCCAAGGAATTGGAAGACTTCAGCGGAACGGTCGTGTGTACGGTGCCGGAGAACGGCATTTCGTTGAGGCAAGCCGAGCTGCGCGGCCGCTTGGGATGGGTCTTCGGCGCCGAAGGCCGCGGCTTGAGCGAGGCGACGATGCAACGCGCGAAGGTGAAACTGACCGTTCCCATGGCTGCGGGAACCGAGTCCCTGAACGTAGCTGCGGTTGCGGCGATCTGCCTCTACGAAGCGTTCAGTAGACCTGCCGCGTGATCCTGAGCTCGCGCATGATGGTGGTGGCGATCTCCTCGATCGACTTGCTGGTCGAGTTGATGCACCGGATTCCTTCGCGGCGCATGAGGCCTTCCGCCTCCTGGACCTCTTCGCGGCAGTTTTCGAGCTCGGCGTAGCGGCTGCCGGGGCGCCGCTCCTTGCGAATCTCGTGCAAGCGCTCGGGGGCGATGGTGAGACCGTAGAGACGGGTTTTCTGCCCGCGCAGCGCCTCCGGCAGCTTGCTGCGGTGGAAATCCTCCGGAATCAAGGGATAGTTCGCGGCGCGGACGCCGAATTGCAGCGCCAGATATAGGCTGGTCGGCGTCTTGCCGCTGCGCGACACTCCGATCAGGATCACGTCCGCCTGCCCCAGCTCGCGGTGCGAAGCGCCGTCGTCGTGCGCCATGGCGAAATTGATGGCTTCGATCCTTTGCTGATACTCCTTCTTGTCCATCGCGCTGTGGGACCGTCCGATCGTGTGACTGGACTTCACCCCCAGGGCGGCCTCGAGAGGGTCGATGAAGCTTTCGAAGAAGTCGATGTACAGCGCGTTCGCGCGCCGCATGACGCCGCGCACGTCCTGGTTCACGAGCGTGGCGAAAACGATCGGCTGGCCGTTGCCGTTCGCTGCCTCCGTGCCGATGCGCGCAATGCATTCCTCCGCTTTCTCGGTGTTGTCGATGAACGGAATGGTCACCTGCTTGAAGTCGACGCCCTCGAACTGGGTGAGAAGACTGTGGCCAAGCATCTGCGCGGTGATGCCGGTCCCATCGGAAACGAAGAACACAGTACGGCGATGGCTCATGGACGATAAAATACTATGGCAATGCGCATAGCGTGGCTCAAGGATCTCCGCCTCAAGGACCTCGAGCAGGTCGGCGGCAAGAATGCTTCTCTCGGAGAGATGATCGGCGGCCTCGCCGGCGCCGGCATCCGCGTTCCTTCGGGTTTCGCCACCACAGCGCAGGCGTTTCGCGAATTCATCAATGCCAACGGCCTCGGCAAGCGCATCGACGAGCGCCTGAGCCGTCTCGATCCGAGCGACGTGACCGCGCTCGCCGCCTGCGGCGCAGAGATCCGCTCATGGATCGCGCAAGCGCCTTTCCCCGCGGCCCTTGAGCAGGAGATACGCAAGTATTTTCAAGAGGTTGAATCGTTAACTTCGGGTAAAGCTTCATTCGCCGTGCGGTCCTCCGCGACGGCTGAAGACTTGCCGGAGGCGTCCTTCGCCGGACAGCAGGAGACCTTCCTCAATATCAGCGGCGTGGACAACGTGCTGGAAGCGATCCGGCACGTGTTCGCCTCGCTGTACAACGACCGCGCCATTTCCTATCGCGTGCACCAAGGGTTCGCTCACGGCGCGGTGGCGCTGTCGGCAGCCGTGCAGCAGATGGTGCGCAGCGACCGGGGCGCGAGCGGCGTGCTTTTCACGCTCGACACCGAGTCCGGGTTCCGCGACGTGGTCTTCATCACTTCCGCCTATGGATTGGGCGAGATGGTGGTGCAGGGCTCCGTGAACCCGGACGAGTTCTACGTGCACAAGCCGATGCTCGAGAAAGGCAAGCCGGCAATCGTGCGCCGTGCGCTCGGCTCCAAGCTGCAGAAAATGGTGTTTGCCCAGTCGAACCAGGCGGGAAAATCCACCCGGGTCGTCGAGGTACCGGATGAAGAGCGCCACCGCTTTTCGCTGACCGACGCCGAGGTGCTCGAGCTCTCCCGTTATGCGCTCGCCATCGAGCGCCATTACGGCCGGCCAATGGACGTGGAATGGGCGAAAGACGGCGTGGACGGGCGGCTTTATGTCCTGCAGGCGCGCCCCGAGACCGTGAAATCGCGCAAGCGCGACCTCGAGGAGCGTTTTGCGCTCAAGGGCCGCTCCCGGGTGCTCGCCAGCGGCCGCGCCATCGGCCACAAGATCGGCAGCGGGACGGTGCGAATCGTCCCCGACGCCTCGCACATGGCCACGGTCAGGCAAGGGGACATTCTCGTGACCGACATGACCGATCCGAACTGGGAACCGGTCATGAAGGTCGCCGCGGCCATCGTGACCAACCGCGGCGGGCGCACCTGCCACGCCGCGATCATCGCGCGCGAGCTGGGAATTCCGGCGGTGGTCGGCTGCGGCGATGCGACCCGGCGGCTGAAGGACGGCCAGCCGGTCACCGTATCGTGCGCCGAGGGCGACACCGGCAACGTCTACGAAGGGCTCATTCCCTTCGAGGTGTCCAGCCGCGACCGGGGCGAAATGCCGCGCATCCCGGTGAAAATCGCGATGAACGTCGGCAATCCGCAGCTCGCGTTCCAGTTCGCCCAGCTGCCGAACGCCGGCGTGGGCCTCGCGCGGCTGGAGTTCATCATCAACAACGAGATCGGCGTGCACCCGCGCGCCTGTCTCGAGCATCCGCAGCTGCCGTCGGACCTCAAAGCCAGGGTCGACGAAGCCGCGCGCGGCTATCCGAGCCCGAAGCAGTTCTTCCAGGAGAAGATGGTCGAGGGCGTCGCCACCATTGCCGCCGCCTTCTGGCCGAAGCCGGTGATCGTGCGCCTGTCGGACTTCAAGTCGAACGAGTACCGCAAGCTTCTCGGCGGCGAGCGCTACGAACCCGAGGAGGAAAACCCGATGCTCGGCTTCCGCGGCGCCGCGCGCTACGTAGCGGCCGGCTGGCGAGGGCCGTTCGAGCTCGAGTGCGCAGCGATGAAAAAGGTGCGCGACCAGCTAGGGCTCACCAACGTGGAGCTGATGGTGCCGTTCGTGCGGACGCTCGGAGAAGCCAGGCAGGTCCTGGATCTGCTGCGCGAGAACGGCCTCGAGCGCGGCAAGAACGGCCTCAGGATCGTCATGATGTGCGAGCTGCCATCCAACGCAGTGCTCGCGGACGAGTTCCTCGAGCTCTTCGACGGCTTCTCGATCGGCTCGAACGACCTCACGCAGCTGACTCTCGGCCTGGATCGCGACTCCGGGCTGGTGGCGGAAACTTTCGACGAGCGCGACGCCGCAGTGAAGGCGCTTCTCGCGATGGCGATCCGCGCCTGCCGCAAGCAAGCCAAGTACGTCGGCATCTGCGGCCAGGGCCCCTCCGATCGCCCCGACCTGGCGCGCTGGCTGATGGAGCAGGGCATCGAGAGCCTGTCGCTCAACCCGGATACGGTGGTGCCGACCTGGCTCTCGCTCGCCGAGGTGCCGCCTCCCGAGAGAAAATCAGCGGTGGCGTAGCAGCCGCTGCTTCTCGCGGTTCCATTCCTTCTCGCGCTCGGTGGCGCGCTTGTCGTGCTTGAGCTTGCCCCGGCCGAGACCCATCTCGAGCTTGATCCTTCCCTTGCTGTAGTGAAGGTTTAAGGGCACGAGCGTGTAGCCGCGCTGCTCGACCTTGCCGATCAGGCGGCGGATCTCCTCGGCGTGCAGCAGCAGCTTGCGCGTGCGTGTGGGATCGGGCGTGATGTGCGTCGACGCCGTGGGCAGCGGGCTGATGTGCGCGCCGATGAGGTACAGTTCAGCGCCGCGCACCATGACGTAGGCCTCGGCGATCTGCGCGCGACCGGCGCGGATGGACTTGACCTCCCAGCCCTCGAGCGCGATGCCGGCTTCGTAGCGCTCCTCGATGAAATACTCGTGGAACGCCTTGCGGTTCTCGACGATGGACATGGGGGAAAATTGATTTTCTCATGAAGCGCATAGTCCGTTCCGCGATCGTGGAGCACACCGCAGCGCAGATGTACGCGCTGGTGGACGATATCGAGTCGTACCCCAAGTTTCTTCCCTGGTGCGTCGCCGCCGCCGTGCATCACCGCACGCCCCATTCGGTGCGCGCCACGCTGACTGCCGGCATGCGGGGCGTGCGCCAATCGTTCACCACGCAGAATGCGAACCACCCCGGCCACTCGATCGACATGCGCCTGGTGCACGGTCCGTTCCGGCGCTTCGCCGCCGCCTGGCACTTCAAGCCGCTTTCCGCCCAGGCTTGCAAGATCGAGTTCTCGCTCGAGTACGAGCTCGCGGGCCCCTTAGCCCGCGCGCTCGCGCGGCTTTTCGATCAGATCGCCGACACCATGGTCGACGCGTTCACGCGCCGCGCAGACCAGCTCCATGGAGGTTGAGGTCGTCTACGCGCTCCAGGAGGGGGCGGACGCCGTGAGGCTGAGGGTGGGACCGGGCGTGACGGCTGCCGATGCGGTCCGGATGTCGGGAATCCTTGAGCGCCACCCGGAGATCGACCCCAACAAGGTCGGCGTCTACGGCAGGGTCGTGGCGCCGGAGACCCCGCTCGCCGACGGCGACCGCGTAGAGGTCTACCGGCCGCTCGTCATGGATCCGAAAGAGGCGCGGCGACGCCGCGCCGTCAAGAAGAAGCGCTAGCGGCTTCCTATTTGCACCACTGCTGGACGCCCTGCTGCGCCTTCGCGGTCTCCTGCGCGATCTGCGCCTCGTCCAGGTAATAGCGCTCGCCCTTCGAGTCGACGCCCGACAAACGCTGCCCGCTCTGGAGGTTGCGCAGGTAATCCTGCGCGCGCGCGCAATTCTCCTTCTTCGCTTCGGCCGCCTGCTGGTCCTTGGCGAGCTTGTCGCGATCCTTGGCCGCCTCAGCCTGGCGCTTGCGGTATTCGGCGTCCTTCTCGGCCGGGGTGAGGAGGCCCTTGCCGGCTGCCTTCGGGTCGGCCCGCTTCGCCGCCGCGGCAGGGGCCGGCGGCGGGGGCCGGAGCGGCGTCGCCTTGACTCCGGGCGGCGGCGCGTCGCCGTACTGCACCCTTCCGTTCTTATCGGTCCATTTGTACTGTTGCGCCGAGGCGGCCGCGGCGAACGCGCATGCGACGGCCAGGAGGATCGCTTTCTTCATGAAAAGCAGTATCGGCCTTCACTCGAAAAGCGTCAAACCGCGCTCGCGTATAATGCCGCTTTGCGTGAAAGATTTCTCATGCGGGTGATCCAGAAGGCGCTCACCTTCGACGATGTTCTCCTCCTGCCCGCCCATTCGCGCGTCCTGCCGCGCGAAGTTTCGCTGAAGACCCGGCTTACCCGGAAGCTCGAGCTCAACGTGCCGCTGGTATCCGCGGCCATGGACACCGTGACCGAGGCGAGGCTCGCGATCGCGATCGCGCAGGAAGGCGGCATCGGCATCGTGCACAAGAACCTCACGCCGCAGGCGCAGGCGGCGGAGGTAGCGAAGGTGAAGCGCTTCGAATCCGGCGTGCTGCGCGACCCGATGACCGTGACTCCGGAAATGACGGTGCGCGAAGTGATGGCGCTGCAGCGCGAGCACCGCATCTCGGGCTTCCCCGTCGTGAAGGCGGGCAAGGTCGTGGGCATAGTGACCAACCGCGACCTGCGCTTCGAGACCAATCTCGACCAGCCGGTCAAGTCGATCATGACGCCGCAGCGCAAGCTCATCACCGTGCGCGAGGGCTCGAGCCGCGAAGAGGCCAAGGAGCTGATGCACCGCCATCGGCTCGAGCGCGTGCTGGTCGTCGACGAGGAGTTCCATATGAAGGGCCTCGTCACCGTAAAGGACATCCTGAAGGAAACCGAGCATCCCGACGCCTCGAAGGACGCGCACGGCAAGCTGCTCGTCGGCGCGGCGGTCGGGGTGGGCGAGGGCACCGAAGAGCGCGTCGCGCTGCTGGTCGAGGCGGGCGTCGACGTGCTCGTTGTGGACACCGCGCACGGTCATGCGCAGGGGGTGCTCGACCGCGTCGCCTGGATAAAGAAGAATTTTAAAGTCGAGGTCGTCGGCGGCAACGTCGGAACCGGGGACGGCGCGCGCGCGCTGGTCGATCACGGCGCCGACGGCGTGAAGGTCGGCATCGGGCCCGGCTCGATCTGCACGACGCGCATCGTCGCGGGAGTCGGCGTGCCGCAGATCACCGCCATCCAGAACGTCGCCGAGGCATTGGCGAAACGTGGCGTGCCGCTCATCGCGGATGGCGGCGTGCGCTACTCCGGCGACGTCGCCAAGGCGCTCGCGGCGGGCGCGCATGCCGTGATGCTCGGCTCGCTGTTTGCCGGCACGGAAGAGTCCCCGGGCGATATAGAGCTCTACCAGGGCCGCTCCTATAAGGCCTATCGCGGCATGGGCTCGCTCGGCGCCATGCAGAAGGGCGCAGCCGACCGCTACTTCCAGGACTCGGAAATGAACGTCGACAAGCTCGTCCCGGAAGGCGTCGAGGGCCGCGTTCCGTACAAGGGGAGCGCCGTCTGGGTCGTCCAGCAGCTCCTGGGCGGCGTGCGCGCGAGCATGGGGTATACGGGTTGCGGCACGATCGAGGAGCTGCGCACCCGCACGCAGTTCGTCGAGATCACCATGGCCGGGATGCGCGAATCGCACGTCCACGACGTGCAGATCGTGAAAGAAGCGCCGAATTACCGGGTCGAGTAGTGCATCAGAAAATACTGATCCTCGATTTCGGCGCCCAATACACCCAGCTCATCGCCCGCCGGGTCCGCGAAGCCAAGGTCTACTGCGAGATTCACCCGCACGACGTCTCCGATGACTTCGTGCGCTGCTTCGGCGCGCACGGGATCATCCTTTCGGGCAGCTACCTGTCGGCTTACGAGGAAGCGACCGCCAAGGCGCCGCAGGCGGTGTTCGACCTCGGCGTGCCGGTGCTCGGCATCTGCTACGGCATGCAGACCATGGCGCAGCAGCTCGGCGGGCGCGTCGAGGCCGGGAAGGTGCGCGAATTCGGCTACGCCGAGGTGCGCGCGCGCGGCCATACGCAGCTTCTCGAGGGCCTAGAGGATTTCCGTACTGCCGAGGGTCACGGCATGCTGAAAGTGTGGATGAGCCACGGCGACAAGGTCGTCGCGCTGCCGCCGGGCTTCCAGCTCATGGCCTCCACCGAGTCGTGCCCGGTCGCCGGCATGGCGGACGAGAAGCGCCATTTCTACGGGGTGCAGTTCCATCCCGAGGTGACGCATACGCGCCAGGGGACGCGCCTGCTGCAGCGCTTCGTGCGCGAGATCTGCGGCTGCCGCGGCGACTGGAACATGCCCGACTATGTTTCCGAAGCGGTCAACAAGATCAAAGAAGAAGTGGGAAGAGAAGAGGTCATCCTCGGTCTTTCGGGCGGGGTTGATTCATCGGTGGCCGCGGCGCTGATCCACCGCGCGATCGGCGATCAGCTCACCTGCGTGTTCGTCGACCACGGCCTGCTGCGCCTGAACGAGGCGGCGCAGGTGATGGACACGTTCGCGCAGCACATGCACGTCAAGGTGCGCCACGTCGACGCCTCCGAGCAGTTCTTCGCCGCGCTGCGGGGCGTCGCCGACCCGGAAGAGAAGCGTAAGGTTATCGGTCGCCTCTTCGTTGAAACATTTCAAAAAGAATCTGCTTCCATCCGCAACGCCCGCTGGCTCGCGCAGGGCACGATCTACCCGGACGTCATCGAGTCCGCCGGCGCGAAGACGAAGAAGGCGACCACCATCAAGTCGCACCACAACGTCGGCGGACTGCCCGAGACGCTGCATTTGAAGCTGCTCGAGCCGCTGCGCGAGCTCTTCAAGGACGAGGTGCGCGAGCTCGGCCTCGCGCTCGGCCTGCCGCGCGAGATGGTGTTCCGGCACCCGTTCCCGGGACCCGGGCTCGGCGTCAGGATTCTCGGTTCAATCGAACGGAACTACGTGGAGCTGCTGCAGCGGGCCGACGACATCTTCATTCAGGAATTGAGAGCGAGCGGCTGGTACGACAAGACGGCGCAGGCCTTCGCGGTTTTCCTGCCGGTGAAATCGGTCGGCGTGATGGGCGACGGCCGCACCTACGAGCACGTGGTCGCGCTGCGCGCCGTGCAGACCACCGATTTCATGACCGCCGACTGGGCGCCGCTGCCGCACGATCTGCTCGCCAAGGTCTCGAACCGCATCATCAACGAGGTGCGCGGCATCAACCGCGTGACCTACGACATCTCCTCCAAGCCGCCCGCCACTATCGAGTGGGAGTAGAGGGGGCTATAGTCACGCTTGACGTTAATCACGCCATGCATTACTATTGTCGCGGTGGCGATCAAGACGTTCAACAGCGTCGAAACTGAGGAACTGTTCAGGCTACGACGCGTTGCCCGATTCTCGAATATCGAACGCCCGGCGCTTCGCAAGCTCAAGCAGCTCGACCTGGCGCGGCGCATCGAGGACCTGCGCGCACCGCCCGCGAACCGGCTCGAGCGCTTGAAGGGTGATCGTGCCGGCCAGTGGAGCATCCGCGTGAACGATCAGTTCCGCATTTGCTTTCGCTGGACGGGGACCGACGCCGAAGACGTCGAGATCGTGGACTACCACTGACGGAGATGGACATGAGCAGGAAGCTGAAACCCGTGTCGCCGGGCGAGATGCTCGCTGAGGAGTTCCTGAAGCCGCTGGGGATGAGCAACTACCGGCTGGCGAAGGAGATCGGCGTGCCGGCGCAGCGCATCGGCGAGATCCTCGCCGGCAAGCGCGCCATCACCGCAGACACCGATCTGCGGCTGTGCCGCCTCTTCGGACTCTCGGATGGCTGGTGGCTGCGCCTGCAGGCCGATTACGACACCGAAATCGCAAAGGCGGCGCTCGCGAAGACATTGGCGAAGATCAAGCCCTGGACAGATACCGGCGAGGACAAGGCGCCTGCCCATTGAAAAGGGGATGGATGCGCGAGCGTCGCTTCCGGAGAAGAATGGCTTTCGTGACTTCAAACTGACCGTGGCGGCACGCGCGCAGCGCGATCCGAAATTCCGCCAAGCGCTTTTCACTAAGGCGATCAGCGCATACCTCGCCGGCGATACACGCACGGGCAAGGCGATACTGCGCGACCCGGTCAATGCGACGGTTGGCTTCGAGGGCCTCGCAGCGGAAGTGAAGAAGCCAAGCAAGAGCCTGCACCGCATGCTTGCGCCGCACGGAAATCCGAGCGCGGAGAATTTCTTCGGCATCGTCAAGGCGCTCCAAAAGAAGACCCGCGTACGTCTTCGGGTCACGGCTGAACCAGGCTAAATAAAAATATGGCTGAACGAGAACGACAGCGCGGTCAATCGATTGTTGACGATAGTCCGCGATAGAGCCTGAACGCTTCTGGAGCAACGCGCTGCGTTTGACGAGTGGAAATAGGCACTTGGTGAAAGGGCGCAAAGCTGTACCCATGGGGTAGGACACCTGCGAAGCTCTAGGGGGAAAACGTGAGTCCCAATGTTGTTACGCGGGCCTGCGGCATAGCCGCTGCGGCGCTCGGATTTCTCGCTCTTGCCAGCTGGGCCGCACCGGGACACCCGCTCCTTGACGGCTTGGGGCGGGGCTGGCTTTCGATGCCGCCGAGCACCGCATTCCTGTCAATATTGTTTGGCATCGCAGTGCTTTTTGCCGCCCGCACGCCGCTCGACCGCACTGCGCGCTTCGCGGGAGTTGCCGCCGGCTCGGGCGGCGCGCTGATCGCCCTTCTGCTGTTCTTCTTCTCCAGCCAGGATCAGGCGCCGACGGATCAAATAGCTTCCGTGGTGGCCCTGTGCTTTGTGCTTACAGGGTTGTCCCTCGTGGCTGTTCTTGCGTCGTCCGACAAGCGCACCTGGCCGGCGATGGCGGCTTTCTGGTTGGCCGTCCTGGTGGTCCTGGCGGGCGGCATTTTTCTGCTCGCCGACCTGTTCGATGCGCCGCTGCCCAATGGCTGGGCATTGGGGTGGCCCGCGCCAGCGGCGATAAGCACGGTGCTTGCGGCGCTCGGTACGTCTCTGGCTACGCTCAGCGGCAAGGCTGTCTGGGCGAGCGGCCCGCGGATCGATGCCACGAGCTTGCGCGCATCGCGTGCCTTCATGCTCGTATTCGTTCTTATGGCGACGGCTATCGTCACCGCCGGCGGCATCTACTTCCACCGTCACATCATCCGGTATCGCGCCGAGGTCGAGCGCCAGTTGTTGGCTGTCGTCGAATTGAAGGCAAACGAGCTGGCGAACTGGCGGGCGGAGCGGCTTGGCGACGCCAAAGCTCTTTACCGCAACTTTTATTTTGCGCGCCTCGTGCGGCGAGCTTTGGACAACCCCCGGGATGCCGAAGCGTGGACGCATCTTCATCATTGGCTGCAGCAAGTCCGGGAGGCTCACGGATACGACAAGATCTCCATCCTTGACTCTAAAGGCGTTGCACTGGTTTCAGTCTCCAGCAGTTTGGCCGCGCCTACGGGTCACGAGTCAGCGCACCAAATCCCGAGCTCGGGGCAACTCATTTTGCAGGATTTTCACCGCCATGAGGCCGGGGGGCCGCTTGGGCTATCGCTGCTGGCTCCGATCATTGACCAGACGGATGGCAAGCGGCCTTTGGGGTTCCTGACGTTGGAGATCGATCCGAGGAAGTACCTGTATCCGTTGATCAAACGCTGGCCGACGCCCAGCGCCACAGCGGAAACATTGCTCGTACGCCGCGATGGAAACGACGTCCTTTATCTGAACGACCTCAGGTTCAGGAAGGACAGCGCTCTTTCGCTGCGCCTTCCACTGACCAGAACCGACATGCCCGAAGCAAGGGCCGCTCTAGGGCAGCAGGGCGTTGTCGATGGGATCAACTACCGCGGGGTACCGGTCATCGCAGCCCTGCGCCCGGTGCCCGATACGCCGTGGGTCTTGGTTGCTCAGGTGGATACGGCGGAGGTCATCGAGCCGCTCGCCAAATCCCTGTGGATGCAGGCGATTCTCGTCGGGACCGTGCTGCTTGCCGCAGGGACGATCCTAGCGCTTAAGTGGCGGCACCAGCTTATGCGACATTACAGCGAACGACTCCGTACGCTCGAGGAGTTGCAAAAAAGCGAATTCCGCTACCGCGAGCTGTTCGAGGCAAATCCTCATCCGATGTGGGTCTTCGACGCGGAAACGCTACACTTCTTGGCCGTCAATGACGCAGCGGCCGCGCATTACGGGTATTCGCGAGACGAATTCAGCAAGTTAACGGTCGCGGACGTTCGCCCCGCCGAGGACCTGCTGTGGCTGCTCGACGCTGTCGCCGACAGGCGAGAGCTGAAGACATTCACCTCTGTACGGCATCGCAAGAAGGACGGCACTCTGATCGACGTCGAGATCACTGCTCACGCACTTGATTTCGGCGGACGGCGCGCGGAGGTGGTGCTGGTCCACGATGTTACCGAGCGCAAGCGCGCCGAAGAGCGCCTGCGCGTGCTTTCCCGCGCCGTGGAGCAGAGCCCGGCGGCGACAGTCATTACCGATACGCAGGGTCGTTTCGAGTACGTCAATCCGAAATTCCTGGAGGTCAGCGGCTATACGTGGGAGGAGCTGGCGGGGAAAACGCCGGCTGTAATCAAGTCGGGCTTGACGCCGCTCGAAGTGTATCAGGACCTCTGGGGCGCGATCGTGTCCGGAAAAGAGTGGCGCGGAAGGCTGCAGAACCGAAGGAAGGACGGAGAGCTTTACTGGGAATACGAAATCATCTCTCCCCTCAAGAATGAGCAGGGCGTGATCACGCATTACATCGCCGTCAAGGAGGACATCACCGAACGCATACGTCTGGAGCAGGCGCAAGCGCGCCTCATCGGAATCCTTGATGCAACGCCTGATTTCGTCTCGATGGCGGACGCGCAGCGCCGTGTGACTTATCTCAATCCCGCCGCGAGGAAACTCCTCGGGCTCGGTAGGGACGACGACATTTCACACGTCACCGTCCCAAATTCGCATCCCGAGAAGGTTGCGAAACTGTTGTTGGACGTGGGCATTCCCACCGCCATTCGCGACGGCATATGGAAAGGCGAAAGCTTATTCCTCGACGTCACCGGTCGCGAAGTGCCGATGTCTCAGACCATCGTTGCGCACAAGGATGCGAACGGAGAGGTGGAGTACATCTCCACCGTCTGTAGGGATATGACGGAGCACAAGCGCACCGAGGCCACGTTGCAACACGAGCTCGCCAGGCACAAGGAGACCACGGGGGAGCTCCTCAATGCGCGCCTGCGCCTCGCGGAACGGGACCGCCGCGAGTCGATCGGGCGGCTGGCCGCCGGCGTCGCCCATGAAGTGAAGAATCCGCTGGCAATCATCCGGCTAGGCGTCGACTATCTCGCCAGGCAGCCTGCTTGCGCGAGCGATCAGGCCGAGGTTCTGGAGGACGTGCGCCAGGCGAGTGACCGCGCGGACCGGATCATATCGGGGCTGCTCAATCTTTCCAGGGAGAAGGCGCTCGAGCGGAGGCCAGCGCGAATCGAGGAAATCGTCGATAACGCCATCAAGCTCCTGAACCACGAGATCGTGCTGCGCGAAATCGTCGTTGCCAGGTACTACGGCTCGACGCCGCCGCTATTCGTCGATCCGGACCTGCTGCAGCAGGTCTTCATCAACCTGCTTTTGAATGCGATACAAGCGATCGGGCAAGCAGGCGGGATCGACGTTGTCGCGCGCTCGATATACGTGAACGAGCGCGATGTGCAGCCCGATGAGATAAGGATGTTCGCGATCGGCGAGCGTTTGGTCCTCGTGGAAATCAAAGACAATGGACCGGGAATTGCGCCCGAGCACAAGCAAAAGCTGTTCGATCCGTTTTTCACCACCAAGCCGACCGGCGAAGGCACCGGGCTCGGCCTTGCTGTTTCGCGCAATATCGTTATGATGCACGGCGGATTCATCAGCCTTTCCAACCGTCCGGAGGGAGGCGCATCGGCGCTCGTGGGGCTGCGGGTAACCGGCGAGCGCGTGGCGAATGAAGAAGCGGATACTGGTAGTCGATGACCAGCCCGGGTTCACCCGGATGATCAAGCGCATCCTCGAGCAAACGGGGCTCTACGAGGTGCGCATGGAGAACCTGGCGAGAAAGGCGATCGATGCGGCGCGCGAGTTCAGGCCTGACCTCATTCTTTTGGACGTGATGATGCCGGGCATGCTCGGCTCGGAAGTCGCTGCACAGCTGCAGCAGGATTCCGAGCTGTCCTCGATCAAATTCGCTTTCATTACGGCCGTCGTATCGAAGGCCGATGTCCAGGATGCGGGCGCTCAGATAGGCGGGCATGAATTCATCGCCAAGCCCATCGGCGCCGAGGACCTTTGCCGCTTTGTCGAGAAAAAGCTCCAGTAGCCCGACGCGGGCAATGAACAGCCGGTGTTGAGCCTCGTCGTCTCGACCATCGCGTTCTTCGTCGCCAGCTATTACCTGAAGCGCTGGGCCGACGACAACGACATTCCCAAGGGCATGACGCGCAACGTGAGCATCGGCGTTGCGGCGATCGCGCTTTCGTACGTCATCGGCTGGCTGATAGACAAGGTCGCCGCGTAGTCGGCGATATATTTCCTCTTTCAGCAGAACAAGCACTATGAAGCACGTGACCCTGCTTTGACGAAGGTCATAGCAGCCGCCGGTATCCCACGCACCATCTTCGTTTATCGGGTGTACTCGAAGCGTGAAGGGGTAACCGGATGCGCTACGCAGAAACCGGGTTCGATCTGGAGATCGATCTTTCCCGGGGCAGCATCGAGCGGGTGGAAAGCGACCCGAAGCTGACCCAGCTTCATCTGGGCGGGCTCGGCATCAACGCGAAGATATTGTGGGACCGGGTTCCCGCCGAGGCCGAGGCTTTCGACGAGGACAACCTCCTCATCTTCGGCGCCGGCCTGCTCTGCGGCACCGCCGCTCCCGGCTGCAACCGCACCATCGTCTCCACCTTTTCTCCCCAGACGCGCCTCATGGCGTACTCGATGATGGGCGGGTTCTGGGCGCCGGAGCTGAAGTACGCCGGCTACGACCGCGTGATCATCCGCGGAAGATCGCCCGAGCTCGCCTACCTGTGGATCCACAACGACAAGGTCGAGATCCGCGATGCCTCGCACCTGCGCGGTAAAGGCGCGATCGAGACCGCGGAGTGCATCCGCAGGGAATTGAAGCAACCCGAAGCCCAGGTCGCCGCCATCGGGCTCGCCGGCGAGAACCGGGTCTTCTATGCCTCCATCGAGCAGGGAAGGTCGAGCGCGAGCCGCGGCGGTATCGGCGCGGTCATGGGCGACAAGGGCCTGAAGGCGATCGCCGTGCGCGGCACCAAGGACATCAATATCGCGCGGCCGGCCGAGTTCATGGCGCTGTGCGACCAGATCTGGAAATACATCAAGTTCCGCGAAGAGCACCCGATCCAGAACGTCATTCCGATCATCGCCGGGCTCGGCTCGCCGCAGGAAATGAAGCTCTTCGACGAGAAGTGGCACACGACGAACTTCATGTGGGGCAACTCCCGCACCCGGCGCAAGGACTTCTGGAACGAGGAGGTCGAAAAAAGCTGGAAGGAAATGCAGGAGAGCGTGCGCACGCGGCTGATCAGTTGCTACAACTGTTCGCTAAAGTGCGGCGCCACCATCACGGTGCCGGGAATCCCGACATACATGATGAAGTGCTATTCGAAGCTCACTTACACCATGGCGGCATATTCGGACCTCGAGTTCGGCTTCAAGATCGCGCAACGCGCGACCGAATACGGCGTGGACGGCTTCTCCGCTCCGCAAGTCATGGCTTTCGCGCTCGAGCTGCACGAAGCCGGCATCCTGACCGACGCGGATTTCCCTGGAATGCCGGCCGACGTCGAAGGCCGGTTTTTCTGGCTGCTCGACCGGATCGTGCGCCGCGAAGGCATCGGCGACGCGCTCGCCGACGGCGTGTACTGGGCGGCGCGCAAGATCGGCAAGGGCGCCGAAGCCTTCGACCACAACACCATCAAGAAGCACGAGCAGCTGCCCCTGAAGCTGGGAATGCTGAACCCGGTGTACTACCTGATGTACTCGACCGGCGAGAAGATGAACATCACGCAGATCGAAGGGCAGTTCCCGCAGGAGCCGTTCCGCACCCGCGAGGAGCGCGAGGATTTCGTAAGCGACTGGATCCAGGTTCCGCACGAGAAGTTCAAGCGCTACCTGCTCGACTGGGAGCCGCGCGGCGAGAAATCGAATCCGCATTACCCCACGATCGAAGCGAGCTGCGACATCGTCGACTGGCAGGAGAAGATGCACTACCTCGACGACGCGCTCGGGGTCTGCGCCGGATTGTCGTCGTTTCCGCTGAAGCCGCCCTATCACATCCACAATTTCCCGGCCTTCATCTCCTCGGCCACCGGCTTGCAGATGGATGAAGCCGCCGTCTGGCAGGCCGCCACGAGAAATCGGACCTTGCTGCGCGCGATCAACGTGAGAAGAGGCATGCGGCGCGCGGACGACAAGCCGCCCGAGGACCATTGGAAGAAGCGCTTTCCCGACCTCGAAGCGAAGCTCCTGGACGGGTACTACAAGATGAAGGGCTGGAACAGCCAGGGCATTCCCACGAAGGCGTCGCTGCACGAGCTCGGCATGGACGACGTGGCCGAAGACCTCGAGCAAAGAGGGATCATCGGCAATGGCCAAAGTTAAGAAGACCATCAAGGGCCTGACGATCGATGCCGACAAATGCAACGGCTGCCGCGCCTGCGAAGTCATCTGCTCCGCGTTTCACGCTGCTCCGAGGTACAGCAGCATCAACCCCGCGAGGTCGCGCATCCGTATCGTTCGGGATCCCCTGAAGGACATCTATATCCCGGTTCAGGCGGGCGAGTACACGGCGTCCGAGTGCACGGGCAGAAACAAGTACATCGTCGACGGCAAGGAATACGACGAATGCGATTTCTGCCGGGCCTCGTGTCCGTCGAGGGATCTCTTCAAGGAGCCGGATTCCGGGCTGCCGCTCAAATGCGACATGTGCGAGGACGACCCGCCGCTCGAGAAGCCGAAATGCGTGGAGTGGTGCCTGAACGACGCGCTGATTTACGCAGTGCGCGAAGAGGAGGTCGACGAAGCGGAGGTGAGCCCGGGCGACGTTGAGATCGGAGTCGAATCCCTGATCGACAAATACGGCTTGAAGCAGGTCCTGGACACGCTCGCAAGGCGGTCGAAGGCGTAAAAATGGTGAACGACCGGTTCGGGGACGTGATGGTGGTCGGTGCCGGCATCAGCGGCATCCAGGCCGCGCTCGATCTCGCCTCGAGCGGCTTCCGGGTCTACCTGGTGGAGAAGAAGCCGACCATCGGCGGGAAGATGTCGCAGCTCGACAAGACCTTCCCCACCAACGACTGCTCGATGTGCATCGAGTCGCCGAAGTTCATCGAGTGCGACCGGCATCCGAACATCGAGATCCTCACCTACACCGAAGTGTCCGCCGTGGAAGGAAGCGCGGGCAACTTCAAGGTCACGCTGACGAGGAAGCCGCGCTACATCGACGAAGACAAGTGCACCGGGTGCACGACCTGCACCGAGTATTGCCCGGTCAAGGTGCCCGATCCGTTCAACCAGGAGCTTTCGCTCAGCAAGGCGGTGCACATCTATTTCGCCCAGGCGGTTCCGCTGGTCAGCTACATCGACGAGAGCTGTCTGTTCTTGAAGGACAAGACCTGCTCGATCTGCGAGGGCGTCTGCGAGAACGACGCGATCGATTTCGGGCAGACGCCGGAGAAAATGGAAGTGAAGGTCGGGGCTGTCGTGCTCGCGCCCGGCTACGAGGTCTTCGACCCCAAGCTGCGCGGCGACTACGGATATGGAACGTTTCGGAACGTCGTCACCAGCCTGGACTTCGAGCGCCTGCTCTGCGCCACCGGGCCGCACGAGGGCCACATCCTGCGCCCGTCCGACAAGAAGCACCCGCACAAGGTCGCCTGGATTCACTGCGTCGGCTCGAGGCAGGTCATCCCGGGCGGCAATACTTACTGCTCCGCGGTGTGCTGCTCGTATACGCAGAAGCAGGTGATCCTCGCCAAGGATCACGTCCCGGACATGCAGGCGGCGATCTTCCACAACGACATCCGCTCCTACGGCAAGGATTTCGAGCGCTTCTACCAGCGCGCCGAGAAGCTGCCCGGGGTGCGCTTCATCCGCAGCTACGTCTCGATCGGCCGCGAGATTCCGGAAAGCAAGAACGTCACCATCCGCTACGCCACGACCGACGACGGCGTGAAAGAGGAGGAATTCGAGCTCGTCGTCCTGTCGGTCGGACTTAGCCCGCCCGCCGATTCCAGGGAGATTGCGAGCAAGTTCGGCATCGAGCTCGACGCCCACGGCTTCTGCTGGACGAACCCGACCAATCCGATCGAGTCCAGCCGTGCTGGCATCTTCGTCAGCGGCGCCTTCCAGGGACCCAGGGACATTCCGGAGGCGGTAGTCACCGCGAGCGCCGCGGGCGCCTTGTCCGCTCAGCTGCTGAAGTCCAGGCGCGGCCGGCTCAGCCGGGAAAGGGTGTATCCGGCGGAAAAAGACGTCTCGCAGGAAGCGGCCAAGGTCGGCGTTTTCGTATGCCGCTGCGGCGCCAATATCGGCCGCGTGGTGGACGTGCCTGCGCTCGTGGAGTATTCGCGCACGCTCGGCAACGTGGTGCATGCGGAGGAGAGCCTTTTCGCCTGCGCGACGAACACCGCGAAGGCCATCTCGGACACGATCCGCGACAAGGGGCTGAATCGCGTCGTGGTCGCCGCTTGCACGCCCCGGACGCACGAGCCGCTCTTCCGCGACACGCTGCGCGAAGCCGGCGTCAACCAGTACTTCTTCGACATGGCGAATGTCCGCGAGCATTGCTCGTGGGTCCACTCCAAGGAGCCCGAAGCGGCGACGCAGAAGGCGAAGGACATCGTGCGCATGTCGGTGGCGCGGAGCGCGCTGCTCGAGCCGCTGCAGGAGTTCTCGCTGCCGGTCAACAAAGTGACGCTCGTGATCGGGGGCGGCGTGGCCGGGATGACGAGCGCGCTGACGCTCGCCGAGCAGGGCTTCGAGAGCTATCTCGTCGAGAAAGCCTCAGAGCTCGGCGGCATCGCGCGCAGGATGCACTACACCCTCGAAGGCCTCGATGTGCAGGCGTTCCTGAGCGATCTCAGGAAAAAGGTGTACCGCCATCCGCTGATTCATGTCATCACCGACGCCACGCTCACGCATGCCTCGGGCTACGTCGGCAATTTCATCACCCAGGTGAAGGCGAAGGGCCGGGTTCGCGACATCAAGCACGGAGCGGCCATCATCGCGACCGGCGCGGAAGAATATAAACCGCGCGAATACCTCTACGGAAACGATGCCCGGGTCATGACCTACCTGGAGCTCGAGGACAGGATCAGCAAGCGTGATGAAGCGCTGATGGGCTCCCAGAGCATGGTGATGATCCAGTGCGTGGGCTGCCGGCAGCAAGATCGCAACTACTGCTCGCGCATCTGCTGCAGCGGAGCCGTGAAGAATGCGTTGCAGCTCAAACGGGTGAATGCACAGATGGAGATTTGCGTCCTCTTCCGGGACATGAGGACGTACGGCTTCAGGGAAGACTACTACCGCGAAGCGGCAGGCAACGGCGTGAAGTTCGTCCGCTACGAGCCGCAGGACAAGCCGAGCGTCGAAGCGGGCGAAGCGGGCCTTCGGGTTTGCGTAACTGATCCTGTGTTGCGCAAGAAGCTGACACTCGACGCGGATTACGTGGCGCTCGCCGCCGCCGTCGTGCCTTCGGCGGGCAGCGAAGAAACCGCGCGGCTGTTCAAGGTGCCGCTCAGCCCCGACGGCTTTTTCCAGGAAGCGCATGTGAAGCTGAGGCCGGTCGATTTCGCCGCGGAAGGCGTCTTCCTGTGCGGGACCGCCCAGTATCCCAAGCACCTGACGGAAACGATCAGCCAGGCCTACGGCGCGGCCGGCCGGGCGCTGACGCTTCTTTCAAAAGACACGGTCGTCGCCTCGGGCTCCGTATGCGAGGTGAACGAGAAGCTCTGCGTTTCCTGCGGCGCCTGTATTACGGCGTGCACCTACGGCGCGATCGATTTTCGCGATACGCCGCGCGGCAAGAAAGCCCGGATCAATCCCGTGCTATGCAAAGGCGACGGGCTCTGCAACGCGAAGTGCCCGACAGGAGCCGTTTTCCTCAAGCACTACACCGACGCCGAGGTATTCAGCCAGATCGAAGCGGCGCTCGCCGAAAGCACGGTGAATTGAGATGGCCGGCCCAACCGAATACAAGCCCACCATCGTCGGATTCCTGTGCAACTGGTGCTGCTATGGAGGCGCCGACCTATGCGGCGTCTCGCGCTACCAGTACCCGCCGTATCTGCGCGTGATCCGCCTGATGTGCTCGGGAAGGGTGGATCTGGCGTTCATCTTCCGGGCGTTCGCGAGCGCGGCCGACGGCGTCTTCATCGGCGGCTGCCACCTCAACGACTGCCATTACAACCCCGAAGGAAACTACGACGCGCTGGGCAACACGCTCATGGCCAAGCGGATTCTCAAGCACCTGGGCGTGAATCCCGAACGGCTGAGGCTCGAATGGGTCTCGGCCGGCGAGGGCATCCGCTTCGCGGAGGTCATGAATGATTTCTCCAATAAGGTCAAAAGCCTGGGCCGGTTCGGCAGCTCCGAGGGAATCGACCGGGCTGAACTGAAGTCGCGGCTCGAAGCGGCGACCCAGCTCGTCCCCTACGTCAAGCTGGTGGAGAGGGAAAGGCTGAGGGTTCCCGTCAGGACCGAGGAGGGCTACCAGAAATTCTTCGGCAGCGAGGAGTTCAACGACCTCTTCAACGAGCTGATTCTCGACAAGCTCGCGATGAGCCGGATCATGAGTTTCCTCCGGCTCAAGCCCGTGTCTGCCGGCGAGCTCTCCGAGGGACTCGGCCTGAACCCGTGCGAAGTCGCGAAGCACCTCGACGATCTGGCCGGCGAAGGACTGATCAGCTTCGATGAAAACCGGATATGTGTAGCGACAAGATAGATCAAATCCTCGCAAGACACCGTGGCAAGCCCGGCGCCCTCATTCGCGTGCTCATCGAAATCCAGCACGAGAAACGCTGGCTTCCCAAAGAGGCGCTCGCCAAGGTCGCGCAGGCGCTGGAGGTCCCGCTCAGCCGCGTGACCCAGATCGCCACCTTCTACAAGACTTTCAGCCTGAAGCCGAAAGGACGTCACGAGGTGCACGTGTGCACCGGGAGCTCGTGCCACGTGCGCGGCGCCGCGCGTCTACTGGCGGAGGTTCAGCGTATGACCGGCCTCAAGCCGGGGGAAACCGACAGCGAATCCAGGTTCAGCCTCGAAACGGGCAGCTGCCTCGGCAGCTGCAGCCTCGGACCCGAAATCATCGTGGACGGGACGCATCACGCAAGGATGACACCCGCCAAGGTGGAAGGGGTACTGAAGCGGTATTCCTGATGGCAAAGCTCCGCTCAGCCGCCGGACTCGAAACGCTGCGCGCCGACATCGTGTCGCGCCGCGACCCGGGCAAGCGCTGCATCGCTGTGTGCGCCGGCGCCGGGTGCGACGCAGCCTGTTCCGCCGCGGTCGTCGACGCGTTGCGCGAGGAAGCCGCGAAAAAAAGTATCGACGTCAAAGTGACCGGCTGCCACGGTTTGTGCGAGAAGGGGCCGAATGTCGTAGTTACTCCGGGCGAGCTCTGCTATTTCGGTGTCCGGCCCGAGGACGCGCCAGGCATCGTGGCGGGCACGGCAAAAGGCGTTCGGATGGACGAGGTGCCGTTCTACAAGCACCAGATGCGCCTCCTCATCGGCGACAACCCCAGGATCGATCCCACGCGCATCGAGGACTATCTTGCCCTCGGGGGCTATGCCGCGTTGTCGAAGGCGTTGTTCCAGATGACGCCGGACCAGGTTCTCGACCAGGTGAAGAAAGCCAACCTGCGCGGCCGGGGAGGCGGCGGATTTCCCGCCGGTCTCAAATGGGAGACCGCGAAGAACGCGCCCGCGGACGAGCGCTACGTGATCGTCAACGGCCACGAAGGCGAGCCGGGCGCGTTCATGGATCGGGCGCTCTTCACCGGAAATCCGCACAAGGTGCTCGAGGGCCTGATCATCGGCGCCCATGCGATCGGCGCGCATCGGGGATTCATCTATACGCGCCATGATTCTCCGAAGCTGATCGAGCATATCGAGACGGCGCTCGCGCAGGCCGAGGCATACGGCCTCCTCGGAGAAAACATCCTCGGCTCGGGATTCGACTTCGAGGTCGAGGTCCACTTCGACGTCGGCATTTTCGTCTCCGGCGAGTCGAGCGCGCTGATGCGCTCCATCGAAGGCAATCCGCCCGAGCCCAGACCGAAGTACGTCCGTACCTCGGTGAGCGGGATCTGGGAGAAGCCCAGCAACCTGAACAACGTGGAAACTTGGGCAAACGTGTCGCAGATCATCAGCCGGGGCGCCGACTGGTACGCGTCGATCGGCACGGAAGGCAGCAAGGGCACGAAGCTCGTTTCCCTGTCGGGCCACGTGGTGAACAGCGGCGTGGCGGAGGTGCCGATGGGAACGCCGCTAAGGACGATCGTCCACGATATCGGCGGCGGCGTTGCGGACGCAAAACCGCTTAAGGCGCTTCACTTCGGAGGCCCGATGGGCGGCTCGATTCCCGAGCGCCTCATCGACACGCCGCTCGATTTCGACGCGCTCGCCGCGCTGGGCGCGCCGATCGGCGCCGGCGGCCTGCTCGTCATGGACGACGGGACCGACATGGTGGACATGGCGCGCTATTTCCTCGAGTTCCTCACCCATGAATCGTGCGGCAAGTGCGTTCCCTGCCGCGAAGGCCTGCTGCAGATGCTGAAGATCCTGACGAGCATGACCAACGGGAAGGGAAGGAACGGGGACATCGCCCGGCTCGAGGACCTGGCGGAGGTGACGGGAATGGCCTGCCTGTGCGCGCTCGGCAAAACCGCTTCCGATCCGCTGCGCAGCATGCTGCGCCACTTCAAGGACGAGTATGAAGCGAGAATCCCCGCCGGTGGCTGAAATCGTTCTGCAGATTGATGGGAAAGCGGTCAAAGCGACCGAGGGAATGACCGTTCTGCAGGCAGCCAGTTCAGCGACGATCTCCATACCGACGCTGTGCCACCACGAAAAGCTCGAGCCGTATGGCGCATGCCGCCTTTGCATGGTGGAAGTGGAAGCGCGCGGCAGGAAAAGCTATGTGGTTTCGTGCCTCTACCCCGTGGCCAGGGATCTGATCGTCCGCACCCGTTCGGACAAGGTCGACAAAATCCGCCGCGTGATTCTGGAGGAGCTGCTTGCGCATGCGCCGCATTCGCCGGAGCTCATGCGGCTGGCGCAGGAGTATGGCGCCGACAAGGATCGCTTCGAGAAGGAATCTTCGTTCTGCATCCTGTGCGGCCTGTGCGTGCGTTATTGCGCCGAGATCAAGGGGAAAAACGCGGTCGGGTTCGTCGACCACGGCGCGCGGCGCAAGATCCGCTTCGTTCCGGAGATCGCCTCGAACGAGTGCTGGGACTGCCAGGAGTGCTTCGCGCTTTGCCCGACATCATTCGCGCAGGCCGCCTACTTTCTGACAGAAGCCCTTGCCTTTCCGGGCCGGAGAAAAGCGTGGACACCGTAGCCCCCATCAAGGAAATCTCCGACCTCGTCAAGGAGAAGGGCGGGGCTTCGTTCCAGTTCTGCTACCAGTGCGGCATCTGCGACGTCGTGTGCCCCTGGAACCGGGTGCGGCCCTTCAGCATGCGC
>SCTY01000056.1 GCA_004297625.1 Betaproteobacteria bacterium | reverse complement strand
CGTGCTCGACGAGGCGATCTATACCGCGCCGGCGCATCCGCAATGGGGCGGCTCGGCGCTCATCGGCTCGGACGGCAAGCTCCTCGCGATCGGCTCGCTCCTCATCCAGGAGAAAGTCGATGGCGGCACGCTGCAGGGCAACCTGCTCGTGCCGATCGATCTGCTCGAGCCGATCCTCGACGACATGCTGAAGCTCGGGCGCCCCGGGCGCGCGGCGAATCCGTGGTGCGGCCTGTACGTCACCGAGGCCGGAGGCAGGCTTGTCGTCGCCGGAATCGCGCCCGGCGGGCCGGCCGAGCGTGCGGGCGCGAAAGTGGGCGACATCGTCGTCGATGTCGGCGGGCAAAAGCCGGCGGGCCTCGCCGACCTGTGGCGCGCGATCTGGCGCTTCGGCCCGCCCGGCACGGAGATTCCGCTGCGGCTGCGGCGCGAGGCGGCCGTCATGAACGTGCGCATTCGCTCCGCCGACCGCAACGACTTCCTCAAGAAGCCGCACCTGCACTGACGGGAATTCGGGGTCAGAGTCTTAATTATTGGAACGCGTAGCTAAAGATAATTAAGACTCTGACCCCGAATTCGCAATTCAGTCGGGCTTGATGCCGGCGCCCTTCACGACGCGCGTCCACTTTTCGGTCTCGGCGACGAGGAAGGCGGCGAAGTCGGGCTGGCTGCTGCCGACGATATCCCAGCCCTGCGGCGCGAGCTTCGCCTGCACGTCCTTCGAGTGCAGCGCCTTGAGGACGTGCTCGTGGATGCGCTCGGCGACTTCGCGCGGGATCCCGGCGGGACCGAACAGGCCGTACCAGGTGGTCGCTTCGAACCCGGGATAGCCGGACTCGGCGACGGTCGGCAAATCAGGCATGAGCTCGGTGCGCTTCGCTCCCGTGACGGCAAGCGCGCGCAGCTTGCCCGCTTTCACCTGCGGCAGCGCGTTCACCGGGTTATTGAACATCGCGTGCACCTGCCCTCCGAGAAGGTCGGTGTTGGCGGGCGCCGCGCCCTTGTAGGGCACATGGACCGCGTCGATGTTCGCCGCCTGCGCGAAGAGCGCCGCCGTGAGGTGCGTCGGCGTGCCGTTGCCGGCGTTGGCGATGAGCAGGCTCTTCGGCTTCGAGCGCGCGAGGGCCACCAGCTCGCGCAGCGAATTGGCCTGGACCGAGGGATGCACGACCAGCACCAGCATGTACGAGGCAACCTCGGTGATCGGCGTGAAATCCTTGATCGGATCGAACGGCATCTTGTCGAGCAGCGCCGAGTTGATGACGTGGTTCGAAGCGTTGAGGAGCAGCGTGTAGCCGTCGGGCGCAGCTTTCGCGACCGCCTCGGCTCCGATGTTGCCGCCCGCGCCGCCGCGGTTCTCGACAATGACCGATTCGCCCCAGGATTGCTTGAGCTTCTCGGCGAGGAGGCGCCCCAGGCTGTCGGCCGGGCCGCCCGGCGGGAAGGGCACCACCAGGCGCACCGGTTTCGCGGGAAAGTTCTGCGCGCTTGCCGGCACGGCAACAGCGGCAAGCAGCGCGCACGCTATGATGAAGATCGATTTCATGTCGCTCCTCCTCCGGCCATGATACCGGTGCTTACCGATTTTCTGGACCGCCATCTCGCAGAGCGGCCCACGGCCACGGCGTTCATCGCCGACGGGCGCGCTTACCGCTATGCGGAATTCGACGCGCTCAGCCGGCGCGCCGCCGCCTGGCTGCACGCCAACGGCATCGGCCCCGGCGATCGCGTGGCGCTGTGGCTCGTGAACCGCATCGAATGGCTCGCGCTGCTTTTCGGGCTGGCGCGCCTCGGCGCCGCGGCGGTCTCGGTCAATACGCGCTATCGCGCGGCGGAGCTGGAGCACATCCTCGCCCATTCCGGGGCGCGCATGCTGGTTCTGCAGCCGCAGTTCCGCAACCTCGACTTCGCCGCGATTCTCGCCGGCGTCGACAAGGCGGCGATGCGCACGCTCGAGCGCGTCGTGCATCTCGATGCGCGCGAATGGCCGGAGCGCGAGACGCCGAACCGTGCGTCGCCGGATGCGGTGCTCGCCATGTTCACGACTTCGGGCACGACGAGCAATCCGAAGCTCGTCATGCACCTGCAGCGCACCATCGCCTTTCACGCGCTGCAGACCTCGCGCGCGTACGGCTTCCACGAGCCCGGCGCGCGGCTTCTGTGCGCGATTCCCTTCTGCGGCGTGTACGGCTTTTGCAGCACCCTCGGCGCATTCGCGGCCGGCGCGCCGATCGTCGTCATGGAGGCCTTCGAGCCCAAAGCCGCGGTCGAGCTGGCTCGCCGCCATGCGGTTACGCATACCTTCGGCGGCGACGAAATGTACCGGCGCATGCTCGAGTTGGCGCCCGGCCATGACCCCTTCCCCTCGGCGCGCTTCTTCGGCTTTGCCGCGTTCCAGGCCGGCGCCGCCGAGTTCGCCGAGTCGGCGTGGCAACGGCGCGTGCCGCTCATCGGCCTGTACGGCTCGAGCGAAGTGCAGGCGCTCTTCTCCGCGCAAAAGCCGGCTGCGCCGCTCGCCGAGCGCATCGAGGCGGGCGGCTATCCCGCCGCCGGCGAGCTTTCGACGCTGCGCGTGCGCGACGTGGACTCCGGCGAGCGGCTGCCGCCGGGAGCGAGCGGCGAGCTCGAGATCCGCTCGCCCGGCAACTTCGCCGGCTACTGGGCGAACCCCGAGGCGACCGCAAAGGCGATCGACGCGGAGGGTTTCTTCCGCACCGGCGACATCGGCCGGCTGCGTAGCGATGGCAGCTTCGTCTTCGAGGCGCGCCGCGGCGACGCCTTCCGCCTCGCCGGCTACCTCGTGAGCCCTCTGGAGATCGAAGACGCGCTGAAGCGCATTCCGGGCGTGGCGGACGTGCAGGTGGTGGGCGTCGACATCTCCGGCCAGCCGAGATGCGTCGCTTTCGTCATCGGTTCCGGCGTGTCCGAGGACGAAATCATTTCGACGGCGAAGAAAAGACTCGCCTCATTCAAGGTGCCGGCGCGCGCGTGGTTCGTCGAGCGCTTCCCGGTCACCGAGAGCGCGAACGGCGTGAAGATCCAGCGCGCCAGGCTGCGCGAGATGGCGCTCGAGCGCCTCGCCGCCGGGCGCTAGGCCTCGTCGCAGAGGATCCCGTCGAGCTGCGCGATGAAGTGCAGCACCTGGCGCGCGAGCGTCGCCGGCATGATGTTCTGGATGGTGTGGTGCCGCGAGGGCACGTGCACCATGCGGATGCCGCGGATCCCCGCGCGGATGGTTTTCTCCTGCTCCTGGATCGTTACCGGCGCCTGTGCAGGATAGAGCCCGAGCGCCGGCGTGCGGATGCGCGCAAGGTAGGGTGTCGCGTCGACGCTCGAGGCGATGCGCGACATCCGAATCAACACTTCCACGCGCGACTTGCCCATCTCGTCGGCGTACCAGGCGAGGAGCCCCGCATCGGTTCCCTCGGGAAAGCGCGTCGCCGAGTTCGCCGCGTCGGCCCAGCCGCGCGAGCCCATCTTGCGCAGCGCCTCCTGCCAGGTCGGATGGCCGAAGGCGAAGGTGCGCTGCGTGTCCCGGTTGATGAGCAGCGGCGCGGCCACAAGGCTCAGGCTCCTCAGCTTCTCCGGATGCTCCGCCGCGAGCATCATGCCGAGGATGCCGCCGAGCGATTCGCCACAGTAGTGCACGGGCCCTCCGAGCGCGTCGATGAGCGCCACGAGGTCCGCGATGTAATTGGCGACGCTCAAGCCGGACTCCAGGTCCGCGGGCGCCTCGGACTGCCCCAGCCCGCGCAGATCCGGGCGCACCACGCGATAGAAGCGGCTCAGGTAGGGCACCCAGCTCGTCCAGAATTCCCCCGAGCGGCCGTAGCCGTGCTGCAGGATGAGACAAGGCGCGTTCTTCCACGGATCGGTGAAATCGTCGACGGCGTAGTGAAGCGTTGGCTGTCCGGAGCGTTTCAAGGCTGGCATGAATTGTCTTTCACTGCGTTCCAGTCGACGAGGCGCGAAAGATCCGGCTCGTCCGGGAGCTCGAGCCTTCCGCCGCGGATCTGCGGCAGCGCGTCGACGACCTGGTTCTTCATCATGAGGAAAAAGCTCTGCTCGGCGGCAAGCGTCGCCGGCAGCTGCGCGTTGACGAGCGTCCCAAGCGCGCTCTCGGCGTAAATGCCCAACGCCGTCTTGTCGAAAAGCTTTCTTATGGCCAGCGACTCGGATATTCCGATGCGTCCGGGCTTGAGCGAGACGGCGCGCGCGCCGCGCGCGGCGTAGAGCTCGGCCTCGCGCACCGAGGTGCACGAAGCGTCGACGAGGATCGGGATGCCGCACTCCCTCTGCAGCGCTTCGAACGCGGCGTCGGGAGCGAGCGGACAAGGATCTTCCGCGACAGTCGCGCCCGCTTCGGCCATGCGGCGCACATAGTCGAGCGCCTCCTCGCGCGGATATGCGCTGTTCGCGTCGACGTAGAACTCGACCGAAGGACCGACCGCCGCTCGAACGGCGGCGAGCGCCTCCAGATCGGTTTTCACGCCCTGCCCGCCTTTCACCTTGAGCGTGCGAAAGCCATAGCGGCCGCAGTATTCGGCGGCTTCCTTTGCCATGACGGAAGGCTTGGCGCGCGTGACGGTCCAGCAGGTGTCGACCGCCGGCTTGCCGTTCAGCAATTTCCACAGCGGCTTTTTTGCCGCGGCGGCGCGCAGCGTCCAGCACGCGTTGTCGACCAGGCCCTTGGCGAGACGGTTTTCGGGGATTCTCGAAAAACGCCTCGATAAAGCGACGGCATCGCCAAGGTCGACCTCCTTCACCAAAGGAAGGATCAGGTCCTCGAGCGCCGCCTGCAGCGAGCGCGGCGACACGGCCGACCACGTGCTCTTTACCGTGCCTTCGGCGATGCCCGTAAAGCCATCGTCGGAAACAATCCGCAGCAGCGCGAAAAGCCCCGCAGTTTCTACGGCATTCGACCAGACGACTTCGCGGCCGTAAGGCAACGAATAAAAATGCAGCGACCAGTCGGCGAGCTTCAACCCAGCGTCGGCATGTTGAAGCCGGGCGCCGGCGTGTCCTGGTGCGGCCAGCGCGTGGTGATCACCTTGGTGCGCGTGTAGAACTTGACGGCCTCGACGCCGTGCACGTGCAGGTCGCCGAAAAGCGAGTTCTTCCAGCCGCCGAAAGAAAAGTAGGCAACCGGCACCGGGATCGGCACGTTGATGCCCACCATGCCGACCTGGATCTCGTTCCCGAAGCGCCGCGCCGCGCCGCCCGATTCGGTGAAGATGGCCGTGCCGTTGGCGTATGGGTTGCGATTCACCAGGGCGATCGCTTCTTCCAGCGTGCTCGCCCGTAGAACCACCAGAACGGGACCGAAGATCTCGTCCCTGTAGATGCTCATCTCGGGCGTCACGTGATCGAAGAGCGTCGTGCCGAGGAAGAACCCCTGCTTGGGCACGCTCGAAGCCCTTCCATCGACGACGAGCTTCGCGCCTTCTTTCACGCCCGCTTCGATATGGCCGGCGACCTTCTCGCGGTGCGGGCCGGTGACGAGCGGCCCCATGTCCACGCCTTCGGTATGGCCGGCGCCCACCTTGATCGCTTTTGCCTTGCGCTCCAGCAAATTAACCAATGGGTCGCCTGCCGCCCCCACCGCCACGACGGCGGAAATCGCCATGCAGCGCTCCCCCGCCGAGCCGTACGCCGCGCCGGTGAGCGCGTCGGCCGCGAACTCGAGGTCTGCATCGGGCAGCACCACCGCATGGTTCTTCGCTCCGCCGAGCGCCTGCACCCGCTTGCCGGTTTTCGCGCACGTCTCGTAGATGTATTTGGCGATCGGGGTAGAGCCCACGAAGGAAACCGCACTTATTCCTTCATGAAGGAGCAAAGCGTCTACCGCTTCCTTGTCTCCGTGCACGACGTTGAATACGCCGTCGGGCAGGCCGGCTTCCTTGAACAGCTCGGCCATGCGGATCGACGCCGACGGCACTTTTTCGGAGGGCTTGAGAACGAAGGTATTCCCGCAGGCGATGGCCATGGGGAACATCCACAGCGGCACCATCACCGGGAAATTGAACGGCGTGATGCCGGCGCACACGCCGACCGGCTGGCGCAGCGAGTGCGTGTCCACCTGGGTGCCGGCGTTCTCGGCGTACTCGCCTTTCAACAGGTGCGGAATGCCGCAGGCAAACTCCACCACCTCGATGCCGCGCTGCACCGAGCCCATGGCGTCGGGCAGCGTCTTGCCGTGCTCCTGGGTGACGATCGTCCCCAGAGCCCTTTGATTCTTCTTGAGCAACTCCAGAAAATTCTGCAGTACGCGCGCCCGCCGCAGCGGCGGCGTGTCGCGCCAGGCGGGCAGCGCCGCGGCGGCGGCCTTCACCGCCTTGTCGACGAGGCTCGCGTCGCAGAAAGGCACGCGCCGGGTGACCTGGCCGGTCGCCGGATTGAATACTTCGCCCGAGCGCCCGGCGGGCGCGAGCGGCTTGCCATTGATCCAAACGGGAACGGTTTCGAGCTTCAGGTCAGCGGGTTTGTTCATCGGACGGTTCCTGCGAGCGAGGGCGATACTGTAATCCAAGACGCCGCGAAAGCGCGCTCGCGCCGGCGTCTTTTCTCCTAAACGCTACTGGCCGTGGGCTTGTGCCAGGCTCGCGATGAAGGCCGCGTTGGGACAGAACGCGTCCAGCCCGTCCGGCTTTTCCCTGGCGAGCCAGTCGCGGCACGCTTCGAGGCTGGGGCACGTGACGCACAGGCTGGCCGCAACGCCGAGCTCGCGTTCCCTGCCGGCGGTGTCGGCGAGATCGAGCCCGCGGCGCTGCATGACGCTCCAGAGCTCGAGCTCGGTTCGCGCGGAGACGCCCTTGCGCCACAGGGTAAAGATCGCGGGCGACGCGGCGGCGGCCATCAGGGCGAGCAGCGCTACGATGAGGATGGAAATGATCGAGATGTCCATCTCGGTGCCCTCCCCGCACGGGCGATGGCTCAGGCTATAACCCTGCCCGCCCGCGCTGTTTGATCCTCGTCAATCGGTCAACGGGTCACAATAGGTGCATGGCGGAACCCCTTGTCGCGGCGCGGCTCGCCTTCACCGAGCAGGGCGTGCCGTATTCGGAAGCGTTCGGCGACGTCTATCACAGCGCCGCCGGCGGACCGGCACAGGCGCGGCACGTGTTCCTCGCGGGAAACGGCCTGCCTGCGCGCTGGGCGGGGCGCGAGCGCTTCGTGATTCTCGAGACGGGCTTCGGTGCGGGCATCAACTTCCTCGCCACGTGGCAAGCCTGGCGTCAGGACCCGCGGCGCTGCGCGCGGCTGCATTTCGTCTCGATCGAAAAGCATCCCTTCCGTCTTGCCGACCTGAAGGAAATTTTTTCCAGAAATTCAGACCTGAAAACCGAATCGGCGGAGCTCGAAGCGAGCTGGCCGATGCTCGTTCCCGGCGCGCATCGCATCGAGCTCGATGGCGGAAAGGTCGTCTTGAGCCTGTTTTTCGGCGACATCAAGATCGCGCGCGACCTGCGGCTCGCTGCCGACGCCTTCTACCTCGATGGGTTCGCGCCGGCGAAGAATCCCGACATGTGGTCGCACGCGCTGATGCGCGCGCTCTCGCGGCTCGCCGCGCCCGGCGCGACCGCGGCGACCTGGAGCGTGGCCTCCGAGGTGCGCGCCGCGCTCGAGGCGACCGGCTTTGCCGCGGAAAAGCGGCCCGGCTTCGGCGACAAGAAGGAAATGCTGCGCGCGCAGTACGTAAAGGCCGGAAACGAAGTCATTTACCCGAGAGAAAGAACCGCGGCGGTCGTCGGCGCAGGACTCGCCGGCGCGGCGCTGTGCGAGCGCCTGTGCGCGCGCGGCTGGCGCGTGAGGCTCTTCGAGCGCCACGCGGCGCCGGCGCAGGAGGCCTCGGGAAACCACGCGGGCACTTTTCATCCGATCGTCACGCCGGACGACAGCCTCTTCGCGCGCCTTACGCGCGCGGCGTTCCTGCTCTGCCTTAACCGCTGGCCGCGCTTCGAGCGGCTGCGCTGGGACCCGTGCGGGGTGCTGCAGCTCGCGCGCGACGCGAGAGAGCAGGCGTCGCAGCAGAAAGCGCTTGCCGCGCTCGCGCTGCCAGCCCAATACGCGCAGTACGTGACGCGCGAGGAAGCGAGCGCGCACGCCGGCGTGCCGGTGAGCGGCGAGGGCTTGTGGTTTCCGCAAGGCGGCTGGGTGCAGCCGCGCTCGCTGGCAGAAGCCGAGCTCGACGCGTGCGGCGCGCGCCTCGAGCGGCGCTTCGGCCATGAGCTGCGCTCGCTCGAAGAGGCCGAGGCTCCCGTAGTGATCCTCGCCAATTCGTTCGGAGCGCCGAAGATGTGTCCGGTGCCGCATCTTCGGCTGAGGCGGGTGCGCGGTCAGGTCACCCATGTGCCGGCCGAGGCGATCGAGCCGCCGCACGTCTGCGTGCTGCGCGGCGGGCTCGTGCTGCCGGCGCTCGACGGCATTTGCCTGGTGGGCGCGTCCTTCGATCTCGATGACGACGACGCGTCGCTGCGCGCGGAAAGCCAGCGCGGCAACCTGGAGCGGCTCGCTCGAATCCTGAGCATTCCGGCGCCCGAGCAGGCGCTCGAGGGGCGCGTCGGCTTTCGCGCGGTGGTGCCCGACCGCATTCCAGTGGCTGGCAAGCTGGGCGACGGTTGCCATGGCGCGTTCGCCTTCGGCTCTCGCGGGCTGCTCTGGGGCGCGCTCGCCGCAGAGCTCATTGCCGCCGGGCTCGAAGGCGAGCCTTTGCCGCTCGAAGGCGCGCTGGTCGAGGCGCTCGCGCCGCAGCGCTTCGCGCTGCGCGCCGAGCGCCGCGCCGGCCCTCAGCGCGGCGGCCGCTCGGCGAGGTAGCCGACCGCGGGCAGCACGGTCAGCGCGTGACTCTTCGCTAGCAGCGCCGGCCGGAGCGCCTGGCGTTCCCCGTGGGCGACGAAAAGCACGCGCTTGGAGCCCTCGAGCAGCGGCGCGAGGCGCGCGCGCAGCTTCTCGTCCGCCTCGTCCTGCAGGAACACGGCGTCGCGCGAATGCACGACCCAGGCGTACACCGCCTCGTCGGTGGCGAGCGTGGCGAGCAGCGTCTCCCCCGGTCGTATCAGCTTCTGCGCTTCGAAAAGCTCGAGCGCGTACGGCAGGCGCGCAAGCTGCTGCACGGCGTAGAACGATTCGGCGAGCGCCGCGCGATCGGCGCCCGCGCGCTCGGCAAGCAGCGCGACATGCAATACGAAGTTGTCCTGCCAGCGGCGCTTTTCGGCCTGCCTCGAAAGCTGGCGCGTCGCGGCGCGCGCGGCGGTCAGGGCGGCGTCGCGCTGCCCGAGGGCGGCGAGCACGCGCGCAAGGCTGCCATAGGCCTCCGCGACCTCGGGATGCTGCGCGCCAAGCGCGCCCTCGCGCATGCTGAGCACGCGGCGCACCAGCTCGAGCGCGGCGGCGAAGCGGCCCTGCGCGGCGTACACGTCGGCGAGCCCCTCGAGCTGCCGCGCGAGGTCCGGATGCTCGGCGGCAAGCAGCCGCTCGCGATCCGAAAGCGGCGTGACCGGCATGAGCTGGAGCGAAGCGCTGTTGCCGCGCGAGGTGGCGATCATTTCGGTGTCGCCGAGCGCGAAGTCCTGCAGCGGAGTACGCAGGCGTGCGGCGGGAAGCGCTTTCTCGGCGAGCGCCGTCGCACGCCGGTAGAGCTCGCCGGCTTCTGACGCGCGGCCGAGCGCCCGGTTCACCTCCGCGAGCCCGTTGAGCGAGGGCCACAGCGCGGGCGAATCGCGCCCCTGCAGGTAGCTGCGGACCATCACCGAGCGCCAGTAAAGCCGCTCGGCCTCGGCGTAGCGCCGCTGCGCGCGCAGGACTTCGGCGAGGTAGTAAAGGCTTTCTGCGACCGACAGATGCTCGGTGCCGTAGTTGCTCTCGCGTATGCGCAGCGCGCGCCGGTGCAACGGCGCCGCGTCCTCCGTGCGCCCGAGGTAACGATACAGCTCGGCGAGATTGCTGACCGCGGTGGCGACCTCCGGGTGCTCGGGAGGCAAGCGCTTCTCGGTCGCGGCGAGCGCGCGGCGGTAATACACCTCGGCCTCGCGGTAGCGCCCCTGCGCGAAGTAAGCCTGAGCGAGGCTGGCTGAGGCCTCGGAATAGCGCGCATCACCCCCGCCGAAGGACTGCGCCGCGCGCGCTGCCGCCTCCAGGTTTCGCACCGCGTCGGGGTAGTTGCCGCGCCGCAGCTCGCGCAGGCCTTCGCGCGAACTACGTTCATAGAGCGACGTTTCCGCGAGACCTACGGAAGTAAAGGTGGCCCACGCCAGAGCGGCGAGCGTGCACGCGAAGCGCTTCCACTTCATATTCTTCTTCTGCTTCTTCTTTTGTCGCTGCGTGCGCAGGATAAGCCCTGGCGGGCTTTAGCGCAAAAACGGGTGGCTCAGAGCGGCCGCAGGATCGAGGGATTCGCGTCGCGCACGTCGCGCAGGCCGCACAGGGCCATGCTGACGTCGAGCTCGCGCTGGATGATCTCCAGCACTTGTCTCACCCCGGCCTCGCCCATCGCGCCCAGGCCGTAGAGGAAGGCGCGGCCGATGAGCGTGGCGTTTGCGCCAAGGCCGAGGGCCTTGAGCACGTCCTGGCCGCTGCGGATGCCGCCGTCGAACCACACCTCGTATTTCCCCCCGGCCGCCTCGACCACTTCCGGGAGCGCGCGGATCGACGACATGGCGCCGTCGAGCTGGCGGCCGCCATGATTGGAGACCACGATGGCATCGACGCCGCTGTCGGCCGCGATCTTCGCGTCCGCCGCGTCGAGGATGCCCTTGAGAACGAGCTTCCCGCCCCAGAGCTTCTTCACCCACTCGACGTCTTTCCAGGAGAGCGTCGGGTCGAACTGGCCGGCGATCCAGTGCGAGAGCGTCGTGAGGTTGTCTGCGTTCGGAATGCGGCCCTCGAGGTTGCCGAAGGAGCGGCGCTTGGAGCGCAGCACGTTGAGCGCCCACGAGGGCTTGGAGAGCACGTCGAGCGCCGTGGCGAGCGTGAGCCGCGGCGGCACGGTAAGGCCGTTTTTCAGGTCGCGGTGGCGCTGCCCCTGGATCTGCAGGTCGAGCGTCAGCATGAGCGCCGAGCAGCGCGCGGCCTTGGCGCGCTCGATGAGCGATGCCGCGAAGCCGCGGTCGCGCATCACGTAGAGCTGGAACCAGAACGGCTTCTCGACCGCCTCGGCGACGTCCTCGATGGAGCAGATGGACATCGTCGACAGCGTGAAGGGCACGCCGAAGCGCTCGGCGGCGCGCGCCGCGAGGACCTCGCCGTCGGCCCAGTTGAGCCCGGTGAGCCCCGTGGGCGCGAGCGCCACCGGCATGGTCACCGGCTCGCCGAGCATCGTCGAGCGGGTGGAGCGATTATCGACGTCGATGCCCACGCGCTGGCGCAGGGCGATTTTCTCGAGGTCGGCCCGATTGGCGCGCAGCGTGCACTGATCGTAGGAGCCGCAGTCGACGTACTCGAAGATCGCGCGCGCCACGCGCTTCTTCGACATCTGGCGCAGATCCTCGACGCAGGTCACCACGGCCATGGCGCAGCATTCTACAATGACGGCAAGCATGAGCGCCGCCAAGGACGAGCAGAAGAATCCCATCCAGGTCGTCGAGCGCATGATGCGGCTGCTCGACGTGCTGGAAAAGCACCCCGAGCCGCTCGGGCTGAAGCAGATTTCCCAGTACACGGGGCTGCATCCCTCCACCGCGCACCGCATCCTCGCCGCAATGTCCGCGGATCGGCTGGTCGACCGGGTCGAGCCCGGCTCCTATCGCCTGGGCATGCGGCTGCTCGAGCTCGGCAATCTGGTGAAGTCGCGCATCAGCGTGCGCGAGCTCGCCCTGCCGCTCATGCGCGAGCTGCACGCGCACACCGGCGAGACGGTCAACCTCTCGGTGCGGCATGACGACGAGATCGTGTACGTCGAGCGCACCGCTTCCGGGCGCTCGGCGATGCGCGTGGTGCACGTGATCGGCGCGCGCGCCCCGCTGCACGTCACCGCCGCCGGGAAGTTGTTCCTGCTCGAGGAGGGCTTCACGCGGCTGCGCGATTACGCGAGGCGCACCGGCCTCGCGCCCAGGACGAAAAACAGCATCGCGGCCGTCGCCGCTCTCGAGCGCGAGCTCGACCGCACGCAGCGCCAGGGCTGGGCCACCGACAACGAGGAGGTCGAGGTGGGCGTGCGCTGCGTCGCCGCCGGAATCCGCGACGACAGCGGCGCGCTGGTGGCCGCGCTGTCGCTCTCGTGCCCGGCCGAGCGCATGAAGCCGCAGTGGGGGCCGCTCATCAAGGAAACCGCCGATCGCATCTCGCGCGAGATCGGGCATCAGCCGGCATCCCGAATCGGTGTCGCTTAGGGAAGATGTCATCGCGGGGCTGTCGCTGCCGCAAAAGACGCTGCCGCCGAAGTACTTCTACGATGGCGCGGGCAGCCGCCTTTTCGAGCGCATCTGCCGGCTGCCCGAGTACTACCTGACGCGCGCCGAGCTCTCGCTCACGCGCGCGCACCTCGCGTCGATCGCCCGCTTCGCGGGAAAGGGCTGCGAGCTCGTCGAATACGGCAGCGGCGAAAGCCTGAAGACGCGGCTGCTCATCCGCGCGCTGCGGCCCTCGGCCTATCTTCCGGTGGACATCTCGGAGTCCGCGCTGCGCGCAGCCCAGCGCCGCCTGGCGCGCGAATTCCCTTGGCTGCACATCGTCACGGTAAACGGCGATTTTTCGCGCCCGATCGAGCTGCCCGCGTCCCGGTCGCGCCGCGTGGTTTACTTTCCGGGCTCGACGATCGGCAACCTGACGCCCGAGGAAGCGCACGCGTTCCTTTCCATGACGCGCGGCCAGGCGACGCGCATGCTCGTCGGCGTCGATCTCCGGAAGGACGCGAATGTCCTGCACGCGGCGTACAACGACTCGCGGGGCGTGACTGCCGCCTTCAATCTCAACCTGCTCGCGCGCATCAACCGCGAGCTGGGCGCGGATTTCGACCTCGACCGGTTCGCGCACTACGCCTTCTACAACGCTCCGCTGGGGCGTATCGAGATGCACCTGGTGTCGCTCGCGCGCCAGAGCGTGCGCATCGGCCGGCATCGCTTCGCCTTCGACGCGGGCGAGTCGATACACACCGAAAATTCCTACAAGTACTCGATCGAAGGATTTCGCGCGCTGGCAATGCGCGCGGGATTTGCGCCGAACAAAGTCTGGCTGGACCGCAGAGGGCTCTTCGCCCTCCACGCGTTGAACTAGCTGCTGCGCTTGAGGCTCGCGCTGCTCTCGAGCCACCGCTTGATGCGGTTGGCGTCGCCGATCCGCGAGTACCTGCCCCACGAATCGAGCAGCACGACGATGAGGTCCTTGGAGGCAACGCGCACGCGCATCACGAGGCCGCGGCCGGCCTCGCTGATATAGCCGGTCTTCGAAAGCCCGATTTCCCACTGCGAGCTGCGCACCAGGCCGTTGGTGTTGCGGAAGTGAAGGCGCCGGCCGAAGGCGCTGACCGTCGCCTTCTCGGTGGTCGAATATTCGCGGATGAGCGGATAGCGGTGCGCCGCCGCGACGAGCTTCGCCAGGTCGCGTGCGCTGGAGACGTTGGCCGGCGACAGCCCGGTCGGCTCCACGAAACGGCTGTCCGTCATGCCGAGCTGCTCGGCCTTGGCGTTCATCGAGACGACGAAGGCTTCCGTTCCGCCGGGATAAGTGCGGCCCAGGGCCGCCGCCGCGCGGTTCTCGGAAGCCATCAGCGCGAGCAGCAGCAATTCGCTGCGCGTGAGGGCTGCTCCGGTCCGAAGACGCGAGCGCGTGCCCTTCAGCGTGTCGACGTCGTCGCGGCTGAGCACGATGCGCTGGTCGAGATCGAGCCCGCGGTCGAGGATGACCATGGCGCTCATCAGCTTGGTGATCGACGCGATCGGGACGACGGCGTCGCTGTTCTTGTCGAAGACGATCTCGCCGGTCTGCGCGTCCTGCACGAGCGCGGAGGCCGAGCGCAGCACGACCTTGCGGGTCTGAGCCTGGGCGAAGCCGACAGTCAAGGCGAGAACGAAGAACAGGGCGAAGACGGCAACAATGCCTTCGAGGGGGTGGAGCTTCCTTTGCGGTGTCGCCATGAGACGAATCTTTTCGTACGGTGCTGGTTTTCTTTGTGGTTTGCCCATCCCCTAAACGGCTCATGGGGATGTCGCAGTTTACGCGACGTCCAAAAAGAAAATCAAGGAAAATCATGGGGTAGGAAGTTTTTCCTCCTAATCCCCGTGAAAAACTGCCGCTGTCGGGCTGAGGCTACAGTGCTTCTTCGGCGTTTTCGAGGACCGCCTGGGCTTGCGCGGCCTGCTGCTGGAGCGCCCACATCCTGGCGTATTCGCCTTCTAGTTCAATGAGTTGCGCATGCGTTCCGCGCTCGACGATGCGGCCGTGGCTGAGCACCAGGATCTGGTCCGCATCCATCACCGTGGAAAGGCGGTGAGCGATCACCAACGTCGTGCGTCCTTCGGAGATGCGCTCGAGCTCGGCCTGGATCGCTTTCTCGGAGCGGGAGTCGAGCGCGGAGGTGGCTTCGTCGAAGATCAGGATGCGCGGATTCTTGAGGAGCGCGCGCGCAATCGCGACGCGCTGCTTCTCGCCGCCCGATAACTTCAGTCCGCGCTCGCCCACCGTCGCCTCGTATTTCGCCGGAAGCGTTTCGATGAACTCGTGGATATGCGCGGCGCGCGCCGCTTCGATCACTTCCGCATCGCTTGCGTCCGGCCGGCCATAGCGGATGTTGTAAAGGATCGTGTCGTTGAACAGCACCGTGTCCTGCGGGACGATGCCGATCGCCGCGCGCAGGCTCGTCTGCCTGAGCGCGCGCAGGTCTTTCCCGTCGATGAAAATACCGCCCGACGAGACGTCGTAAAACCGGTAGAGCAGCCGGGCGAGCGTCGACTTGCCCGAGCCCGAATGCCCGACGACGGCGACGCGCTGGCCCGCGCCGATCGCGAAGCTCACGCCGAAGAGGATCTGGCGCGCCGGCTCGTAGAAGAAATCCACGTCGCGGAACTCCACGGTCGCCGGCCCCGGCGGCAGCGCGGTGGCATCGGGACGATCGTCGATCTCGCGGCCCTCCGAGAGCAGGCGGAACATGCGGTCCATGTCGAGCAGCGCCTGCTTGATTTCGCGGTACACCATGCCGAGGAAGTTGAGCGGGATGTAGAGCTGGATGAGCAGCCCGTTCACCAGCACCAGGTCGCCGAGCGTGAAACTCTTGTTCGCCACGCCCTGCGCGGCGAGCAGCATCAGCGCAGTGACCGCCGCGGCGATGATGAAGCTCTGCCCGATGTTCAGGATGCCGAGCGAGACCTCGTTCGTGGTCGCCGCGTCCTCGTACTTTCTCAGGTGCTCGTCGTAGCGCCCGGCCTCGAACTCCTCGTTGCCGAAGTACTTGACCGTCTCGTAGTTGAGGAGACTATCGATCGCGCGCGTGTTCGCCTTGGAATCGAGCTCGTTCGCGCGCCGCCGGATCTCCATGCGCCACTCGGTCACGGTCACGGTGAAAGTGATGTACACCGCGACCGCGCCGAAGGTGATGGCGGCAAAGCGCCAGTCGAAGCGGCTTAGAAGCACCGCCGCCACCAGCGCGAACTCGAGGATGACGGGAAGGATCGAGAACAGCGCATACGAGAGCAGCGTCGAGATGCCGCGCGTGCCGCGCTCGATGTCGCGCGTCATGCCGCCCGTCTGGCGGTCGAGATGGAAGCGCAGCGAAAGGCTGTGCAGGTGGCGGAACACGCCGAGCGCGACGCGCCGCATGGCGCGCTGCGTGACGCGCACGAACACGGCGTCGCGCAGCTCCTGGAACAGCGTCGTCGAGAAGCGCAGGATGCCGTAGATCGCGAGCAGCGCCACCGGCACCGCGACCATCGCGACCGGCGCGTCCAGCCCGTCGACCACCTGCTTCATGACGAGCGGCACGCCGACGTTCGCGAGCTTCGCCACCACGAGGAAAGTAAGCGCGCCCACCACGCGCCACTTGTATTCCCAGATGTACGGGGCGAGCGTCAGCAGCACGCGCCATTCGTTGCCGGTCAGCCGGCGCGCCGGCGCGCCGGCACTTCTTGCCTGCATCCGGCGATTATCGCTTCTGGAAGAGCCGCGCGACGAAGCCGCCGAGGCCGCCCGGGTCGAGCGCCAGCGGCAGAAAGATCCACAGCCACGGCCACGGCACGTCGACGCCGTACTTGCCGAGCGCGGGGATGCTGAAGAACGCCGCGAGCGAACCGACCACGCCGGGCAGAAAACCGAGCGTCACGCTCGGGTGCAAGAGCCGGTAGTTGATCGCGAGGCCGAGGAGGAAGAAGAGCCACGCCATCGACAACAGGACGAGCCCCAAAAGACCGCTGCCAGTCACGCAGGTAGCTTGACGCACCCGCGCTCCGCGGACTAGCATTCAAACGTTCGTTTGAACCGCCGTTTGAAACCGAGACCGCCATGACCCTGCGCGCAGTGAAGCCCCAGCACGAAACCCGCACCCGCATCCTGGACGCCGCCGAGGAGCTGTTCATGCTCCATGGCTTCGAAGGCACGTCGATGCGCCAGCTGACCAGCAAAGCCGGCGTGAACCTCGCCGCGGTGAACTATCACTTCGGCTCGAAGGATGCGCTCATCGAAGCGGTGTTCCGGCGCCGGCTGGATCCGATGAACGCGGCGCGGCTGGCGGCGCTGGACGCGCTCGAGAGCGCGGGCCGGCCGCTCGCGCCCGAAGCGATCATCCGCGCCTTCATCGGCGAAAGCCTGCGCATGGTCGAAGACGCGAAAGGCGGCGGGCGCAACTTCAGCCGGCTTCTTGGCCGCACCTACACCGAGCCGGCGAAGCCTATCCGCGCGCTCATCGGCCAGCTCTACGCGCCGGTGATGGCGCGCTTCAAGGCAGCGCTCGAGCAGGCGCTGCCGCAGATGCCGAAGGAAGAGCTCGTCTGGCGCATGCACTTCATGTTCGGCACGCTCTCGTACACGCTTGCGGCGACCGACACCGTGCAGCTCATCGCCGGATGCAAGCCGGAAGACCGCTACGACGCCCGGCTGCTCGAGGACCGGCTCGCCGCTTTCCTCGCCGCGGGGCTCACGGCTGCGCTGAAGAACGCCGTGCGCAAGGCCGCCTAGGAGGCTTCCATGCTCGCATTCGTGCTCGGTGCGCTCGCCGTCTTCTTCGTCTTCGGCTATTTCGGGCTGGCGATCGGATGGTGGACGCTCGCCGCGGGACTGCTGCTCGCGTACCTGAGCATCGCCGCGCAGTTTTCTGCTTTGACGACTACAGTTCTTTTTGTTGTTTTCGCGATTGCCGCCGCAGCTCTCAATGTTCCGTGGCTGCGACGCAAGATCGTCACCGACCGCATTCTCGCCGTCTACCGGCAGATCGTTCCCGACATGTCGCAGACCGAAAAGGAAGCGATCGACGCCGGCACCGTATGGTGGGACGCGGATCTCTTCTCGGGCAAGCCGGACTGGGAGAAGCTCCTGCGCATTCCGCAGCCCCGCGTCTCGGCCGAAGAGCAAGCCTTCCTCGCCGGCCCGGTCGAGGAGCTGTGCGCCATGTGCGACGACTGGGAAATCACGCACGAGCGCCAGGATCTGGCGCCGCAAGCCTGGCAGTACGTCAAGGACAAGGGCTTCCTCGGCATGATCATCCCGAAGCAATACGGCGGGCTCGGGTTCAGCGCGATCGCGCATTCGGCCGTGGTCCAGAAGCTCGCCACGCGCTCGAGCACCGCGGCGATCTCGGTGATGGTGCCGAACTCGCTCGGGCCCGCCGAGCTCCTCCTGCATTACGGCACCGACGAGCAGAAAAACCATTACCTGCCGCGGCTCGCGAAAGGCCTCGAGATCCCGTGCTTTGCGCTGACGAGCCCGGAGGCCGGCTCGGATGCCGCCTCGATTCCCGACTCGGGCGTGGTGTGCAAAGGCGTGTGGCAGGGCAAGGAAGTCCTCGGCATGCGCGTCACCTGGGACAAGCGCTACATCACGCTTGGACCCATCGCCACGCTGGTCGGCCTCGCCTTCCGGCTCTACGACCCAGAAGGTCTTTTGGGTAAGGAAAAAGACCTCGGCATCACTTGTGCGCTCGTGCCGACCAATACTCCGGGCGTGAACATCGGCCGGCGGCATCTGCCGCTGAACGCGGTGTTCCAGAACGGCCCGACCTCCGGCAAGGACGTGTTCATGCCGATCGAATGGATCGTCGGCGGGCGCGAGTACGCGGGCAAAGGCTGGATGATGCTCATGAGCTGCCTTGCGGCCGGGCGCTCGATCTCGCTGCCGACCTCCGCCGTCGGCGGCGCCAAGGCGGCCGCGCGTTTCGTGGGCGCGTACGCGCGCGTGCGCAGCCAGTTCAAGACGCCGATCGGCCGGCTCGAGGGCGTGGAAGAAGCGCTCGGGCGCATCGCGGCGCACTGCTACATGATGGACGCGACGCGCATCATGACCGCCGGGGCGGTCGACCTCGGCGAGAAGCCCGCGGTCATCTCCGCGATCGCCAAATACCACATGACCGAGCGCGGCCGCCAGGTCGTGAACGACGGCATGGACATCGTCGGCGGCAAGGGCATCTGCCTCGGGCCCAGCAACTGGATCGGCCGCGGCTACCAGATCGCCCCGGTGGCGATCACCGTCGAGGGCGCGAACATCCTCACGCGCACGCTCATCGTCTTCGGCCAGGGCGCGATCCGCTGCCATCCTTACGTGCTGCGCGAGATGCGCGCCGCCAAGGAGATGAGCGGCGCCGAAGCGTCGCGCGAGTTCGACGACGCATTTACGTCGCACATCGGGCACGTGCTGCGCAACGCGATCCGCACGTTCGCCTACGGCCTTACGCGCGGCAGCATCGCGCCCGCGCCGAGCGGGGCAGCGCGCGAAACGCAGCACTACTATCGCCACGTCGGGCGGCTCTCCGCCGTGTTCGCCTTCCTCGCCGACATCTCGATGCTCGCGATGGGCGGCGCGCTGAAGCGCAAAGAGAAGATTTCCGGGCGCCTGGGCGACGTGCTGTCGATGATGTACCTGGTCTCGGCGACGCTGAAGCGCTACGAGGACGAGGGCCGCATGCGCGAGGACCTGCCGCTGGTGCGCTGGTCGGTACGCGACGCGCTCTACCGCGCGCAGCAGGCGATCGAGGGCGTGCTGTCCAACTTCCCGATCAAGGCGCTCGCTACGCTGCTGCGCTGGCTCGTGTTCCCGACCGGGAAGTCGCTGCGCCCGCCGCTCGATTCACGCAACCGCGAATGCGCGCGGATCCTGCTCGAGCCGGGCACGGCGCGCGACCGGCTGACCGCCGGCATGTACGTGCCCAGGGGCAACGATGCGACCGGCACGCTGGAGGCCGCCTTCCTCGCCACGGTCGCCTGCGAGCCGATCGACAAGAAGCTGCGGGAGGCGCAGAAACGCGGCCTCGCCGACCCGCTTTCGGTCCTTACGCCCGAAGAACGCCAGCAATGGCAGCGCAAAGAGACGCTGCGCAAGGAAGTGATCAAGGTGGACGATTTCCCGCCCGATTTCGGGCGCGCGGAGCTGGTCCTCGAGCAAGCGTCCCAACCGGCGGCGAAGGCCGCAGCATAGCCATGGCCTCCCAAGCGATTTACGTGGTGGACGGGGCGCGCACGCCCTTCCTGAAATCGAAGAACCGGCCGGGGCCGTTCGCGGCGAGCGACCTCGCCACGCAGGCGGGGCGCGCGTTGCTCATGCGCCAGAAATTCGCTCCCGACGAGCTCGACGAGGCGATTCTCGGCTGCGCCGCGCCCTCGGTCGACGAGGTGAACATCGGGCGCGTGGCGGCACTGCGCATGGGCTGCGGGCAGAAAGTGCCCGGCTGGACGGTGATGCGCAATTGCGCTTCCGGCATGCAGGCGCTCGATTCCGCGATCGCGAACATCCTCGCCGGCCGCTCGCAGCTCGTGCTCGCAGGGGGCGTCGATGCGCTGTCGCGCGCGCCGCTTCTCTACAGCGAGAAGATGGTGCTGTGGTTCTCCGACATGGCGGCGGCGAAAACGGCTTCTCAAAAAGCCATGTTGTTCGGCAGGTTGCCGGTCAAGGCGCTGCTCGCTCCGGTGATCGGCATCATGAAGGGCCTCACCGATCCGATCGTCGGGCTCCTCATGGGGCAGACCGCGGAGAACCTCGCGCACCGCTTCGGCATCACGCGCGAGCAGCAGGATGCGTTCTCCGTAAGAAGCCACGAGCGGGTGAGCCGTGCACAGGACGAAGGCCGGCTCGCTCCCGGCGGCGGCGAGCTCGAGGCGCTCTACGACCGCGACGGCAACACGTACACGCTCGACGACGGCGTGCGTCGCGACGCTTCGATCGACAACCTGAAGAAGCTGCGGCCGTTCTTCGACCGCAAGTACGGCAGCGTGACGCCGGGCAACAGCTCGCAGATCACCGACGGCGCCGCGTGGATGCTGCTCGCCTCCGAGGAGGCGGTGCAACGCCACGGGCTCGAGCCGATCGGGCGCATCGTCGACTCGCAATGGGCGGGGCTCGACCCTGCGCAGATGGGCCTCGGCCCGGTGTACGCGGCAACCCCCATCCTCAAGCGCCATGGGCTGCGCCTCGACGATCTCGATTACTGGGAAATCAACGAGGCGTTCGCCGCGCAGGTGCTCGCCTGCCTGGCCGCGTGGAAGGACCCCAAAGTGTGCCGCGAGGAGCTGGGCCTCGACGCGCCGCTCGGCGAATTGAACCCGGAAAAGCTGAACGTCGACGGCGGCGCGATCGCGCTCGGCCATCCGGTCGGCGCCTCGGGAGCGCGCATCGTGCTGCATCTGTTGAAGACGCTGAAGAGGAACAACGCGAAGCGCGGCATCGCCTCCATCTGCATCGGCGGCGGTCTTGGCGGCGCGATGCTCGTGGAGGCCGCGTAATGGACCGGGGCACGCTGACGGCCGCCCGGCACTGGCGCTGGGACATCGACCGGGACGGGCTCGCCTGGCTCACGTTCGACAAGCAGGGAGAATCGGCGAACACGTTCTCGCGCGATGCGCTCGAGGAGCTGGCGCGCGCGCTCGCGGCGATCCGCCTCGAAAATCCCAAAGGCCTGGTGATCCGCTCGGCGAAGGACAATTTCATCGCCGGGGCCGACGTCGAGGAATTCACGCGCTTCCAGTCCTCCGAAGAAGCGCTCGCCTTCGTGAAGCTCGGCTGGGATCGGTTCCAGGAAATCCGCGATCTTCCCTTCCCGACCACCGCGATGGTGAACGGCTTCTGCATGGGCGGCGGGGTCGAAATGTCGCTCGCCTGCCGCTACCGCGTGGCGCTCGACGATCCGAAAACGCGCTTTGCCCTGCCGGAGGTGATGCTCGGCATCCTGCCCGCATGGCACGGCGTGCAATGGCTGCCGAAGCTCCTCGGGCCGGCGGCCGCGCTCGATATGCTCCTCACCGGCAAGTCGGTGGATGCACGGCGCGCGAAGCGCATCGGGCTCGTCGACCAGGCGGTGCCGCTGCGCATCCTCGAGAACACGGCGCGCATGGTCACGTTGGAAGCGCCGCGCCGTAAAGCGCTTCCTTGGATGCAGAGAATTCTCCTCGGGCCGTTGCGCGGCCTGGTGGTCTCGCAAGCGAGAAAACAGGTCGCAAAAAGGGCGCGGCGCGAGCACTACCCGGCGCCTTACGCGATCCTCGAGCTGTGGCGCAAGTACGACGGCGACCCGTTCCTCGGCGCGCACGACCCGGCATGCTCCATCGACGGGCTGTTCGCGCACCCGACGACCCAGAACCTGATCCGCATCTTCTTCCTGCAGGAGCGCATGAAGGCCACGGCGAAGGGCGTGCGCTTCGAGCCGCGCCGCGTGCACGTGGTCGGCGCCGGCGCGATGGGGGGCGACATTGCCGCGGTGTGCTCCATGCGGGGGCTCACCGTGACGCTGCAGGACACCTCCCCCGAGCGCATCGCGCCGGCCATCCAGCGCGCGGCGCAGCTCTTCCGGCGCAGGTTGCGCGACGAGCGCCGCGTGCGCGACGCGCTCGACCGCGTGGTGCCCGACGTGAGCGGCGAGGGCGCGCGCCATGCCGACGTGGTCCTCGAGGCGATCTACGAGAACCTCGATGCGAAGCGCAAGCTCTTTGCCCACATCGAATCCATCGCGCGGCCCGATGCGATCCTCGCCACGAATACCTCGAGCCTGCGGCTTGCCGACATCGCCGCGGCGCTGAAGGCACCGGCGCGCCTCGTCGGCATCCATTTCTTCAACCCGGTGCCGCAGCTGCAGCTCGTCGAGGTAGTTACGGGCGAGGCCACCGAGCCCGAGCTTGCGCGCAAGGCGGCGGCGTTCGTGCGCCGCATCGACAAGCTCCCGCTGCCGGTGAAGGACTCGCCCGGGTTCCTGGTGAACCGCGTGCTCGGGCCCTACATGCTGAACGCGTTTCGCATGCTCGACGAGGGCTACAAGCCCGAAACCCTCGACGCGGCGATGGAGCAGTTCGGCATGCCGATGGGCCCGGCCGAGCTCGCCGATACCGTAGGCCTCGATATCTGCCTCGCCGCCGGCAAGTCGCTCGGCAAGACGTCGGAGGTGCCCGAGATCCTCGCCAACAAGGTGGCGCTCGGGCACCTCGGCAAGAAGGCCGGCCAGGGCATCTATGCGTACCGCGACGGAAAACCGGTCAAAGGCCAGCCCGACGCGTACGACAAGGATCTGATCGAGGCGCTGATCGAGCCCTACCTTCTCGAGGCGCAGGCAGTGGCGGCCGAAGGGGTCGTCGCGGACGCCGATCTCGTCGACGCGGGGCTCATCTTCGGCACGGGGTTTGCCCCTTTCCGCGGGGGACCGCTTCGTTACCTGAGGTCACTTGGAAAAACTTCCTGAAGGAAAACAGCCCGCGCTTCGCGTCCTGCCGATGCCCGCCGACGCGAACCAGAACGGCGACATCTTCGGCGGCTGGATCATGGCGCAGGTCGACCTCGCCGGCGGCACCGCGGCCGGCAGGATCGCGCGCGGCCGCGTAGCGACGGTCGCGGTGAAGGAATTCGTCTTCAAGCAGCCGGTGCAGATCGGCGATCTCTTGTCCTTCTACGTGGACCTGGTGCGCATCGGCACGACCTCGATCACGGTGAACGTCGAGGTCTACGCCGAGCGCAGGCCGACGGACCCGCACGTCGTGAAGGTGACCGAGGCGACGCTCACCTACGTCGCGATCGACGCGAACGGCCGGCCGCGCCCCGTGCCGCGCGCCTAGCTTGCTGCTCGACGCGCCGACGCTCGCGGCCGTAGCGCTGCTCGCCCTCGGCGGCGCGATCGTCGGCGGCATCGGCGGCTTCGGCACCGGCGTCATCCTGACCGCGGTGCTCCTGCCGCTCATCGGCGCAAAGGCGGTCGTCCCGGTGCTCGCGGTCGCCGGAGTGGTCATCAACGCGGGGCGCTTCTGGTTCTACCGCGCGAGCCTGCAGCGCGGCCCGCTTGGCGTGGTGCTCGCCGGCTCGCTGCCCTTTCTCGTGCTCGGCGCCTGGCTCTACAGCGTCCTCGATGCGCGCGCCATCGGCACGATTCTCGGCATCGCGGTCATGGCCTCCGTGCCGGTGCGGCGGTTCCTGAAGAAGCACGCCGTCACGCTCGGAAACGGCGGCCTCGCGCTCGGCGCAGGCGTGTTCGGGCTCTCGAGCGGCGTGGCGACCGGCACCGGGGTGATTCTCGTGTCGCTGCTCCTCGGCGCCGGGCTTTCCGGGCCCGCCGTGCTCGCGACCGACGCGCTCGCGACCATCGTGCTCGACGTGTGCAAGGCAGCGCTCTTCCAGCGCTTCGATCTTCTCGACGAGCAGGCCTTCGTCACGGGCGTGGTCATCGGCGCGGCCTCGATTCCGGGAAGCGCAATCGCCGCGTGGCTCGTCACGCGCCTGGGCGCGACGCTGCACGTGCTTTTCATGGAGAGCTTGATCCTCGCAGGCGGCGCCTTCATGCTGTGGCACTCATGGCGATGAGCGAGCTCGCGGGCAGGGTCGCCGCGGTGACCGGCGCAGCAAGTGGCTTGGGGCGCGCAATGGCATTCGCCTTCGCCGGCGAAGGCATGCACGTGGCGCTCGCCGACGTCGATACCACGAATTTAGAATCGGTGGAAAAGGTCATCCGCGCGCAGGGTGTTGATGCTTTTTCCATGCACGTCGATGTTTCGAAGGCCGCCGACGTCGACGCCTTCGCCGAGCGCACCGTCGCCGAGCTCGGCGGCGTGCACGTGGTATGCAACAACGCCGGCGTCGCTCTGTCGGGACCGGCGTGGGAGGCCACCGAGGCGGACTGGCAATGGATCCTGGGCGTGAATCTGTGGGGTGTGATCCACGGCGTGCGCGCGTTCGTGCCGCACCTGATCGCGCAGAATGCCGGCCATGTCGTGAACACGGCGTCGGTCGCCGGCCTGATTTCTCCGCCCGGCATGGGCGCCTACAACGTCACCAAGCACGCGGTGGTCGCGCTCTCCGAGTCGCTGCACCATGACTTGCGCGAGCGCGGCTCCGCGGTCGGCGTCTCGGTGCTTTGCCCGGCCTACGTGCCTACGAACATCGCGGACTCCGAGCGCAACCGGCCGCGCGAGCTTCGAGCAGGAGAAAAATCCGCTGAAGCACTGGCGAAAGAAGCCATACTGAAAAAGGCCGTCGCGGCGGGCAAGATCAGCGCCACAGAGGTCGCCAAGGCGGTCGTCGCGGCAGTGAAGGAAAACCGCTTCTACGTCCTCACCCACCCCGCCATCACGGGCGCGATCCGCGCGCGCTTCGAGGACCTCCTCGACGGCCGAGCGCCGCGCGATCCGCTCAAGCTCTAGGTCAACCCGGGGAAGAGCTCTTTCAGGCCGTCGGACATCGTTTCGATGGCGATGGCGGCGAGCAGCAAGCCGAGCAGCCGGGTGGCGATGTTGAGGCCGGTGGTGCCCATGCGCGGCGCCACGGCATCGGCGATGCGCAGCACCCACCACAGGATCAGGCAGACGATGGCGATGCAGAGGAGCAGCACTCCGACGTGCGCAATGCCGCCCGCCTGCGCGGCGATGATGGTGGTGCTGATGGCGCCGGGCCCCGCCAGCAGCGGCACCGCGAGCGGCACCACTCCGGAAAGCGCGCCCGACTCCAGCTCTTCCGCTTCGGCGCGCGACTGGCGCATGCCGCCCGCCTGGGCGTTGAGCATCGCGAGCGCCATGAGCAGCAACACCAGGCCCCCCCCCACCTGGAAAGCAGGGATGCTCGTGCCGACGATCTTGAGCAGGCTCTCGCCGAAGATCGCCGCCCCGCCCAGCACCACGAATACCGTCAGGGTCACCACATTCGCGAGCCGGTGGCGCGAGCCCTCGTCGCTCAGCGCGGTGACGCTGAGAAAGATCGGCACCGCGAGGAAGGGATCCAGCACCGCCATCAGCGTGACGATATAGCGCAAGTACTCCTGATAGGCGCTCACTTCGCCTGCGCCGCCGCTTGCGCCGCCTTGCGATCGTCGCTGACCTTCCTGAACGCGGGCCGCTCGCCGAGCATCTTGAGATACGGCTTCAGTTGCGCAACCTCTTCCAGGCAGTCGCCTCCGAAAGCGAGCTTCGTGGCGAGCGAGACGAGCGGCAGGTGCACGAAAGCCGCGCAGTCGGCGAGCGTGAGCGCGCTTCCGGCGATGAACGGATCGAAGCGCGCGAGCGCCTTGAATGCGCGCACGCCCTTGGCAAGGTCCTTTTCGATCGCCTTGCCCGTCTCCTCGGAAAGCGTTCCGCGCTTGAAGAATATCGGTCCGTAAAGCCGGCGCGCGACAAGCTCCATGTGGAGCTCCACGTGCATGACGAGCTCGCGCACCTTGGCGCGTTCCCACGGATCCTTGGGAAGCAGCCGCTTCTCCGGATACACCTCCTCCAGGTACTCGCAGATCACCTGCGACTCGGACAGGCGCCGGCCGCCGTCGATCTCGAGGAACGGCACCTTGCCCATCGGCGTGCGGGCGAGGAACTCGTCCGACTGCTTCGGCGTGCACGTCGCGTCCTCGTCGAAAGGGATGCCTCTCTCGAGCAAGACGAGGCGCACTTTGTTGTGGTAGTTGCTGATCCGGAAGCCGCAAAGTTTGAGCATGAGCGGATTATAGTCAGCGCATGAGCCACCTTTTATGCCCCCCTGACAAGGGGGGAAGCGAGCGTGCTTTTCGCGAGCGGGGGGTTTGCTTTTCAAAAAAACAACCCCCCGCTCGTTTCACTCGCGACCCCCTTAACAGGCGGTCCAGAATACGCCAATGAGCAAGGACGACCCGGGCTACATCACCGAGCTGGCCGCCGAGACCTCGTACGGCGGGTATCTGCGCCTCGCGGAGCTGCTCGCCGCGCAGCGGCCGCGCTCGTCGCACCACGACGAGATGCTGTTCATCATCCAGCACCAGACCTCCGAGCTGTGGATGAAGCTCCTGATCCACGAGCTCACCGCGGCGATCGCGCACGTGCAGGCCGACCGCCTCGCGCCCTGCTTCAAGATTCTCGCGCGTGTGAAGCAAATCCAGCGCCAGCTCTTCGAGCAATGGGCGGTGCTCGAGACGCTCACCCCCTCGGAATACGCGCAGTTCCGCGCGGTGCTCGGCCCGGCCTCGGGCTTGCAGTCGCACCAGTTCCGCGCCGTCGAGTTCCTTCTCGGCAACAAGAACGTGAGGCTCATCGAGCTGCAACGCCATGACGAAGTTGCTTACCCGTACCTGAAAAAGCTTCTGGAGTCGCCGAGTCTCTACGACGAGTTCCTTCGCTACCTCGCGCGCCGCGGCATGCCGGTGCCCGCGGAGCGCGTGCAGCGCGACTGGTCGCAGCCTTACGAGCGCCATCCCGGCGTGGTCGCGGTCTTCAAGACGATCTACGAAGACACCGAGCGCCATTGGGCCGAGTACGACATGTGCGAGAAGCTCGTCGACGTGGAGGAGAACTTCCTGCTCTGGCGCTTCCGCCACGTGAAGACGGTCGAGCGCATCATCGGCTACAAGCGGGGCACGGGCGGCACGGCGGGCGTCGCGTTCCTGCGCAAGACGCTCGAGCTCGCCCTCTTCCCGGAGCTTATCGATGTCCGCACCGAGCTTGGATGAAGCCTGGCTGAGGAGCCGCGTCTGGCCGCGCTTTTCGCGCGTCCTGCAGCGCCGCGAGATCTACCTCGCCAACCACTCGCTCGGCCGGCCGCCCGACCGCACCGCCTACGACGTGCGCGCCGCGCTCGACGCGTGGTATCGCGACATGGCCGGCGCCTGGGATCTCTGGATGCAGGGAAGAGAGGGCTTTCGCAGCCTGACCGCCAGGCTGGTTAACGCCCCAACACCCGACTGTATCGTGCCGAAGACGAGCGCCGGGCAGGGCCTGCGCGCGGTCCTGAACGCGCTTCCCGGCAAGCCGCGCGTCCTCGCAACGGACGCCGAGTTCGATTCGCTCGACTTCATCCTCCGCGTCTATCGCGACAGGGGGCGCATCGAGCTGAAGATCGTGCCTTTTGACCGCTTCGAGTACGAGCCTTGCGACCTTGTCGTCGCTTCCAGCGTGGCGTTCCGCACCGGAAAGATTCTTCCTGAAGTGGAAAAGCTGATCGCCCACGCTCATTCCCAAGGGGCAAAGGTGCTGCTCGATGTCTATCACCACGCGGGCGTGCTGCCGCTCGACCTTGGCGCGCTCGACGCGGACTTCGCGGTTGGGGGCTCCTACAAGTATTTGCGCGGCGGGCCGGGGGCCTGCTGGCTGTACGTGCATCCGCGCCACCACGCGCTCGTCACGCTGGACACCGGCTGGTTCGCGAAGAAGGACGTGTTTTCCTATGCACGCCCCGAGCCGCCGCAGTTCGCCCCCGGCGGCGACGCGTGGCTCGAGTCCACGCCGCCCGTGCTCGCGCCGTTCCAGGCGCTCGCCGGTCTGGAAATCACCCTCGAGGTCGGCGTCGAGCGCATCCGCGAATACAACCTCGCGCAGAAAGCGTTCTTGAGATCTCTGCTGCCCGTCAGCGGAGAAGATGCTTCGTACGGCGCGTTCGTCACGCTGAAGCACGACAACGCCACGGGCATCGCCGAGGAGCTGGAAAAACAAGGGGTGAAGACCGACGCGCGCGGCGAGTATCTGCGCATCTGCCCCGACTACCTGAATGCGCGCGAAGAGCTCGCGCGCGCGGCGGCTACGCTCGGATCGCTTCTTCGGCCGGAACGTACGGGAGCTTAAGCGCCGCGGCGACCTCGGCGTGCGTCACTTTGCCGTGCGCCACGTTGAGGCCGTTGCGCAGGTGCACGTCATCGGCGAGCGCGCGCCTCCAACCCTTATCCGCTAACGCGAGCACGAACGGAAGCGTCGCGTTATTCAGCGCGTACGTGGAAGTCCTCGGCACGGCGCCCGGCATGTTGGTGACGCAGTAGTGCACCACGCCGTCGACCACATAAGTCGGGTCGGCGTGCGTGGTCGGGCGCGAGGTCTCGAAGCAGCCGCCCTGGTCGATGGCGATGTCGACCACCACCGCGCCGCTTTTCATGTCCTTCACCATCTGGCGCGAGACGAGCCTCGGCGCCGCCGCGCCCGGCACCAGCACCGCGCCGATCACGAGGTCGGCCGAGAGTACGTGCTGCTCGACCGCATCGCGGCTCGAATAGACGGTGACGACCCGCGCGCCGAACTCTTTTTCAATACTTCGCAACACTTCGATCGAGCGATCGAGGGCAAAGACCCGGGCGCCGGAGCCCACGGCGATGCGGATCGCGCTCGAGCCGGCGACGCCGGCGCCGAGCACCGTGATCTTCGCCGGCGCGACGCCCGGCACGCCGCCGAGGAGAATCCCCATGCCGCCGCGCTCCTTCTCCAGGCAGCTCGCGCCGACCTGGATCGACATGCGGCCTGCCACCTCGGACATCGGTGCGAGCAGCGGCAGCCCGCCACTGGCGCGCGTCACGGTCTCGTAGGCGATGCAAACGGCCTTGCTCGCAAGGAGGTCCTGCGCCTGCTGCGGATCGGGCGCGAGGTGCAAGTAGGTGAAGAGCACCTGCCCCTGGCGCAGCTTCTCGCGCTCCTGCGGCTGCGGCTCTTTCACCTTGACGATGAGATCCGCCTCGGCGAAGACATCGGCCACGATGCGTGCGCCGGCCTTCTCGTACGCGGGGTCCGCGGCGCCGATTCCGATCCCCGCGTTCTTCTCGACCAGCACCTCGTGCCCGTGCGCCACCAGCTCGCGCACCGAGGTGGGCGTCAGGCCGACGCGGTACTCGTGCGTCTTGACCTCGCCCGGAACGCCGACCTTCACGCGGGCTTCGCCTTGACGAGCGCCTCGGCGATGCTGGTCTGCTCGCCGATCTCGAGCTTCGCGATCTGGTTGCGGTGCACCTCGTCGGGGCCGTCGGCGAAGCGCAGCGCGCGCGCTTCAGCGTAGGCGTGGGCCAGGCCGAAGTCGTCGGACACGCCGCCGCCGCCGTGCACCTGCATCGCCCAGTCGATCACCTTGCACGCGACGTTGGGCGCAAGCACCTTGATCATGGCGATTTCCTTCTTCGCCGCCTTGTTGCCCACGGTGTCCATCATCCAGGCCGCGTTGAGCACCAGGAAGCGCGTCGAGTCGATCATGATGCGCGCCTCGGCGATGCGCTCGCGCGTGACGCCCTGGTCGGCCACCGGCCGGCCGAAGGCGACGCGCTTGGTGGCGCGCTTGCACATCTTCTCGAGCGCCATCTCGGCCTGGCCAAGAAGCCGCATGCAGTGGTGGATACGGCCCGGCCCGAGCCGCCCTTGCGCGATCTCGAAGCCGCGGCCTTCCCCGAGCAGCACGTTGCTCGTTGGAATGCGCACGTTCTTCAGCGCGATCTCCATGTGCCCGTGCGGCGCGTCGTCGTAGCCGAACACCGGCAGGTGGCGCAGCACCTTGACGCCCGGCGCGTCGGCGGGCACCACCACCATCGACTGCTGTTTGTGCCGCGACGGATTGTCCGGGTCGGTCTTGCCCATCACGATGTAGACCTTGCAGCGCGGATCGCCCGCGCCGCTCGACCACCATTTCGTGCCGTTGATCACGTACTCGTTGCCGGAGCCGCCTTTCTCCCTGACTATGCGCGTCTGGATGTTGGTCGCGTCGGAGGAAGCGACGCCCGGCTCGGTCATGAGGAACGCCGAGCGGATCTTGCCCTCGAGGAGCGGCTCGCACCACTGCTTGATCAGCTCCGGCGAGCCGTACTTGAGTAGCGTTTCCATGTTGCCGGTGTCCGGCGCCGAGCAGTTGAACACTTCCGGCGCCCAGTGCACGCGCCCCATGATCTCGCACAGCGGCGCGTACTCGAGGTTGGTGAGCTCGCCGCCGTGGGTCTTCGGCCGCCACAGGTTCCACAGGCCCGCGGCGCGCGCTTTGGGCTTCAGCTCTTCGATGATCGGCACCACTTCCCAGCGGCGCTCGCTCCTCACGTGCGCTTCCCATTTGCGCTCGTTCGGATAGACGTGCTCGTTCATGAACGCAGTGAGCTTCTTTCTCAGCTCCTGCACCTTGGGCGTGTATTCGAAGCTCAAGCGGCTCTCCTTAGTATCTTCTCGGCCTGCTTCCAGCCGAGCTCGGCCATCGGCCGGGCGCGCATGCCGGCGTCGCGCGCATGCGCGCTCGCCGCGGTGCCGTCGACCACGCGCTTCATGATGCCCTGCAGGATCGCGGCGATGCGGAACAGGTTGTAGGCGAGGTAGAAATCCCAGTGCGAAGGGTTGATGGCGCCGCGTCCCGTCCTTTGGCAGTACTTCGCGACGTATTCCGCCTCCTCCGGAATGCCCAACCCCTTGAAATCCAATCCGGAAATCCCGCGGAATTCCCCCGGCGGGATGTGCCAGCTCATGCAGTGGTAGGCGAAGTCGGCGAGCGGATCGCCGAGCGTCGAGAGCTCCCAGTCGAGGACCGCGAGGATGCGCGGCGCGCTCGGGTGATAAATCACGTTGTCGAGGCGGAAGTCGCCGTGCACCACCGCGGTGCCGGTTTCCGGCGGAATGTTCTTCGGCAGCCAGGCGATGAGATTGTTCATCGCCTCGATGGGCTCGGTCTCCGAGGCCTGGTACTGCTTGGTCCAGCGCGCGATCTGGCGCTCGATGTAGTTCCCCGGCTTGCCGAAGCCCTCGAGCCCGACCGCGCGGTAATCGATGCTGTGAAGCCAGGCGATGACGCGGTTCAACTCATCCCAGATCGCGGCTCGCTCGGCGCGCGTCATGCCGGGAAGCGCCTGGTCCCACAGCACGCGGCCGTCGACGTAATCCATGACGTAGAAGGCCGTCCCGATCACCGTCTCGTCTTCGCAGAGCGCATGCGGGCGCGCGACCGGAAAGCCGGTCGCATGCAGCGCGCTGATCACGCGGTACTCGCGGTCGACCGCATGCGCGGAAGGCAGGAGCTTGCCCGGCGGCTTTCGCCGCAGAACATACTTCTTTCCGTTTGCGGCCGTGAGACGGTAAGTCGGGTTCGATTGCCCGCCCTTGAACTGCTCGACGGCGCTGATGCGGAAATCGAGGAATTTCTCGAGCGCCGCGACCTCGATGCGGTGGCGCTCCTCCACGGGCTTGGTGCCGATGAACTCCTCGAACATGCGCGGCCAAGCTTACCGCAGATTCTCCCTTCAAGACCCGGGCGCAACCCGCAGCCAGAAAGTCACCGGCCCGTCGTTCACGAGGCTGACGCGCATATGGGCGCCGAAGCGCCCGCGCGCTTTTGCCCTCGAAAATTCCACGAATTTCTCAAACAGCCGCTCGCCGTCTTCCGGCGAGGCGCCAGTGGAGAAGCTCGGCCGGGTGCCGCTGTTGGTATCGGCCACCAGCGTGAACTGCGGCACCGCCAGCAGCTCGCCGCCGATGTCCTGCAAGGAAAGGTTCATCTTGCCCGCCGGGTCGGGAAAGATGCGGTAAGCGAGCACTTTCTGCGCGAGGCGCGCGGCCTGCGCGTCGGCGTCGGCGCGCTCGACGCCGACGAGGGCCAGGATGCCTTTGCCGATCGCGCCCACGGTTTCCTCGCCGACCGACACGCGCGCCTCGGCGACGCGCTGGATGAGCGCGATCACGCGATGATGTCGGGAATCAGGCGGTCGCGCAGCTTCTGGATCTGGTCCTTCAGCAGGAGCTTGCGTTTCTTGAGGCGCTGCAGCTGCAGCCGGTCCTGCCCCGGAGTGCCGTCGAGGCGCTGAATGACCTCGTCGAGATCGTGGTGCTCGATCTCGAGCACCTGAAGGCGCTGCTGGATCTGCGCCTTCTCGTCTTCGGTCAGAGGGAGGTCCGTCACGCTGTGACAAAGTTCCACTCGGGCCTGGAATCCTATCCCTATACTCGCTCGCGCGAAAGGCCTCGAAGCTGCAACGCGCATGCGGCGCAACGACTACGACGTCACCGATTCCGTCCGAACCACCGACCCGGCCGCGGTCGCCTCAGAGGTCATCGGGCTCTACCAATCGCTCTACACCGACGCAGCAGCCGCCCAGCTCGAGCGGGCATTCGGACATGCCGCTGCCTTGTACCGCGGCAAGCACCCCGAATACAGCGCCTGCGATACCGAGTACCACGACATGCAGCACGTTCTCGACGTGACGCTCGCCATGGCGCGGCTGCTGCGCGGCTACCAATGCGGCCGCAGCCGCGGCGAGCCCGTGCTCACGCCCGAGGCCTTCCGGGTCGGCGTGCTGACGGCGCTGTTCCACGACTTCGGCTATCTGCGCCGGCGCAACGACCGCAAGCACCGCTACGGCGCCGAATACACGCTCACCCACGTATCGCGCAGCTCCGCGTTCCTGCGCAGCTATCTGCGCGAGCTCGGCATGGAAGAAAAATACGCGCGTGCCGCGTCGGTGCTCGTGCACTACACCGGCTATGAGCGGCCCGCGGAGAGCATTCGCCTGGGCGACATGCTGCTACGCCGCGTGGGCCACATGCTCGGCACGGCGGACATCATCGCGCAGATGTCCGATCGCTGTTACCTCGAGAAATGCCGCGACCGGCTGTACCCGGAATTCGTGCTGGGCGGCCTCGCCGGGCGCCGGCGCCCGGGCATGCGGCGCCTGCCGGTGTTCGCTTCCGGCGAAGACCTGGTGTCCAAGACGCCGAACTTCTACGCGGGCGCAACGAGGCGCCTCGAGCTGCCGCTCGCGCGCGCCTACGAATACGCCGCCCGGTATTTCGGCGGCACGAATCCCTATCTCCAGGAAATGCAGAAGAACGTGCGCTACGCGCAGGCGTTGGCGCGCGGCTCGAGCGCCGAGCTCCTGCGCCGCCAGCCGCCGCACACGCTCTCACCCGGAGTGGAGCCTTATCCGAAAGACCTAATAGGTCTTTGAGGCGCTGAAGTAGCGCGCGCGCTCGATCGAGGGCACGTTAACGTCCTTGATCTGCGCGCCGCGCAGAATCTTGAGCGGCACGCCCACGCCGGCAGCGCCCCGGCTCCAGATCCGGCGATAGAAATCCGCAAGCGTCGCCACCTCGTCGGCGCCCACCGCGAGAACGATGTCGTTCTCCCGCAGGCCCGCGCGTTCGCCGGGGCCGTCGGGCGACAAGCGCGAGACGAAGAGCCGGCCGCGGGTGCGGCCAGTCGGTGCCCCAGACGAGGTTGCGCGGATTCGTAAGGATTCCGGCGCGATCTGTTCATCGGCTCCTCCCCTGGACGCGGCATTAATAGCCGGGAAGGCTCGATTCCGCAACAATAGGGCATGGAGCGCATCGCATTCATCGGCTTCGGCGAGGCCGGGCAGACGATCAGCCGCGGATTGGTATCGGCAAAGGCGGCCCGCATCCGCGCCTACGACATTCTTTTCCCCGGACGGCTGGTTGACGCAGCGCGTGCGCTCGACGTCGAAGTCGCGCACGATCACGTCGACGCGGTACGCGAGGCGGACATGGTGTTCCTCGCCGTTACCGCGAGCTCGAGCCTGGACGCCGCGATCTCGTGCCTGCCGGGCCTGCGCAAGGGCCAGCTCTTCCTCGACATCAATTCAGTGTCGCCGCAGCGAAAGAGGGAGACCGCCGCCCGCGTCGCGCCCACCGGGGCCGCTTATGTCGATGTCGCGGTAATGGCTCCGGTCGCGCCTTATCAGCACAAGATGCCCTGCCTCATCGGCGGCCCGGGGGCGGCCGAGCTCCTGCCGCGCGCCCGGGCGATGGGGATGAAGATGGACCGGGTGGCGGACGAGGTGGGTCAGGCCTCGGCGATCAAGATGTTCCGCTCGATCATGATCAAGGGCCTGGAGGCGCTGGTGCTCGAGTCGATGCTCGCGGCCAGCGAGTACCGCGTAGAGGAGCGCGTGCTCGCCTCGCTCGAGGAAACGTTTCCGGCGCTCGACTGGGAGAAGCTCTCGGGCTACATGCTCGAGCGCGTCGTGAGCCATGGCAAGCGGCGCGCCGCCGAGATGCGCGAGGTCGCCGAGACGCTGCAGGGCATCGGCATCGAGCCGCTCATGGCCGCAGCCACCGCGGCGCGCCAGCAATGGCTCGCCGACCTGCACGTGAAGGAGCAACTGGGCGCACGCAAGACCGAAAACCGGGCTGAGCTGATCGGCGCCATCCGCAAGGCGCTGGGGAAAAAGGCATGAACGTTTCCGAAGTGATGGCGCAATACCTGAAGGCGGCGGGGATCGGCTACATCTTCGGCTATCCGGGCGATCCGAACATCGACTTCATGGAAGCCGCGCGGCGCGCCGGCATGCAGTTCGTGCTCGGCCGGCGCGAGGGAACCGCGGGGCTGATGGCCGAGGCCTACGGCTTCCTGACCGCTCGCCCCGGCGTGTGCATGTCCACGCTCGGCCCGGGCTCCTCGAACCTGGTGAACGCGGTGGCGGGCGCCCTGCTCGATCGCGTTCCGCTCATCGCGCTCTCGGGGCAGATCGAGCGCAAGCGCGAGCAGACATTTACGCACCAGGTGCTGAACCACAACCTGATCTTCTCGCCGGTCAGCAAATGGGCGGCGCATGTTGCGCCCGATACCGTGGGCGGCGTGATGCGCAAGGCGCTGCGCACGGCGATGGCCGAGCGCCCCGGCTCGGTGCACATCACGACCCACGCGGACGTCGTACGCGCCGAAGCCACGGACGACCGCGTCGTGCTGCCGCCGCTCGAGAGCCGGCAATCGACGCAGGTGTTCGGCGATACCGACTCGATCAAGCGCCTCAAAGGCGCCCGGCGCCCCATGGTGCTCGCCGGCATCTCGGCGCTGCGCGCCGGCGCGAGCGCCGCCTTGGTCCATTTTGCCGAGACGATCGGCTGCCCGGTGGTGGTATCGCCGATGGCGAAGGGCGTGATGCCGGAGGACCACGCGTACTACGCGGGCACGCTCGACATGGCGTGCAACCAGTACGTCTGGGAATTCCTGAGAGGCGCAGACCTGCTGCTGTGCGCCGGCTTCGACGCGGTCGAGCTCATCAAGCCCTGGACGCTCGCCGTGCCGACGATCCACATCGACAGCACGCCGAACACCGACCAGATCTATCCGGCCGAGGTGGAGCTCGTGGGCTCCATCCCCGGCATTCTGGAAGCGCTGGCTTCTGCGTGCGGGACCCTCGAGCGCTGGAGTCAAGCGCAACTCGCCGCCCACCGCGAGGGCTTGAAGCAGGCGTACTACGCGGGGCGCGTGTCGGGCAAGCTGAACCCCACCGACGTCATCGACGTGGTACGCGCCGCCATGCCGCGCGACGCCATCGCCTCCACCGACGTGGGCTCGCACAAGCTGCTCGTGGGCCAGGGCTGGGCCACGTACCAGCCGCGCGCGATGCTGATGACCAACGGGCTTTCCTCGATGGGCTATTCGCTGCCGGCCGGCATCGCGGCGAAGCTGGTCCATCCCGGGAAAGCGGTGGTGAGCTTCGTCGGCGACGGCGGCTTCGCCATGGTGCAAGGCGAGCTCGGGCTCGCTGCGGCGCTCAAGCTCGGCCTGGTTGTGATCGTCTTCTGCGACAACAGCCTCAACCGCATCGAGCTGAAGCAGGCGCAACGCAAGTACCCGAGCTGGGGGACGCTTATCGAGCCCGTCGACCTCGAGCGGCTGGCACCCGCCATGGGCTGCGACGGCGTCATGGCAAGCGACGAAAAAACCTTGCAAGAGGCGCTCGGCCGGCGTTCGCCCGAGCGTCCGCTCGTCATCGGCGCGGTGATCGACCCCGCGCAGTACGCAGCGCAGTTCTGATGATGCACGTGGTCGAGCGCTGTGCCGCCTGGGCGAGCCACTACCGCTCCGAGCCTCTCGCGTCCGAAGTGCTGCACCACGCCAAGCGCGCGGTCATCGACTGGCATGCCGCGCTCTTGCCTGGCGCGGTGACGGCGCCGGCGACGTTGCTCGAGAAGGCCCTCGCCGAAGAGCTCGACCGCGGCGACGCGCGGCTCGCGCTCGGCCGCGCTGCGACGGTGCGCGCCGCCGCGCTGATCAACGGCACCGCCGCGCACAGCGCCGAAGTCGACGACATCTTCCGCGACGGCATCTTCCATCCCGGCGCGCCCACGATTGCCGCCACGCTCGCGCTGGCACAAGCGGGAAAGGTGACCGGCGAAAGGTTCCTGCGCGCGGTCGTCGTCGGCTACGAGATCTCCACGCGCATCGGCGCCGCGATGGGCCGCGCGCATTACCGCTATTGGCACAACACCGGCACCATCGGCGTCTTCGGCGCCTGCGCGGCCGCAGCCGAGATCCTCGCGCTGGAGCCGGAGCGCTTCGCGCACGCGCTCGCCACCGCCGCTACGTTTTCGGCGGGCCTGCAGCAGGCGTTTCGCATGGACTCGATGTCGAAGCCGCTGCACGCGGGGCACGCCGCCGAAGCCGGCGTCACGGCGGCCCTTGCCGCGGCCGAAGGCGTCACCGGCTCGCTCGACGTGATCGAGGGCGAGTCGGGCTACGGGCGCGCCATGAGTGACGGCCCGGACTGGGAGCGCGCGCTCGCCGCGCTCGGCAAAGACTTCCACATCACGCGCATGACCTTCAAGAACCATGCCTGCTGCGGGCATACCTTCGCCGCCATCGACGGCGCGCTCGCGCTGCAGGCGAAGATGAAGCTGCCCGCCGAGGAGATCGAGCGCGTGCGCATCGCGACTTACAAGACGGCGCTCGAGGTCGCCTGCTACGAGACGCCGGCGACGCCCGCCGAGGCCCGCTTCTCGCTCAAATACGTCGTCGCGAACGCGCTGCGACACGGCAGCGTGCGGCTCGCGGCCTTCGAGCCGGCGCGGCTCGGCGATGCCGGCACGCGCGCTTTGATGCGCAAGATCGAACTCGCCGTGGACCCGGAGCTCGACGCGTCTTTTCCCAGGCAGCGCGCGGCGCGGGTCGCCATCGGGAGCCGCGACGGGCGGCACGACGAGTGGCTGCAGCCGACGCGCGTCGGCGACCCCGAGGCGCCGCTGTCCGATGCGCAATTGCGCGCCAAGTATCTGGAGCTCGCCGTGCCCGTGATCGGCGCGCAGCGGGCGTCGGCGCTGCTCGAGCGCCTGTGGCGCCTGGAAACTTCGCGAGACGTTACCGCTCTATGAGAGCACGCAGGCGCTCGACGCGCTTGCGGTTCGCTCCGAAATCGCGCCGTCCCAGGCGCGAGCACGAGCGCACCTGAATGACGGTACCGTCGAAATAGAACTCGACGTCGTCCACGTAGCGCATGAGCGGCGTGCGGAACTCGGCATAGACGTAGTTCTCCTCCTCGGCGATCACTCTGACGCGTTTCATACCGTGGAGTACTTTTCGAATCGCTTCCATGCTGCCGCGGAGCGGCGCGATGCAGTGCTCGACGTCGGAGGGATTCGCCTGCGAGGAGACGCAGTTCGGCGAGCGCTTGCACGGCGCGAGCTGCCCGCCGCGCACGCCCAGGTTGTCCGGGCGCTTCCAGGAAAACATCGGGGGGATGCTAACATCGCCCCAACCACGGAAGGGGGCTCGCATGGAGATCTCGGCGCAGCATCTCGCGCAGTTGCTGATCGGCATCGCGCGCGCGCAGGCGGCGATCGTGCAGGCGATGGAGAACGAAATGGGCGGCTTCCGCAGCACGCGCGCCATGCCGGCGCTGCAGAACGTCGCGCATTTGCGCGATCACCCGCAGCCGACCCTCACCGATCTCCCGATCCGCGTCCTGCTCACCACGATGGGCGGGCGCACCGGCGCGGATGCCGCGGCGATCGTGAAAGACCTGCAGCGGCTTTGCGCCGGCCCGGCGCCGCGCACGCCCGACGGCGGCCCGGGCTCGGACCTCGACTTCAGCGCGCCGCCGCCCTAAGCTAGAAGTCCTTCGGCTCCGGCGGGAAGACGGGCTTCCTCTTCTCGCGGTGCGAGGCGATGCCTTCTTTCACCTCCGGCCCGGTAAAGCCGAGCATCTCGAAGGCGAGCGAAGCGTCGAACGTCGGCCCCGCCATGCGCAGCCAGTTGTTGAGCGAGTACTTGGTCCAGCGAATCGCGGTCTGCGCCCCGGCCGCAATCCTGCGCGCCACGTCCAGCGCCTTTGCCTGCAGCTCCGCTTCGTCGCAGGTGAGCGACACCAGCCCGAGGCGTTCGGCCTCTTCGCCGCTCATCTGCTCGCAAGTCAGCAGGTAGTACTTCGCCTTTGCCATCCCGCAAAGCAGCGGCCAGACGATCGCCGCGTGGTCTCCGGCGGCGACTCCGAGGCGCGTGTGGCCGTCGATGAGGCGCGCGTTGCGCGCCGCGATGGAGATGTCGGCGAGCAGCCCGGCGACGAGGCCCGCGCCCACCGCCGGGCCATGCATCGCCGAAACGACGATCTTCGAGCAGTTGATCATGTTGTAGACGAGATCGCGCGCCTCGCGCCACACCCGGGCGCGCACGGCGAAGTCGCGCGTCACTTCCTCCACCATCGCGAGGTCGCCGCCCGCCGAGAAGCCCTTTCCCGCGCCGCGCAGGATGGCGACGCGGCAGTCCGGGTCGCGATCCACGTCGAGCCAGATGCGCGCCATTTCGGCGTGCGCGTTGGCGGTGGCGACCGCGAGCCTGCCCTCCTCGCCCATCACGATTTCGAGAATGCCCGGTTCGAGGCTGCGGACCTTCAGGTCCTGGTACGCGGAATAGTTCATCGCGGCATTCTACAATCGCGCCAATGGTGACCTACGACGACATCGCGGCCGCGCACGAGCGGCTCAAGCCGGTCGCGCGGCGCACGCCGGTGCTGACCTCCGCCACCGTCGATGCCATCACGGGCGCGCGCGTGTTCTTCAAATGCGAGAACTTCCAACGCATGGGCGCGTTCAAGTTCCGCGGCGCCTACAACGCGCTCTCGCAGCTCACCGACGAGGAAAAGAAGCTCGGCGTGCTCGCCTTCTCCTCGGGCAATCACGCGCAGGCCGTCGCCCTCGCTGGAAAAATATTAAATATCTCCACCGTGATCGTCATGCCGGCGGACGCGCCGAAGGTGAAACTGGACGCTACGCGCGGCTACGGCGGCGAGGTCGTCCTGTACCAAAAAGGCGAGAACCGCGAAGAGCTGGCGGCACGATTGTGCGCGCAGCGCAACCTCACGCTGATTCCGCCCTTCGACCATCCGCACATCATCGCCGGCCAGGGAACCGCGGCGAAGGAGCTGATCGAGGACGCGGGGCCGATCGATGCCCTTCTCGTGCCGTGCGGCGGCGGCGGACTGATTTCCGGCTGCGCGGTGGCCGCGCGGCGGCTCGCGCCCGACTGCCGCGTGATCGGCGTCGAGCCTGCCGCCGGCGATGACGCGACGCGTTCTTTCAAAGAAAAAAAGCTGGTGAAAATCGAAACGCCCGACACCATCGCCGACGGCGCGCGCACCACCTCGCTGGGCAAGCTGACGTTTCCGCTCGTGCTGAGCTACGTCGCGGACATGCTCACGGTCACCGACGAGGAGCTCCTGCGCTCGATGTTCTTCCTGTGGGAGCGCATGAAGATCGTGGTGGAGCCCACGGGAGCATTGGCGGCTTGCGCAGTTCTTGAAAAAAAACTGAATCTGGAGAAACTGCGGGTCGGCGTGGTGCTGTCAGGCGGAAACGTCGATCTTCGCTGGGCGGCCGCGCAGCTGAACAAGAACTAGCGCGAGCGCGCCGAGCACCACCGCGCCGAGCGTCACGTCGAAGCGCGGCGAAACGGTGGCCACGCCGCAGGCGAAGAGCAGCAAGCGCCCCGCGCGGGGAATCGGCCGCAGCCCGAGGTGGCCCTGCATCGCGAACGAGGCGAAGCTGACCATGGCGACGGCGAAGACCGTGCACTCGACGATGTACCAGAGCCCGCCCTGCATGTTCAATCCGGGATTGAAGATGAAGTAGAACGGCAGGATGAAGCCGCCGATCGCGAGCTTCACGGTGTAGGGGCCCAGCGCCATCGGGTTCACGCCGGCAATGGCGCCGGCGGCAAAGTTCGCGACCGCCACCGGCGGCGTAATCGCCGACAGGCAGGAGAAGTACAGCATGAAGAGGTGCACCTGCATCTCCGGCAGGTTGAACACGCCGCGCAGCACCGGCGCGAGGAGCGCCGCCCCCATGATGTACACCGCAGGCGTCGGCATGCCCATGCCGAGCAGGATGAGGAACACCGCCGAGAGCAGCAGCGTCGGGATCAGCAGCCCGCCGGAGATGGTGCTGATGAGGAGCGTGAACTTGCCGGCGAGCGCGCTGATTTCGATCGCGCCGATCACCACGCCGGCAGCCGCTACCGCGCCGACCAGCGGTACGAGCTGCGTGATCGTCGCTGTACAGCATTCGACGAAGCGCCGCGGGCCGATCGCCGTCGGCCGGTGGAACCACGAAAGCACGATCACCGCGGCCGTCGCGCCGGCCGCGACGTACACCGGCGTGTAGCCGGCGACGAGCAGGCCGATCAGCGCGGCGAGCGGCAGCAGGTGGCGCCAGCCGCCGGCGAGCGCCTTCGCGAGCGGGACGATCTGGTCATCGGGCATCCTCGGCTCGTCGTGGCGCACCGCCTCGTTGTGAACCAGGAGAAAGATCGAGTAGTAGTAGAGCAGCGCCGGAAGCACCGAGGCCCAGGCGATGCTCTGGTACGGAATGTTGGTGAGGTCCGACATGATGAACGCGACGGCGCCCATCACCGGGGGCAGCATCGCCCCGCCGCTCGAGGCGGTGGCCTCGATGGCCGCGGCGCGCGCCGCCGGGATGCCCATCCTTGTCATGATCGGGATGGTGAGCGGGCCGGTGGTCGCGACGTCGGCGGTCGGGCTCCCGGAAACCGAGCCGTAGAGACCGCTCGCCGTGACGCAGGCCTTCGCCGCGCCGCCCCGCATGCGCCCGGTCACCGCGCCCGCCAGCTCGAAGAAAAGCTGCCCGCCGCCCGACTTCTCGTAGAAGCTGCCGAAGAGCACGAAGAGGAACGCATAGGTGGCCGCGACCTCGAGCGGCGCGCCGTAGATCCCGTTCTCCGTGATGGTCATCATCTCGATGAAGTAGTTGATGCCGAAATTCTCGTGCTTGAGCGCCCCCGGCATCCATGCGCCGAAGACCGTGAAGCCGAGCAGGAGAATCACGAGCGTCGTAAGCCCCCAGCCGGTGCTGCGGCGGCACAGCTCGACGACCAGCGCGACGAGCAGCAGGCCGACCGCTATATCGGCATGGGTCGGCTGCGAGAAGCCGCGGCTCCAGTTGAGGAACCTGTCGTCGAGGACGATGTAGTAGAGCGCCACGGCAAAGGAGAGCGCCGCCAGCGCGATGTCGGTCCAGGCAAGGCGCTCGCGCCCGCGGCGTCCCGTGGTGGTGAGGAACGCGATCGGAAAGGTGATCGCGATGAAGATCGAAATGTCGAGGTGCCAGTTCGCGGTGTAGGCGCGTGCCCAGGCCGCAAACGTCGACACGGACTCGAACGGGAGGTAGGGCACAAGCCACAGCGCCGCATTGCCGACGATCTGCGCCAGCGCGCCGATCCACAGGACGTAGACCGTAGCGATGACCGAACCGATGCGGATCAGCACCGCCCAGGCGCCGCCCGGGCGATGCCGCCTTCCTTCCCAGTTGAGGAAACTCAAACTACTTAACTAGCCCCTTTTCCCTGTAATAGCGCAGCGCGCCGGGGTGGTAGGGCAGATTCGCCGGATTGGTCGCCATCTTGGCCGCGGCGAAGCCGGTCTTCAGCGAGCCGCCGATCGCGTGCACGCGCGCCTCATTCTCGGCGATCGCCTTCACGTACTTGTACACCACCTCGTCGGGCACATGGCTGCCCGCAAGCAACGCCACCCACTGGCGCACCGCCGGGTACGGCTTCTCCATGAAAGGGTAGGTGCCCGCCGGCACCATGTCGGCCTTGTTGTTGAAGGTATCGGCCGCCTTCTGCACCGTCGCCTGGTCGCCGTCGATCCACAGCAGCGCGCGCTTGCCGGCGATGTCCTTGATGAGGGAGTCGCCGAGGTTGCGCGCGTTCATGAACACGTCGGCCTTGCCGTCGGTGATCGCGCTCAGGCCGATCGCGCTGTTGCCGAGCACGTAGCTGCCGCCCCACTTCTCGATATCGTTGATGGTGAAGCCGTAGGCCTTCATCACCTCGTAGGGCGCGCCGATCGTGGTCTGCGGGTTGTCCGGCCGGTTGATGGCGAGGCGCATGCGCGGCTTCTTCTTCGCGATGTCGGCCCACGACTTGATGCCGTTCGCGTCCGCCCACTCCTTGGTCATGATGAAGTGGATGAACTGGTTGTCGTAGAGCTCCATCACGTAGCTGAACCTGCCCTTCAGCGATTCCTTGAAGGGGAACTGCCCCTCGTTCGCGAGCCTGACCTCGGTGCCCGTCGCCGTGGCGGTGAAATCCGCTTGCTTGGTGGCGATGGCCTGCACGCCGCCGCCGGGCGAATTCGGCTTGAACGAAACCGCGGAGCCGGGATAGGCGTCGCGCACCACGGCATTCAGGCCCTCGACCATCGTGCGCGGATAACCGCTGGGAGTGGCGCCGGTCACCGTCGCGGTGATCGGCTGCTTGTCGTTGAAGTCCGCCATGGCCGGCGTGGCGGCCAGCAGGGCGGCAGCGAGCGCTGCTCGTGCAAATGCCATGGGCTATTTCCTCCTTCTGCGCGTCGGTTTACGTTTTGCTTTCCTGGCTTTCGCGGCCTTTTTCTTCGGCTTTCTCGCCTTTTTGGGGAAAGTGAGAACGGCGTTCTTGAAAAGCTGCACCACCCCGAGCACCGCGGCTTCCTGCGACGGGTACAGCGCCTCGGTGCGCGCGACAAGCTCGCTCTGCCGGTCCGGGTGATAGAGCTCGGCAAGATACTTGCCGGTCTCCTGATCGAGCACGAATTCAACGCGAAATTGAGCCACGCGGGCCTCCGCTCCCCCTTGAGCCAGCGGCTATCATGGCACAGATGACATTGCCGAAAAACATGAAAGCCGTGCAGATTCGCCAGCCGGGCGGCCCCGACGTGCTCGAGCCCACCGAGCGCCCGGTGCCGGCGCCGAAAGCGAATGAGATCCTGATCAAGGTCGCCGCCGCGGGCGTGAACCGGCCCGACGTGCTGCAACGCTCGGGCAACTATCCCGTGCCGCCGGATGCGTCCGATCTGCCGGGCCTCGAGGTCGCCGGTGAAGTGGTGCAATCAGGTTCTTCCGCAAAAAACTTCAGGCTCGGCGACAAGGTCTGCGCCTTGGTGCACGGCGGCGGCTACGCCGAATATTGCGTCGCACCGGAAGTGCAGGCGCTCCCCGTGCCGAAAGGTCTTTCGCTCACCGAGGCCGCGTCGCTGCCGGAGACCTTCTTCACCGTCTGGGGCAACGTCTACGATCGCGGGCGGCTCGCTCCCGGAGAGTCGCTGCTCGTGCAGGGCGGCACCTCGGGGATCGGCGTGACGGCGATCCAGATGGCGGCGGCCACCGGCAACCGCGTGTTCGCCACCGCGGGCTCGGACGAGAAGTGCGCCGCGTGCCTGCGCCTGGGCGCCGAGAAGGCGATCAACTACCGCACGCAGGACTTCGCTGCAGAGATCAAGGCGGCGACCGGCGGCAAGGGGGTGAACGTCATCCTCGACATGGTGGGCGGCGACTACGTTCCCAAGGAGCTGAAGTGCCTCGCCGACGACGGCCGCCTCGTGTTCATCGCGTTCCTGCGCGGGCCGAAGACCGAGCTCGACATCAACGAGCTCATGCGCCGGCGCCTCACCCTTACCGGCTCGACGCTGCGCCCGCGCCCCGTGGAATTCAAGGGCTATCTCGCGCGCAACCTGCGCGAGAAAATCTGGCCGCTCATCGAGGCCGGCCGCATCAAGCCCGAGATCTACAAGACCTTCCCGCTCGAGCAGGCGGCCGATGCGCACCGCTTGATGGAAAGCTCGCAGCACATCGGCAAGATCGTGCTTACGATTTGATCGCGCCGAGCAGGCCGATCGCGAGCTTGAAAAATATGATCGAGGAGCGCGCCGCGCCGGCGTTGCGCACGTCGTGCGTGGTGCCATGGTGGACGTGCACCATGGCGCCCGCATCGAAAGCGTGCTCGGTGCCGCCGATGCACATGTTCACCCGCCCTTCCACGACGTAGAAGATCTCGTCCTGGCGCGGATGCGCGTGCATGACCGTCGACTGGCCGGGCTCGTAGCAGGCCATCTCGACGTCGATCTGCCCGCCTTTGACGAGCGCCTTGCGCACGCGCTTGTCGGCCGCGAATTCCTGCAGGCCCTTCAGGTCGAAAACCTCTATGGCGGATGCGGCGCCGACCGCCAGCGTGTCGTTCATCTCTCCCCTCCTTTTTGCCGGAAACCGGGAAAGACCCTAACGGCGCCGCACCCGCGCGTAAACAGGAGGTTGAAGATTTATTAACCTTGAGCGGCTTCCTGCCGCAGCCAGGCGACGAAGCCGGCCACTTCGGCCCTCGCGGCGGCGCGCTGCGACATGATCACGTAGTAGGCGCGCGCCGGGTCGGCGCTGCTGGAAAACGGGGCTACGAGCTCGCCGGAGGCGAGCAAGTCCTTCACGAGCGGCGTGCGCCCGAGCGCAATGCCATGTCCGGCGAGGGCGGCGGGAATGATCTGCTCGTACCCCGAGAAAGAGAGCGTGCGCGCCGGGCGCAGCTCGGGAATGCCGGCCACCTCCAGCCACGCCTTCCAGTGCAGCCACGGATGGCGCCCCTCCGGATCGTCGTACTGCAGCAGCACATGACGAACGAGGTCCGCGGGCTTCTTCAACGGGTTGCTCTTGAGCAGGTCCGGGCTGCACACCGGGAACACGCGCTCGCCGAACAGGCGGATGGCGTGCGAACCCGCCAGCGACGCGGGGCCGTGGCGAATCGCGAGGTCGAGCCCATCGCGCTCGAGATCCTGCACCCGCGTGTCGGCGGTAATGCGCACATCCACGCCCGGATGCATGCGCGTAAAGCCGGCGAGGCGCGGGATCAGCCACAGCGCCGCAAACGAGTGCGTCGTCGTGACCGACAGCGCCTTCTTGCCCGCCTGGCTGCGCAGGCGCTCGGTGGCCGAACGCATGGTCGTGAGCACTTGCGCGGTGGCGGCGTAGAACTGCTTGCCCGCTTCGGTGAGGAGCAGCGCCCGGTGGCGCCGGTGGAACAGCGCGACGCCCAGCTCGTCTTCCAAATCCTTGATTTGGCGGCTCACCGCCGACTGGGTCAGAAAAAGCTCCTCGCCCGCCTTGGTGAACGAGAGATGGCGTGCCGCCGCCTCGAACCCGACGAGCAGGTCCATGGGCGGCAAAGCATTCCTATTTCTCATGTATGACTTGAAAATTTACCGTTTGAGTGCAGTGCAGCAAGGATGCATCCTTGTCATACCAAACAAGGAGCCTGTATGCAAATCGAATTCAAATCCGGCGCCTCCGTCAAGCTCGGTCCGAACCAGACCCTGAAGGTCGTCGATGGGTTCGGCCATACCGTATCCGCTATCGAGGGATGCGTTTGGATTACCGAGGAAAACGACCCGAACGATATCGTCCTCGAGCAAGGCCATAGCTACCAGCTCAAGCGCCACGGCACGGCGGTGCTGAACCCGCTCGCCGGCGAAGCTTCCGTCGCGTTCGCCTAGCAGCGCATGACGCCGCTGACGAGGCGGTCTATCGTTATCTCATCGCACCGGTCGCGAGGCTGTTCGCCCCCTTAAAATCGGGGCATGTTCAAAGACGGCCTGCTCCGGGGTAAGCGCATACTCATCACCGGCGGCGGCACCGGGCTCGGGAAGGAAATCGCCGCCAGGTATCTCGAACTCGGCGCCGAGCTCTGGCTTGCGGGCCGGCGCGGCAGCGTGCTCGAAAGCACCGCCAAGGAGCTCACGGGCAAATACGGAGGGTCAGTCAAAACCCTTTCCGTCGACATCCGCGACGCGGCTGCCGTCGACGCAATGGTGCAGCGGATCTGGGACGAAACCGGCCCATTGACGGGCCTCGTCAACAACGCCGCCGGCAACTTCATCAGCCCCACCAAGGATCTTTCGCCGAACGGCTTCAACGCCATCGCGAACACCGTCTTTCACGGCACGTTCTACGTGACGCACGCGGTGGGCAAGCGCTGGATCGCCGGCGGGCACAAGGGCTCGGTGGTCAGCATCCTGGTCACCTGGGTGCACACCGGCTCGCCGTACGTGGTGCCCTCGGCGATGTCCAAGGCGGGCCTGCACGTCATGACCAAGTCGCTCGCCGTCGAGTGGGGACGCTACGGCATCCGCCTCAACGCGATCGCGCCCGGCCCGTTCCCCACCGAGGGCGCGACCAAGCGCCTGCGTCCCGGCGGCGGCTTCGAAGAGTCGATCGGCTTGAATCCGATGCATCGCGTCGGGCGCATGGAAGAGCTGCAGAACCTTGCCACTTTCCTGATGGCCGAAGGCTGCGAGTGGCTTACCGGCGAGACGGTGGCGATCGACGGAGCGGGCTACCTCGCGAGCGGCTCGGGCGCCTACTTCACGCAGCTCGACAAGCTCTCGGACGCCGATTGGGAAAAGATGCGCGCCATGATCAGGACGCAGAACGACAAGGACCGTGCGGGAAGGACCGGATGAGCCTGCGGATCCTGAACATCCCAAAACCGCTGCTGCTCGCGCCGATGGGCTTCGTGTCGGGCGGCGCGCTCGCCGCCGCCGTATCCGCGGCCGGAGGGCTCGGTCTTCTCGGTGCCGGATATGGCGACGCGGCGTGGATCCGCGAGCAATTCCGCCTCGCCGGCCCGGCGCGCGCCGGCATCGGCTTCATCACCTGGAGCCTCGCGCGCCAGCCGCAGCTCCTCGACGTCGCGCTCGAGCACAAGCCCGCGGCGGTGATGCTTTCGTTCGGCGACCCGCGGCCGTACGCCGAAAAGATCCGCCGCTCCGGCGCAAAGCTCGTGCTGCAGGTGCAGGACGTCGAGACGACGCGCGAAGCGCTCGCCGCGAAGCCCGATGTTCTCGTCGCGCAGGGCACCGAAGCCGGCGGCCACGGCGGCCAGCGTTCGCTCTTTGCGCTGCTCCCGGCCGTCAAAGCGCTTGCCGGCAAGATTCCGGTGCTCGCTGCCGGCGGCATCGTCGACGCCGCGGGCTTCGAAGCGGCGCGTGCGCTCGGCGCCGATGGCGTGCTGGTCGGCACGCGCTTCATCGCCGCCGACGAAGCGCTCGCCGCGCCTCAGGCGAAACAGCGGCTCGTGCAGGCGCAGGGCGACGCCACGCTGCGCACCACCGTGTTCGACATCGTGCGCGGCTACGACTGGCCGGCGCACATTACCGGGCGCGCGCTGCGCAACCGCTTCTCGGACAGCTGGCATGGCAAAGAAGATTTGCTGAAGAACCGCCTGTCCGAAGAGCGATCTCGGTATCAGATCGCAGCGGAGAAGCGCGACTACGACACCGCCGTGCTCTTCGCCGGCGAGGCGGTCGACCGCATCGACTCGGTGCTGCCCGCGCGCGCGATCGTCGAGCGCATCTGCCGCTGATGGCCCTGGCGCCGCGCCCGGCAGCAACCCTCATTCTGCTGCGCTCCGGCCCGGGCGGCCTGGAAACGCTGCTTCTGCAGCGCACGAAGAACGCCGTATTCCTCGGCGGCGCGTACGTTTTCCCCGGCGGGGCGATCGACGCCCCCGACGCCGAAGCGCGGCGCGTTGTCGGCCTTACGGACGCGCAGGCGAGCGAGCGGCTCGGCCTCGCTTCCGGCGGCCTCGCGTACTACGTCGCCGCGGTGCGCGAGTGCTTCGAGGAAGCGGGCGTTCTGCTCGCCCGCGACGCGCGCGGAGAGCCGGTTTCTGCCGGCCGGGCGCAAAAGCTCATGGCGTACCGCCATCGTCCGTTTCTCGAGCTGCTCGACGCCGAGGACCTCTACATACCGGCGAACGCGCTTGCCTACTATGGGCACTGGATCACCGCGGCGGGACGCCCGCGGCGCTTCGATACGCGGTTCTTCGTCGCGCTGGCGCCCGAAGGGCAGCAGGGCGCGCACGACGCGAACGAGACCGTGCACGACGTGTGGATCAGCCCGCGCGAGGCGCTCGAGCGCGGCAAGCGCGGCGAAATCGAGCTGGTGTTCGCTACGAAGCACACGCTCACCGATCTTGGGCGGTTCTCCGAGCCGCGTGCCGCCTTCCAGCACGCGGCCGGCCTGCCCGAGATTCCGACCAATCGCGCGTGCTGGGCACAAGGCGCCGAGGGGCCTCGGCTCTTTCGCCGCGCCGATCCGCAGTACTTCGAGATTCACTGGAGCGATCCGGAGGAGACCGGCCAAACCTCCTACGACCTGGTCGCCGGCGTGCCGAAGCGGCTCGATCGTTTCGTGACGCGGCTTACCGCGCCGAACCCCGGCATGATGACCGGGCCCGGCACCAACACCTACCTCGTCGGCGAGGAAGAGCTGGCCGTGATCGACCCGGGACCGGCGCTCGATTCGCACATCGAGCGCATCCTTTCGCACGGCAAGATCCGCTGGATTCTGTGCACGCACACGCACCTCGACCATTCCCCGGCCGCGGCGGCGATCAAGGCGGCCACCGGCGCCACGGTCTTTGGGCGCCCGCCGCCGGCGGGCCAGGACGCGAGCTTCGCGCCCGATGAAGTGCTTTCGCACAACGACCGCCTTCAACTGGGCTCTTTATCTTTGAGAGCCATTCACACGCCCGGTCACGCCTCGAACCACCTCTGCTACCTGCTCGAGCAGACGCGCATGCTCTTCACCGGCGACCACGTCATGCAGGGCTCCACCGTGGTCATCAATCCGCCGGACGGGAACATGCGCGCCTACCTGCGCTCGCTCGAGATCCTGCTTCAGGAGGACGTCGCCATCTTTGCGCCGGGACACGGCTATCTGATCGGCGATCCGCACAAGGAGCTGCGGCGCCTGATCCAGCACCGCCTCATGCGCGAGGCGAAAGTGCGCGCGGCGATCGCCAAGCTCGGCACGCCGCGGCTCGAAGAAATGCTGCCGCTCGTGTACGACGACGTGCCGCCGCGCCTGCACCCGGTGGCCGCGCGCTCGCTGACCGCGCATCTCGACAAGCTCGTGGCCGATGGCGCGGCGCGCGCGAGGAGCGGGCGCTACAGCCTGACATGAGCTTCGATTTCGACCTTTTCACCATCGGCGGCGGCTCGGGCGGAGTGCGCGCAAGCCGCGTCTCCGCAACCTACGGCGCGAAGGTGGCGATCGCCGAGTCGAATCGCTTCGGCGGCACTTGCGTGAACGTGGGCTGCATCCCGAAGAAGCTGTTCTCCTATGCGGCGCATTTCCGCGAGGAGTTCGAGATCGCGGCCGGATTCGGCTGGGCCGTGGGCGAGCCGCGCTTCGACTGGCCGACGCTGCTCGCGAACAAGGACCGCGAGATCGCGCGCCTCAACGCCGTCTACGAGCGCGTGCTGTCGCTTGCCGGGGTCGAGATCCTGCGCGGGCGCGCAACCGTCGCCGGGCCGCACGCGGTGACGATCGGCGGCAAAACGTATTCCGCGAAGCACATCCTGATCGCCACGGGCTCGTGGCCGCAGGTGCCGCAGATCCCGGGGCGCGAGCATGCCATCACCTCGAACGAGGTGTTCTCGCTCGAGCGGCTCCCCGCGCGCGCCATAGTGGTCGGCGGCGGCTACATCGCGGTGGAGTTCGCGTCGATCTTCAACGGCCTTGGCGTCGACACGACGCTCGCCTACCGGCGCAAGCGCCTGTTGCGCGGCTTCGACGCCGAGCTCGGCGAGCGCCTCGGCGAGGAAATGACCGGCAAGGGCGTCAAGATCCGCTACGCAGCCGAGCCGACCGCGATTGCCAGGCAGGCGAGCGGCGCGCTCGAGGTGACTTGCGGCGACGGGTCCAGGCGGGAAGTCGACCGGGTGCTTTTCGCGACCGGGCGGCGTCCGAACACCGCAAACCTCGGGCTCGAGGCGGCCGGCGTGAAGCTCGCCGAGGACGGCGCGGTGCTCGTCGACAAATATTCCAACAGCTCTGTGGACTCGATCCACGCGATCGGGGATGTCACCAACCGGATCAACCTGACGCCGGTGGCGACGGCCGAGGCGATGTGGCTCGCGCGCACGCTGTTTCGCAACGAGCCGACGCCGGTCGACCACGAAAACGTGCCGACCGCGGTGTTCAGCGATCCGAATCTCGCCACCGTAGGCCTGGCGGAGGACCAGGCGCGCGAGCGCTTCGGCGCGATCGATGTGTACAAGACCACGTTCCGCGCGCTCAAGCTCACGCTCACCCCGAAGACCGAGCGCACCTTCATGAAGCTCGTGGTCGAGCGCGCGAGCCAGAAAGTCGTCGGCGCGCACATGATCGGCCCGGACGCGGGCGAGATCATCCAGGGCATGGCCATCGCGGTGAAGCTGGGCGCCACGAAGGCGCAGTTCGATGCCACGATCGGCATCCATCCGACCGCGGCCGAGGAGTTCGTCACGCTGCGCGAGAAGATTTCCGTCTGATGCACCGCGTCCTGTTCGTGTGCACCGGCAACATCTTTCGCAGCCTGACTGCCGAGCACGCGCTGCGCCGCGCGCTGAACGGCCGCAGCGGCGTCCACGTTTCCTCGGCCGGTACGGCGGACTACCCGTACGTCGTGCGCCCCAATGTGCGCGATTACCTGCGCGCCAAGGGCTTCGACGTCGGCGGCCATCAAAGGCGCACGCTCACGCGCGAGATTCTCGAAGAGTCGCACCTGGTGATCGCCATGAGCACCGATCATCACGCGCACATCCTCGAGCGCTATGGCCTCGCGGTGCCGCTGTTTCTCGAGGCAAGCGGCGACGGGGCGGCCGCGCTGCCGGATATCGAGGAGGCAGTGCTCGACTATCAGACCAACCCTGCCGCGGTGGATGCGCATGTGCACGCGACCATCGACCGCATCATTGCGCTCGCCTCCCGGCTGGCCGGCCGGCTCGACGCCCTGCTGAATCGCGACTCCATCGTGCGCTCCGCATGAAAATCACCATCACCTACTGCGTGGCCTGAAACTACCTGCCACGCGCCGTCAGCCGTCAGTTTGGCGGCCGAGATCCGGCAGGGACTGGGAGCGCTGCGCAAGCTGAAGTGACGCTTTAGGCACGTGCATTGCATTAGGCAGGGCATGAGCCTCCATGAATCCGTATGGCAAGCGACCGCCGAAATGCCAGCGTGCCCGGCGCTCGCCGAAAACGTCCATGTGCAGGTGTGCGTCGTGGGCGGCGGCATCGCCGGACTTTCGACGGCCTACCTGCTGGCGAAGGCGGGCCGCAGCGTAGCGCTGCTCGACGACGGGCCGCTTGGCGGCGGGATGACGCAGATGGCCTCGGCGCATCTCAGCAACATGCTGGACGACCGCTACTTCGAGCTGGAGCGGCTGCACGGCGCGAAAGGCGCCCGGCTGGCGGCGGAAAGCCATACCGCGGCGATCGAGCGCATCGAGGAGATCGCGCGCGAGGAAGACATCGACTGCGACTTCGCGCGGGTGGATGGCTACCTGTTCCTTGCCGAGGGCGACAAGCTCGAGACGCTCGATAAGGAGATCGAGGCCGCGCAGCGCGCAGGACTGCAGGGCGTGGCGAAGCTGCCGCGCGCGCCGTTCAGCTCCTTCGATAGCGGCCCGTGCCTGCGCTTCCCGCAGCAGGGACAGTTCCATCCGCTGAGTCGTCACGGCCGATGCCGTGGTGGTCGCGACCAACGCGCCGGTCAACGATCGGGTGGCGATTCACACCAAGCAGGCGCCATACATGACGTACGTCATCGGCGCCCGCGTGCCGCGCGGCTCGGTGCCGAGCGTTCTTTCCTGGGATACGGGCGACCCGTACCACTACATTCGGGTGGCGCCGGGCGCCGAAGAGGATGTCCTCATCGTCGGCGGCGAGGACCACAAGAGCGGCCAGGCGGACGATACCGGCGAGCGGCACGCCCGGCTCGAAGCCTGGACGCGCGCGCGCTTTCCCATGGTGCGCGAGATCGCCTTCCGCTGGGGCGGCCTGATCATGGAAACGGTGGATTACCTGTCGTTCAGCGGCCGCAACCCGGGCGGCGCGGACAACGTGTACATCCATACCGGCGATTCGGGAATGGGCCTCACGCACGGCACGATCGGCGGAATGCTTATTTGCGACCTCATCCTCCACCGCAGCAACCCTTGGGCCGCGCTCTACGATCCGTCGCGCAAGACGGTCGGCGCGGCGCGCGACTACACCTCCGAAAATCTCAACGTCGCCCGCCAGTACGCCGACTGGCTGACCGGCGGGGAAGTGAAGTCGGCCGGCGAGATCGCGAAAGGCAGCGGCGCGCTCATGCGCCGCGGGCTGCAGAAAATCGCCGCGTACCGCGACGAGAGCGGCGTGCTGCACCAGTGCTCCGCCGCCTGCCCGCATCTGGGCTGCATCGTGCACTGGAACCGCTCGGAGAGCACCTGGGACTGCCCCTGCCACGGCTCGCGCTTCGACCCGTACGGCAAGGTGATGAACGGGCCGGCGAACCGCGACCTCGCGTCAGCCGAGCGCGCGGTAGACAAGCGAGCCGCCTGAGGCGAGCAGCATCAGGGTCACCGCGCGCAGCAACGTTTCCCTGGAGATTTTCATAAACACCCGGCGCGCTACCGCGATGCCGATGAAGGCGGCCGGCACCACGGCCGCACCGGCGATCCATACGCGCACGTCGAGGAGCAGGCCCGTGATCAGGAACGCAGCCACGCGCAGCGTGATGCTCGTCATGGTGGCGAAGGCGAGCGTGGCGCGGAACTGCTCCTTCGACAGGCCGCGCTGCGACAGGTAGATCGCGTACGGCGGACCGCCCGCGCCGAAAAGCGTGCTGGTGATTCCGCCGGCAAGCCCGGCAACCCATGCCCAGCGGGATGAAATGATGCGCCCCGACGGATGCCGAAAAAGGCTGTAGGTCGCGTAGCTCAGCACAAAGGCGCCGAGAAGCAGCATTGCCGCGGCGCGCGGCAGGTTGACGAGCAGCGTCGCGCCGAGCGCGGTGCCGGCGAGAATCGTCGGCACGAGGCGGATCCATTCGCTGCGCACGGCGTTCTTCGGATTCTCCAGGCCGACGCGGTACGACCCCACCACGTCGCTCAGCGCGAAAAGCGGCAGGGCGAACTGCAGCGGCACGAGATGCGTGGCGAGCGGGATCGTCACCAGCGCCGAGCCGAATCCGGTGATGCCGAATATCAGGGCGCCGAGGAATGCGAGCGCCGCAAGCGCCACCACTACGCCCGGGTCGATCATCATGGCCCGAGGAGAAGCTCTCCGCCGTTCGAGCGATTCATCGGCCGCAGGCGCCTGACGTATTTGCTGAACGGCAGATCGAGGCGCGACTCGAGCCGGGCGGCGCGCCGGCGCAGCTCGTCCCACGAGACGCGCGCCGGCAGGCCCTTGAAGGCGAACGCGATGATGTTCGGGTCATATAGCGCGCGCAGGACGAGCACCGCCCCGCCGAAGGCCGCCTCCAGGCGCTGCAGGTACTGGTCGAAGAGCGGATCGTCGTCCATGAAATTCACCACCATCGCGCCTTTGTCCTGCAGCGCGAGATAAGCGGCGGCGTAGAACTCGGCGCTCGCGAGCTTCGGCACGTGCGCTTCGTCGTGATACGCGTCGACGACGAGCACGTCGCAGCACTCCGGCGAGAGCGCTTCGGCGCCGTCGGCCACCTCGACGCGCAGCCGCCCGTCGTCCGGCGGGAGCGCGAAATGGGTGCGCGCCGTGGTGACGATCCGCTCGTCGACCTCGATCACGCGCACGGCAGTTTTCCTGAATTGCCTGAAGAAAAACTTCGCCAGGGAGCCGCCGCCCAGGCCGATCATCAGCACTTCGCGCGGCTCGGGATAGAAGAGCAGGAAGCCCATCATGCATCTCGTGTAGTCGAGCGCGAGGGCGAAAGGTTCGCCGATCTTCATCGAGCTCTGGATCGCCTCGCCGCCGATGTGCAGCGAGCGCACTCCACGCGCGTCGCTAACGGCGATGGCGGGTTTTTTCATGGAGAAAGAGGATGCACGCCGATGCCGCAAACGAGAACCCCGCGCCGGCTATGATCGGAACGTCGTAGGCGCCGAGCGCGTCGTAGGCCGCGCCGGCGAGCCAGGGCCCGAGCAGCGTGCCGACGCCTGCGCCGGTATAGAGAAACCCGATAATGCCCGAGACTGCGCGCGCCCCGTAGAGATCGATGACGATCGTCGGAAGCAGCGCGACGTACGCTCCATAGCACATGCCGAACACGATCGCGAACAGCGCGAGCAGCCAGTAGCTTTGCGCGGCGAGCCACACGAGCAGCATGGCGCCGAGGCCGAAGTACATCGCCGCGAGCGAGCGCTGCCGGCCGAGCCGGTCGGCGAAGCCGCCGACGGTGAAGCGGCCGAGCAGGCTTCCCACCCCGATGAGGCTTACCAGCGTCACGCCCTGCGCGGCGGTGAGGCCCATGTCCTGCGCGTACGGTCCCAGGTGCACCATCGGCACGAACAAGCCGATGCAGGTAAGGACCAGTGACGCATAGAGCAGCCAGAAAGCGCCGCTGCGTAATGCGGAGCGCAACGCCGTCCCGTCCATTTGCGCTTTTCGCTCCACCGGCTTTTGCTTGATCGCCAGCGCCGCGGCGCCGCCGAGCATCAGCACGAAAATCGAAAACGCGAGATAAGCGCCGCGCCAGCCGAGCAGCTCGATCCACCATGCGGCGAGCAGCGGCCCGGCGATATTGCCGGCGCCGATGCCGGCGACCGCGAGCCCGGAGGCAAAGGCGCGGTTGGCGCCGAACCACGGCTGCACCGCGCCCACCGAAGGCACGTAGACGAGGCCCACGCCGAGGCCCATGCCGATGCTGTAGGTGGCGTAGAGCACCGCAACCGAATCGGCGAGGCTGGCGAGCGCGAGCCCCCCGGCGAGGCAGGCGACGCCGACGAGCGCCACGCGCCGCGGCCCGAAGCGGTCGGCCGCCACGCCGCCGGGCGCGCCGAGCAGGAACCACGTGAAAGCGGCGACCGAGAACACGAGCGCGATATGCCCGCGCGAGGCGCCGAACTCCGATTCAAACGCGGTGAAGAACGCGGCGAAGGAATATGCCGCGCCGAAGCCGACGAACATCAGCGTGAACGCGGCGGCGACCACCACCCAGCCGTAGCCCGCGCGCGCCTCACCAATTATTACGTTCGTTATTTCGATCCCCCGCCGGCCGGACGATTATACGGTGAGAATTTTTTCATCGACGCCGCGCTCGCGCGCCGACTACTCTGCAGCCCCATGAGATTGAACTTCGGTGGAACCTACGCGCGCTGCCGCTCCTGCCAAGGCGAAGACTTCATACCGGCCTACCCCTTGCCGGCTTCGCGTCGGGACGTGCTTATATGCGCGCATTGCGGCAACGAAATGATCTACAGCGACCTCGCGCGCGAAACGCGCGGCGCGGCTCCTAATACACCGCCCCCCTCGCCGTAATCGGCCACAGCGCCTCGACTTTGCCGTTGCGCACGCAGACGTACCAGTCGTAGAGATTCACCGTCGGATCGCAGTGCCCCGGCACGAGGAGAATTTTCTCGCCGAGCGCCGGCGGCGGCGCTCCTTCGATGCAGCCGTGCTCGTCCGAAGTGCGCGTATAGGCGAGCCCGGGCCTTTGCCACACCGAGGGCATGCCGGAATCGACGCTCGAGGCCTTCAGTCCCGCGTCCACGATCGCGACGCCCGCCGCGGGCCGGCTCATGACCGTGGACAGCACGAACAGCGCGTGCTCGAAGCGCGGCAGCGGCGCCGCCCATTCGTTGCGCGCGTAGTCGGCATCCATGAAGACGTACGAGCCGGGCTGGATCTCGTCCCAGGCGCCCGATTCGACTTCGAACATGTAGGTACCGCTACCCGCGCCGGTGACGATCGGGCAGTCGATGGCGTTTCTTTTTAGAAGCTCTTTCGTCTCGCGAACTGCGGAAGCGGCCCTTTCAATTGCGGCTTTCCGTTCGGCGAGCGAGCGCACGTGCTGAGCGCGGCCGTGGTAGGCCTGCAAGCCCGCGAAGCGCAGGTTTCCCGACACCTCGCGCGCGAGCGCTACGACCGCCTCGCCCGGCGGCACGCCGCAGCGGCGCATGCCGACCTCGAGCTCGATATAGACGTCGAGCTTCGCCTTTGAATCCCTCAGGTCTTTGAGGTTCTCGGCGTTGTCGACGCACACGCCGATGCGCGCGCGCTCGGCGAGCGCCGCGAGGCGCGCGATCTTCTGCGCGCCGACGATCTCGTTGCTGACGAGCACGTCCTGGATTCCGCCCTCCACCATGGCCTCGGCTTCGGACACTTTCTGGCAGCACACGCCGATCGCGCCGAAGGCGATCTGGCGCCTGGCGATCTCCGGGCACTTGTGCGTCTTGGCGTGCGCGCGCACGCGCACCCGGCCGCCGGCGGAACGCTGAAGCGCGGCAAGATTGCGTTCGAAGGCGTCGAGATCGAGCACGAGCGCCGGCGTGTCCACCTCGTCGAGGCGCTGGCCGACCGATGCCGGCGGCTTCTGGATCACGCGGCGGCCGCCTTGCGCGCGCGGCTGCGCCAGCCGTACCAGACGATGGTCGCCGCGATCGCCGCGACGAGCGGCAGCGCGAGCAGATTGACGCGCGCCCAGCCCGCGGCCGTGACCGTCATGCCCGAGGTGAACGAGGAGATCGCCATGACAATGAAGATCGACTGGTCGTTCAGCCCCTGCGCCTTGGCGCGCTCTTCCGGCCGGTAGGTTTCGGTGAGCAGCGTCGTGGCGCCGATGTAGAGGAAGTTCCAGCCGACGCCGAGCAGCACCAGCGACCACCAGAAATTCGCCACCGCCACGCCGGCGAGCGCAATGCCGATGCAGACGAGGTTGAGAGCCGCGCCGACGAACATGAGCGGCAGCACGCCGATGGCGCGGATCAGGCGTCCGGTCACGAACGAGGGCGCGAACATCGCCACCACGTGCGAGGAGATGACGAAGGCGGCGGCGCCGTAGGGATGGCCGCAGACCTGCATCGCGATCGGCGTCGAAGTCATGAGGAAGTTCATCACCCCATAGCCGATCGCAGCCGAAAGCACCGCCACGATGAAGCGCGGCTGCGCGGCGATTTCGCGCAACGGCCGCCCGGACGAGGAGCGCTCGGCCGCGCTGGGCGTCGGGATGCGGATGAAGCGCAGGATGATCATGGTGGCGAGGGCGAAGAGAATGAGCACGAGATACGCCCCCATGAATTTCGGACCGACGAGGCCCACGGTGACGCGGCTCGCCGTGGGCCCGAGGATTCCGCCGACCAGGCCGCCCGCGAGCACGAGCGAGATCGCGGTGGCACGGAAGTCCGGCGAGGCGATATCGGCCGCCGCGAAGCGATAGTACTGGCCGTACGCGTTGTAGGTGCCCCAGACGAACGTGCCGAGGCACACCAGCCAGAAATTCTGCAGCCAGATCGCAGCCGCGCAGATCAGCGCCCCGACGATGCCGAAGAACGTTCCGGTGGTCAGCCCCCGCTGCCGGCCGACGCGCTTCATGTGAAACGACGCGGGCATGGTGGCGGCCGCTCCGCCGAGAACCCAGCACGTCACGGGAAGCGTGGCGAGGGCGGCGTAGGGCGCGAGCGACAGGCCGACGAGCCCGTTGATGGCGATGAGCGTCGAGTTGTTCGTGAAGAGCAGCGCCTGGCAGGCGGCCAGCAAACCGACGTTGCGCCTGGTACTGTTCTTATATACAGTAGTGGTCATTCCATCGGCATTCTACTGCGGCGCAACATGAGCCGGGACCGGCATAGAGAAACGCTTCACTTGCGCGGCGCGCGCTCGTTCACTCAGGGACGTTTTGAGAGCGTCGCGCGCGAAGCGCTCGACGACGGCTGGACGCCGGAAGAAAAGGCCCAAAGCGAGCTCAAAACGGAAGTGGCGATCGAGCGCGCGCGCTCGATCGTGTCGCACACCGATTCGCCGGACGTCGGCTTTACGACGTCGATCAATCCGTATAGAGGATGCGAGCATGGTTGCGTTTACTGCGTACGGGGCGACACGCTGGTCCTCATGGCCGACGGCACCACGAAGCCCATCGCCGACATCAGGGTCGGCGATGCCATCTACGGCACCCGGCGCGAAGGCTGGTACAGGCGCTACGTGAAGCAGCGCGTCCTCGCGCACTGGAGCGTCATCAAGCCAGCATACCGAGTTACTCTCGAAGACGGCTCGCAGCTCGTCGCCGGCGGTGACCACCGGTTCCTCACTGAACGGGGCTGGAAGTTCGTTACCGGCACTGAACAGGGACGCGGGCGACGGCCGCACCTCACGACCGGCAACAAGATGATGGGCGTCGGCGCCTTTGCAGCCGGGCCGAACAAGAACGACGACTACCGGCTAGGCTACCTGTGCGGTGTGATTCGGGGAGACGCTCACCTGGGGTCGCACCCGTACCGGCGAGCGAACGGCCGATCGGCCACGGCGCATCAATTTCGTCTGGCGCTTTGCGACGTAGAGGCGCTTTTGCGCGTCCAGCAATATCTCGACGAATGGCGGATACACACCCGTCATTTCGTTTTTCAGAAAGCAGCGACCGGCAGACGCCTGTTGCACGCCATCGGTGCTCAGAGTCGACCCAGTGTCGACGAGATTCGGATGCTGATCGCCTGGCCGCTCGCTGCGTCGCGCGAATGGGCCGCGGGCTTCCTCGCAGGGATTTTCGATGCAGAGGGCAGTTACAACGACGGCTGCCTGCGCATCTGCAATACCGATCCCACCATCATCGACTGGATTCAGCGCTGTCTGCAACAGCTCGATTTTCGGTTTGCAGTCGAGCCGATCGTCTATCTGCGCATTACCGGCGGCCTGCGCGAGCACCTGCGCTTCTTCCATACGGTCGATCCGGCGATCGTGCGCAAGCGTGACATTTCCGGTCAGGCCGTGAAGAGCAGCGCCCGCCTTGCCATCACCGCGATCGAACCGCTCGGGAGGGCCGAACGCTTGTTCGACATCACAACCGAGACCGAGGACTTCATCGCAAATGGCATAGTCAGCCATAATTGCTACGCCCGGCCCAGTCATTCCTATCTCGAGCTCTCGCCGGGACTCGATTTCGAGACGAAGCTTTTCGCCAAGACGAACGCCGCCGAGCTGTTGCGCGAGACGCTCGCCAAGCCCGGTTACACGCCGCAGCCCATCGCGCTCGGCGCGAACACCGACTGCTACCAGCCGATCGAGCGCAAGTTCCGCATTACCCGGCAGATCCTGGAAGTGCTGGCCGAATGCGAGCATCCCTTCACGGTGGTCACGAAGTCGGCGCTCGTCGAGCGCGATCTCGATATCCTTGCGCCCATGGCGAAGAAGAATCTCGTCAAGGTGTTCGTCTCGATCGGCACCCTCGAGCGCGAGCTCGCGCGCAAGCTCGAGCCGCGCGCCGCCAGCCCGCAACGGCGTCTGCAGGTCTTGAAAGCGTTATCCGAAAAGCAAATACCCTGCGGGGTGATGGTGGCGGCGCTGATTCCGGCGCTCAACGACAAGACGCTGGAGCAGGTGCTCGAATCCGCCGCCGCGGCCGGCGCGGCCGAAGCGGCCTACGTCATCCTGCGCCTGCCCAACGAGCTCAAGGACATCTTCAAGGAATGGCTCGTCGCGCACTACCCGCAGCGCGCCGAGCATGTCGTCAGCATCGTGCGGCAGATCCGGGGCGGACGCGACAATGACCCGCGCTTCGGCACGCGCATGAGCGGTACCGGCAACTACGCCGAGCTGATCGAGCGGCGCTTCGAGCTCGCCTGCCGCAAGTTCGGACTGAACGACCACGGCGCCGCACGCTGCCGCGCCGAGCTCGACTGCTCGCGCTTTCGCCCGCCGCGCGGCGGGCAACTCAACCTGTTCTGATGCGCCGCGCCTATATAGCGGTGGGATGGCTGCTGGTGGCAGCCATTGCCTGGCTGTCGCTAACGCCCTCGCCGCCGACGATCGATGTCGAGCAGAGCGACAAGGCGGGGCACCTCTTCGCCTACGGCCTCGTCATGTTCTGGTTCGCCCAGCTCTACGCCGCCAGAGCCCCGCGGATCGCCTACGCCGCGCTTTTCATCGCCATGGGCGTTGGCCTCGAGTTCATGCAACGCTGGCTCGGCTACCGCACCTTCGAGGTTTTCGACATGTTCGCCGACAGCGCGGGCGTGCTGCTCGGCTGGGCGCTCGCGCTCGCGTTTCCCAAGTCCCTGCCGCGGCTCAGCCGCTGAAGAACGAGATCAGCGTGTCGAGCGTCGCGTCGGGCGCCTCGGCCATGAGCGAATGCCCGGAGAGATCGATCAAGACCGTTTCGCAATGGGGAAGCTTGCCTTGCAAACCCTTTGCATTTCGGGGCGGCGTCATGACGTCGCGCTTGCCGAGGATGAGGAGCACCGGGCATTTGACGTTGGCGAAGTCCGACACGTAGTCGTTGCAGGCCTCGAGGTCGTTGTGGAGCACGCCGGGCGCGAGGCGCCGAAGGCGCGCGAGCGTATCGCCGTACATCCACATCCCCGGATTCGGGTTGCCCCCGAGCGGAACTTGCGCCGCATGACCCCAGATGGTCTCCATGTCGAAGGCGCTGGGGTCGTTGCGGCGTGCCGCGTCGAGAAACGCCTCGGAGACCTTCATCGGGTACGCCGTGCCGATCAGCGCAATGCGCTCCACGCGCGCGGGCTGACGGTTCGCGCATTCCAGGGCGACGAGCGAGCCGAGAGAATGGCCAACGATACCCGCCTTTTGAATTTTCAATTCATCAAGCAGGGAAAAAACCCAGTCCGCCATTGCGCCCACCGCGGCGATCGGCGGCCCGTCCGAGCGCCCGTGGCCCGGCAGGTCGACCGCGAGCACGTTGCGCCCGTGGTAGCCGAAGTAGCGGCTTTGCAGGCCGAACCACGAATGATCGAGGCCCGCGCCGTGCACGAATACCAGGGTCGGCTTGCGCGCATCGACAGGGCGCGACGCGGTGTAGGCGAAAACCTTTCTGTCGTTGGCCGCAAGCTCCATCAGGCCCGCGCCGCGGCCTTTAGCGCACGCTCCAGGTCTTCGACGAGATCGGCGTTGTCCTCGAGGCCGATCGAAAGACGCACGGTTCCCGCCGTGATCCCGGAGCGCGCGAGATCGGCGTCGCTCATGCGGTAGTGCGTGGTGGTGGCCGGATGGATGACGAGCGACTTGGCGTCGCCGACGTTGGCGAGGTGCGAAAAAACGCGCAGCGACTCGATGAATTTGCGCCCCGCCGCCCGCCCGCCCTTCAGCTCGAACGAGAACACCGCGCCGCAGCCGCGCGGCAGCAGCTTCTTCGCCAGCGCGTAGTCCGGGTGTTCCGGCAGCTCGGGATAGATGACCTTTTCAACGGTAGGATTGCTTTTCAGAAACGCGACGACCTTGCGCGTGTTCTCGACGTGCCGCGGCATGCGCAGGTGCAGCGTCTCGATGCCCTGGAGGATGTGGAACGCGGTCATCGGCGCCATGCAGGCGCCGAAGTCGCGCAAACCTTCGCGGCGCGCGCGCAGGAGGAACGCCCGGGTGCCGGACTCCTCCTCGAAATCCATGTCGTGGAAGCCCTCGTAGGGCGCCGTAAGCGTCGCGAACTTGCCCGCGGCCTCCCAGTCGAAGCGGCCCGAGTCGACCAGCACGCCGGCGATCGCGACGCCGTGACCGCCGAGAAACTTCGTCGCCGAGTGGTAAAGCAGATCGGCGCCGAGCTCGAAGTGCTGCATGAGGTACGGCGTGGTGAACGTCGCGTCCACGAGGAGCGGGACTTTCGCCTCGTGCGCGATCGCCGCGACCGACGGGATATCCAGAACGTCGAGGCCGGGATTGCCGAGCGTTTCGCCGAACAGCAGACGCGTGTTTTCTGTTATCGCTTTTTTCCACTCGCCGAGATTGCGCGGGTTGACGAACGTGGTCTCGACGCCGAAGCGCTTCAGCGTGTAGCCGAGCAGGTTGTGCGAGCCGCCGTAGAGCGAGCTCGAGGCGACGATATGGCCGCCCGCGCCCATGAGGGTCGCGACCGCGAGATGCAGCGCGGCCTGCCCGGAGGCGGTGGCGATCGCGCCTACGCCGCCTTCCAGGGCGGAAATTCTTTCTTCCAGGACGGCGACGGTGGGGTTGGAGATGCGCGAATAGACGTGTCCCGCGCGCTCCATGTTGAACAGCGACGCCGCGTGCTCGGTGTCGCGAAAGACGTACGAAGTGGTCTGGTAGATCGGCACCGCGCGGCTGCCGGTCGCCGGGTCGGGCGACTGGCCGGCGTGCAGCGCGAGCGTGTCAAAACCGGGGTATTTCGGTCCCGCCATGGTGAGGACAATTCGGGGTCAGAGCCCTAATTCCGATAGCTGCGCGTTACCGGAATTAGGACTCTGACCCCGAATTGTCCTTGGTCCAGCCACTTAGTGCAGGTTTTTCCTCGAAGGCCGGGTGTAGTTCTCGAACGCGCGCTCGGGCTTTTTCTGCTGCGAAGCCTTTTCCTTCCAGTCGCGGTCGAAAAGCTCGTTGACCAGCGCCGTCACCTGCGCTACCTCGGTCTTGTCGAACTGGCGCCCGAGGATCGCCGCGACGTCCTCGATCATGCAGCGGCGCTGCGCCTCGTGGATCGCGTGCGCCGTCGGCCCGACGAAGAGCAGCCGGGACTCCTGCTCGCCGTTTTCCAGGTACAGCGTGACGTCGACCTCGACCGCCTCGTAGCAGTAGGGGCCGAGGTTCTCGAGCGCGGCTTCGAGCGCGCCGTGGAAGCTGCGGCCGATCTCGCCCGTCCAGCATACGTAGAGCATCAGGTCTTTCTCGTCGTACTTGATGCCCGGCTCGTCGGGCTCGAGGCTTTTGACGTCGGAGAGGCCGTCGGCGTCCAGATATTCGAGCACCGGCGCGAACGCCTGCTCGAGCTGGCGCTTGGAGACACCTTCGAGAATGGGAATGTCCGCATGGACGTGGACTTCGAGCCGCATCGCGCAAACCTCAGGAGGGGATCGCCGGATTCTACCGCTAAAATGCCCGCGACCCGATGCTTCCTGACTACCAGGGCGGCAGCCTCGTCAATCTCATTGCCTCGATCGTCGAAGGCTGCGGCGGGCGGCCGCGCCATGAGCCGCTTGCGAAACTCCCCGCCGGCGAGGTGGCGGCCGCGCGCAACGTGGTGCTGTTCGTGATCGACGGCCTGGGGGACAACTACCTGATGCGGCAGGCGAGCGGCGAGCTGGCGCGGCGCAGGCGCGCCGCCATTACCTCGGTGTTTCCCTCGACCACGGCCTCGGCCATTACCACTACTTACACCGGCTGCACGCCGCTCGAGCACGGGCTGACAGGGTGGTTTACCTATTTCGGCGAAGCGGGCTATGTCGCCGCGCCGCTGCCGTTCCGCACGCGCGGAGACAACATCCCGCTGCGCGAGAAAGGCTTCTCGCCGCAGCGCGCGTTTCCCGCAGAGCCGCTGTTTGCTTCGCTCGGCAGGCGCTCGTGGGTCGTGACGCACCGGCAAATCGTCGATTCCGAGTACAACCTGCGCCATTGCGCCGGCGCGGAACGGCGCGCCCACAAGTCCCTCGACGAGCTCGTCGACCAGGTCGAGAGCGTGGTGAAGTCCGACGCCGCGCCGAAGTTCGTCTACGCCTACTGGCCGGAATACGACGCCATCTCCCATCGCCAAGGCTCGCTCGGCCCCGAGGCCGCTGCGGAATTCACGCGCATCGACGCAGCGTTCGGCAGGCTGCGCACGCGCCTTTCAGGGACCGACAGCCTGATCGTGGCCACCGCGGATCACGGGTTCATCGACGTGCCGCGGGAAGAGTCGCTCGAGCTGGCCCCGGATCTCGCCTCGATGCTGAGGTTTCCATTGTGCGGCGAGCGGCGCGTCGCGTACTGCCACGTGCACTCGGTTGATGATTTTCTACAGAAGGCTAAAGACTGGCTCGGCGGCCGCGCCGATGTTCGCCGCAGCTCGGAGCTCGTGGAAGAAGGCTGGTTCGGGCCGGGCGAGCCGCACCCGCGCTTCGCCGAGCGCATCGGCGACGTGGCGCTCGTGATGCGCGGCCGCGCCAGCGTGAAAGACTGGACCCCGGGCGAGCCGCGGCACCTGCACATCGGCAACCACGGCGGCTCGAGCGAAGACGAAATGTTGATCCCCCTCATAGTGGAGAACGCATGAAAGCGATCGTCAACGGCATCGAGACCTATTACGAGGTGAGCGGAAAAGAAGGCGCGCCCTGGCTGGTGTTCAGCCACTCGCTCGCGTGCAGCGTGCGCATGTGGGACGGCGAAGCGGCGAAATTCAAGGACCGCTATCGCGTGCTCGCGTACGACACGCGCGGACACGGGCAAAGCGCCGCGCCGAAGGGCCCGTACACGCTCGAGATGCTCGCCGACGACCTGCACGCGCTGCTCGAGAAGCTCGGCGTGCGCAAGGCGCATTTCTGCGGCCTGTCGATGGGCGGCATGATCGGCCAGACTTGCGCGCTCAAGTACCCGGGAATCTTCGACACGCTCACGCTTTGCGATACCACGAGCAGCTATCCGCCGGAAGCCGCGCCGATGTGGCAGGAGCGCATCCGCATCGCCGAGTCCCAGGGCATGGAGCCGCTCGTGCAGCCCACCCTCGAGCGCTGGTTCACGCCGGGCTTCAGGAAGCACCAGCCCGACAAGGTGAACCGCGTGGCCGGGTTGATCCGCAGCACTCCCGTGCCGGGCTACGTCGGCTGCTGCGCCGCGATCCCGAAGATCGACCTGACGGCGCGCCTGAAGGAAATCAAGACGCGGGCGCTCGTGATTTGCGGCGCGGACGATCCGGCGACGCCGCCGGCCATGGCGCGCGTGATCCAGGAGAACCTGCCGGGCGCGAAGCTCGCGCTCATCCCGCAGGCGGCGCATCTCTCCAACGTGGAGCAGCCCGAGGCCTTCAGTCGCGCTCTTGGGGACTTCCTTTCATCCCCTGCCAGCGCGCGAGCTTAGCGGAGTGCACGCCGAAGAGGTCGAGCACGCGGCCCACCGTGTGCGCGACCACCTCGTCGATCGACTTCGGCATGGCGTAGAACGCCGGCACGGGCGGCATGATGATGCCGCCCATCTCGGTGACCGCCGTCATGTTGCGCAGGTGGGCGAGATTGAGCGGCGTCTCGCGCGGCACCAGCACCAGGCGGCGGCGCTCTTTCAGGATCACGTCGGCCGCGCGCGAGACGAGATCGTCGGTGTACGCGTGCGCCACCGCGGCGAGCGTCTTCATCGAGCAGGGCGCGATCACCATGCCCTCGGTAAGGAACGAGCCGCTCGCGATGGCGGCGCCGATGTCCTTCGGGTGGTAGGCCGCGGTCGCGAGCTTCTCCAGGTCCTTGCGCCGCATCTTGAGCTCATGCCAGAGGTTCAGCGCACCCGCGTCGGTCATGACCACGTGACTTTCAAGATCAGGAGTTTCGCGGATGACTTCCAGAAGCCTGACCCCGTAGATCGCGCCGGTCGCTCCGGTGATACCGACGATGAGGCGTTTTTTCATGCGCCCTAGGGTACCCGTGAACGCCTGGCTCGTGGTGTTTCTGCCTTTCGCCGCCGGCTACTTCCTGTCGTTCTTCTTTCGCAACGTCAATGCCGTCATCTCGAAGGACCTGGCGCGCGAATTCGCGCTCACGCCCTCGGACCTCGGGTTTCTCACCTCGATGTACCTGCTCGCCTTCGCCGCGTTCCAGCTGCCGCTCGGCGTGCTGCTCGACCGCTATGGGCCGCGCCGGACCGTCGCCACGCTCATGTGCGTCGCGGCAAGCGGCGCGCTCATCTTCGCGCTGGCGCGCGACTTCACGACGCTCTCCCTCGGGCGTGCGCTTATCGGCCTGGGCGTATCGGCAGGCCTGATGGGCGCGCTCAAGGCGTTCACGCTCTGGTTTCCGCTTTCGCGCCTCGCCACCCTGAACGGCCTCTACCTCGCGGCCGGCGGCATCGGCGGCCTGTCGGCCACGGCGCCCGCGGAGGCGCTCATCGAGCCGTTCGGCTGGCGCGCGCTCTTCTACCTTCTCACCGCGCTGTCGCTCGTCGCCGCGGCGCTCGTCTTCTTCGTCGTGCCGGAAAAGAAGCTCCCGGGCGAAGGCCAGACGCTCGGCCGGCAGATCGCCGCCTTCGGCCGGATCTTCTCCTCGCTCTCCTTCTGGCGCATCGCGCTGCCGCTCGTCGTCTGCCACTCCGGCTACCTCACGCTCCAGGGTCTGTGGCTCGGGCCGTGGCTCTACGACGTTGCCGGCAAGCCGCGCGAATCGGTGGCGAATTATCTTTTCGCGACCGCCGTGGCGTATACCGCCGGCTCGGTGTTCTTCGGCGTGACGAGCGACCGGCTGGCGCGCGCCGGCATCTCGCGCATGACGACGTACAAGCTGGGGCTCGTCGTGGCGTTCGCCATGTTCCTGCTGATTGCGGCGGGCGTGCAGACCGGGCTCGCGGCGATTCTCATGGTGTACGGCTTTACGACGATCTCCGGCGCCCTCGCCTATCCGCTGCTGACGACCCGTTTTCCGCCCGAGATGACCGGGCGCACCAACACCGCGTGCAACGTGCAGATGTTCACGCTGTCGTTCGTGCTCCAGTGGGGCGTCGGCGCCGTGCTCAAGCTCTACCCGATCGTCGACGGGCGCTACTCGCCCGCCGGCTACAGCACGGCGCTATTCCTCCTGGCAGCGCTGCAGGTGGCAGTGCTCGCCTGGCTGCTGCCGATGAAGGAAGAAAAGCGCTAGCCGCGCTTGTAGACGATGCGCTTGGCGCCGCCGTCGCAGCTGCCGACGACCTTGGCGTCCTTGGCGGCATCCGCCGGCACGATGTCCAGCGTGTATTTCTCGACGCCCTTGGACTTCAGCTTGGCTTCGATCTCCGCCTTCAGCTCCTCGCAAGGCTTCTTTTGCGCCCACGCCGGAAGCGCGAGTGCCAGCACCACCAGCGCAGCAATCGTTTTCAGCATCGTTGTCTCCCCGTTTTTAGAGGCGCTGCAGCACCAAGTAAAGCGCCATCACGCCGAAGCTAATCGTCGCGACCAGCGCCGGACGGCCGTAGCGGCGGAAGCTGCCGTTCGGCTTGAAGTACAGATTGCGGATCATGTCGTCCCGGCCGCCGCCCCAGAGCCAGTCCGGGCCGGCCTTGTTCACCACGCAGGGATTGAAAATGCCGAGCACAAACGAGAAGAACGTCCCTACGAATACGCCGAGCGCCACGAAAAAACCCCTCCCAAGAAAAAGCACAGCTTGTAGCTGGGCATTATATTGGCGTATCACGATTTCGTCGCTGTCCCAAATTCACGACAGGAGGAGGCCGAGAACATGTTCGAAACTACCATTGCCGGCAGCCTGCCCAAGCCGGCCTGGCTCGCCGAGACGCAGAAGCTGTGGCCGGCCTGGAAGGTATCCGGAGCCGAGCTGGAACGGGCGAAACGCGATGCGACGCTGCTGTGGCTCAAGGAGCAGGAGGACGCCGGCCTCGACATCGTCACGGACGGCGAACAGTCGCGGCAGCACTTCGTCCACGGCTTCCTGGAGTTCGTCGAGGGCATCGACTTCAGCCGCAAGGTAAAAATGGGAATCCGGAACAACCGCTACGAGGCGATGGTTCCGGTGGTCACCGGGCCGCTGCGCCTCAAGGGACGCGTGCACCAGATAGAAGCTTCTTTTTCAAGAAAACATACCCAAAAGCGTCTGAAGATCACCCTGCCCGGGCCGATGACCATCGTCGACACCATCGCCGACGAGCATTACGGCGACAAGGTGAAGCTCGCCATGGCGTTCGCCGAGCTTCTCAATCAGGAAGCCCGCGCGCTCGAGAAGGATGGCGTGGACGTGATCCAGTTCGACGAACCGGCCTTCAACGTCTACATGGACGACGTCAAGCGCTGGGGCATCGACGCCCTCGACCGCGCGGCCCAGGGCCTGAAGTGCACCACCGTGGTCCACATCTGCTACGGCTACGGCATCCAGGCGAACATCGAATGGAAGAAAACGCTCGGCAGCGAGTGGCGCCAGTACCAGGAGATCTTCCCGGCGCTCGCGAAGAGCAAGATCCAGCAGATATCCTTGGAATGCATCCACTCCCGGGTGCCGGTCGAGCTGTTGAAGCTCCTGAAGGGCAAGGACGTGCTCGTCGGCGTCATCGACGTCGCGAGCGACAAGGTCGAGACGCCGCGGGAAGTCGCCGACGTGATCGGCCGCGCGCTTCAATTCGTGCCGAAGCGGCATCTATTCCCGTGCACCAACTGCGGCATGGCGCCGATGGACCGCGATATCGCAGTGGCGAAGCTCAAAGCTCTCGTCGAAGGTGCACGCCTCGCCGAGAAAAAACTAAGAATCGAAAATCAGGGACGGACCACGATTTCTACCAGACGTACGCAAAAGCGGGGAAGCACTCGGACTTCGAGCCGCGCGGGTCGCAGCCGGCCTCGATAAGCCCGCTCGCCTCGTCGAGCTGCGCGCCGGAGACGAAGCCCTCGGTCCAGTCGGGCGCGAGGTCGATGTCGTGGCCGCGGCGGCGCAGCTCGTCGATCACCTTGGCGCCGAAGCGCGGCTCGATGCGCACGCGGTTCGGCTCGCCCTGGTGGGGCGCGAAGAAGCCGGGGAAATGCTCGGTCGAGAGCCGCGGCACCTCGATCGCTTCCTGCAGGCTCATGCCGAACGCCGCGCGGTAGAGGAAGAACTGCAGCAGCCACTGCCCCTGGTTGTCGCCGCCCATGGTGCCGAAGGTCATCCACGGCTCGCCGCCCTTGAAAGCAAGCGAGGGCGTGAGCGTCGTGCGCGGGCGCTTGCCGGGCGCGACGACATTCGGGTGATGCGCCGGGGCGAGGTAGAAGGTCATCATGCGCACCGAGAGCGGAAAGCCGAGCGACTCGATGACCTCGGAGGACTTGAGCCACGCGCCGCTCGGCGTGAAGGAGGCCATGTTGCCCTTGGCGTCGACGGCATCGACGTGCACCGTGCCCGCGCCCCAATCCTTCGGCGTGAAGCGCTCATCCTGCGGAAGCAGCGGCGCGTTGCGCCGCGCATCGCCCGGGCGCAGCTCGCGGCTGCTTTTGCGCATGTCGATGAGCTTCGCCCGCTGCGCGCTGTAGCGCTCCGAGAGCAGCACTTCGGCGGGGATCAGCGTCTGCTGCGGATCGCCGTAATACTGCTCGCGATCGGCGAAGGCGAGCTTCATCGCCTCGATGAGCAGGTGGCAGTAGTCGGCGCTGCCCGGGCCGATCGCCTTGAGATCGTGGCGCGCCATGAGCGCGATGGCCTGCAGCTCCGCGGGCCCCTGGCTCCAATAGCCGCACTTGAAGAGCTCGACGTCGCCGAAGCGCAAGCTGACGGGCGCTTCGATGCGCGTCTCGAAGGCTTCCAGGTCTTTTCTGGCGAGCAGACCGTCGCGCGCCCTGGAAAACCTGTCGATCTCGGCTGCGATGTCGCCGCGGTAGAACGCCTCGTGCGGATCCTTGGCGCTTGCAAGGTAATCGAGCGTGCGCGCAAGCGCCGGATTCTTCATCAGCGCGCCGACTTCGGGAACGCGCCCGCCCGGGAGATACAGCTGGGCGCTGCCCGGCCAGTCGGCGACGAACTTGTCCTTGAGCGCGAGCAGGCCGTACTTGTGCTGCTGGCGCAGGCCGCTGGAAAGCGGAAACCCCTTCGCCGCCAGCTCGCGCGCATGCGCGGACACTTCCCGGAAGCTCATCGTCCCCCAGCGCTTGAGCGCGCTGACGAGCGCCGCAAGAGCCGCCGGGGCGCCGGCGGCAAGGATCCCCTCCTCCGGCACGTCGCTTAGTCCCCTGGCACGGAATGCTTCCGGCGTCGCCGCGAGCGGCGCGGCCATGTTGCCGTTGAGCGAAATGACGCGCGCTTCGCCCGCCGGGCGGATAAGGATCGGGCACTCGCCCCCGAGCGTGTGCATCTGCGGATTGACGAGCCCCTCGACGAGCGTCATTGCGACCGCGGCGTCGATGGCATTGCCGCCCGCCTTGAGGATGTCGATGCCGGCGTTCGCAGAAAGATAGGAGTTGCTCGCCACCGCACCATGCGTGCCGATGAGGCGCGGGTAGAAGGTGGTCGAATCGGTCGGAAGGATGCGATAGGCTCTGGAGGACATGCTTGATTTTCTCGCAGAACAAAGAATCGTCGAGGCCGTTTCGCGCGGCGAGCTCGACAATCTCCCGGGCGCGGGCAAGCCGCTCGTGCTCGAGGACGATCCGCTCGTGCCCGAGGAGCTGCGGCTTGCCTATCGGATTCTGAAGAATGCCGGCTTCGTACCGCGCGAGGTGGAAGACGCCGAGCGTGCGAGGGCGCTGAAGAAGCTTTCGCTCATGAAACCGCGCCTCGACGAGCGCTATTACGACAAGGCGATAGCGAAGCTCTGCCGCTAGGACGGCTGCGCGAGATTCTCCGGGCCGGACACCAGCGACACCTTCGCGTCGGGCGGGATCGGCGGCATCGCGGCTTCCCATGCGCGATAGCGGTCCTTCAGCTCCAGAAATTTCTCCGGATTCCGTTTCGCGTAATTCGCTCTCTCGCGCGGGTCACGCGAGAGATCGAACAGAAACTCGTTGCCCTCGATCGAAAGATATTTCCAGTTGGCCGAGCGCATCGCCTTCTGGTCGCGGAATTTCATGCGCCAGTAAAGATCGCGCTCCACCGCTTTCCCAACCAGATCGATGCCGTCGGGAGGGTAGTCGGGATGCGAGGCGACACGGGCCGCCGCGAGGAACGTCGGCACCCAGTCCATCGTGATCGCGAGCTGGCTGGTAGTCCTGCCCGCCGGGAGGCGCGCCGGCCAGCGCGCGATGCAGGGCACGCGGATGCCGCCCTCGAGCAGATCCATCTTCTTGCCGACGAGCGGCCAGGTATCGGAGAAGCGCTCACCGCCGTTGTCGCTGGTGAAAACCACGAACGTGTTGCCGGCGGCGCCGATGTCCTCGAGCGCGCCGAGCACGCGGCCGATGCCCTCGTCCATCTCGCGGATCATGGTGAGATAGGTTTCCACCGAGCCGCCGTCGAGGTGGGCGATCTTCGCTCCGATACGGCGCGATTCGGCCTCGTCGGCGCGCGTTTCCCACGGCCAGTGCGGCGCGGTGTAGTGCAGCGAAAGCAGAAACGGGCGGCCTTTCTGGCGCTTCACGAATTCGACGGCGCGCTCGGAAAGGAGGTCGGTGAGGTAGCCGCGGCGCTGCACCTCGCGCTCTCCCTCGTAGAGGTCGTGCACGCCCGCGGGGTCGCAATGCGAAAAGTAGTCGACGCCGCCGGCGAGCGGGCCGAAGTACTCGTCGTAGCCGCTCTTCAGCGGACTGAAACGCGGCGGAAAGCCGAGATGCCACTTGCCGATGAGCGCGGTCGCATAGCCCGCGGCGCGCAAGAGCGATGCGAGCGTCGGATGCTCCGGCGGCAGGCCGAGCACCTCGCTGCCGCGCGCGCGGCTCGCGATCGGCTCGTCCGCGCCGCCGCGCAGCCGGTATTGCCAGCGGCCGGTGGCGAGCGCAAAGCGCGTCGGCGAGCACACCGGCGAGTTCGAGTAGCCGTCGGTGAAGCGCAGCCCTTGCGCGGCCATCCGGTCGAGATTCGGCGAGCACGGCGCGCGCCCGCCGTAGCAGCCGAGATCCGCGTAGCCCAGGTCGTCGGCGAGGATGAAGATGAAATTCGGTCTCATACCGCGCCGGAGCATAGCCTAGCAAGGCCGGAACTGCCCCGACGGCTCGGCAGTCTAATGAGGCGAAAGCCGCCGGAGGGTCTTGGAGGCCGGCTGCTGAGTGTTCCCCGCACCTCGAGGGTTCGCCGGCGACTTCGCTAACGGAGGACTCTTATGTCGATGAAAATCAAGCATTGGCAGGACCCGGCCAACCTGGTGATCGGGCTCTGGATGATCGCTGCCCCTTGGGCGCTTGCCTACCAGGCGGAAGCGCGGCCCATGTGGAACAGCGTCATCGTCGGCGTGCTGATCGCCGCGGCCGCCCTCTACGCGATGTATCAGGTATTCGCCTGGGAGGAGTGGACGAACGTGGTGCTCGGCGCGTGGCTGGTCGTTTCGCCTTGGCTCCTCGGGTTCAGCGGGCTTTATGCCGCCATGGTCAACACCGTAGTCGCGGGCGCGGTCGTGCTGGTGCTCGCGTTCTGGGCGTTGGCCACCGACAAGGACATCGGCGGCTGGTGGAGCCCCGCCCACTGAGCCTCGGTACTGCGCACCTCGCCCGCTAGCGGGCGAGGTGCGTTCTTTCGTACTCGGCGATCGCCTTTTTCAGGTCGCTGTGCTCGCTGCACGGGAAGAAGCACAGCTTGTCGAGCGCGGCGAGGTGTTCCTTCGCCCTGGCCGGGTTGTTCACCATCAGGTAGGCCTCGCCGAGGTACTCGTGCGCGCCGCGGTGGTTGGGATCGATGCGCAGCGCCTCGTTGTAGTGCTTGAACACGAGGCTCATGTCCGGGTGGGCACCCTTGCGGATGGTATAGGCGTACATGTTGTGGTAATCGGCGTTGCCCGGGTCTTTCTGCACCGCATCGCGCAGAATCGCCTGGGCGGCGACCCAGTCCTGCTTGGCCGTTGCCGCGGAAACGCGTTCCAGGACGGGATCGGCGGCGGCTGCCGGGGCGCTGTCGCCGGCGGCGAGCGCCGCGCCGGGCAGGAGCAACATGCTTAAGATGAATGGACGAATCGGGCTTTTCACGTGTTCTACCTCCTCATGAGGACGCTGATCCTTGTCCTGGCGCTAACAGCGGCCGCCGGCCCGGCATTCCCGCAGGCGCCGCAATCGCGCGGCGAGGCGCTCGCTGCGCTGCAAAGCCCGGATGCTGCCAGCAGGGCGCAGGCCATCGTCTGGATCGCCAGCCGCGGGCTGGCGTCGGATGCCGCGCTGCTGCAAGAGCGCTTGCGCGACGAAAGCGCGTTCGTCCGCGCGTATGCCGAGCAGGGCCTGTGGCTGCTGTGGAGCCGCTCGGGGGATGCGGACATCGACCGGCTGATGGCGGCCGGCGTCGGCCAGATGCAGGCCGGCCGCTACGCCGAGGCGATCGCGACGTTTTCGAGCGTCATTTCCAGAAAACCCGACTTCGCGGAAGGCTGGAACAAGCGCGCGACGGTGTATTACCTCGCCGGCGACTACGCGCGCTCGCTCGCCGACTGCAACGAGGTGCTGAAGCGCAATCCCTCGCACTTCGGCGCGCTTTCCGGCCTGGGGCAGATCCACTTCAAGCTCGAGCAGTATGAGCAGGCACTCGCCTGGTTCCGGCGCGCGCTGGAAGCGAATCCGAACCTATCCGGCGTGGAAGAGAACGTGCGCGGGCTCGAGGCGCTGCTCAGGGAAAAGCGAACCTAAACGAAATCCTTCGACGCGGCGTCGGCGTCGACCGGCTTGCCCGTGAGATAGCCCTGCAGATAGTCGCAGCCGCACTGCGCGAGGAAGCGGCGCTGGGCGTCGTTCTCCACGCCTTCGCCGATGACCTCGATCTCCAGCGCATGCGCGAGCGCGACGATGGCCTCGACGATCGCGCACTGGTCGGCGTCGGCCGGCAGCTCCGCGGTGAACGAGCGATCGATCTTCACCTTGTCGACCGGAAAGCGCTTCAGGTACGACAGGCTCGAGTAGCCGGTGCCGAAGTCGTCGATGGCGACCGACACGCCGAGGCCCTTCAGGCGATTCAGCGTGCCGAGCGTCACATCGGTGTGCTGCATGGCAGTCGATTCGGTGATCTCGAGCTCCAGCAGCCGCGCCGGCAGGCCGGTGTCGCGCAGCGCCGTGGCCACGATTTGCGCGAGCTTCGGGTCGTTGAACTGGCGCGCCGACAGGTTCACCGCGATCTGCAGCCCGCGCTCGACGCCGATGAAGGTGGCCCAGCGGCACGCCTCGTGCAGCACCCATTCGCCGAGCTTGAGGATGAGCCCGGTCTCCTCGGCGAGCTGGATGAACTCGCCGGGGGCGAGCAGCCCGCGCTCCGGGTGCTGCCAGCGCACGAGCGCCTCGTGCCCGGCCACGCGCCCCGACTTCGTCTCGACGATCGGCTGATAGTGCACGCGCAGCTCGCCCTTGCCGAGCGCGCGCCGCAGCTCGGTCTCCAGCGCGTGGCGCCGCGAGGCCGCCTGGTTCATCTCGGCGGTGAAGAACTGGTAGTTGGCGCGGCCCATCTCCTTCGCGTGGTACATCGCCGCGTCGGAATTGCGGATCAGGGTTTCGGCATCGCGCCCGTCGTCCGGGAAAACGGCGATCCCGATGGAAGGCGTCACGCTCAGCTCATGGCCTTCCACCAGAGCCGGAGCCGAGAGCTGCTCGAGTACCTTCTGCGCGACCTGCGCGGCGTCGGAGGCGCGCTTGAGCTCGGGCAGCACGACCACGAATTCGTCGCCGCCGATGCGGCAGATGGTGTCGCCGACCCGCAGCTGCTTTACCAACCGCGCCGCCACCTCCTTGAGCAGCACGTCGCCCGCCGCGTGGCCGAGCGAATCGTTGATCGCCTTGAAGCGGTCGAGATCGACGAACATCACCGCGGTTTGCTGGCGGTTGCGGTAGCTGAGCGCCAGCGCCTGCGTCAGGCGGTCTTCGAGCAGCCTGCGGTTCGGCAGCCCGGTGAGCGCGTCGTGGTCGGCGAGGTGCTGCGCACGCGCCTTCGCCTCCTCGAGCTCGGCCGTGCGCTCGGCCACCGCACGCTCCAGCGCGTCGCGCGAGGCCTGCAGCGACTCGCGGGCGGCGTGCTCCGCGGTCACGTCGTCGTAGATCCAGATCGATCCGTCGTCCGGGTGCGCAGGGTCGATCGCCTTGCCGACGAGCTTGCACCAGAAGAGGCTGCCGTCGCGGCGGCGGTATTGGCGCTCGACGGAAACCGCCTGGCCGCTCTTCATCTCCTCGTACCAGGCCGCGTCGCGCTCCCACTGCGCGCGCTCGGCATAAAGGGGCTCGGTGGCGCGTCCGATGAGCTCGCCGGCCCCGTAACCGAACATCTGCTCGAAGCGTGCGTTGCAGCGCTGGTAGACGCGGTTGCGCACGAACGCGATGCCCACCGTGGCGTTGTCGAGGATCAGCTCCTGCTCGGCGAGCGCGCGCTGCACGCGCAGATCCGCCTCGCGTTCGGCGGTGACGTCCTCGAAGCTCCAGATCCATTCCTGCTCGGTCTCGCCCACGTCGATGCGCCGGCCGCGCGTGCGGCAGCGGAACGTCGAGCCGTCGCGCCGCTTGAAGCGCCACTCGCTGTCGTGCGTCTCTCCCGGCGCGGTGGCGCGGTACGCGAGGCGCCCGGCCTGCTCCCAGTCCGCCTCGGAGGCGAAGAGCACCGACGAGCTTGCGCCCACCAGCTCTGCCGGGCCCGCGCCGACCATCTCCTCCAGGAAGCGGTTGCAGCGCTGGATTACGCGGTCGCGCACGAACGCGATGCCGATCATGGCGTTGTCGAGGATCAGCTCCTGCTCGCCGAGCGCGCGCTGGATGCGCTCTTCGGCCGCCTTCTGCTCGCTCACGAGCCGCTGCACCGCTTCGTCGGCGCGCCGGCGCTCGGTGATGTCCTCGAGGAGCCACACGTACCCTTTGCCGGGATCGCCCGGCGCGACCGCGCGGCCGTTGATGCGGCACCAGAAGCCCGAGCCGTCCTGGCGGCGCAGCCATTGCTCGCGCGTGTGCAGCTTTCCGGCGTCGGTCTCGGCGTAGGCCTTGAGAACCCCTGCGTATTCCTCTTCGGTGAAATACAGGTCGCGCGACGGCGCGCCGACCGCCGTGCCGGGCGCATAGCCGAACATCTCCTCGAAGCGGCGGTTGCAGCGCACGGTGCGGCGCTCGCGCGTGAACTGGATGCCGACCACGATGTTGTCGAGCAGCGCCTGCTGCTCGGCGAGCACGCGCTGCAGCTCGTCCTCGGCGCGGCGCTGCTCGGTGATGTCCTCCACGATCCACACCGAGCCCTTGTGCGGGTCCTGCGGGTTGACCGCGCGGCCGTCGGCGCGGCTCCAGAAAGTGCTGCCGTCCTTGCGCCTGCGCAGCTCGATCCGGCGCGAGGTCTGGCCGCGCGCGAGCGTCTCGTAGACCGCCGCGCCCTTGGCATGCTCCGAGATGTCGGTGTAGACGATGGCGGTGGGCTTGCCGTCCATCTCGCCTGGGCCGTAGCCGTACATCTCCTCGTAGCGCCGGTTGCAGCGCACGATGCGCCGGTCCTTGACGAACACGATGCCGACCGAAGCGCTCGCGAGTATCGCCTCCTGCTCGCGCAGCAGCCGCGCCACCTCGTCCGCATGCCGGCGCTTGTCGGTGATGTCCTCGACGATCCACACCGTGCCCTGCTGCGGGTTTTGCGTGTCGAGCGCCTTGGCGATCATGCGGCAAAGGAAGGTCGATCCGTCCTTGCGCCGCGCCTCCCATTCGACGTCGAGCTGCTTGCCCGCCGAAAGGATCGGCACCGCGATCTGGCCGAGCGCGGCGTAGCTTTCGCGGCTCGGGTAGACCACCTCGCCCGGCTGGCCGATCAGCTCCTCGGACGCGTAGCCGAACATCTCGGCGAAGCGCTGGTTGCAGAGGAAGAAGCGCCGCTCGCGCGTGAACGCGATGCCGATCGAGGCGTTGGCGAGCAGCGCCTCGTATTCGAGCTGCGTGTAGCGCGTGCGGCCGGCGTAGCTCGCCGGCGGCGACTCAACGGTGGCTTCGACGCCGCGCAGCGGGCCCGGTTCGTTCACTGGCTGGCGTGCGTGGTGCGCTTGCGGCTCGCGAGGACCTTGAAGTCCTCTGCGTAGCGCTCGAGGTTCGCTATCGCACGCACGCGCTGCTCGCGAGTGAGCGTGCGGTCGAGGTCGAGCAGCAGCGCGAAGTATTCCTGTCTTGCCTTCTCCGAGGCGGCGGCATAGGCGGGATCGCGGCCGCGGTCCCAGTGGGCGGCGAGATCCGCAAGCCGCTGTTGCGCGGCGCGCTGGCGAACCATCTCGAGAACCTCCGCCTGCAGCCGCTTGCGGTCGCGGTCGCGCAGCTCGTCGTAGAGCGGCGCGCGCTCCGAGTACTGCCTGACCCGCTCGACCTGGGCATGCGTAAGGTTCCCCACCCAATCCTCCAGCCGCTCTTCGACCTTCTTGGCGCGGCGCTTGCGGCGCTCTTTCTCGCTGCCGCGCAAGTTCTCCCTGGCGAACTTGCGATTGTCTTCGGCGAATCCCTTCTCGAGGTGCGCCACCTGCTGCGGCGTCAGGCCGTCGAGAAGCGGCGCGATCCGCCCGGCGGCGACGCGCAGGCTTTGCCGCGCATGCGCCACGAGAGAATCGTACCCCCAAACGAGGTCTTCCCGCGAGAGCCCGTCGTCCAGGCGTTGCGCGGCTTCGTCGGCGATGCGCGCGTATTGCGGCAGCTCCTGCGCGCGGTGCCAGGTGAAGAAAGCATCGATGCGCTCGGCAAGTTCTTGCGATTCCTTACGATCGAGGTCGAGGTACGAGCCCGAGCGCCAGTGGAGGTAGGTGTCGGCGTTCTCGTACGCCACGCGCAGCGCCGTGCACGCGACCAGCATGCAGGCGGCGGCGAGCGCGAGTGTGACTTTCGGCACACTTTTCACCAGAAGCTCTCCACCGTGATGTGGCCGGGCGCGCGCCGCCGGTGCTTGCGCATGCCCCGCTGCGCGAGCGCGGCGGTCGTGTCCTTCAGCATGTCCGGATTGCCGCACAGCATCACTTGAGAGGAATCCGAAGCAAGCTCGAGTCCCGCAGCGGCCTCGAGCCGGCCGTCCGCCACCGCGGCGGGAATGCGCCCGGCGAGCGAGCCGGCCGCCGCTTCGCGGCTCACGAAACTCACATACTTGAGCCCGCGCCTTTGCCGCAGCTCATCGATCGTTTCCCGGTAAGTCAACTCCCGCGAGAAGCGTGCCGCGTGCACCAGAACGACGTTGCGGAAGCGTTGCCACGGCGTCTCGGTGCGCAGGATCGACAGGAAGGGCGCGAGGCCGGTGCCCGTCGCCATGAGCCACAGCGTCTCGGCGTCCCGCACTTCGGAGAGCACGAGGAATCCGGCCGGGTTGCGCGCGACGAAGAGCCGCTCGCCGGGCGAGAGCTTCTCGAGCGGCGGCGAGAGCAGGCCTTCGGGGACGACGATGCCGTAGAACTCGAGCACCGGATCGTGCGGCGGGTTCACCAGCGAGAACGCGCGCGCGACGCGCTCGGAACCGACATCGAGCGCGATGCGCACGAATTGGCCCGCCTGGAAGGAAAGCGCGACGCCTTCGACGCGCAACGAGAAGAGACTTTCGGTCCAATGCCGGTTCTCGACGACCCGGCCTTCCAGCCACTTGTCGCTCATTGCATCCTATAAGGCTCGAGCTGCAGGTCGAGAAGATCGCCGCCGAGCATCACGATGGCGCCGTGGCGGCGGTTGTTCCCGGTGTCGGAGAACTCGAACGTGTAAGTGCGCGCGATCTTGAGCTGGCCTTCCTCGTCGCGCCGCAGCCGCAGGCGCGCGAACGCCACCGTTTCGTCGAGGAACTGCAGCTGGTAGCGCGCGCACGCCGAGCGCCCCGCTCTGATCGCCCGCTCGCGCGCACGCATGCTGTCCACCCAGAGAAGCGCTGCCGCCGCGATGGCGACCAGGGCCGTGATTTCCCACATCGGCTTAATCCCGGTAGCCCGCTTCGCGTTGATGCCGGATGCGCAGGATTCGTACCAATCCGGGCGAATCAACCCGGTAGAGCGCCACGTAGCCCGACGCGCCGTAGGAGATGACCAGCTCGCGCATATGTGCGGCGGCACGCCGGCCGATGCGGGGATGAGAGCCAAGAATATCGATCGCGCTGCGGATTTGTGCGAGCGCCTCTAAGGCTGATTCCGAAGATGCTTTCCGTAGGAAATCAATGATGCGCTCCAGATCCTCGAGCGCCGCTCCTGAATAGACTACCCGCGCCACCGGCTAGCGCGCGGTCGCCGTGCCTTCCCGCCCCGCGCACGCGACTCGAGGTACGCGTGCACCGCATCCGCGTCGTAGCCAAGGCCGCTTCTCTGCATGGCCTCGTCGGCGCGCAATCCGTCCTCGAGGAATGCCTGATAGCGCTCCTCCGCCTCGACCTGGCTCTCAAGGGCCCGCACCATGAACGCGTGCGCGGACTCGCCGGACCGGCGTGCAAGGCGCTCCACGCGGGACTTGAGACGCTTGGGCAGCTTAAGGCTTGTTGCGGCAATACTCATGGGGGCTTCGGTAGTCAAATAATACTACCTGAGTTACACGGTTGCGATCGGCGTCGCCGGCGAGCCGACGGCGCCGGGCAGGCGCAGCGGCGGCGCGGTAAGGAGGAAGCGGTTGCGCCGGTGGCTGCGCAGCCAGCGCGCGAGCTCGGTGAGATACCACATCTCGCCGAGATGAATGCCGTTCTTGAACAAGCAGTGCTCGTGCAGCGGCATGAGCGCGTGCGGCTTCGGCTTGGCGAGGCTCGTCGGAATGATCTCCACCGCGTAATTGTCGGCGATGAGGCAGGCAAGCCCGCTTGCCGAGATCCACTCGAGCAGCCGGTCGTCGCGGCCGTCGAGGCCGGTGCAGGTCTGGTGCAGGAGCCTGGCGTCGGGCTTCTTCTTCATCTCCAGGATCACGTCGGCGAAGCCGGTGTACAGGCACACCATGTCGCCCTTCTCGACCGTCACGCCGTCCTTCTTCATCGCCTGCAGCAGCTCGTCGCAGCTCACCGCGCGGTGCTCGCGGCCGAAGTGGTGGTGCAGGTCGATGAGCACGCCGCGCCCCTGTGCGCCGTGCTCGGCGAGGTTCTGGATGCCGAGCGCGTTGGCCCGCGTGCCTTCGTATCGGGCCCAGGGTTCCGAATCAGCCTTTACAGTGGCGGGAAGCATGTCTTCGCCGGCGCGAAAGCCGTTGTAGAACACGATCTCGCGCTGGCCGTCGCCGTCGGCATCGAAACGGCTGCCGATGTGCGCGAAGCTGTCCCACTGGGTCGAGTACTGCAGCGTGAGCAGCGCGACGTCGTCGGACACGACGTCGGTGAGATCGGGGTTCTCCTCGGCGAGCGCAAAGCAGAAGTTCTGCTTGCCGGCGCTCTTGCCGTCGCGGATGGTGGCGGCCACGCGCGGCGGGTGCCGGCGCGGATTCAGCGCGTTGCCGCCCGGATAATCAAGCGGCAGCGACAGGCAGAAGCTGATGCCCTCCTTCACCTCGGCCGCGCCCTGCAGCACCTTCTCGCGCGTCACCAGGTTCATCCGGCCGCGCTGATCGTGATCCCCGAATTCACCCCAGTTGGAGCCGGGAGGTTTCTGCTTCCACCGTTTCACTTCACACCTCGAAAATCAGGGACAGACCACGATTATTTTCTTTCCCTGGGAAAAAAACGTGGTCTGTCCCTGATTAGTAGTAGTGGCTTCCAAGCCACTCGGCGACGAGCGCGGGCTTGTCCTTGCCCTCGATCTCGATGGTCACGTTCCACCTCACCTGCACGCCGTTGGGCTCGATGGGCTCGTAGCTCGCGAGCGTGAAGCGCGCACGCACGCGCGAGCCGCTCGGCACCGGCGAAGTAAAGCGCACGCGGTTGAGGCCGTAGTTCACGCCCATCCGGCGGTCGGAGAACGAAAACGTCATCTCGGACAGGTGCGAGAGCAGCGAAAGCGTGAGAAAGCCGTGCGCGATGGTACCGCCGAAAGGCGAGCTCTTCGCGCGCTCACGGTCGACGTGGATCCACTGGAAATCCTCGATCGCCTTGGCGAAGGTGTCGATGCGCTCCTGGGTGATGTCGACCCACGGCGAGACGCCGACTTCCTGGCCGACGCGCCCCTTGAGCTCTCTTATGGAAGCCAAGCTAGCGCTCAGCCTTCAGGCGGTAGTCCTTGAGCTGCTGGCGCAGAGTGAGCTTCGAGAGCTTGCCGGTCGCGGTGTGCGGCAGCTCGGCTACGAACACCACGTCGTCGGGCATCCACCACTTGGCGATCTTGCCTTCGTAGAACTTGAGCAGCTCTTCCTTGGACACCTCGTGGCCCGGACGCTTGACCGCGACCACGATCGGGCGCTCGTCCCATTTCGGATGCTGCACGCCGATGACCGCGGCCTCCAGGATCCCAGGATGCGCGATGGCGATGTTCTCGAGATGGATCGAGCTGATCCATTCGCCGCCCGACTTGATGACGTCCTTCGAGCGGTCGGTGATCTGCACGTAACCATCGGGGTCGATGGTCACCACGTCCCCGGTCGGGAACCAGCCCTGGCCGCTCTCGTCCTTTTTCAGCGGATTGCCGCCTTCGCCCTTGAAGTATTCCCGGATCACCCACGGGCCGCGCACCTGCAGGTCGCCGAAGGCCTTGCCGTCGCGCGGCAGCTCCTCGCCGTTCTCGTTCACGATGCGCGTGTCGACGCCGAAGATCGGGAAGCCTACTTTGTTCTGCAGCGCGTACTTCGCTTCCTTGTCGAGGTCCTTGTGCTTGGCCTTCAGCCGGCTCACCGTGCCGAGCGGGCTCATCTCGGTCATGCCCCAGCCATGGCGCACCTCCACGCCGTAGTCCTCCTGCAGCGTGCGGATCATCGCCGGCGGGCAGGCCGAGCCGCCGATCAGCGTGCGGGTCAGCGTCGAGAAGCGCAGCTTGTTCTCCCGCATGTAATTCAGCACCCCGAGCCAGACGGTCGGCACGCCCGCGCTCATCGTCACCCCTTCGGTTTCGAAGAGCTCGTACAGGCTCTTGCCGTCGAGGTGCGGCCCCGGGAACACCAGCTTCGAGCCGGTGAGCGCCGCGGAGTACGGGATGCCCCAGGCGTTGACGTGAAACATCGGCACGACGGGCAGCACCACGTCGCGCGCCATGAGCCCGAAGCTGTCGGGCAGTGCCGCGCCGTAGGCGTGCAGGAGAGTCGAGCGATGCGAGTAAAGAGAACCCTTCGGATTGCCGGTCGTGCCCGAGGTGTAGCACAGGCAGGCCGCCGTGCGCTCGTCGAAGCTCGGCCAGTCCAGCTCGTCGCTTTCGGCTTCGAGCAGCTCCTCGTAGCACAGGAGGTTCGGGACGCGCTCCTTGGGCATGTGGGCGCGGTCGGTCATCGCGACGAAGTGGCGCACCGACTTCAGCTGCGGCGCGATTTTTTCCACCAGCGGAGCGAACGTCAGGTCGAAGAACACCGCCTTGTCTTCGGCGTGGTTCGCCATGTAGACGATCTGCTCCTGGAAAAGGCGCGGGTTGATGGTGTGGATGACCGCCCCGGAGCCCGCGACCGCGTAGTAGATCTCGAAGTGCCGGAAGCCGTTCCACCCCAGCGTGGCGACGCGCTCGGGCGGCGCAACCCCGAGCCTTTTCAGCGCGTTGGCAAGCCTGCGGGCGCGCGCGTGCGCCTGCCGATACGTGTAGCGATGCATGCCGCCTTCGACGGTCCGCGAAACGATCTCTGCCGAGCCGTGGTGACGGTCGGCATGACGGATCAGGTCGCTGATCAAGAGCGGCATGTCCATCATCAGCCCTTGCATACCCACCTCCTGTCGTGAAGGTAGTTTATCCTAGCGTCATCACCCGCCGGAGACTCCCTGGATGAGCGACGTCACTCAATACGCCGTCCGCGACGGCGTAGCCGTCATTACTCTCAACAATCCGCCCGTGAACGGCCTCGGCAACGCCCTGCGTGCGGCGATCCTGCAGAACCTGAAACGCGCCGCAGCCGATTTCGCGGTGCGCGCGGTGGTTCTCATCGGGTCGGCGAAGGCCTTTTCAGGCGGCGCCGACATCCGCGAGTTCAACGCGCCGCGACTGAAGCCGGATTTGCCCGAAGTCAACGACGCGCAGGACGCGCTGGCCAAGCCGCTCGTCGCGGCAATCGGCGGCTTCGCCCTCGGCGGCGGGCTGGAACTCGCGCTCGCGTGCCACTACCGGATCGCGGCGCCGAACGCCCAGCTCGGCCTTCCCGAGGTCAAGCTCGGGATCCTGCCCGGATCGGGCGGCACGCAGCGCCTGCCGCGCATCATCCCGATGGCCGAAGCGCTGCGCATGATGACGACCGGCGCGTTCATTTCCGCCGAAAAGGGCAAGGAGCTCGGTCTGATCGACGAGATCTCGCACGGCGATCTCCTGGAAGACGCGATCCGCTTTTCCTTGAATCTGCTCGCGCAAGGCAAAGGGCCGCGGCGCATCCGCGACATGAAACCCAGGCTCGAAGGCGACCCGGAAGTATTCTTCTCTAAGCTTCGCGCCCAGGTGGCGAAGGAATCGAAGGGCTATCCGGCGCCCCTCGAGATCGTGGCCTGCGCTGAAGCCGCGGCCACGCTGCCCTTCGACGAGGGCCGCAAGCAGGAGCGCCAGCGCTTCGACAAGCTGGTGAACGGCCCGGAGTCCAAGGCGTTGCGCCACATGTTCTTCGCGGAGCGCCAGACCGCCAAAATCCCCGACCTTCCCGAGGACACGCCGGCGCGCGAGATCGCGAAGGCGGCGATCGTGGGCGCGGGCACCATGGGCGGCGGCATCGCCATGTGCTTCGCGAACGCCGGCATTCCGGTGACGATGATCGAAACCTCGCAGGATGCGCTCGACAAGGGACTGAAAAGAATCCGCGACAACTACGCCGCCACGGTGTCCAAGGGCCGGCTCTCGCAGGCCGACATGGACAAGCGGATGAGCCTCATCCGCGGCACGCTCAACCTGGGCAACATCGCCGACGCCGACATCGTCATCGAGGCGGTGTTCGAGCGCATGGACGTGAAGCAGGATCTCTTCAAGAAGCTCGACGGCGTCGTCAAGCAGGGCGCGATCCTCGCCACCAACACTTCGACCCTCGACGTGAACAAGATCGCCGCGGCGACCACGCGGCCCGAGGACGTGATCGGCACGCACTTCTTCTCGCCGGCAAACGTCATGCGGCTGCTCGAAGTGGTGCGGGCCAGGCGCACCTCGAAAGATGTCCTTGCCACGACGATGAAGCTCGGCAAGCGCCTGAAGAAGGTCCCGGTGGTCTCCGGCGTGTGCGACGGCTTCATCGGCAACCGCATGCTCGAGAAATACGTGCAGCAGAGCCTTTTCCTGCTCGACGAGGGCGCTACGCCGCAGCAGATCGACGGCGCGCTGCAGGCGTGGGGCATGGCGATGGGCCCGTTCACGATGTACGACATGGCGGGCAACGACATCGGCTGGGAGGTGCGCCAGCGGCGCGCCAGGGAGCGCCCGGATTTCGTCTATTCGAAGGTCGCCGACCGCATCGCCGAGCTCGGCCGCTTCGGGCAGAAGACCGGCAAGGGCTGGTACCGCTACGAGGCGGGCAGCCGCAAGCCGATCCCCGATCCCGAAGTGGAAAAAATCATCGAAAGCTACCGCAAGGAAATCGGCGTCATCGCGCGCAAGGTTGCCGACGAGGAGATCGTCGAGCGCTGCCTGTACGCGCTCGCGAACGAGGGCGCGCACATCCTCGAGGAAGGCATCGCGCTGCGCGCCTCGGACATCGACATCGTGTATCTCACCGGCTACGGCTTTCCGCCTTACCGCGGCGGGCCGATGTTCTACGCCGACACCGCAGGGCTCGACAAGGTTTTGAATTCCATCCAGAAGTTCCAGCAGGGGTACCAGGGGGCGCAATGGAAGCCCGCGCCCCTGCTCGTCCAATTGGCGAAACAAGGCAGGAGGTTCAATCCATGACCGACGCAGTGATCGTTTCCGCGGCGCGCACGCCGCTTTGCAAGAGCTGGCGGGGCGCGCTCAACATGACGCACGGCGCGAAGATGGGCGGGCACGTGGTGCACGCGGCGCTCGAGCGCGCCAAGGTCGACCCGGGCGAGGTCGACGACGTGATCATCGGCTGCGCCAATCCGGAAGGCGCCACCGGCTGGAACATCGCGCGCCAGATCGCGATCCGCGCCGGCTGCCCGATCACCGTTCCCGGAATGACGGTCAACCGGTTTTGCTCCTCCGGCCTGCAGACCATCGCGCTCGCAGCCCAGCGCGTCATGACGGGCGAAGGCGATGTTTTCGTCGCCGGCGGGGTCGAGTCGATCTCGCTGGTGCAGAACGAGATGAACAAGCACCATTTCCAGGACGAGTGGCTGCACCGGCACAAGTCCGAGATCTACTGGCCGATGCTGCAGACCGCCGAGTACGTGGCGCGGCGCTACGAAATCCCGCGCGAGAAGCAGGACGAGTACGGCGTGCAGAGCCAGAGCCGCGCGGCCAGGGCGCGCAAGGAAGGCAAGTTCGACGACGAGATCGTGCCGATTACCACCAAGATGAAGGTGGTCGATAAAGCGACCGGCCAGGAGGCGATGAAGGAGGTCACGGCTTCGCAGGACGAGGGCATCCGCCCGGACACCACGTACGAGGGCATATCGCAGATCAAGCCGGCGATCGAGGGCGGCTGCATCGCCGCCGGCAACGCGAGCCAGTTCTCTGACGGGGCGGCGGCGACCGTAGTCATGAGCGAATCCGAAGCAAAAAGAAGAGGGTTGAGGCCGCTCGGCATCTTCCGCGGCTTCGCGGCCGCCGGCTGCGATCCGAAGGAGATGGGCATCGGCCCGGTGTTCGCCGTGCCGAAGCTCCTCGAGCAGACCGGCAAGAAGGTCAGCGACATCGATCTCTGGGAGCTCAACGAAGCGTTTGCCGTGCAGGTGATCTACTGCCGCGACCGCCTTGGCATTCCGAGCGACCGGCTCAACGTGAACGGCGGCGCGATCGCCGTCGGGCACCCCTACGGCATGAGCGGCACGCGGCTCACCGCGCATGCGCTCATCGAAGGCAAGCGCCGCGGCGCGAAGCTCGTCGTCGTCACGATGTGCATCGGCGGCGGCATGGGGGCCGCGGGCCTTTTCGAAGTCGCCTGAGAACCAAAGTGGGGGAAAACCAAAGTGGGGTCAGAGCATTTGCCCTGACCCCGTTTATCCGACCGGGCAGGCCCTCACGTCGAACAGTTTCTGCGCGCTCAAAACTCTGCGCGCTCAAAACGCCGGCAGCGTACCTCCGAAGGCGAGCCCTGGGTAGAGCTCGAATCGCATCAGGTACACGAATACGAGCCAGATCACCCCGGACACCGCGCCGCCGAGGCCGAGCGCGCCCCACCAGGCAAGCCGCCTGCCGGAAGCGAGAAAAGCGAGCAGGAAGAGAAACGTGGCGGCGAGCGTGCCGAGCGAGACGAAGAGCCCGAAGTAAAGCAGCATCCAGCCGCAGAAGATCGCGACGCGCAGCGCTTCGCCGGGCGGCGGCGGCTCCTCCTCTGCGTCCGGCTTGCGTGCCAGGAAATCGCGCGCCGTCACCCACAGCTGCAGGACGAGGACCAGGGCGCCGATCAGCAGCGGGATGCGCCGCGCGGCGACCTCGTAGCCGAACGCCGTCCACACGAAGTACGCGACCGCGGCGAGCACGAGCAGGTTGAACGCGAACCGGCCGTTCACTTCTTCTTCCTCATATTTCTCACCAGGGGCACGGCGAACGCGACCACCATGAGCACGAAGAGCGCGAGCGAAACGGGGCGCTTGAAGAAGATCAGCGGATCGAGGTGCATCTGCAGCGATTGGGCGAAAGCGCGCTCGGCGAGGCGCCCCATGACGAAGCCGATCACCAGCGTCACGATCGGATAGCCGAAGCGCGACAGCCCGTAGGCCAGCACGCCCGACCCGATGGCGAGGGCGACGTCCCACGCGTTCTCGCGGTCGGCGTACGCGCCGAGGAGCGAGATGACGAGGATCGTCGGCACCAGGAACTTGACGTCGAGCGTCGTCAAGCGCGCGAGGAGATTGGCGCCGGCGAGCCCGACCGTGGCGGCGATGATGTTGGCGAGCAGCAGCCCGAGCACCAGCGCCCACACGATCTCCATGTGCTCCTGGATGAAGAGCGGCCCGGGATTGAAGCCGTGCAGGATGAGCGCGCCGAGAAGCAGCGCGGTGCTCGCGCTGCCCGGAATGCCGAACGCCACCGTGGGCAGCAGCGCGCCGGTGTCCTCGTTGGTCGCCGACATCGCGGCCACCAGGCCCTCGGGATTGCCCTTGCCGTAGCTGTCCCGCGTCTTGGACGTCTGCATCGCGAGCGTGTACGAGAGAAAGTTGGACACCGTGCCGCCGATCCCGGGCAGGATGCCGACGACCGAGCCGACGATCGATCCCTGGAGGAAGACGCGAGGATGCCGGAACAGCTCGCGTATGCCCTGCAGCGTGCCTTCGAGCATCGAGTGCACGCGCGCCCCGCCTTGGGTGATCGTGCCGCCGGCGACGTAGTAGCTGATCACCTCGCCGACCGCGAAGACCCCGACGAAGAACGCGGGCAGATTCACGCCGTCCCAGAGGTAGTTCGCGCTGCCCAGCCCGAAGCGCAGCACGCCGGTGATCGGGTCGTAGCCGATGAGCGAGATCAGCACGCCGAGCCCCGCGGTGACGATTCCCTTCAGCGTATTGCCCGGCGCGGCGATCGCCACGGTGGCGAGCCCGAACATGAGGAGCATGAAAAACTCCGGCGGGCCGAAAGCGTAGACCACCGCGCGCACCAGCGGGATCAGTCCGATCAGCACCGCAAGGCCGAGGATCGAGGCGAGCACCGCCGAGGCCGCGGCGAGCCCGAGCGCCTTCGCCGCCTCGCCGCGCCGGGTCATCGGGTAGCCGTCGAAGCACGCCGCGGCGCTGGTGGGCTCGCCCGGGATGTTGAAGAGGATCGAGGTCACCGCGCCGCCGAACGGGCCGCTGCCCATGATGCCGATGAAGAGATACATCGCGCTGATCGGCGGCTGCCCTATGGTGAAGGGCAGCAGGATCGACATCGCGGCGAGCACTGTGATTCCCGGCAGCAAGCCGAACAGCAACCCGGTGAGGTTGCCCACGGCCACCAAAAAAATATTCTGCGGCTGGAGCAGCGCTCCAGCCGCTACGAGCAGCGGGTCCAGCACGCCGCTACTGCTTGCGCAGGACTTCGGCGATGTCCTTCATGTGCTTCTCGACCAGCCGGCTGAAGTTGGCCGCTGCGGCGGCCGCTTCCTTCTGGCCGCCGGGATTCGCTTCCTGCTGCGACTTCACCACCCAGGCCTTGAACTCCGGCTCGCTCATCGCCTTCAGGAACGCGGCCTCGAGCGTCTTCGCCACATCGGCCGGCGTTCCGGGCGGCGCGGCGAGCAGCCGCAGGATTTCCGCAATCACGTCGTGCCCCAGGTCCTTCGCCGTGGGCACGTCGGGAAACGCGCTCATGCGCGTCGCGCCGAACTGCATGATGGCGCGCAGCTCGCCGTTCTTCACGTACGGGATGTGCGCCGGGCCGGCGTTGGTCCACAGGTCGTAATCGCCGCGCATCGAAGCCGGGATCATCTCGCCGGTGCCCCCATAACCCGAGACGAAGCGCATCGGCAGCCCGAGCTCGCGCGCCTCGATGATGGCGAACAGCCACTTCGTCGAGCCGGGCCCCTCGATGCCCCACGAGAGATCCTTGCGGGCCTTGAGATCGGCAAGGGTTTTCAGCGGCGACTTCGAGGGGGCGAGCAACACCCACGGCTCGTTCGCGACGCGGCCGATCCAGACGTATTTCTCGATGTCGTAGCCCGCCTTCTCGGCGCCGACCGCCTTCTGGTAGGGCACCAGCCCCGCCACGTCGAGCAGGCCGACCGTGTAGCCGTCGGGCTTGGCGCGGTAGAGCTGGATGCTGCCCGTCCTGCCGCCCGCGCCGGTGACGTTGCGCACCACCACATTCACGCCCGGCAGGTGCTTCTGCATGTGCAAGCCGATCTGGCGGCTCCAGGCGTCGAATCCGCCGCCCGGAGAATAGGGCACGATCCAGGTGATGTCCTTCTCGGGAAACGCCGCCGCAGCGGCGCTCGCAGCGAGACACAGCGGAATGCTGAACAACAGCGCGAGCTTTCTCATGAGGTCCCCTCCTTCGCAATTCATGCGGCCTTTTTTGCCGCCCCGGCGCCGAGCCTGCGGATCGCCGCTGAAAAATCCGCCTCGGCGAGCGGCGGCAACGCGCCATACTCCGCCCGCTTGAGCGCGTTCATCTTCGCCTGCACGCACACGGCCTGGATGTCCGCGCCGGAGAGCCCCTCGGTCTCGGCCGCCAGGCGCGCCAGCAGGCGCTCTCGCTCGACGCCGAAGCGCACGCCGCGCGTATGTGCGGCGAATATTCTCGCCCGCTCCTCGACCCCCGGCAAGGGAACATAGAGGTGCACGCCGAGGCGCCCCAGGCGCAGCACCGAAGGATCGACGAGATCGATGCGGTTGGTCGCCGCGATCACGATCACCTTGCCCCTCGAGACCTCCATGCCGTCGAGCTCGGCGAGCAGCTGGTTCACCACGCGCTCGGTGGTGCGCGAGCCCGAGTCGGCGCCGCGCAGCGGCGCGAGCGCATCGAGCTGATCGAAGAACACGATGCTCGGCGCGAGCTGGCGCGCCACGCGGAAGATGTGCCGGATCGCTTCCTCGGATTCGCCCAGCCACTTGGTGAAGACCTCGGGGCCGTCCATCGCGAGGAAGTTCACGCCGCATTCCTTGGCGAGCGCCTTGGCGATCAGCGTCTTGCCGGTTCCCGGCGGGCCGTAGAGCAGAATGCCGTTCGGCGTGGCGATGCCCGCGGCGCGGAACACTTCAGGGCTCTTGAGCGGACGCTCGACGTTGTTCTTGAGCTGCTCTTTCACGTCGGCAAGCCCGCCGACATCGCTCCAGCTCACGTCCGGAATGGTGACGAAGGCTTCGCGGATCGCCGAAGGCCGCACCTTCGCCAGCGCATCGTCGAAGTCGCGCGCCCCGACCTCCAGCATGTCTTCGCGCAGCCTGAACGCAGACAGGTGATCGAGCAGCGCCGAGGAGCTGCGCCGCAGCGAGTTCAGGCCTGCCTCGCGGCACAGTTCCATGAGGTCGGCGCCGACGAAGCCGTGCGTCACCGCGGCGACGTGGTCGAGGTGAGCGAGCGCGCCGTCCGAGAGCGGCATTTCGCGCGTGTGGATCTTGAGGATGTCGAGGCGCCCGGCCGCGTCCGGCGGCCCGAGGAAGATCTCGCGGTCGAAGCGCCCCGGGCGGCGCATCGCGACGTCGATGGCATCGACGCGGTTCGTCGTGCCGATCACGACCAGCCCGTCGACCTTCATGAGGCCGTCGAGCAGCGAAAGGAGCTGCGTGACCATGCGCACGTCGGACTGGGCGCCCGATTTCTCGCGGTGCGGCGCGATCGCGTCGAGCTCGTCGATGAGCACGATCGAGGGCGCGTGGTGCGCCGCCTCGGCGAAGATCTTGCGCAGGTTGGATTCGGTCTCGCCGTACAGCGTGCCGACGACGTCGGGCCCGTTGATGTAATAGAAGCCGGCGTTCACCTCGTTGGCGATGGCGCGCGCGAGATACGTCTTGCCGCTGCCCGGCGGCCCGTAGAAGATGATGCCGCGCGGCGGCACGATGCCGAGCTGCCGGTAGACCTGCGGGAACTGCAGCGGCAATTGCACCAGCTCGCGGATCAGCTTGATCTCGGCCTGCATGCCGCCGACATCCTCGTAGCCGACCTGCTCGTCGGCCTTGATGCCCCCCGCCGAAGGGATCTCGACATGGATCTTGGTCGCGGCGGAAACGATGCCGACTTCCGGCGTGCACTTCACGACCCGGTACGTGGTGCCGGCGGTGGAGTCATGGAACGTCGCGTAGACCACCGAGCCGCGTCCGAGCGGCGTGCGGTTCTCGATGAAGCTCTCGCGCAGATGCTCGATGAGATGGTGCGCGGTGGAGACGTCGATCGGCGGCATCAGCGTGACGCTTTCGAGCTCGGGCACTTCGCCGAGCGCGCTGATCTCGACTTCCTCGTTGATCTTCGCCTTGGTCGCGGTGCGCACGAAGCGGTCCAGGCGGATGACGCGCGAGCCGCGGTCGGGCTCGTACGGCTCGCCGACGCGCGCCGGCACCGCGTACTTGCTCTGACTGCCGCCGATGCGCACCACCGCGCCGGCGGCGAGGCCGTGCTTCTCCATGACCTGCGGGTCGATGTGCACGAGGCTGCGGCTCGCCACGTTCGTCAGCTCCGACTTCAGGCGATCGGCGATCAGCTTGATGTACATGGCTAGCCCTTGTAGTCCGGCGAGACTTCCATCTGCTCGAAGCCGCTGCCGCGGTCCACGCCGGAGGAAAGGAAGGAATTCGGCTCGCAGGCCACGAAGCGCGCGGGCTTGTCGGGATCCGAGTTGAAGTGCTGCACCGTCACGCCCTTGATGCGCAGCGGCAGCTGCACCACGTCGTTCTTCGACCAGTGGTGCTTCTGGCCGTCGAGCACCGTGTAGCCCTGCCCTTCGAGGATGAAGATCACCTGGTTGCCGGGATGGTGCAGCCGCCCGCTGCGCCCGCCGGGCGGGATCTCCTGCACGAAGAGCTTCATGGTGTTGATGCAGGTGCTGCGCAGCAGCGGATGCAGATACCAGCGCATGAGGCCCTGCTTGTTGTTCTCCAGCGGCAGGTCCTTGCCCTTGATGAGCCACACCGCTTTCTTCTGGTCCTCGCGCTGCGCGTCGCGCAGCTTGAGCAGCTCCTCCCACAGGTTGCGCCCGCGCATCTCCTCCAGCATGTGCAGCATGCGCTCGGGCCCGAGATGGCTTTCAGCGGCCACTCTTGTACTCCTCGAATTCTTCCAGCTGGGCGAGCTCGCTCGCCGCGTGGTTCCAGGTCGGAATGTGGATGAAGGCGAGCCACTTCGCCGGCTGGTCGCCGCGGTTGAAGTGCCGGTGCTCCAGGCCCTCGGGATGGAAGGGCAGCAGGATGCAGTCGCCCTCCTCCCAGTCGATCATCTCGCCGTTGCACTCGGTGGTGCCCTTGCCTTCGATCACGAACAGCACCAGCCCGCCCTGGTGGCGGTGCATGCCCGACTGGCGCTTGATGTCGTGGATGAACACCCACCAGTCGTTGAGCACGGTCTCGGGATATTCGTGCTCGAGGATGTACCACTTGAGGTAGCCCTGGCGCGAGAGCTCCCACTCGCGGTCGGAATCCTTGACGACGATGGCGCCGGTCTTCGCGTGCTCGACGAACTCGCCGCGCTTGGCGTAGGCGATGTCGTACTTCAAGCCCGGCGCCGCCTCCTGCTCTCTGGATCTGGTTCGGGTAAGGTCTGCCATTCCGTATAGTGGAATCCAATTGGTCGCTACGACACGGTAATGCGACGGAGCCGGAGATGACAAGCCGCCGGCGGCAAATATAATTCCACTATATGGAGATCTCTGGAGCGCAGAGCATCCACCGCGCCATCGTGCTGCTGCGCGCGATCGCCTCGCGCGGGCGCGCCGGCTCGCGGCTGCTCGATCTCGCGAAGCACGCGAAGCTCAAGCCGCCCACCGCGCACCGCATCCTGCGCTGCCTGGTGGCCGAGAACATCGTCGCCCAGGACCCGGAGACGCATCGCTACCGGCTCGGGCACCTGGTGTTCGAGCTCGGTCTCGCCGCCGCGCCGCAATTCAATTTGCGCGAGATCGTCGAGCCGTCGCTGCGCCGCGTCGCGGAGAAGACCGGCGACACCGCTTTTCTCACCGCGCGCAGCGGCTTCGATACCGTGTGCCTCGACCGCCAGGAAGGCGCGTTTCCGATCAAGGCGCTCACCCTCGACGTGGGCACGCGCCGGCCGCTCGGCGTCGGCGCGGGCGGCATGGCGCTGCTCATCCCGCTTGCCGACGCGGAGGTCGAGCGCATCGTCGCCGCCAACGGCACGCGGCTCAAGGACTGCGGCAAGCTCAACGTGCCGATCGTGGTCGACATGATCGCGCGCGGCAAGCAGCTCGGCTACGCGCTCAACGATCGCCAGGAAACCCCGGGCGTAATCTCGATCGGCGTGCCGGTGGCGAACCGCTACGGGCCGCCTTACGCGGCGATCAGCGTCGGCGCGATCTCGAGCCGCATGTCGGGCGAGCGGCAGAAGGAAATCGCCGCCATCGTGAAGAGCGAGGTGCGCGCGCTGGAAAAGCGCCTCGCCGAGGCCGCGGGCGCCTGATCAGCGAAGACAAGCGCTGGATCAGGCGCCCCCTGGATTGATTTGCCTATCCGTCGGGGCAGCCGCCGAAATTACAGTTCCGCACAAGAGAACTCGGGAACAAAGCCCCGGGCGGGGCTGTCACCCGCTTTTCGGCGAAACGAAGGAGAAAGCCATGCCCGAGATGACCTTGGCTGCAGGCGGGTTTTTGTACGCGGTGCTGGAGCGCGCCCAGGCGCCGGCCGAGACGGCGATCCGCCTGGAAATCGATGGCGACACGCTAACCTCCAAGCTTGACCAGCCCCGTCCGGGCGACGCCACGCTCGCGCACGAAGGCAGGAACGTGCTCGTGCTGGACGACCGCGTCGCGCAGCTTCTCGACGGCATCACAATCGACGTGGAGCCGAGCTCGGAAGGCGACAAGCTCGTCTTGGTGCACTAGGCGATGACGCCGCCGGGGCGATGCGCCATTAGCTCGCGATAGAACCCTATCTCGGCACGCTGGACGCGCCCGCCGAGCAGCGGATCGAAAAGCGCCTGCGCGCATTCCACTCCGGGCTCGGTCAGCGGCGCTGGTCGAAGCGCCGGCCGACGAGCGCCGAGGCGATGTTCACCTTCTGCACGTCGATGGTGCCGCCCGCGATGCCCCAGCCCCAGGCGTCGCGCAGGCGGCGCTCCATGTCGAACTGCTTGCTGTAGCCGTAGCCGCCCATGAGCTGCATCGCGGCCCCGGCGACCTCGCGCACGATCTCGTTGGCGAAGCATTTCGCCATCGCGCTCTCGAGCACCGTGGGCAGGCCCTGCCCCGCGTTCGACACCGCCCGGTAGAGCAGCAGGCGCGACGCCTCGACCTTGAGCGCCATCTCGGCGAGCTTCAACTGCACCGCCTGGAAGTCGACGATCGGCTTGCCGAACTGCTTGCGCTCCTGCACGTAGCCGAGCGCGTAGTCGAGCGCGCCGGCCGCCACGCCAAGGGACATGGTGGTGTTGCCGCAGCGCTCGAGGTTGAACGCCGACATCAGCTTGCCGAAGCTGCCCGCGGGAAGCACGACGTTTTCCGCGGGCAGCTCGACGTTGTCGAAGAACATGTCGGCGGTCTCGATGCCGCGGAAGCCCATGAGCTCCTCGCGCTTGCCGAAGCTGAAGCCCTGGGTGCCCTTCTCGACGTACACCGCGCCGATGCCGCCAGCGCCCGGGGCGTCGGACAGGCGACAGTACACGAGGTAGCCCTGCGCATGGCCTGCACCGGAACACCATCGCTTCGTCCCATTAACAATTATTTTATTTTTTTGGACTTGAGCGCGCGTCTTGAGATCGGTGAGCGCGGTTCCGGCGTCGGGCTCGGACATGCTGACCGCGATCAGCAGTTTTCCGGCGCATACCTGCGGCAGCAGGCGGCGCTTCAGCGCCTCGGGCGCGAAATGCACGAGCACCGCCATCGGGCCGAAGTTGCCCTCGAACACCGGCATCGCCACCGCCGAGGAGATCTTCGCCAGCTCCTCGAGCACCAGCACCGCCTCGAGATGCCCCATCCCCTGCCCGCCGTACGCCTCGGGCACATTGATGCCGAAGAAGCCCATCTCGGCGTAGGTTTTCATCCATTTCGCATCTACGGGCCGATCGTCGGCTTCCAATTCCCGGGCCAATACGGGAAGTTCCTGCTGCGCGAAGCGCCGCGCGGTCTCCTGCAGCAGCTTTTGCTCTTCGCTGAGGGTGAAGTTCATGCTTTTTTCTTCGGCTTGCTCCCCGGCTCGAAGCCGCCGAGCTCGTGGTACACGGTGCGCGTTTCGCCCTCGAAAACGGAAATTTCCGGAACAGCGCCGGGAAGCCCGAGCCCGGTCCAGCGGCCGGCGATGCGCTCGTAGACCGGCTTTCTCAGCGTGGTGCGCTTGGAGAACACCGGCAAATTGCGGTGCTCCTTGCACGCGTTGATGAGGCATTTCGATCCGTAGGGGCGCTTTTCGGGCGGGTTTTGCGTGGGATCGAGCCAGGTGCTCCAGGTATTGCGCAGGATGTCGATGTCGTCGACGGGATTGCAGCGGCTTGCCATTGCCCAGATCACCTGGTCCGTGTCGGTGGGATCGACGTCCTCGTCGACCGCGATGATCCACTTGGTGTAGTAGGCGCCGCCGGGCACCTGCGCGGCGAGCGCGAGCACCTGCGCGGCATGGCCGGCATAGCGCTGCTCCATGCTGATCACCGTCATGCCGAAGCCGCCGGCGGCCGCGGGGTGCGAATAGACGCCCGCGATGCCCGGAATGCCGAGCTTGTCGAGGTCGTCCCAGATCTTCGCCGAGCGGATGATGGAGAAAAACCCGCTTTGCTCGCACGATGGGTAATCCGCCATGAGCGCGTTGGTGAGGATCGGCCTGGAGCGGTAATGCACCGCGGTGATGTCGACGAGCGGGCAGCCCGCCTCGGGGCGACCGTAATAGCCCGGAAACTCGCCGAACGGCCCCTCGGCTTTCACCGAATTGGGCTTGATGATGCCCTCGATCACCAGCTCGGCGTTGGCGGGCAGCAGCAAATCGGTCGTCGTGCCGCGCACCACCGGAACCGGCTCGCCCTTGATGCCGCCGGCGAACTCGTATTCCGAGACGTTCTTCGGGAACGTCTGCGAGCCGACCAGCATGAACAGCGGATCGATTCCCCAGGCGGCCGCCACATGGATCGGCTTGCCGCGCTGCCATGCGCGCGTGATGTGCAGGCGCGCATCCTTGCCGGGCGACAGGTAAAGCCCGGTCTGCGATTTGCCCTGCTGCATCATGCGGTACGTGCCGATGTTGAGGTAGCCGCTGTCCGGGTCGCGAGTGATCACCGCATCGCCGGTGCCGGCGTAGCGCCCGCCGTCGAGCGGCCAGTGCCGCGGGATGGGGAGCTGGTTCAGGTCGATCTTGCTTCCCCGGATCGTGTTCTCGTACACCGGCGCCTTGTCGCGCGCCACTTCGCGCGGCGGCAGGCGCCGCTTGAGCTTGTCCTTCACGCGCCGGATGAGCTCGAGCGTCGGCGTCTCGGACGGCTCCTCGAGCGTGAGCGCGACCCGCTTCTTGCTCGGCCCGAGGATGTTCCAGAGCAACTGCGCGCCGATGGCGCTCTTGTCGAAGCCCTTCGCGCGCTCGAAAAGCACCGCGGGCGAAGGCGTCTGCTTCGCGAGGAGATAGGAGATGCCGCTCATCTCCTCGTCGCGGTCCACCGCCTGCTTGACGCGCACCAGCTCGCCGAGCGCCTCGACGTGCGCCAGCCACTGCCGCAAGTCCTGAATCGGTTTTGCTTTTTTATTCATGAGATTCGAAATTCGTGACCTTCGGCGCTTCCTCCTCGAAGCCGAGCTCCTTCCACCGGGCGCACACCGAGTCGTAGACCTCCTGCTTCAGCAGATTGCGGCGCGAAAAGCTATTGATGTACTTGTATTCCTTGCAGGCGTTGATGATGCACTTGGAGCCCCACGGCCGGATCTCGGGCGGGTTCTGGCTCGGATCGAGATAGGTGCTCCAGGTTTCGCGCAGGATGTCGATGGAATGCGCCGGACGCGAGCGCGTGGTCATCGCCCACACGACTTCGCCGAGGCTCGTGGGATCGACGTCGTCGTCCACCACCACCACGTACTTGGTGAAGTACGCTCCCCCCATGCACTGCGCGGCAAGCGCCCCGACCTGCGCGGCATGGCCGGCGTATTGCTGCTTCACCGACACCACGGTCATGCCCCAGCCGGCGGCTTCCGGCGGCGACCAGACGCCGCAGATGCCGGGCACGCCCATCGCGTTGAGGTCGGCCCAAACGCGCGCCGCCTTCGCCATGCCCCACATCAGGCCGGCTTCGTTCGACCAGCCGTCGGCCATCAGCGCGCTGGTGACGATCGGATTGCTGCGGTAGCGGATCGCCTTGATCTCGATGCACGGCGTCGGGCCGCCGGGCCGGCCGTAATAGCCGGTGAACTCGCCGAACGGGCCTTCGGGCGCCGTCTTGTCGGGATAGGAGAAGCCCTCGATGATGATCTCGGCGTGCGCCGGCAGCACGAGGCCGGTGAGGTCGCTCTTGAACACCTCGATCGGCGCGCCGTTGATGCCGCCGGCGAATTCATATTCCGAGACATCCTTCGGAAACGAAGTGGAAGAGGCGAGGAAAAGCAGCGGGTCGATGCCGTACGCCGCGGCGACCGGGGCCGGCTTGCCTTGCGCCCACCAGCGCGTGCGGTCGAGCGTCGCATCCTTGCCGGGCGAAGCGTAGAAGCCGACCTGCTTCGGTCCCTGCACCATCTGCCGGTAGGTGCCGAGGTTGATGCGGCCATCCTCCGGGTTCATGGTGATCACCGAATCCCCGGTGCCGAGGTAGCGCCCGCCGTCGAGCGGCCACATCTTCGGCGCGGGGAACTTCGTCACATCCACCGCGTCGCCGGTTTCCATGTTCTCGTTCACCGGCGCGTCGGACGCCTTCACGCTAACCGGCGCGATGCGCCGCTTCATCTTGTCGCCGAGCACGCGCACCAGGTCGAGAGGCGCCCGGCCGGGCTCCTCGCGGATCGAGATGGCCACGCGGTTGAGGCTCGAGCCGAACGGATTGAAGAGCAGCCGGCCGCCGGGATGGCCCTCGATGTTCTCGAAGAGCAGCGCCGGCCCGCCCACCTTCTTGCCGTTGAGGTAGGCGATGGTGGACATCTCCAGGTCCCAATCCACTTTCGCCTTGATGCGCTTGAGCTCGCCCACCGACTCGACGACGCGCATCCAGTCCGCCAGGCTCTTGATGCCTATGACCCTCGCTCTTTCCATGGTGTGAGATCCCTCGTGGTGTAACAGCGATTGGCAACCTCCAGATCGAAGGCGCACGCCGCGCGCGCATCGACCGCCTCGTCGATGCAGCGCTTTGCGCCGCGCACCGCCGGCTGGTTGTTCTGCAAAATCTGCCGTGCGAGCTCGCGCGCCGCAGGCAGAAGCTCGTCTTTTTTCACGACCCTATTAATCATGCCGAGGCGTAGCGCCTCCTCGGCGGAAATCGTCTTCGCGGTAAGAATGAGCTCCTTGGCGCGCGCCGCGCCGATGAGCGCGGGCAGCTTGCGGCAGCCGCCCGCCGCCGGGATGAGGCCCCATTTCACCTCGGGCAGCCCGAAGCTTGCGTCTTCGGCAGCGACGATCAGGTCGCAGGCGAGCGCTAGCTCGAAGCCGCCCGCGAGCGTATGGCCGAAGACCGCGGCGAGCGCGGGCTTCGAGCGGGCGTCGAGCTCGCGGTACATGGGAAAGAGCTCTTCGGCGCGGTAGGCGGCCGCCTCGGCGTCCGTGAGCCGCGTGCGCTCCTTGAGATCCACGCCCGCGCAAAAGCCGCGCTCGCCCGCTCCGGTCAGCACGAGAACGTCGATCGATTCGTCGGCTTCCACATCGGCGATCGCCGCGCGCAGCGCGCGCGCCATGGCGCGGTCGATGGCGTTCATCGCCTGCGGGCGGTTGAGCGTCAGCAGGGCGACCCGGTCGCCTCTTTTTTCTAGATTGATTGCACTCATGACTCGCGTCGGATGACCACCGCGGTGGTCACGCCGCCGCCGCCGCAGATGGCCGCGACGCCGAGCTCGCCGCCCGTGCGCCGCAGCACGTTATCGAGCGTGATCAGGAGGCGCCCGCCGGAAAAGCCGGTCGGATGCCCGAGCGCGATGGCGCCGCCGAAGCGGTTGACCTTGGCGCGATCCCATTTCAGCACCCGCTCGTTGGCGAGCATCTGCGCGGCGAAGGCCTCGTTCACCTCGATCGCATCCATGTCGGCGAGCTTGAGGTCCGCGCGCGCGAGCGCGCGCGGGATGCTGACGCCGGGGCCTTCGCCCATCGTCGCGGGCTCGACGGCGGCTTCCGCCGAACCGACGATGGAGAACAGCGGCTTTAGCCCATGCGCTGCCGCATGCGCCCGCGTGGTGACGACGAGCGCGCAGGCGGCATCGCCCATGGTGCAGGCGTTGCCGGCGGTCACCGTGCCGTCCTTCTTGAACACCGCCCGCAACTTGGCCAGTTTTTCGGGAGTCGATTCAGGCCTTATGGCCTCGTCCGCCGAGAACTGCGCTTTTTCGAGAGGAACGGAAACAATCTCGGAATCAAAGCAGCCCGCTGCCCGCGCGGCGGCGGCCTTGCGCTGCGACTCGAGCGCAAAGGCGTCCTGCTCCGCGCGTGTGAGGCTGTACTTCTGCACCAGGTTTTCCGCGGTCATGCCCATGCCGAAGCCGCACAGCGGGTCGACGGTGTCGGACCAGCTGTCGGAGAGGGTCTTGTCGCCCGACTTGAAGCCTTCCCAGCGCGCGCCCTTGAGGAGGTAGGGCATGGTGCTCATGGACTCCATGCCGCCGGCGAGAATGAACTTCGCTTCGCCGGCCGCGAGCTCGCGCGCCGCGAGCATCACCGTCTTCATCGCCGACGGGCAGGCCATGTTCACGGTGAAAACCGGCGCCGCGGCGGGAATGCCGCCGCGTACCGACGCGGTGCGCGCGGGATTGGGTCCGTTGCCCGCCTGGCGGCAGTTGCCGTAGATCACCTGGTCGATGAGCGGCGCTGGAATCGCGGCGCGCTCGAGCGCGGCGCGGATCGCGATCGCGCCCAGGTCGTAGACCGCCATGTCGCGCAGGCTCCCGCCGAAGGCGCCGATCGGCGTGCGCGCAGCGCCCACCACCACGATGTCAGAGGCCATAGACCCTCGCCGCGTTGCCGTGCAGGATTTTCTCGGCGACCTTCTCGCTCAAGCCGAGATCGGTGCGGATCACCCGGATCGCTTCTTCGTGCATCACCGCCGGGTAGTTGGTGCCCCAGAGCACCTTGTTCTGTCCGCGTGTCTTCATGAAGTGCAGGAGCGATGGCTCCAGGTATTTGGGATGGTGGGCATCGATGCCGAGATAGACGTTCTCGTGCTTCCAGGCGAGCGAGATCATCTCCTCGGTCCACGGCCAGCCGGTGTGCGCGCCGATCACCTTCAGCTCGGGGAAATCGAGCGCGATGTCGTCGAGATGGATCGGGCGGCCGTACTTGTTCGGCATGTGCTCGGCCGAATGGCCCACCTGCATCGACACCGGCACGCCGAGCTCGGCGCATTTCGTGTAGAGCGGGTAGAACTTGCGGTCGTTGAGCGGCAGCCCCCAGCCGTACGGATGCACGTAGCAGCCCTTGAAGCCGTACTCGCGCACCGCCTTCTCCACCTGCCGCACGCTGTGCATGCCCTTGAACGGATTGAAGCCCGCGAGGCCGACGACGCGGCCGTTCGACTGCCTCACCGTCTCGAGCACTTCCTCCTCGGTGATGTCCCAGACCAGCGTCTTCTCCTTGTAGGAGAACATGCGGATGGCGGGCACCAGCACCTTGTCGCAGCCGGCGCGATCCATGAGCTCGATGAACTCCGCGAGCGTTTTTCCCTGGACGCGGTCTTCCATCTTCCACCACTTGATGAGGCGCAGCATCTCGGGCGCGCCGAACCAGTTCTTGCGGATCGACTCCGGCGTGAATAGATTGCAATGAAAATCGATGGCCATACGGCTCCACTTTGCTGGGGATGAAGCACCCTGCCAGCACAGCCGCGTGAAACGTTTGAGATAGATCAACCAATCCGCGCAACAATACGAGATGGACTTTCGCTATTACTGGGAAGATTTCAGCGTCGGGCGCGTGTTCGAGCACGGCGCGCGCGCTCTGTCGGAAGAAGACATCGTGCGCTTCGCGCGCGAATGGGACCCGCAGCGCTATCACGTCGATCCGCAGGCGGCGAAGCGCACGCCCTTCGGCGGGCTGATCGCCTCCGGCTGGCAATCGTGCGGCGTGCTGATGCGCTTCATGTGCGACGCCTATCTGAACGAGTCGTCGTGCGTCGGCTCACCCGGCATCGACGAGATCCGCTTCCTGAAGCCGGTGCGCCCCGGGGACACGCTGCGCTTTCGCTCGACGGTGCTCGAGGCGGGCCCCTCGCGCTCGAAGCCCGAGCGCGGCAACGTGCGCTTCCGCTGGGAGCTCCTCAACCAGAACGACGAAGTGGTCTTGTCGATGATCGGCCGGCAGCTGTACCTAAGGCGGCCCGGGTAACTTTGAGCTAGATCAAACTAATCGCCGAAAAGCGGTAACATGATCCAACGTCCAATCAAAGGAGGGGAAAGGCCATGAACAAGCGCTGGAGCATCGGGCTCGGCGCCGTGCTGTTTGCGGTGGCGGCAAGCATGGGGGTCGCCCAGGCGCAACCCATCAAGATCGCGTTTCTCAGCTCGCTGAGCGGGCCGTTCACGCCGTGGGGCATCCAGGTGCGCGACGGCATGAAGCTCGCGATCTCCGAGATCAACGCCGCGGGCGGCGTCAACGGGCGGCAGATCGAGCTCGTCGAGCGCGACGACCGCAACAACGCAAACGAGGGCGTCACCGCGTTCAAGTACCTCGTCGAGCGCGAGGGCATCGTCGCGGCCGGCGGCATCATCTCGAGCGATGTGGGACTCGCGGTGGCGCGCGAAGCCGAGGCGCAGCAGGTCCCGGTGTTCCTCACCATGTCGGGCGCGGACACGATCCTGACGAAGAAGAGCCGTTATACGTTCAGGACCTGCCTCCCGGCCGCGCCGATGAGCATCGATTACATGGCCGGCCTCATCAAGGACAAGCACTACACGCGCGTCGGCGTGATCGTTGCCGACTACGCCTGGGGCCACGCCCTGCGCCAGGCCGTCGAGAAGCAGATCAAGACGATGCCCGGGGTGAAAGTGCAGATCGAGGTCGCGCCGGTTCCCGAGCGCGACTTCACACCGTATCTCAGGAAGCTGCAGGCGATGGATCCGGAGCTGCTCATCGCGACCGGCCACCCGCCGGGCAACGTGACCATCACGCGCCAGGCGATCGAGCTCGGCATGAAGGCCCAGATCATCGGGCCGTGGTACCCGACCGAGTTCACCGTCGAGCGCGTCGGCGAGCTGATGTACGGCCGCTTCGTCGACTATTCGTGCGTCGACTTCGAGAACGCGGCTTACCAGAACCTCGCGGCCAAATATCACGCCGCGACCAAGCGGCTGCTCGACAACAACGCGCTTTCGGGCTACGCCATCGTCAAGATGGTGGCGCAGTCGATCGCCAGCACCAAGTCGACCGATCCGAAGACCGTGGCGACCGCGATCCGCACCGGCCGCTTCCAGATCGACGGCTACGCCTGGCCGCTGTCGTACACCGAGTGGGGCGAGATGAAGGAAGCCGCTCCGATCCTCTACACGTACGAGAAGGGCGCGGCCGGGAAGATGAACCCCGGCGCCAGCTGGCGCCCGAAGGTCGTATTCCGCTCCAAGGCCACCCAGCCGTATGTCCCCGGGGAATGAGGCAATCCTCGAGGCGCAGGCACTAAGCAAGCATTTCGGAGGGACGGCGGCGCTGAAGGAAGTCAGCTTCAGTGCCGCCGCAGGGGAGATCCTGGGGCTCATCGGCCCCAACGGCGCGGGAAAAACCACGCTGCTGAACCTCCTCAGCGGCGTTCTGCGCCCCACCAGCGGCAAAGTGCTGTTCCGCGGGCGCGATCTCACCGGGCTGAAGACGCACGCGGTCGCCCGCATGGGGATCGCGCGCACGCTGCAGACGCCGCGCTCTTTCCCAAGCATGACGGTGCTCGAGAACGTCGCCGTCGGCGCGCTTTTCGGCCACCCGCACGGCCGCACCGATGGCGCGATCAAATCATTGGATCTGGTCGGATTGGGCGAGCGTCGCGCCTCGCCGATGTCGAGCCTGAACTTGCAGGAGCGCAAGATGGTCGAGCTCGCGCGCGCGCTGGCGATGGAGCCGCGCGTCGTGCTCATCGACGAGGCGATGAGCGGCCTCAATCCGACGGAGATCGAGGACTCGATGCGCCTCATCCGGCGGGTGCGCAGCCAGACCGGCGTGACCATCATCTGGGTCGAGCACGTGGTGAAGGCGATCATGGAAGTGGTCGAGCGCATCATCGTGCTCAATTTCGGCCAGGTGATCGCCACCGGCAGCCCCGCCGAGATCGCGCGCAACGACGCGGTGGTCGAGGCTTACCTCGGGACCAAGGCCTGAGCATGGTGATCAGGGTCGAAGGCCTGCACGCGGGCTACGGCATGACTTCGGTGCTGCGCGATGTCAGCATCGAGGCGCAGGCCGGAGAGGCGATCGCGGTCATTGGTCCCAACGGCGCCGGCAAGACCACGCTGATGAAAGCGATGGTGGGCATGCTGCGCCCGACGCGCGGCCGCGTGGATTTCGACGGCCACTCCCTTAACGGCCTGCGCGCCTTCCAGGTGGCGCGCCTGGGCCTCGTGTATGTCCCGGCCGAGCGCGAGCTGTTTCCGACGATGAGCGTGCTGGAGAATCTCGAGCTCGGCGCCTATCGCGATGTGAGCGCTTCGGAGGAGCACATGCGCTACGTGCTCGGCCTGTTCCCGCGGCTGGATGAGCGCAAGCACCAGCTCGCCGGAACGCTTTCCGGCGGCGAGCAGCAGATGCTCGCGATCGGCCGCGCGCTGATGGCGGGACCGAAGGTGCTGCTCCTCGACGAGCCGTCGACCGGGCTCGCGCCCAAGGCCGTTGCCGAGCTCTACCGCCAGCTCTCCAAGCTCAAGTCCGCCGGATTGACGATCGTGGTCACCGAGCAGCAGGTGCCGCTCGCGCTTTCGCTCACCGACCGCGCCTACGTGCTCGAGCAGGGCTCGATCAGGCTATCCGGCCGCTCGAGCGACCTGCTCGGCGACCCCTCGATCAAGAAAGCCTACCTCGGCGTCGCCTGATGATCGCGATCTTCTTCGACGGCATCGTGCAAGGCCTGCAGCTCTCGCTGCTCGCGGTGGGCATCACGCTGATCTACGGCCTGGGCGGCGTGCTGAATCTCTCGCACGGCCAGTTCGCCGTGGTCGGCGGCGTTGCGGCCGCGCTCCTGCTCGAGGCGGGCCTTAACCCGTTCGTTGCCGCGCTCGGCGGAATCGCCGGCGCCGGGATCCTCGGCATCATCGTCGACCGCACCCTGCTGCTCCCGGCCTACCGCTACCGCGGCGAGGAGCGCCTGCTGCTCGGGCTGATCCTGACGCTCGGCCTGTCGTTCCTCATCGACGGCTACCTCAACTACAAGTTTCCGGAGTTCTCGCTTACCTTCCAGCTGCCGGTGCCCATGGTGGAAATCGGCGGCATCGCGATGCGCACCGCGAGCCTCGCCGCCTCGCTCATCGCGATCGTGATATTCGCGGGCCTGTTTGCCTTCCTGCGCCTGACGCTCCTTGGCAAGACCATCCGCTCGATCATCGAGAACGAGGTCGGCGCGGAGCTGTGCGGCATCGACCCGTCGCGCACACGCACCGTGATCGTGTGCCTTGCGACCATGATGGCGGGCGTGGCCGGCGTGACGCAGGGCCTGTTCTCCTCGCTCGGCACCGAGATGGGGCCGGAGTTCACCATCCTCGGGCTGCTGGTGGCCGTAGTCGGCGGCGTGCGCAGCATCAACGGCACGCTGGCGGCCGGTATCCTCCTCGGCGTCGTCAACGCCTTCGCGAGCCGCTACGTCGGCGCCTACGTCGCCTACATCATCCTGCTTTCGGTCGCGATGGCGACGATCCTGGTGCGCCCGGCCGGGCTGCTCGCGCGCTTCACATGAAAAAGTACGCCGACCTGGTGGTGGTGGCCGTGGTGCTGGCGCTGGTGCCGGTGCTCGCCGGCGGCAGCCCCTATTACATGCGGCTCGCGACGCTCGCCCTCGTCTACATGGCCTGGACGGTGGCCTTCAACCTGATCTTCGGCCACACCAAGCAGCTCTTCCTCTGCCTGGGCGCGCTCGCCGGGTCGGCGGCGTACATGACGGTGGTGTTCACCAAGCAGCTCGAGCTCTCGCCCTGGATCACGGTGCCGATCGGCGTCGCGACCGCCGCAGGGCTCGGCGCGCTGTTCAGCTATGTCTCGGTGCTGCGCGGGCTCGGCATCATCTTCCTCGGCATTGTCACGCTCGCTTTTTCGCTCATATTCCATAACCTGGTGCTCGGGCTGCGCCAGTTCACCAACGGCGAGACCGGGCTGGTGAGCCGGGGGCTCGGCTTCCCGCTCCTCGAGCAGCCGATGTCGAGCTACTACATTTTCCTCGGGGTGCTGCTCGTCGCGCTGATCGTGTATTACCTCCTCATGGCCTCGCGCATGGGCATGGCGGTGCGCGCGCTCTCCGACGACGAGCTGACCGCCGAGCTCTCCGGCATCAACGTCACCTGGTACAAGGTGCTCGCCGCGGCGGTGGCCTCCGCGATCCTCGGCCTTGCCGGCTCGTTGTACGCGTTCTACAACGGCATCGTCAGCCCGAGCGTGTTTTCCTTCGTCAGCGTCGACATCCCGGTGCTGATCGCGCTGCTTCTCGGCGGCATGCGCACGCGCCTCGGCCCGATCATCGGCGCCGCGGCCTTCGCGGTGATCGAAGAGCTGGTGCGCCCGTTCGGGCAGCTCAACGTGCTCGTGTACGGCGTGCTCCTCATCGTGCTCTTCGTCGCCTTCCGTGAAGGCCTGGTGCCGATGCTGCGCAAGACGCTCAAGCTCTCGCTTCCCTAGCTCGACCTGCAATTCAGGACTGCATAGATCGAGCCTCATCGAACGGGTCGCTGCTGTCGTGAGGTTCCCTCCTGCAGGCGGGTGAGGCGATGCGCCGCGCCCCACCCGAAAAGGACTCGCGTCTATGTCGAATATGACATATACTGACGCTCGGTGCACAAGGCCGACAAGCCGCTGGTGTGGCTGCATGGCGAAATCAAGACGCCGCCGTTCTCGGCGGTGGCACGCGTCGAGGCGGGCGTGCTGCTTCGCCGGCTTCAGCGGGGCGAGAGCATCCCTCTCCCGCTCTCTCGCCCCTTGCCATCGATCGGCAAAGCGTGCCACGAGCTGCGCGTGCAGGATGCGACCCGGACTTGGCGGATCGTTTACTTCCTGGACACCGATGCCGTGGTGATTCTGGATGTGTTGTTCGGCAAGACGACCCGCCGCACGCCGACGTCGGTTATCGATATCTGTAACAAGCGCCTGCGCCGCTACATTGCGGCCGTTGCGGGCAAGGAGACTGCGCCATGAAGGCGACCAAGACGAAAAGGCTGAAAGCGGCCGGCTGGAAAGCCGGTACGGTCCAGCAGTTCCTCGGGTTGAGCGACGACGAGGCGGCGCTGGTGGAGCTGAAGCTGACGCTCATGGCGGCCGTGAGGCAGGCGCGCACAAAGCGCGGGCTGTCGCAGACGGCGCTTGCGCAGCGCATGGGCTCGAGCCAGTCGCGCGTCGCCAAGATCGAAACCGGGGATCCGTCGATCTCACTCGACCTGATCGTTCGCGCGTTCCTCGCCACCGGCGCGACGCGACGCGAGCTCGGGCGTGTCTTCGGTTGAAAGAGCGCCGCAAATCCGGAGCACGCGGGTGAAACGCGCGCTCCTAGGAGGTTCCCCGCGGCGTCGTAGGTGTTGACCGTGCTTCCAGTGTCCGGGCTTGCCTGCTGGGTGAGGTTCCCGAGCCCGTCGACCGTGTAGCCGGTCACCGAAGTGAGCGCATCGAGGCCGTTGTACGCGTACTGCGTCACTCCGAGCCCCGGGTCGGTCACCTGCTTCAGCCGATTGAGTGCGTCATACTGATTCGAGGTGATGTGGTTTAGCGGATCCTTGACCGAGGTGACGTTGCCCTGGTCGTCGCGATTGGCGGCTCCGCCAGGCAACACGTAAAATGAACGCCATGACCACGACAGTGGAAGTCAAGCTGGACCTGCCCGATGCGCTCGCCACAGAGCTTGCGCGCCTGGGGTTGCTCGAGCCCGGGAATCTGCAGAACGTCCTGCGCGAGGCGGTGCGCAGCCGCCTCGCCGAGCGGCTGGCGCAGGCCCGCAAGCGGATCGACGCCTCCGGGCTCGCGCCGCTGACGATGGAGGAGATCCAGGCCGAGATCGAGGCCGACCGCACAGCGCGCCGCAACCCCAAGCGCTGAGCCGGCGCGCCGATCGTGCGCCTGGTGCTCGACACCAACGTCGTCGCCTCCGGGCTTTTGTGGGACAGCGGCCCGCCGGCGCGCCTCCTCGACGCCGCCGGCACTCGGAGAGTCGAGTTGTTTACAAGCGTCGCGCTCCTTTCCGAGCTTGCGCGCATCCTCGCGCGAGAGAAGTTCGCCCGCCACGTCGAAAGCTCAGCTCTGTCGATCGATGATCTCGTCCTGGGGTACGCGGCGCTGTCAACCGTGATCGCGGCTGCCTCGATATCCCCCACCGTCGTTCAGGACCCCGACGACGATGTCGTGCTCGCGTGCGCCCTCGCGGCACAGGCAGATGCCATCGTTTCGGGCGACCATCGGCTCCTCAACCTCAAGACCTACCACGGCATCGACATTGTCAGCCCCACCGAAGCGCTGCGGCGGGCCGCGTCGTCATAGGACAGCGCAACCGATCGGTTACACCTGCCCGCTCCGGGCGGAGCGAACCCAGGAGCTGCGACACTCCGGGATGCTCCTCCCCGCCTGCGCTCTGCTCCTTCTTCGGTGGATCGTCTGGTTTTCCTTTCCAGTGCGCAGCTGCTGCCGGCGCCTCGCCGGGCACTTCCCTTTGCGCGCGCCCCGGCTGGCCAAGCCGGCCTGGGTGCGGCGCGAAGTGATCCGCCTCAAGGCGCTGATGCGCGAGGACGGCACCTGCCGCGCGATCGCCGATACGTCTTCAACCGGCGCTTCGCCGCAGCGCGGCACATGACCGTGGGAAAGACCTTCGTCGCCGAAACGATCCGCGCGCACTACTGCGAGGTGCTGGCGCTGCGCAGGCAGATCAAGAGCGCGCGGCCGCGGCGCGTTCCGCGCAACCTCGTCTGGGCCGCTGACCTCACCGGCAAGACCACCCTCGACGCGAGAACGCATGCGGTCCTTGCAATCCTGGAGCACGCAAGCCGCGCGGTCCTTCGGCTCGAGGCGTTGCAGAGCAAATCGAGCTGGGCGTTAATCGCACGGCTCGTGGATGCGATCCGGCACTACGGTAGACCGAACACCCTTCGTACCGACAATGAGCCGGTCTTCACCTCCCGGGCATTTCGCCTTGGCCTTTTCCTCCTCGGCATCCGCCACCAGCGCATCGACCCGCATTGCCCCTGGCAGAACGGCCGCATGGAGCGCTTCTTCGGCACCCTGAAGCGCAAGCTCGATTGCCTCGCCGTGGATTCCATCGAGACGCTCAACCGGGCGTTCGCGGACTTCCGCTTCTTCTACAACCACGTGCGGCCGCACCGCAACCTCGACGGCGCCACGCCCGCCGAAGCCTGGGCGCGCATAAATCCGTACACCACCCGGGCTAAAGCCGAATACTGGTTCGAAGCCTGGGACGGCTTGCTCAAGGGGTACTACCTGCGGCGATGAAGCAGAATCAATCGGCGGCGCATCGCAGGCGGCGGCTCGCTCGGATCAGGGAGCTGTCCGCGCATTGCGCGTGCCGCAGGCGTCAGGGCGCGGAATTTCTAGGTCGACAGACAAACTCAGCATCGGAAAACGACAATTTCGAAGCCGCTTGGCGACCGGTGAGGCTCAGTTTCTCGAAAAACCCACCCTCGGATACTACGAATTCACTCGCCGGACAGCCGGACAGGACACCGAATGGCGTAGTCCGTCCGGGTACCCCGCCCCAGTCAAACGGCGTAACCCTGCGCCATTAAGAATAGGCGCCATGGACCCCGAAGACGAATTCGACGACGACATCGACCTCGAGGACGAGGACTGGGAAGAGGAGACCTTCGAGCTCGGCTGGGACGAGACCGAAGTCCAGTCCATCACCCGCGAGATCGTTTCAGCGGACTGAGAGCGCCTTCAGGCGGAACGCCGCCAGAGGGTGCTGGAAGCCGCGCAGCTGTAGCGGGCCGATCGACTCTGTGTCGGCAAGCCCGGTAACTGCGCGCTCGGTCTGCTCGTCGAGCAGGATCTCTCCGGCGCGCGCCTCGCCGCATAGGCGCGCCGCGAGGTTCGGCACGTTGCCGATGGCGGCGTATTCCCAGCGCTGCTCGAAGCCGATGACCCCGAGCGTCGCTTCTCCCTGGGCAATGCCGATGCCCAGGCCGACGTTGTGGCCCAGCTTCTTCCACGCCTGCGAAATGGGCGCGAATGCCTTCTGCAGCGCGAGCGCCATGCGCACCGCGCGCTCGGCGGGCCGGTCGACCGGGAAAGGGTCGTTGAAGAAGATCATCACGCCGTCGCCGGCGAAATGCTCGAGCGTGCCGCCGAACTCGTCGACGCTGCGGCCGAGCGCGGCATGGTAGACGCGCAGAAGCTCCAGCACTTCTTCGGGATCGGCGCGGTCGGTGAACGCGGTGAAGCCGCGCAGGTCGAGGAATACGGCAGTGATCTCCCGCCGGTGCGGCGCCAGGATCTCCTCGCCGCCGGCGACGATCGCCTCGGCCACCTGGCGCGAAAAGAAGCGCTTCAGGCGGCCGAGCTGCTCGAGCTGCGCCACCTGCTCGTTGACGCGCTGCTCGAGCTGCGCGTTCCAGGCCTTCACCTCGTCCTGCAGCCGCTTGACGCGCAGCAGCGACTTGACGCGCGCGAAGAGCTCCTGCCAGTTGACCGGCTTTGACAGAAAGTCGTCCGCGCCCGCCTCGATGCCGGTGACGCGCTCGGACTGCGGATCGAGCGAGGTGACCAGGATCACCGGCAGCAGCGCCGTGGCCGGCTCGGCGCGCAGCCGGCGGCAAAGGTCGTAGCCGTTCATGCCCGGCATCAGGATGTCCGACACGACGAGGTCGGGGTCGCGCGCCGCCACGAGCTCGAGCGCGCTTTCGCCGTTGAGGGCGGTGAAGACTTCGTAGCCGCGCGCCTGCAGCACCCCCGCCATCATCTCGACGTTGGCGCGCTGGTCGTCGACGACCAGGATCCTCCCCGCCATCAAAAAACGATGACGCCGCGCGCGTTCCTGCCCGACACGAGATCCGCGAAGGCCTGCGGCGCCTCGTTGATGGAATAGCGGCGCGTGATGAGCTCGTCGAGCTTGAGCTTGCCGCCCATGTACAGGCCCAGCATGCGCGGGAAATCGATGCGCGGCACGCACGAGCCGAAGTAGCTCCCGGTCAGCGTCTTTTCCTCGAACGGAAGCGTCATGGTGCGGATCGCCGTCGAGTCGCTCGGCTTCGCCACGCCGACCACCACCGCAAGCCCGCCGCGGCGGATCGCGCGATACGCCGCCGCGGCGAGCTCGCCGCTGCCGACGCATTCGAAGGCGTAGTCGGGGCCGCCGCCCGTCATTTTCTTCAGCGCTTTTGTCGGGTCCTCCTTGAACAGCAGCCCGTCGGTGGCGCCGAACTGTTTCGCCATCTCGAGTTTCGATTCGAGGGTGTCGATGGCGATGATGCGCTCGGCGCCGGCGATGCGCGCGCCCTGGATCACGTTGAGCCCGACTCCGCCGCAGCCGAACACCGCCACCGTAGATCCGGGCGCCACCTTGGCGGTGTTGAACACCGCGCCCACGCCGGTGGTGACGGCGCAACCGACGAGCGCGGCGCGGTCGAGCGGGATCTTCGGATCGATCTTCACCAGGTTGTCGATGTGCAGGGTGGCGTACTCCGCCATCACGCCGCATCCGGAAAACACGCTGAGCGGCTTGCCGGCCGAGTCGTGCGTGCGCACGGTTCCATCGGGGAGCGTGGTGACCGCCTTGCCTTGCTCGATGCAAAGGACCGGGCGGCCGCTCGCGCAGAAGCGGCATTCGCCGCACATGTAGATGAACGACGACACCACATGGTCGCCTTCTTTCAGCGACGTGACGCCTTCGCCCACTTCGATCACCTCGCCGGCCGCCTCGTGGCCGAGCACGAGCGGCAACTGCATCGTCAGCGTTCCGTTGGTGGCCGACAAATCCGAATGGCATACGCCGCAGGCGGCGAGCTTGACCGTCACCTCGCCCCGCTTGGGCGGCGCTACGCTGATTGCTTCGACGACGACCGGCTTGTCGAGCTCCCTGCACAGGACCGCTTTGCCTTTGCGCGTCATTACACTCTCCGGAGCGATTTACGATTTCGTCCGGAGTATAGCCACTCAGCGCGGCGCGGGGGCGAGCGGCTCGAGCTTGTCGTTCCGCAGGCCGGTGAGCAGCAGCTCGCCGTCCTCGGCGACGCGCAGCTCGCCGTAGCGCGCGTCGCGGTACGCGGCTCCGGTTCCTTCCTGGAAGAAGAACGCGTTGGTCGCGAACTTCACTTTCCCGTCGCGCACGCGGTAGCGAAGCGCAGCTTCCGACGCGGCGAGTGGACTGCCGTCGTCGCGCCGCGCGAAGGCGCCCACGCCGCGCTCGTCGAGCTTCACCACGATGCGCCCGTCCTCGGACTGCTTCGGCACGCGGCCGAAGGCATCGTCGGTCACTTTGAAGCGCAGCGCCATGTAGTCGCCCTGCATGAGCGAGCGCGGATCGACCGGCGCCAGCTCCAGCAGGACCACGCGGCCTTCGGCGAGAAGGCGCTCGCGCGACCAGATGTCCCAATTCACGGCGACCAGGAAAACGAGGCCCGCCGCGATGGCGAGAAGCTTACGCATTGCGCGGCTCTCCAGGAAGACGCTGCAAAGCGAGGCGGGCGGCGAGCAGAACGATGCCGGTCACGGCAAGCACCGCCGACTTTTCCAGCAGCGACATCTCCAGGGAATAGTAATAGTGCGACAGGTAGGCGAGGAGCGCCGCGATACCCAGTCCGGCGAGCACACGGTTGCCGTTGGCATAGCCGACGACCAGGATGGCGAGCGCCGGCGCGAGGCCCGGCGCCTTGAGCGAGGCAACCGCGAGAATGGCCGTGGCCGCGATCGCCAGCTTGCCTGCCCCGGAGAGCAAGGCGACGCCTTCGCGCCGCAGCAGCGCGACCACCGCCCATAGGAGAACCGCTGCGGAAGCGGCGGCGCCTGCCCACGCGATCGACTGTGTCCCGAGCTGAGGGTGACGCAGCAGCAAGCCGTACCAGAGCGCACCGTGCATCACGGAAGCCTGCACTGCGCCGAGCGCGATGCCGTAGCCCCCGGGCCGCAGCAGCTCCACGCGCTCGACGCGGTCGAACTCGACCAGCCAGATGGCGACGAACAGCGCAGTGGCGAGCGCCGGCGCGAACGCGGAAAAGCCGCTATCGGCGAGCGCCAGCTGCAGGGCTGCAAGCGCGCTCCACGAGGTGAAGACCCGGTGCACGAAGTTCGGGACGAGCACGAAGAGCACCGCCTGCTGGACGGCGACGACAAGCGCCGTGATCTGCAGCGAGGGACGGCCGAGCAGCTCCGCAATGCCGTAGACGAGGATCGCCTGGCCGGCCAAGCTCACCGCGAGCCCGAACTGGCCCGCGAAATCCCCGCGGCTCGCCCGGAAGATGACGGCCGCGGCGGCGCACGCGGCGACGCCTACTACGACGGCGGCGATCCCGCTTCTCATGACGAACGTGAACGCGGCGCCGACGAAGAAGAACAGGAACACGGCGCCGACCCAGCCGGCGAAGCCGAGCATGACGCGCACGTACCATGGCGAGCGAGCCTCGCCTTGCGCCGGCGGATCGCCTTGCACGAGGCCGGCACCGCGCAACCGGATCCAGAGCGCTTCGCGCGCGGCGGCGCTCACCCGTGTTCCTCGGCGCCGATCCGCCGCAGCCAATAGCCTGCCGCGGCGGAAAGGCCGATGACCAGAAGGCCCATGAAGAGGAACGAGGCGGAGTGGCGGAACTCGATCAGCTTGCCGACGAACGTCGCGCCCACCACGATCACCGACAGCGCGCCGAGCCCGAGCATGTATAAGTCCTTGAGGAATCGACGGTACACCGCGTAGGTCGCGCCGACCCAGGCGAACCATATGGCTGCGTTCACCGCTGCCGTCGACCGCGGATCGAAGATCGCGACCACCGCGAGCGCCGTGACGATCGCCGCGACCGCCGTCGCGATGAGCTGCGGCGCCCAGCGGCTATGCAGGCCCTCGGTGATTTCCCACGCGACGAGCGCCATGCCGTTGATGGCGAAAAGCGCCCACATCTGCCGCTCGGGGCCGAACGCAATGCCGAGCACGCCGTGGAACGCCTGGAAATAGAGCGAAACGGCGAGATTCACGAGCGCGAGCCATAGAACCCAGAGCGCGGCGAAGCGGCCGAGGATCACCCAAGGCAGAACCGCGACCGCCCAGGCGGCGAAGAGCTCGAACGTGTCCGCGCCCGTCTGGTAGGTCTGCCCGATGAGCGCGAGCAGGGCGCCGGCGAGGAGCGCGGCGAGCAGGAGCGCCGCCTTGCCTGCCGGCCGGTCGAGACCCAAGCGCCAGAGGGCCGCGAGCGTGGCGAGCAGAGGCAGCTCGACGAGCCCGAACTTCGCGAAGCGGCCAAGATCCCGCCAGTTGTAGGCGAGGAAGAACACGACCCCGGCCGCTAGGAGCACCACGCCTGTGAAGAGCAGCAGGCAGTCGAGGAACCAACGCCAGTCGGCGGCCGACGGCAGGGCGCCGCCGGCTTCGAGCGCCTTGCGCACGTCGCGCGCGGCGAGACGGCCCTCCTGCGCCCAGTCAAGGATTTCTTTGCTTGGGTTCACCATCCCCCCGCCCGCATTGTAAAGTGACGGCTTCCCCAAAATCCCCGCTGCACGACTAGGAACTCCAATGCTGATCCGCGACAAGCTCTTCATCGGCGGCCAATGGGCCGCGCCCTCCAGCAGGGAAACCATCGAAGTGCACAACGCCGGCACCGGCGAAGTGATGGGCCGCGTGCCCGCGGGCGCGGCGAAGGACGTCGACGCCGCGGTGGCGGCAGCGCGCGCCGCTTTCGAGTCCTGGAGCCAGGTTGGCCCCGCGGAACGCGGGGCGTATCTCGAGAAAGTCTCGGCGGCGCTCAAGGCGCGCGCCGACGAGCTTGCCCGCACGATCGCCCAGGAAGTCGGCATGCCGCTCAAGCTCGCCGGCCGCATCCAGGCGGGACTGCCGATCGCGAATTTCGCCAACTACGCAAAACTGGTGAAGGAGTTCGGCTTCGAAGAACGCGTGGGCAACTCGCTCGTGGTGCGCGAGCCGGTGGGCGTGGTCGGCGCCATCACGCCGTGGAACTATCCGCTGCACCAGATCGCGCTCAAGGTCGCGCCGGCGCTCGCCGCCGGCTGCACCGTGGTGCTGAAGCCTTCGGAGGTCGCGCCGTTCAATGCTTTCATCCTCGCCGAGGCAATGGAGTCGGCGGGATTGCCCAAGGGCGTGTTCAACCTCGTGACGGGCTACGGGGCGGCCGCCGGCGAGGCGCTCGTCAAGCATCCGGGCGTCGACATGATCTCGTTCACCGGCTCGACGCGCGCCGGCAAGCGGATTTCGGAGCTCGCGGCGCAGACGGTGAAGCGCGTCGCGCTCGAGCTTGGCGGCAAGAGCGCCTCGGTGATCCTCGACGACGCCGATCTCGCGACCGCGGTGAAAAGCACCGTCAACGGCTGCTATCTCAACTCCGGCCAGACCTGCACCGCGCTCACCCGGATGCTCGTCCCGGAGTCGAAGTACGACGAAGCCGCAAAAATCTCCGCCGAGGTGGCGAAGAGCTTCACCGTCGGCGATCCGCTCGCCGAGACCACGAAGCTCGGGCCGCTCACCTCGAAGGCGCAGCTCGAGCGCGTGCGCGGCTACATCCAGAAAGGCATCCAGGAGGGCGCGGAGCTCGTCGCCGGCGGCGCCGAGCCGCCCGAGGGCGCGCCCGCAGGCGGCTACTACGTGCGGCCCACGGTGTTCGGAAGAGTGAAGAACAGCATGACCATCGCGCAGGAAGAAATCTTCGGCCCGGTGCTCTCCATCATCCCGTACAAGGACGAGGAAGACGCCATCCGCATCGCCAACGACACGATGTACGGCCTCGCCGGCGCCGTCTGGTCGAAAGACGACGCGCGCGCGCAGCGCGTGGCGCGCCGCATCCGCGCCGGGCAGATCGACGTGAACGGCGGCGCCTTCAACATGAACGCGCCCTTCGGCGGGTTCAAGCAGTCGGGCCACGGCCGCGAGGCCGGCGTCTACGGGCTGGAGGAGTTTCTCGAGTACAAGTCGCTCCAGCTCAAGGGTTGAGCATGGGAGACCGACTACGTAAATTCAAGGCGGCGGCGGTGCAGGCGGCGCCGGTGTTCCTCGAGCGCGAGGCGAGCGTCGAAAAGGCCTGCGGGCTGATTGCCGAAGCGGCGCGCCACGGCGCCGAGCTCGTCGCCCTTCCCGAGGTGTTCATTCCGGGCGGGCCGTACTGGGCCTGGCACATGGGCATGCGCAAGGGCCTGCAGTTCTCGAGCGAGCTTTTTCTGAACTCCGTCGATGTGCCGGGCCCCGTCACGGAGAAAATCGCTGCCGCAGCCAGAGCGCACGGCTGCCACGTGGCGATCGGCGTGAACGAGCGCGACAACAAGACGCTCTACAACACGCTGCTGTTCTTCGATCCATCGGGCCGGCTGTTCGGCAAGCGGCGCAAGATGAAGGCCACGGGCGCCGAGAAGCTCGTCTGGGGAGAAGGCGACGGCAGCACCCACCGGGTCTACGACACCGAGCTCGGGCGCATGGGCGGGCTCATCTGCGGCGAGCACACGCAGGCGCTTCCCGGATACACGCTCGCGGCCATGGGCGAGCAGATCCACATCGCCTCGTGGGTCGGGTTCGCGTTCGCCGATACGAGCCTCACCGAAATCTGCTCGCGCTACCATGCCATCGCCTACAACAGCTTCGTCGTGTGCTCGCAGTCCGTGGTGAACGCCGCCGTCGGCAAGCGCCTCGGCATCGAGCTTCCCGCGGGAGCGGCCTGGTCGGCGATCATCGAGGCGGGCTCGGGCCGCGTGATGGCGGGCCCGCTGCCGTCCAGCGAAGAGGGCATCCTCTACGCCGACATCGACCTCAACGCCGCCGTGCCGCACTACTTCATTCATGAAACCACCGGCCATTACTGGCCCAAGCAGTTCCGCGTGCTCTTCGACGCTCGCGAGCTGAAGCCGCTGAACGAGGGGCGCGCCCCGGAGGAGCAAGCGCTGTGAAAGTCCTGGATCTTCTCAGCTTGAAAGGCAAGGCCGCGGTCATCACCGGCGGCTCGCGCGGCCTCGGGCTGCAGATGGCCGAGGCGCTGGGCGAGATGGGCGCGCGCCTCGCGCTCACCGCTCGCAAGAAAAACGAGCTCGACGAGGCGGTTGGCCACCTGAAGAAGATGGGAATCGATGCGGCCGGCTATGTCTGCGATATCGGCAAACCGGAGATGATCGCTCCGGCCGTCGAGCAGATCCTCAAGGATTTCGAGAAAGTCGATATTCTGGTGAACAACGCCGGCGCGACCTGGGGCGCGCGCGCCGAGGACCATCCCTTCGATGCCTGGCAGAAGGTGGTGAACGTCAACCTGAACGGCCTGTTCCTCATCACGCAGGCCTTGGCCAAGCACAGCATGATCCCGCGGCGCTACGGGCGCATCATCAACAACGCCTCGGTCGCGGGGCTCACCGCGACCGATCCGCACATCATGCGCGGCATCGCCTATCACGCCAGCAAAGGCGGCGTGATCAACTTCACGCGCGCGCTCGCCGCCGAATGGGGCGAGCACGGCATCACCGTGAACGCCATCTGCCCGGGATTCTTCCCGTCGAAGATGTCGAAGGGCGTGATCGATACGGCGGGCCAGTACATCATCGATCACACCCCGACCCGGCGCCTGGGCGGCGAGGACGATCTCAAGGGCCTGGTGGTGCTGCTCGCGTCCCAAGCTTCGCGCCACATCACCGGCCAGGCGATCGCGGTGGACGGCGGCGCCACGATCATATGAACGAAGACGCAAGGCTGCAGTTCACGCGCGACTACCAGAAGAAGATTCCCTTCGTCTCGCACCTGAAGATCCTCACCGAGACGCTGGGTCGCGGCGAGGCGCGGCTGTCGCTGCCGATCGAGACCCCTCTCACCAATAGCTTCGGCACGGTGCACGGCGGCGTGATCCTGTCGCTGCTCGACGTGGCGCTGTGCACGGCGGCGCGCACGCTGCATCCCGAGTCGCTCGGCGTGATCACCATCGATCTGAGCACCTCCTTCATCGGCGCGGGCAGCGGCAAGAAGCTTCTCGCCGATGCGCGGGTGATGAAGGACACGCGCAGCGTGAGCTTCGTCGAAGCCGAGGCGAAAAACGAGGACGGCTCGCTGGTCGCCAAGGCGATCGCCACCGTCCGCGTGCGGCACAAGGAGAAGTGACATGACCGCCGACACCAACCCCTACGCCGCGCCCAAGGCGCCGGTCGCGGACACCGCCACCCCGATGCAGGGAGACTTCGTGCCCGGCGGCCGAGCGCTCCCGGCCGGTCGCGGCTGGGCGTGGATCGTCGAGGGCTGGGCGCTCTTCAGGCGCCAGCCCCTGATGTGGATCTTGGTCGCGGCGGTGCTCTTGGTGATCTTTATTGTGTTCGCCTTTATCCCGATCCTCGGCTCGCTCGCCGCTGTGGTTCTCGCGCCGGTGTTCGGCGCGGGGCTGGTGATCGGCAGCCGCGCCCTCGCCGAAGGCGGCAGCCTGGAAGTCGCGCACCTCTTTGCGGGGTTTCGCGAGCGCTTCGGCACGCTGGCGACCGTGGGACTCATCTACCTGGGCGCCTCGGTGGCGATCGCGCTGGTGGTGGGCCTTGTGACGGGCGCGGGCGTGTGGAAGCTCGTCGGCAGCGGCGCCGGCCCGGCGTCGGTGGGCGGCGCGGGCGCGACGGTGCTGCTCGCCTTCCTGGTGATGATGGCGCTCATGCTGCCGGTGATGATGGCGGTCTGGTTCGCGCCGCCGCTCGTGGTGTTCCACGAACTGGGCGCCGGCGAAGCGATGAGGCAGAGCTTCGTCGCCTGCCTGCGCAACATCATGCCGTTCCTCGTCTACGGCGTGATCGCGCTCCTCTTAGGGATGCTCGCCGCGCTGCCCTTCGGACTGGGCTGGCTGGTGCTCGGCCCGGTGCTCGGAGCGTCGCTCTACACCTCCTATCGCGACATCTTTTTCAAGTAGCGCGCGGCCGCGCCAGAGCCAGGCGAGCCCTGCCGCCTGCACCAGCCACAGCGCGCCGAACGCCCAGACGTAGGCACGCGGATCGTAGCCGGTCGCCGTCGGCGGCCACAGGCTGAGGATCGCCCCGGTGCCCCACTGGCCGAGAAAAACGCCGATGAACGTGAAGGTATTGAGCGCGGTGTTGACGCGCCCGGCCATGTCGCGCGGATAGCGCCGCGTCGCGATCGAATGAGCGAGCGTGGCGCCCGTGCCGCAGAAGACGAACGCCGCCCACAGCACTACGGCGCCGCGCACGACTCCCAGGGCGATGAGTGCCAGGAACACGAGCGCGGCCGCCACGCCGCCGACGAAAAGCGGCAGCTGCGAGCGTCCGCGGCGCGCGCGCGCGTCGGCGATGCGGCCGAAGAAGAAGTAGCCGGCGATGAGCGAGAGCGCGACGATGGCGAGCGCCTGCGCCGCGGCGGCGCGCTCGTAGCCCGCCACGTCGCGCAGCCAGGCCGTGATCCACAGCGTGAAGAGCGAAAGCACGGCGCACTGGTTGGCGCCGATCGCTATGGCGACGCGCCAGAACGCGCCGTCGCGCGCGATGTGCTTCAGGCCCGCGAGCTGCTCGCGCAGCCCGACCGGCCTGTGGTCCGGCGCGTGCTCGGGGACCCAGAACGCAAATACCGCGCTCAGGAACAGCGTCGTGAAGGCGAGAAACTCGAAGATCTCGCGCCAGCTGTAGTGCCGCAGCGCCAGCTCCAAAGGCGCCGAAGCCGCGATCGCGCCGAGGCCGCCCATCGAATACGCGAGCGCGATCATGGTGCTCATGCGCTCCGGCGGAAACCAGAGGATGAACGCCTGCATCGAAGCCATGAGGCAGGCCGATACGCCCAGGCCGATAAGCGCGCGCGCGAGCACCAGGTGCTCGAACGAGCGCGCATAGGCGAACGCGAGCGCTCCCGCGGTGGCGAGGAGAAGCAGCGCGCCGTTCGTTCGGCGGGGTCCGAAGCGGTCGAGCAGCACGCCGAGCGGGACCTGGAACAGGCCGAAGGAGAAGAAATACACCCCGGTGAGCAGTCCCAGCTGCGCCGCGGAGATGCCGAACTCCGAGACGAGCGAGGGTCCGAGCACCGCATTGACCGCGCGGAACACGTACGAGACGAAGTAGCCTGCCAGGAACGGCACGACTACCCGCAGGGAAAGAAAAGCAGTCAGAGTAATTTTCTCGTTGTGGGAAAAATTACTCCGCTGCCCTCCTCATGCTTTCGGGGGGGACTCGAAGCCGCCGAAGTAGAAGCGGTTCCAGGTCGGGCTGATGATCAGCTCGTTCACGCAAGCGCGCGGCGGCAGCGTGGCGATGAAGAGAATCGACTTGCCGAGGTCCTCGGCCTGCAGCATCTTCGCGCGCACTTCGGGCGCCGGGGGCACCGGCCGCTTCTCGAGGATCGGCGTGGCGACCTCTCCGGGAAGAACCGAGCTCGCGCGGATGCCGTGCCTGCCCTCCTCCATGTTGATCGACTCGGTGAGCGCGATCACCGCGTGCTTGGTGGCGTTGTAGCCCGGCCCGGTCAGCGTGCTCGCGTAGCGCCCGGCCCAGGAGGCGATGTTGATGATCACCCCGTCGTTGCGGCTGCGCATGCCGGGCAGCACGGCATTCACGCAATAGAACGTTCCCGAGAGGTTCACCGCCACGATCTCGTCCCAGGAGGCGAGCGACACGTTGTGGAAATTGCGCTTCGGGCTGTTGATGCCGGCGCTGTTCACGAGGATGTCGACGCGGCCGATGCGCGCGGCGACCTTCGCCACCTCTTCCTTGTCCGCCACGTCGAGCGCGATCGCCTCGCCGCGGCCTGCGGCGCGCAGCTGCTTCTCGGCCGCGGCGAGCGTCTCGCGGTTTCGTCCCGAGATCACCACGTGCGCGCCGGCGCGCGCGAGCGCGATGCCGCCGCCGAGCCCGATCCCCGAGCCGCCGCCGGTGATCCAGGCGACCTTACCGGCGAGCATATTGCTTCGCGCCGAAAAGCACTTCCGCCTGCTCCTTGCTGAACCCCGGCGTCGCGCGCCGGCGCTCGGCGAGCACCTCGAGCGCCTTCTTCACCGCGGGCCGGCCCGCGATCTTGTCGCGCCATTTCTTCACGTGCGGATACTCGTCGATGTTCACGCCCTGGCGCTCCGGCGCGCGCATCCACGGCATCGTCGCCATGTCCGCGATGGTGTATTCATCGCACGCGATCCATTCACTTTGCATTAATTGTTGATTGACGACCCCGTAGAGGCGGTTCGCCTCGTTGCGGTAGCGGTTCATGGCGTACTCGATCTTCTCCGGCGCGTACTGCAGGAAGTGATGCGCCTGGCCGAGCATCGGGCCGATATGCCCCATCTGGAACATCACCCACTGCATCACCTGCCAGCGGCTGCGGATGTCCTGCGGCAGGAACTTGCCGGTCTTCGAGGCAAGATAGAAGAGCATCGCGCCCGACTCCGCCAGCGCGAAGCGCTTGCCGTCCGGTCCCTGATGGTCGATCATCGCCGGGATCTTGTTGTTCGGCGAGATGGCCAGGAACTCCGGCTTGAACTGGTCGCCGGCGCCGATGTCGATCGGGTGCACCCGGTATTCGAGCCCGGTCTCCTCGAGCATGATGTGGATCTTGTGGCCGTTGGGTGTCGGCCATGTGTACAGGTCGATCAAGCGCTGCCTCCTCAGTCGAATTCCTCGATGACTACGGTGCCGGCGATCTTATCGTGCCAGCCCTGTTTTCGCCGGTCGATTGCGATCCACAGGAAGCCGAGATAAAGCGGCGCAGCCGACAGGAAGTAGCACAGGAACCGCACCACCAGCCGCGCCGTGCTCGGCGGCCCGCCGGTCTTGGCGTCCACGATCTTGATGTCCATCGCAATCTTGCCCGGCGTGGCGCCGCAATAGCGCCAGAAGCCGATCACCGCAGCGGCCACGACGAGCGCCGTGGCGAGCTCCCAGGCGCCCGCCGCTTCGAGCGAAAAAAACTCGGCGCCGAAGAAAACCGTCATCAGCGGCACCGAGATGACCGAGACGATCAGCCAGTCGATCACGAAAGCGGCAAGGCGCTGCCAGAAGCCCGCGTACTCAGCCGAGCTTGACGAGCTGCTTTCCAAAATTGCTTCCCTTGAGAAGTCCGATCAGGCCCGCCGGAGCGTTTTCCAGCCCTTCGATCACCGATTCGCGGTACTTGAGCTTGCCTTGCGCAAGGTAACCGGCGAGCGCCGCGAGCGCCTCGCCGTAGCGCGCCCGCCAGTCGAACACGATCATGCCTTGCATCTTGAGGCGGTTCACGAGAATCGCCCGCAGGTTGCGGACGCGGTAGGGCTCGGTTGCGTTGTAATCGGAAATCGTGCCGCATACGACGACGCGCCCGAAGAGATTCATGCGCGCGAGCAGCGTATCGAGGATCTCGCCGCCGACGTTGTCGAAGTAGACGTCGACTCCCTTCGGACACGCCCGCTCGAGATCGCGCCGCAGGTTGCCCGCCTTGTGGTCCACGCAGGCATCGAAGCCGAGCTCGCGCGTGACGTACTCGCATTTCTGCGCGCCGCCAGCGATGCCGACCGCGCGGCAGCCCCAGAGTCTTGCGAGCTGGCCGACCACGCTGCCCACCGCGCCGGAAGCGGCCGAGACCACCACCGTTTCGCCCGCCTTGGGCTGGCCGATTTCCTTCAGGCCGAAGTAGGCGGTAAATCCCGGCATTCCGAGGACGCCGAGGCAGTACGAAAGAGGAACGTCGGTCCTTTCGATTTTCGTCAGCTCTTTGGCCACTCCATAAAGCTGCCAGCCGAGCTGGGTGAGGACCTTGTCGCCTTTCTTGAAGTGCTCGTTCCTCGAGTCGAGCACTTCGCCAACCGTCTGCCCGACCATCAGCTCGCCGATGTCGACGCCCTTGACGTAGCTATTGGCGTCGCTCATGCGACCGCGCATGTACGGGTCGAGCGAGAGCCACAGGTTCCTCACCAGCACCTCGCCCTGCCCCGCTACGGGCAGCGGGCAGGATTCGATGCGGAAATTATCTTCGGTCACCCAGCCGGCAGGACGGCTGGCGAGCACCACGCGCCGGTTTTCCATCTACAGGGCGGCGAAGCGCGCGAGGTGATGGTCCGCGTCGCCGAACTGGCCGGCGATCACGGTAAGGCGTCGGAAGGTGTGGCTCACCTTGAGCTCCTCGCTCATGCCCATGCCGCCGTGGAGCTGCACGCTCTCCTGGCTGACGTGGCGGGCGTTGTCGGCGATCTTGATCTTCGCGGCCGACACCGCACGGGCGCGCTGTTTCGCGTTTTCGGACTGGTCCACCTTCGAGCAGGCGAGGCAGGCCATCGATCTTGCCTGCTCCTGCGCGATGAACATGTCGACCATCCGGTGCTGCAGCGCCTGGAAGGTGCCGATCGGCACGCCGAACTGCTTGCGCGTCTTGAGGTACTCGAGCGTCGTATCGCAGGCGAATTTCATGGCGCCTACCGCCTCGGCGCACGCGAGCGCGCTGGCGAAGTCGGTGATTTCCTCCACGAGCTCCAGGTCGCCGCCGAGCGGCTCGGCTTTCGTCGCTTTGAGCGTGAGCTCCGCCGCTCGCATCTCGTCGAGCGTCGTGAGCGCTTTTACCCTCTCCTTTTCCACGAGGAAAAGCTCGATGCCGTTTTGCGTCCTGGCGGAGACGACCAGCTTGTCGGCCATCGGGGCGCCGAGCACCGCAGACTTCTCGCCCTGCAGGAGCCATGCGTCGCCGGACTTTCTTGCCGTGGTACTTATCTTCGAAAGATCGTAGCGTGCGCCCTTCTCGATGTGCGCGAAGGCGAGCTTCATCCTGCCTTCGATCACCGCCGGCAGAACGGATTTCGCCAGAGGGCTGCGCGCGATTGCCCGTCCGGCCATCAACGTCGGCAGATACGGCTCGACCACCAGCGCCTCGCCGAACGCCTCCATCACGTTCACGAGGTCGATCGCGCCGCCGCCGAAGCCGCCGAATTCCGCGGGAAACGGCAGGCCGGTGAGGCCCATCTGCGCGAAAGTCGCCCACACCTGCGGCGAATAGCCCTGCGCCGAGGCGACGATCTTCTTGCGGGCCTCGAAACCGTAGTCCTTGGCGAGGAAGCGCCGGACCGAGTCGGCGAGCAGCTGCTGCTCTTCGTTGTAATCGAAGTTCATAGGCCCAACGTCATCTTGGCGATGATGTTCCTCTGGATCTCGTTCGACCCGGCGTAGATCGTCGTCTTGCGCATCGAGAGATACTTCTTGCGGACCGCGACGGAAAAATCGTCGCTCGCCGCCGGATCGGTCGCCTGCATCATGAGCTCGGTGAGCATCTGCTGGATCTCGGTGCCCTTGATCTTCAGCATCGACACGTCCGCGCCGGGCGGCTGGCCGGTGCGCCGCATGCGGTCGAGGAAGCGCAGGTTGGTGATCTCGAGCGCCATGAGCTCGACTTCGAGGCGCGACAGGCGATCGCGAAAGCGCAGGTCGTTTTTCAATGAAGAGGAGTATTCCTTCAGCTTCGCGAGCTGGCGCTTCGATTCGCCGATGCGCCCGGTGTTCATGCGCTCGTAACCGAGCAAGTACTTCGCGACCGTCCAGCCCTGGCCTTCCTCGTGCACCCGATTCTCGACCGGCACCTTCACGTCGTCGAAGAACACCTCGTTCACCTCGTGCGCGCCGTCCATGAGGACGAGCGGCCGCAGCGTGACGCCCGGCGCCTTCATGTCCATGAGCAGGAACGAGATGCCTTCCTGCCGGCGCCCCGTGTTCGGATCGGTGCGCACCAGGCAGAAGATCCAGTCGGCGTAATGTGCCAGAGTCGTCCAGATCTTCTGGCCGTTCACAACATAAAAATCTTTTTGTCTGACTGCTTTGGTTTTCAGCGAGGCCAGATCGCTCCCAGATCCCGGTTCCGAATAGCCCTGGCACCAGAAGTCCTCGCCGCGGTAGATGCGCGGCAGGAAGCGCTGCTTCTGCGCTTCGGTGCCGAAGCGCAGAAGCACGGGCGCGCACATCGCCAGGCCGAAGGGAATCAGCGGCGGCGCGCCGGCATAGCCGAGTTCCTCCTCGAAGATGTAGCGCTGCACCAGGTTCCAGCCGGTTCCCCCCCACTCCTTCGGCCAGGCGGGCGCGACCCAGCCCTTCTCGGCGAGGATGCGGTGCCAGCGCATCAGGTCGTCTTTGGAGAGATGTGCATACGAGGAGACCTTCTGCCGCAAGTCCAATGGGAGACTGGCCGAAAGCCAAGCCCTCACTTCGTCGCGGAACGCGGCCTCTTCGGCGGAGTAGTTGAGGTCCATCAGAGAATGGTAACGCCGCCGTCGGCGACGATGCACTGCCCGGTGATGAACGCCGCCGCCTCCGAGGCGAGGAAAACGGCAATGCCGCCGATGTCGCGCGGCTCGCCGAGCCGGCGCAGCGGCGTCGCCCGGATGCGTTCGGCGGCGCGCGCTTCGTCTTCCCACAGCGCGCGGGCGAAGTCGGTTTTGACCAGCCCCGGCGCGATGGCGTTGACGCGCACGTTTCTGGGTCCCCATTCGGCGGCGAGGTTGCGCACCAGGTGATGGGCCGCCGCCTTGGAGACGCCGTAGGCGCCGATCACCGTGTTGGCGACGAGACCGCCGACAGAGCCGACCAGAATGAAGCTGCCGCCGCCGCGGCTCGCCATGTGCTCGAGCGTCATGCCGGCGAGCCACAGCGCGCTCTTCACGTTGTTGCTCATCGTCTTGTCGAACGCCTCGTCCGAAATCGAAGCGAGCGCACCGTAATAGGGATTCGACGCCGCGTTTGAAACGACGATATCGATCGCGCCCCAACGCTCGCGCGTAGCATCGACGAGCGCCTGCAGCTCCTCCTTGCGCGATACGTTGCAGGGGCGCGCGATGACCTCGATTCCCTGTTGCTCGAGGTCAAGGCGCGCTTCTTCGCACGCTGGCTTCTTGCGGCTCGAGAGGCTCACCTTCGCGCCGGCGCGCCCGAGCTCTTCGGCAATCGATCTTCCGATGCCGCGCGTCGAGCCGGTCACCAACGCCACTTTGCCGCGCAAATCGAAGAGGGAGGTAGATTTCACTATGTGAAATTTGATACGACTAAGTTGACAGCCAAGGCTCCGCCGACAGAATATCGAAACGCCAGCAAGTCTGCTGCATCCCCAGAAACCAGAAACCACAAACCACAGAACGAAACCGAGGAGAGCTTTTTCGATGGGCGCACCCGAAGCCACGGCACCCCTTTCGCAGCCTACCGGAACATTCAGCTACGAGCACGAAGGCGACCGGCAATTCGCCACCACCCTAGCGCGCGGTCTGGAGGTGCTGCGCTGCTTCACCCCGCTCGAGCCGCTGCTCGGCAACAAGGAAATCTCGGTGCGCACCGGACTGCCCAAGCCCACCGTGTCGCGTCTTACCTACACGCTGACGAAACTCGGCTACCTGCGCCACAACATGCGGCTGGGCAAGTACCAGCTCGGCTCGGCGGTGCTGTCCATCGGCTATCCGCTGCTCGCCTCGATGAACGTGCGCCAGGTGGCGCGCCCCATGATGAAAGAGCTCGCCGATTACTGCAACGGCTGGGTGTCGATGGGCGTGCGCGACCGCCTGAACATGGTGTACGTCGAATCCTGCCGCAACGGCAGCGCCATCACCACGCTGCCGGACATCGGCACCTCGGTACCGATCTCGCAATCGGTGATCGGCCGCGCCTTCCTCGCGGCGTGCACGCCGCCGGAGCGCGAGGCGGTGCTCAACCAGATGAAGGTGAAGGAGCCGGAGAGCTACCGCAAATTCCGCCCGTCGATCGACAAGGCGCTCGAAGACATCCGCGCGCGCGGCTTCTGCGCCTCGATGGGCGAGCTGCGCCGCGAGCACTTCGCGGTCGGCGTGCCGATGCGGCGCACCGTCGACGGCGAGATCGTCGCCTTCAATTGCGGCGTGCCGGCATTCATGGTGAAGAAGGGCCAGCTCGAGGACGACATCGGGCCGCGCCTGGTCGCATTGGTGCGCAACATCGAGGCTTCGCTCGGGCTGCACTGAAGCGTTAGCATCGGCATTCCCGTTCAGAAGGGGGAATGCCGATGCAAGACCTGATTTCGTTTTACCGCGACATCGACCCGGAAACGCGGGCGGTCGTGGTGCAGACGCTGCGCATCGTCGCGATCCTCGTGCTCGCCTGGGTGCTGCAGGCGGTTTCCGCGCGCCTCATCCGCCTGTTCCGGGCCTACATGCAGCGGCGCACCGGCCACGACGAGGTGGCGCGCATCGAGACGCTGGCGCGCGTGTTCCGCAACACCGCCGCGATCGTCATCGTCATCGTCGCGGGCACGCTGGTCCTTGGCGAGCTGGGCATCTCGGTGGCGCCGATCCTTGCCACCGCCGGCGTTGCCGGCGTCGCCATCGGCTTCGGCGCGCAAAGCCTGATCAAGAACTTCCTCGGCGGCTTTTTCATCCTCCTCGACGACCAGATCCGCGAGGGCGACGTGGTGCAGGTCGCCGGGCTGAGCGGGCTGGTCGAGGAAGTGACGCTGCGCTACGTACGGCTGCGCAACTTCGACGGCCATGTCCATTTCGTGCCGAACGGCGAGATCACGACCGTGACCAACATGACGCGCGGCTTTGCGCAGGCGGTCATCGACGCGGGCGTCGCCTATCGCGAGGACCCGGACGAGGGGCTGGCAGTGATGCGGGAAGTCGCCCGGGCGATGCGCGACGACCCCGCGTGGCGAGACAAGATGCCGGAGGACATCGAGATCATCGGCGTGGAGCGCTGGGACGACTCGGCGGTGATCCTGCGCGCGCGCTTGAGGGTCGTGCCGCCGATCCAGCAGTGGAACGTCAAACGCGAATTCCTCAAGCGCCTGAAAAAGGCCTATGACGAGCGCGGCATCGAGATTCCGTACCCGCATCTCACCGTGTATGCGGGCAGCGACAAGGAGGGGCGCGCGCCCGCCTTTCATGTAGCGACTCAGTAAACAAACTCCCTGAGAATCTCGTGGATGCGGCGCACGCCGTCGGTGAGCGCCGCCGGGCCGGGCTGCAGGATGTCGGCCGACTTGATCTCGAACAGCCGGTTTTCCCTCACCGCGGGAATGGCTTGCCAGCCGGGGCGCGCGGCCACGCGCTCCGGGCGGAATTTCTTGCCGCACCAGGAGCCGAGAATCACCTCGGGCTGTTTTTCCACAACCCAGCCCGCGTTGGCGATGACGCGGCCCGCAGCCGATTGCGAGCGTGAAAGCTCGGAAAAAACGTCCTCGCCGCCGGCGACGTCGATCAGCTCGCTCACCCAGCGGATGGCGCTGATCATCGGCTCGTCCCATTCCTCGAAATAAACGCGCGGGCGCCGTGGAAAGGCTTCGGCCTGTGCCTTTATCGCAGCCAAATTCTCTTCGAGCCGTGAAACCAGCGCTCGCCCTTTTTCGCCAGCACCGACCATGGCCGACAGGGTCAAAATCATCGACAGGATCTCGTCGACCGAGCGCTGGTTGAACAGCATGACGTTCAAGCCGGCCTTCGCAAGATCGCGCGCGATATCGGCCTGGAGATCGGAAAAGCCGAGCACCAGGTCGGGTTTCAATTCAACGATCTTCTCTGTCCTGGCCGACAGAAACGCGGAGATGCGCGGCTTCTCGCGCCGCGCGCGCGGCGGCCGCACGGTGTAGCCGGAGATGCCGACGATGCGCCGCTCCTCTCCCAGGAGGTAGAGCGTCTCGGTGGTTTCTTCGGTGAGGCAGACGATGCGTTCGGGATAGCGTGCGCCCATTCGGTATTATCGGGTGATGGGCCCGCTCAGCGGAATCAAGGTACTTGAATTCGAAGCGATCGGGCCGGCCCCGTTCGCAGGCATGCTGCTCGCCGACATGGGCGCGGACGTGATCGTCGTGGACCGGCCGGCCTCCACCGACCTCGGCCTCAAGCCCGAGCGCTGGTACGACGTCATGATGCGCGGCAAACGCTCGGTCGCGCTCGATCTCAAATCTCCCGGCGCAAAGGAAGTGTGCCTGGAGCTCGTCGAGCGCGCGGACGTCCTCATCGAGGGCTTCCGGCCGGGGGTGATGGAGCGTCTCGGCCTCGGTCCGGAGGCGGCGCTCGCGCGCAATCCCCGCCTCGTGTACGGGCGCATGACCGGCTGGGGACAGGAAGGCCCGCTCGCCCCGCGCGCGGGGCACGACATCAACTACATCGCGCTCGCCGGCGTGCTGAACGCCTTCGGCCGCAAAGGCGAGGCCCCGGTGCCGCCGCTCAACCTGATCGGCGACTTCGGCGGCGGCGGCATGCTGCTCGGCTTCGGCGTCGCTTGCGCGCTCGTCGAGGCGCGCCGCTCCGGCAAGGGGCAGGTGATCGACGCCGCGATGGTCGACGGGGCCTCGCTCCTCGCGGCGATGTTCTCGGGCTACCTCGCCTCCGGAAGCTGGTCGGAAGAGCGCGGCGTCAACATCCTGGACACCGGCGCGCCCTGGTACGACGTGTATGAGACGAAGGACGGCAAGTATGTCTCGATCGGCGCGATCGAGAGCCGTTTTTATGAAGAATTACTGAAGAAATTGGATTTGGTGAACCTGCCACAGCATGACCGCTCGCGCTGGCCCGAGATGCGGGAGAAGTTCGCGCAGACCTTCAAAAGCAAGACGCGCGACGAGTGGTGCCGGGTGCTCGAGGGCTCGGACGCCTGCTTCGCACCGCTGCTGTCCTTTTCCGAAGCGCGCGCGCATCCGCAGGCCGTTTCGAGGAAGAGTTTCGTCAACGTCGCAAGAGTCGAGCAGCCGGCCCCGGCGCCGCGGTTTTCGCGCACGCCGGGCGCGGTGCGCCGCGCGCCGCCCGAGCGCGGCGAGGGCGGAGCGCAGGCGCTGGCGCAATGGGGGTTCGACGCAGACGCGGTCAAACGGCTAAAATCGCGCGGTTTGCGCCTGAAGGAATAACAACGTGCTCGGCCGCCTGATGCCCCGCGAGGGGAAATTCTTCGATTTGTTCACCGCCCACGCCGAGCGCATCGTGCAGGGAAGCCGCGAGCTCGCGACCATGATCGGCACCTTCACCGAGCTCGACATGCACGCGCAGCGCATCGACGCCTGCGAGCGCGCCGCCGACAAGATCACCCACGAGTGCATCACGCTGCTTCACCGCACTTTCATCACGCCCTTCGACCGCGACCAGATCCATACGCTCATCGGCTCGATGGACGACATCCTCGACCTCATCCAGGACGTCGCCGAGTCGATCGCGCTGTACGACCTGCAGCGCGTCACCCCGGAGGCGAAGCAGCTCGCCGAGATCTGCCAGATGTCGTGCGACCGGGTGAAGGCCGTGGTCGAGCTGCTGCCGAACATCAAGCGCTCCGAGGCGATCCTCAAGTACTGCGAGGAGATCGACCGGCTCGAGTCCGACGCCGACCGCGTGATGCGCGGCGCGCTCTCCAAGCTCTTCCGGGAGGAGAACGACATCAAGCAGGTGATGAAGCTGCGCGTGATCTACGAGCTTCTCGAGTCGATCACCGACCGCTGCGAGGACGTCGCGAACGTCGTCGAGGGCATCGTCCTCGAGAACTCCTGATGGAGAGCGCCGCTGCGTCCCAGATGACTCTGGGCGTGGTCGTCGCGCTGGTGCTCGTCGCGCTCGCGTTCGACTTCCTGAACGGCTTCCACGACGCGGCGAACTCCATCGCCACCGTGGTCTCGACGCGCGTGTTGAAGCCCTACCAGGCGGTTCTGCTCGCCGCGGTAGCCAATTTCGTTGCCCTGCTCGTGTTCCACCTCAGCGTCGCCACCACCGTCGGCAAGGGGATCGTGGACCAGAGCGTCGTCGACCATTACCTGATATTTGGCGCTCTTATCGGTGCCATAGCATGGAACATCATTACCTGGTACTACGGCCTGCCTTCGTCATCCTCGCACGCGCTGATCGGCGGCTTGGTCGGCGCCGCCGTCGCCAAGGCAGGCACGTGGTCGCTGCTTACCCCCGGGATACTCAAAACGGTCGCCTTCATCTTCATCTCGCCCTTGCTTGGCTTCGTGCTCGGCTCGCTGCTGATGCTTGCAACGTCCTGGATCTTCGTGCGTACCACGCCGTCACGGGTGGACCGCTGGTTCCGGCGCCTCCAGCTTATTTCTGCATCGCTCTACAGCCTGGGACACGGCGGCAACGACGCGCAGAAGACGATCGGCATCATCTGGATGCTGCTGATCGCCGCCGGTTACACCGGCGCAAACGACTCGGTGCCCGCCTGGGTAGTGATCGCCTGCTACATGACCATCGCCTTGGGCACGGCGTTCGGCGGCTGGCGCATCGTGAAGACCATGGGCCAGCGCATCACCAAGCTGCGGCCCGTGGGCGGCTTCTGCGCCGAGACCGGCGGGGCCGTCACGCTTTTCCTCGCCACCGCGCTCGGCATCCCGGTCTCCACGACGCACACCATAACGGGGGCGATCGTAGGGGTCGGCTCGACCCAGTCGGTATCGGCAGTCCGCTGGGGCATTGCCGGCAATATCGTCTGGGCCTGGATACTCACCATTCCCTGCTCGGCGTTCATCGCCGGGCTGGCGTGGTGGATCGGCAGGCAGCTTTTCTAGTGCATCGGGTGGGCGGCTGCGCCCATCCGCCCGACCTTGAATTCGACCGGGACCGCGCCTGCCTTCGCGAACTTGAGCGTTACCGGGATCTTCTCGCCCTCCTTGAACGGCTTGCGGATGTCGACGAACATGAGGTGCGGACCGCCGGGCTTGAGCTCGAAGCTGCCGTTGGCCGGTATGTCGAACCCCTTCACCTCGCGCATGCGCATCACTTCGCCTTCCTTGATGTGCACATGCGTTTCCACGCGCGCGGCGAGCGCGCTCTCGGCGCCCATCAACCGGTCGGGGGAAGCCGACTTGTTGTGGATCACCATGTAGGCTGCGCCCGTCTTCGCGCCGGGCGGCGTGGCGCGCGCCCAGGCGTTCTCGATCTGCACTTGAGAGAACGCGGGCCCCGCGACCAGCATCAATGCCAGCAAAACGTATTTCATGAGCTCTTCCGATTCTCCTCTTCCTGGAGCTTGCGCCAGAAGATCTTGCCGGTGGCCGTCTTCGGCAGCTCGTCCACGAACTGTACCAACCGCGGCACTTTGAATGCCGCCATGCGGCTGCGCGCCCACGCCGTTATATCCTGCGGGGCGATCGGCACGCGCATATTTTTCTTGAGAACTATCAAGGCTTTTACAGTTTCGCCGCGATATTCGTCGCGCGCGCCGATGACGCACGCCTCCTGGATCGCCGGATGCGCGTACAGCATCGACTCCACCTCGGCCGGAGAGACCTTGAAGCCGGCGCAGTTGATCATGCGCTTCAGGCGGTCGGTGATGAAAAAATAGCCTTCCTCGTCGTAATAGCCGAGGTCCCCGGTGCGGAAGAAACGGTTCCCATCATGTGAGAGGAAAGCCCGGGCGGTGCCCTCCGGGTCGTTCCAGTAACCGCTGAAGACCTGCGGGCCGCGCACGATGATTTCGCCCACTTCTCCAGGCGCGAGCTCCTTCCGGGTTTCAGGATCGATGACGCGCGCGTCGGTGTTGAAAAACGGGATGCCCGCGCACTGGCGCTTCGGCCGTTGCGGCGGATTGATGTGCGTGGGCGCCATGGTCTCGGAAAGGCCGTAGCCTTCGATGAACGGCAGGCCGAACACCTCCTCGAGCTTGCGCGCCACGGCCTCCGGCATGGCGGCGCCGCCGCCGCCGAGGATTTGCAGCGATGAAAGGTCGTAGCGGCCGAGGTTCGGATTCGCAACGAAGTCGACCAGCATGGTGGTGATCGCCGACCAGTTGGTCACCCGCGCGCGCTCGATCTGCATCGCGGCGCAATCGCGGTCCCACCGCGACAGCAGCACGATCGTCGATCTCAGGTAGATCGCCGAATTCATGCCCGCCTGCATGCCGGTGACATGGAACATCGGCAGCGCGCAGAGCACGACGGCGTTTTCCCGCGTGCCGCGCCAGTACAAGTACGGCACGGTCGTCGCCTGCACGCTGAAATGCGTATGCATGCAGCCCTTGGGCTTGCCCGTGGTGCCCGAGGTATAGGGCATCACCGACAGGTCGCCTGGACGCGCTTCGTGCGGCCCGGGCTCGAGATCGGCCGCGAGCGCCTCTCGCCATGCCGTCGACGCCGGCGCGGCGCGGACGAAATCGGGCAGCGGCAGCTCGGCCGCCGGCGGCAGGTAATCGCAGTACGCGGCAACGAGGATGTGCTCGAGGCCCAAGGGCTCGATGTGCGAAAGCACGTCCTGTCCGACCACGGCCGCACGGGCGCCCGAATCGGCGATGTAGTGGCGCAGCTCTTCCGTGCGGTTCATCGGGTTGAGCGGCACGACGACCGCGTCGGCGCGCAGGATGGCGTAATACGCGATGACGAATTGCGGGCTGTTCTGCAGGTACAGCACCACGCGCTCGCCGCGCGCGATTCCCCAGCGCTTCTGCAGGAACCCGGCAAGCGCGTCCACTTCCTGCTTGAGGCGGCGGTAGCTGATGCGCGCGCCGTAGTAGTCGATCGCCGCGCGCTCGGGATCGCGTGCCACGCTCGCCTCGAGATTCCGGTAGACCGTCTGCGGCGGCAGCTCGAGCGTTTTAGGCTTGCCCGGCGGCCAGTGCGCGAAATGCCGGGTGAACATCAAAGGAGATAGCGCCGCACGGCTTCCTCGTTCCAGGCCATGCCGAGACCCGGTCTTTCGGGCGCAACGACGAATCCGTCTCTAACGATGAGAGGCTCTTGCAGCACCGGAGCGGCCCAATCCACGAACTCGAGCCAGTGGCAGGTCGGCGTCACCGCGAGCAGATGGCAACTCGCCTCCGGAAAGAGATGGCTCGACATCTCCACGCCGGCGGCAAGCGCCTGCGCCATCTGCTCCGGGCCCATGAAGTTCTCGCCGATCTGGATCGGCGTGCGCAGCTCGCGCGCGAGGCGCGCGTTTCCCGCGAAATCGTCGGCGCGGATCGGCTCTTCGATCCAGTAGACGCCGCCCTCCTCGTCGATCATGCGGCCGCGCTCCAGCGCCTCGGCGACGCTGAGCGCCTGGTTGAAGTCCACCATCAGGGTGATTTCGGGCCCGATCGCGCGCTTCACGGCGCGCAGCGCGTCGAGGTCGTCCTTCGCGTGCGCCCGGCCAAGACGCAGCTTTACCGCGCGGAAGCCTTCTTCAACGAGCTCGAGCGCCTCCTTCTCCAGCTCCTTCGGAGAGCGAATCCCGAGGCCGTTCGAGTTGTAGGCGGCCACCGGGCGCGGTATGCCGCCAAGCAGCCGCGCGAGCGGCTGGCCGAGCGCTTGCCCGAGCGCATCCCAGGCCGCCATGTCGATTCCCGCGATGGCGAAAAGCACCATGTTGTGCACGCCGAGCAGCGCGTACTTCGCCCGCAGCTTCTTCTCGAGGTCGAAAGGCGCCACTGCATCGCCCTGCACCATGTCCGCCATGGTCTCGACCAGCTTCGCGATCGTCGGGAGATTGTGCTTGCCCAGGCCGAAAAGGTACGCGCGCCCGACGACGCCCTGGTCGGTCTGCAGGTCGATGAGGAGCAGCCCCGCTTCGTTGAGCGTGGCGATGCTCGTCGGCAACGGCCTTTTCATCGGCGCCGCGACCGCGCGGCTGCGGACGCGCTCGATCTTCATTTGCCGGTGAAGCGCGGCTTGCGCTTGTCCATGAAGGCCTTGCGGCCCTCGTGGTAATCGGCGCTCTTCGCGCAGCGCGCCATGGCCGCCTCCATGAGCGGGGCGTCGGGGCTGCCCGAGGACTTCACGAACTGCTCGATGATGGTCTTGGAGTTGGCGATGGAAAGCGGCGCGTTCTCGCACAACGTCTTCACGATGCCGGAGACGTGCGCTTCGAGCGCCGCGTCTTCCACCACCGCGTTCACGAGTCCCATGGCAAGCGCCTCGGACGCGCCGTAGCGCCGGCCCAGGTACATCATTTCGCGCGCGCGGGCATGGCCGACGGTTTCGATCAGCCGCTTGTGGCCCTCGATGTTGTAGGCGAGGCCCAGCTTCGCCGCCGGGATGCCGAACTGCGCCGACTCTCCGCAATAGCGCAGATCGCAGGCAAGCGCGATCTCCAGCCCGCCGCCCATGCAGTAGCCGTAGATCATCGCCACCGAGGGCTTGCGCGAATCCTGGATGGCGTGCAGCACCTTGTCGAGCAGCCCGTCGTATTCGGCCACGGCCGCGCGATCGGCGCGCACCTTCTCGAACTCCGAGATGTCGGCGCCGGCGGCAAAAGCCTCCGTGCCCGCCCCGCGGAAAGCCACGCAGCGCACCTCGGGATCCGCGTCGAACTGCGCCATCGCCGGCGGGATGCCGCGCCACATGGCGCCGTTGATCGCGTTGCGCTTCGCCGGCTGGTTGAAGACGATCCAGCCGACCGTCCCGCGTTTTTCGACCCCTAGCACGGCTTGCCTCCCGGACCGTAGATCGAGGGCACCGCGGCGCGCGGATCGCGCGCGCTCCAGCGGCCGGCCTCGACCTGGTGGAAGAAGCTCTCGAGAAGCTGATTGAAGAGCGCCGGCTCCTCCAGGTTGATGCCGTGCCCGCTGCGCGGCAGGATCGCGAGACCGGCGCCCGGGATGGTGCGCTTCATGAGAAGGCACGCCTCCAGGCAAGGCTCTTCCTCGTCGCCCGCCACGATGAGCGTGGGCACGTCGATGCGCGCCATCTCCTCGGTGAGGTCGTAGAGCGAGGGGCGGCGCGCCTGGTAGCCGAGCAGGGTGTTGGCCGAGCCGAGCGCGGAATGCTGCGCGAACTGCGCGAGATATTCCGCGAAGCCGCGCGGATCCTTGTTCTGGAGTTGCACGCGTGTCGGCCCGTAGCCGTAGGTCTCCACGAACCGGTCGAGCCCCTGGTTGCGGATGAATTCGGCGTTGGCGCGCGAGTCCTTCTGGAACTGCGCGAATTGCGCCGGATGCGCGCCATAGCCGCCGCCGGCGACGGTGATCGAGAGCGCCTTCTTGCCGTAGGTCATGCCGAAATGCAGCGACGCCATGGCGCCCATCGAGAGCCCGACGATATGCGCGCGCGGAATGCGCAGGCCGTCGAGCACCGAGCGGATGTCGTCGCGGGCCCGCGCCTGCGAGTAGTGCTCGGAATCCTCCGGAACGCCGGAAGGCGGATAGCCGCGCGCGTTGTAGGCGATGCAGCGGTAGCGGCGCGAGAAGTGGCGCAGCTGCGGCTCCCAGCTGCGAAGGTCGCCGGCAAACTCGTGGACGAAAACGATCGGCGTGCCGGCGCCCGCCTCTTCGTAGTACAGCTTCACGCCATCGTCGGTGGTGAGAGTAGGCATATGGCATTCTATGTTGATGAAAGCCGTAGTCTGCGGCTTTTCTGCCGACCGATGGCACCTCCGATCGCGCGCTGGCACGGCGAGGGAAAGCTGCGCCCGCACGTGTCGCAAATTTTTCCTTTGCGGCGCGCGGCCGACGCCCTCAAGCTCATGGCGATGCGCCAGGTAAAAGGCAAGCCCGTCCTTGTCCCTCACTAAGACCACAATCGTTGCGTTGTGCGCATTCAGCGCGCAAGCCGCGGCGCAATCCTTGGAGCGCGCAGTCGGCGAGGTACAGGTCGGATTCGAGCGCGCCTTCAAGGTGCCGCTCGAGATCCTGCTGCTGCGCGAAGCGGTGCGCCGGGAGGCCTGGCTAGCGCTCGGGCCGCGCACCGTCGCCGGGCCCGAGCGGGCGCTGCATGATGATGCTGTCGACCCAGCGGCCAAACTTGAAGCCTACCGAGCGCAGCGTACCGACGCGCAGAAACCCGTGCGCGGCGTGCAGCTCGATGGAGGCGGTGTGCGCGCTGTCGCCGATGACCGCGACGAGCTGCCGGTAGCCGAGCGCTTCGCAGCGCCGGATGAGGTCGGAAAGAAGCGCGCTGCCCACGCCTCGGCCCTGCACGTCCTGCCGCACATAGACTGAATCTTCGAGCGCGTAGCGATACGCCGAGCGCGTGCGGTAGAGCGCGCAGTAGGCGTAGCCGGCGACGACGCCGCCGAATTCGGCGACGAGGCACGGCAGCCCGCGGCGCACGATGTCGTCGTAGCGCCGGCGCAGCTCTTCGGCCGAGGGCGGCTCCTCCTCGAAGGAGGCGAGGCCATGCAGAACATGGTGCGCGTAGATCGCGTGGACCGCCGCAATGTCCTGCGGCGTCGCCGGCCGCACCTGCACCCGCTCAGTGAGAATAGCCGGGCTCCTCGCGATCGAGGATGCGCTTGAGCGCGCCGAAATGCGCCGCGGCGTACTTGGGCGCGTCGGCGCGCATCATGCGGCAAGTGTCGCGCACCACGTCCTGTCTTATCGACTTGAATGTGCCCCCGGTGGAGCGCGCGAGCACTTGCAGGCGGCAGGCGCGCTCCAGGTAGTAAAGCAGGTCGAACGCTTCGGCGACCGACGGCCCGACGACGATTACGCCGTGGTTGGCGAGAAACAGGGCGCGCTTGCCGGCGAGCGCGCGCGCCAGACGGTCGCCCTCGGCGCTGTCGACGACCAGGCCGTTGTACGTATCGTCGTAGGCGATGTCCTCGTAGAAGCGCAGCGCGTTCTGCTCGACCATTTCGAGCCGCCCGTTCTCCAGAAGCGTGAGCGCGGTCGCATACGGCATGTGCGTGTGGAGCACGCAGGACGCGCGCGGGTTCGCGAGGTGAATGCGCGAATGGATGTAGAACGCGGTCTTCTCGAATTCTCCTTCGCCCCGCAGCACGTTCCCGTGCGCGTCGAGCAACAGAAGGTTCGAGGCGCTCACCTCGCTCCAGTGCAGCCCGTAGCGATTCAGAAGGAAATGCCTGCCGTCGGGCAGCATCAGGCTGAAGTGGTTGCACACGCCCTCGTGGAGGTCCATGCGCACGGCGAGGCGAAACGCCGCGGCGAGATCGATGCGCGCGGCCGAGACTTCGAGCTCGTCCATGGTGCCCATGGCGTTGGATTATAGTGTCGGCCCATGAAGACCCGGTTTGTTGCACTGCTCGTTGCGCTGCTGATCGCCGCCTGCTCGAAGCTCACGCAGGAGAACTTCGCGAAGATCCAGGACGGCATGACCGAGCAGGAGGTCATCTCGATCCTCGGCTCCCCGACCGAATCGAACAGCGTCAACGTGCTCGGCGTCTCCGGCACGTCCTCGCGCTGGGCGAGCCGCGACGCGGTGATCAACGTGCGCTTCGTGAACGGCAAGGTCGCGCTGAAGAGCTTCGACAAGCCCGGCGACGCGGGCAGCGGGTAGGAGGCGGGGTTACCCCCGCCGTCCTCCCACACCACCGGACGTGCGGTTCCGCATCCGGCGGTTCATGAAGCACGCTGGAGACGCTGCACCGTATCGAGCAGCGAC
>SCTY01000087.1 GCA_004297625.1 Betaproteobacteria bacterium | reverse complement strand
CCAAAGGCGGTGGCACGGGAGTCGAGAATATTCAACTCCTGTGCGGCGACTGCAACCTGCTCAAGAGTGACTCGATCGTCTAGCCGGGACGGCCGGGCTCACGAGCCAGGCTCGTCAATCCTCGACCAGCACCGGCACCGGGGCCGGCGCCGGGCGGGGGTCGAGCGCGTGGTGCGCCTCGATGCTGATCCGCGGCACGATGCGGTCGAGCCAGCTGGGGAACCACCAGTTGGCGTCGCCCATGATCTGCATGAACGCCGGCACGAGGATCAACCGCACGAGCGTGGCATCGATGAAGATCGCGCTCGAGAGGCCGATGCCGAACTCCTTGATGACGCGCTGGTCGCCAAGCGCGAAGCTCAGGAACACGGCGACCATGATCGCCGCCGCGGCCGTGATCAGCCGCGTCGTCACGGACAGCCCGCGCGCCACGGAGGCCGACGCATCGCGCGTGATCAGGTACTCCTCGCGGATGCGGCTGACGAGGAAGACCTCGTAGTCCATCGACAGGCCGAAGAGGATCGCGAACAGGAACATCGGCAGGAACGACTCGATCGGCCCGGTGCGGCTGACGCCGATCAACCCCGCGCCCCATCCCCACTGGAACACGGCGACGAGCACGCCGTACGCCGCGCCGATGGCGAGCAGGTTCATCAGCGCCGCCTTCAGCGGCACGAGGATCGACCGGAACACCATCATCAGCAGGAGGAAGCTCAGCCCGATCACCGAGAGGAACAGCCACGGCAGCCGGCTCATGATGCGGTCGCCGATGTCGATGAACATCGCCGTCGTGCCGCCGACGTAGGCCGTCGCGCCGCTGCTGGCGAGGTCCTTCGAGAGGTCGCCGCGCAGCGCGTGCACGAGGTCGGACGTCGCCTGGGACTGCGGCGACGTCGACGGGATGACGGTGAGCGTCGCCGCCGTCTGCTCGGCGTTGAAGCGCGGGTCGGTGACGTGGACGACGCCGGGCAGCTGCTTGAGCTTCGCCGGCAGCTCCCTGGCCGCGGCGACGCCCTGCGCGCCGTCGATCTCCAGCGCGACGAGGACCGGCCCGTTGAAGCCGGGCCCGAAGCCCTCGGACAGCAGGTCGTAGGCGCGTCGCGACGTGAACGTATCGGGGTTGTTGCCGGCGTCGGACGAACCGACGCGGATGCTCAGCAGCGGCACCGCCAGCAGCAGCAGCACGCCGAGTGAGATGACGAGCGCCGGGATCGGGGCACGCTGGATCAGCCGGCTCAGCCGGTACCCCATGCCGCTCTCGCTCTCGTAGGAGACCGTCGGCAGCAGCGGCACGCGCCAGCGGTCGATGCGATGGCCGACGAGCCGCAGGATCGCGGGCATCACAAACAGAGCGATGCCGACTGAGAGCGCGACGATGAGCGCCGCCGCCGTGCCGAGGTCGGCGACGAACTGGATGCCGACC
>SCTY01000055.1 GCA_004297625.1 Betaproteobacteria bacterium | reverse complement strand
GAGCAGTAAAACGACAACAAGTAGGCTTCCCGAAACCGTTTCGGGCGTCCTTTAACCCAAGACTCGCGCATGATCGACATCGATTGCATCGTCTCAGTCACTTGCGCAGAGCTTCCCTAGGAGCCTTACCGACATGAAGGTCTTGACGATCGCACTGGCGCTTGCCGCCACCGCAATCGCGCTTCCGGCGAAAGCCGACGAGGCACTCGCCAAGAAGTACAACTGCCTTGCCTGCCACACGGTCGACAAGAAATCGGTCGGTCCGGCGTACAAGGACGTGGCGAAGAAGTACAAGGGTCAGAACGTCGCCGCGCAGCTCGAGCAGAAAGTGAAGAAAGGCGGCTCGGGCGTATGGGGCCAGGTGCCCATGCCGCCGAACCCGGCCGTGCCGGACGCGGATCTGAAGAAGCTGATCAGCTGGGTTCTTAGCCTAGCTTGATCCTGCAGCCCTCGGAGCCTGCCCGCGAAAGCGCGGCAGGCTTCGTTCTTTTTGCGCTCGGCTTTCGGCCGTTCTACCTGCTCGCCGGGCTCTACGCGGCGCTGAGCGTTCCGCTCTGGGCCGCGGAATACGCCGGCTGGCTCGGCGGCGCCAACCTGTACTGGCACGCGCACGAGATGCTGTTCGGCTACGCGTTCGCCGTGATCGCCGGGTTCTTGCTGACCGCGGTGCGCCTGTGGGCCGGGCGGCCTACGCCCACCGGCGCGGCGCTCGCCGCGATTGCAGGACTTTGGGTCCTTGCGAGAGTGGTGGCTTTTTTCTCCCTTGCCGCGTCAAGCGTGGTCGACCTCATTTTCGCGGCCGCGGTCGCGTGGGGGATCGGCGCGCCGCTCATCGCGAGCGGAAACCGGCGCAACTGGTTCTTCATCGTGCTGGTGCTCGCGCTCGGCGCCGCGAGCATCGTCTTCCAGGCCTACCCGCAGGCCGCGCTCGCGGTCGGGCTGGACGTGGTGCTCTTCGTCATGGCGGTCATGGGCGGGCGCGTCATTCCAGCGTTCACGAACAACGCCATTCCGGGCGCGGGCGCGCGGCGCAACCAAGTGGTGGAGTACGGCTCGCTCGGTCTAGTGCTGTTGCTCTTGATCCTGGATGCCTTGCAGCTCCCTGTGGCGATCGTTGCGCTCCTGGCAGCCGCTTTCCATGTTGTCCGCCTGGCGCTGTGGTCGCCATGGGCCACGCGCGCGCGGCCGATCCTGTGGATCCTGCACCTGTCCTACGCCTGGATCGTCGTGCATCTCGCGCTGCGCGGATTCGCCGGCTTCGAGCTCGTCGCCCCGGCGCTCGCCACGCATGCGCTCACCGTGGGCGCGATCGGCGGCCTGACCCTCGGCATGATGACGCGCACTTCGCGCGGCCACACCGCGCGGCCGCTGGCGGTCGGAGGATGGGAGCTCGCCGCTTACGTGCTGGTCCACCTCGCCGCGGTGGCGCGCGCGCTCCTGCCGCTCGTCTTTCCGTCGGCCTACGTCGCGCTTATCGTCGCCTCCGCGGTGCTCTGGTTTGCCGCGTTCGCGCTCTTTACCGTGGTGTATGTTCCGATCCTTACGCGTCCGCGGCTGGACGGCAAGGAGGGATGAGATGTTCAAGCGTATCGACCATATCGAGCTCGTGACCGCGGACGAGGAGCGCGCGGTGCGCTTCTACGCCGGGGTGCTCGGCTTCAGCGTGCGCTCGCGCTTCACGGTCCCCGGGGGCCTCAAGCTCGTCTACCTCGACCTGGGCGGCACGACCGTGGAGCTCATGACCTACACCGAGATGCAGCCCGCCCCGCGGGCCGAGGGCGAGCACCTCGGCTACCGCATGATGGCGCTCGAAGTGGACGACATGCAGCGCGCGCTCGCCGAGCTGAAGGCGAAGGGCGTCGAGTGCACCTGGGGACCGCTGATCCGGCCCAGCTACGCGCGCGCCGAGATCCACGATCCCGACGGCAATTCGATCGAGCTGCGGCAGTGGATCAAGCGCTGAGATCGCTGCGCCGTTGCTGGAACTCGCTCTTGTCGATCTCGCCCCGGGCGTAGCGCTCGCGCAGAATGTCGAGCGGAGTTTTGCCGCGCGCGCTCGACTCGCTTGTTCCGCCGAGCCCGCGCGCCAGCATCACGATGCCGAGGATGATCAATCCCCAGAACAGCAGCATGCCGATACCCATCCCGGCGCCGCCAAATCCGAATCCGTCGTATCCCCACATCATGGTCAGATTCCCATTCGGTAAGGTTGGGTTCCCACTCTATCGGTCCGATGTAAGGGGCCGGTTGCGCTTTTGTACGCTACGGCGACGCCAGCCCGGCCTCGATACACTGCGATACAAATCCTGACCGGCCAGCGCGCGTTCTACCCGGCGGCGGCCGCCTATGCCGCGCTTTTCCTTCCGGCGTCGATTCTTGCCATGGGCGCGCGCGGCGCGCAATGGCACGCGCACGAGATGCTTTTCGGCTTCGCGCTCGCGGTCGTCGCCGGCAACCAGCTCGGCACGCTCACCGGTTGGCGCCTCTATCTGATCTTCGCCGCATGGGCGGCGGCGCGCATCGCGTTTCTCACCGCGCCGGATTCCGTTCTTTCAGACGCATCGAATATCTTCTTCGTCGCTTTGCTTGCCCTGCAAGCGGCGCCGCGGCTTCTCGGCGCGGCGAAGAAATGGCGCAACCAGGCCCTTCCCGTGACGCTGCTCGCGCTGTGCTTTTCCGTTCTCGGATTTCACCTTGGACAGAATGTGCTCGGCGCCGCGGTATTGCTCTTCGCGCTGCTCATGCTCTTCATGGGCGGGCGCCTCATCGCGCCGGCGGTCGCAGGGCAGCTCGAGCGCCAGGGCTTGCGGCTCGCGACGCGCGTGCAGCCCCGCATCGAGGGCGCGTTGATCATCGCCATGGCGCTCGCCGTGGCAGCGAGCCTGGCTTCCGATTTCTTCGTTGGAATCTTTTCCGTAACGGCGGGATTGCTTGCCGGTGTGCGGCTGTGGCGCTGGCGCCTATGGGCGCTGCGGCGACGGCCGGATCTCTTGTGCCTCGCCGCGGGCTACGCCTGGCTAGCGTTCGGTTTGATCGTCTACGGCGCGTTCACCAATACCGTCGCCTTGCACTTCATTACGGTCGGCGCGATCGGCACGCTGACGTTCAACGTCATGGCGCTCGCCTGGCTGCTAAGGGCGCGCCGCGACCCTGCGCGCTCCTCGATCATCGTGTGGGGAACCGTGCTCATCGCCGTGGCGGTGCTCGCCCGCGCCGCCGGCGAATACTACGCGGCGGCGGCCGCCTGGTCGGCGGCTTTCATGCTGCTGCTTGCGCTGTTTGCTGCTTCCGGACGACGGCGAGCGATCAGCGGATGACTTCGACTGGCGCCGCGTCTCCCGGTATAGAGGCCAAGGCGGCGTCCATGGTGACCAGCGTGGCGCCGAGCACGGGATCTCGTCGGCGCGCACCGCCTCTGCGGGTGATTGCCTCGTAGTGACCTTGGCGCGGCGGGCCAATCTCGCCTGTAGCTCGGACAATGCCGACCGCGCGGCGACCTTCTTCACTTCCTGCAGGAGAAAGTCGGACAGCGAAAGACCCTCCAGCGCCGCGCGCGCCTTGAGCTTGCGGTGCAGCTCATCGGGGACATGGCGCAACTGAATCATCTTCGGCATGCAGGCAACTTAGCCGCATGTGCGCCGCATTCATCGGGCGACTCCAGCCTCGCGCGTCAACTGCACGGGGGCGCGGCCAAGGGCCGGATCGAGCTCGATTTGCCCCACCGGCTCGCAGCGACCGCCGCGGTTGTGGCAGTCCGGCACCCCGGCACAGGAGTCGTCGGAATAGCAGACCGGGCGGAAGCCGTACTTCTGCGACGCGGGCGGATCGCTCGACCCTGGTGCAGGCGCGCTATCGAGCAGCCCATAGGCGCGGCCGCAGGACCACCCTGACCCCTCGCAACCTTCCGTGCACCCGATCGCAACGACGCAGCGCGTCTTGAAGCGCTCCCCGAAGTCGATATGCCAGCGCTGCAGCGCGTAAAAGCGATTGGCATCCGGATGGAACGGGCGGTTGACGAGCACCTTCAGCGAAAGGGCGAGCGTGTCGCCATTGCGAAAACCGAAGCGCCGCTGCTTGCGGATCTCCGTGTCCGTGTAGGAGGCTTCGGTGGGCTCGAAGATGATGCTGCCGAAGACCAGCAGGTTCGGCTTGTCGAGCTCGGTCGGAAAATCGCGTTCCACGATGCGTGTCCATTTTCCACCGTCGAGCCGGAAGGGTATATACAGCGGCCTGGTTTCCGGCCGCGGGCTGTACAAGCCGTATTCGCCCTCCGCCGTATTGCCCGCGCGGCCGACCATGTACCAGTGCCCATCGGCGGCGCGGTCGATGAGCAGGGGCGTCAACGGCGTGTCCCACCGGAATGGGCCAACTCCCGGAATGGAGCCCTCGATCCACGATGCCTGGTATAGCCAGCCGCCCCTCTGAAAGGGTTCGGCGACGAACCGGCGCACTTCGCCGCGCGTGACCGTGATCACCTCGCCCGACGACAGCTTCACTTCCTCCCGCCAGACGATTTCAGGCCCGCGGCCGCTGGCGCATCCCGCGAGCAGCGATACCCCGATTACCAGCAAAGCGCGCGATGGAGACATGGCTGGAAGTTAATCAGTTTGCGTCCAATATTATTGGACCGAATTCCTCCAAACAGGTCCCCTCGAGCGTTAGGTCGAGGTGTCCACTCTAGCGGATGAGGTTCTCCCGTCCGTTCCACCTGAAGTTCGGCGTCATCTCAGCCGGCCTAGACCGGTGGCGGAGTGCCACGACTCGTGTGCCAGAGGGCAAGCACTTCGATTTGCTCACCGCGGACTCGGTAGTAAAGGTAGTAGTGAACTCGCGCCAAATGGACGCGCCTCACGCCTCTCGTCTTGGCGTTCAATGCCGAGGCGCCAATAGCCGGCTGAGAGATCAGAAGCGTGAAAGCCTCCGCCAGCTCTTCGCCTAGCGCGCCGGGAGAAAGGGGACGATTCTGCTCCCACCAAATGCCGGCCTGCTCAATATGCGCGTCGGCACGCTTGGTGACCCGAATCCGCACAGCCTATTCAGCCGCGACGGCGGGCAAGCTTCGCAAGCACCTCTTCGGCAGAGATCGTTTCGCCACGATCGGCCTCGGCGATAGACAGCAGGAGTTCAGCCTCCTCCTCGGGGGATAAGGTAAAGCCGTTCTCGCCGTCTCTGGCCAATACAGTCACCGACGCTCCCTCATCCAGAGGTTCCCCGTCGACCACGACCTTGCCGCCGACAACCTTTCCTGTCGCTATCTTCATAGGCGAAAGAATACTCCGATGTACGACGCACCGGGAAATGACGCCGAACGTTCTCAATCAACGGCGGGCCGCCGCACTGAGGGAATGGCGGCACTGCAGCTCGCGGCCCGTGATCTTCATCCGATTTAGTGGACACTTTGCTAGGCATTGGCCAAGCATTCGAACTCGACCGGGGAATGATAGCCCAGGCTGGAATGGATGCGTTTTTCGTTGTAGAAGCGATT
>SCTY01000054.1 GCA_004297625.1 Betaproteobacteria bacterium | reverse complement strand
CCTCACCCCCGTACTTCTTCGCAAGGATGTGCGTCATCGCCGCCGTCAGCGTCGTCTTGCCATGATCCACGTGACCAATCGTGCCCACGTTCACGTGCGGTTTGGTACGCTCGAATTTGCCCTTGGCCATGATGTTCTCTGATCGTCCTTGATTACTTGGTCTTCGCGCTGATCACTGCCTCGGCGACGCTCTTCGGCGCCTCCGCGTAGTGCTTGAACTCCATCGTGTACGTGGCGCGCCCCTGCGTTAGCGAGCGCAGCGTGGTCGAGTAGCCGAACATCTCGCCGAGCGGCACCTCGGCCTTGATCGCCTTGCCGCCGGGCAGGTCTTCCATGCCCTGGATGATGCCGCGGCGGGACGAGAGATCGCCCATCACGTCGCCCATCTTTTCTTCCGGGGTCTCCACTTCGACCGCCATGATGGGCTCGAGCAGCGTCGGCGTAGCCGCGCGCATGCCGTCCTTGAAGGCGAAGATCGCCGCCATCTTGAACGCGTTCTCGTTCGAGTCCACCTCGTGGTACGAGCCGTCGAACAGCGTGACCTTGGCGTCGACCACCGGATAGCCGGCGAGCACGCCTTCCTGCAGCGCTTCCCTGATGCCTTTCTCGACCGCCGGGATGTACTCGCGCGGCACCCTGCCGCCCTTGATGGCATCGATGAACTCGTAGCCCTTGCCGTGCGGCTGCGGTTCGAGCTTCAGCCAGACGTGGCCGTACTGGCCGCGGCCGCCCGACTGCTTGATGAACTTCCCTTCGGACTCGAGCGACTTCTTGAAGGTCTCGCGGTAGGCGACCTGCGGCTTGCCGACCGAAGCGTCGACGCCGAACTCGCGCTTCATGCGGTCGACGATGATCTCGAGGTGCAGTTCGCCCATTCCGGAGATGATGGTCTGGCCGGATTCCTCGTCGCTGCGCACGCGGAACGACGGGTCTTCCTGCGCCAGACGCCCCAGCGCCACGCCCATCTTTTCCTGGTCGGCCTTGGTCTTGGGCTCCACCGCCTGCGAGATCACCGGCTCGGGAAATTCCATGCGCTCGAGCAGGATGACCTTCTCGACGTCGCACAGCGTCTCGCCGGTCGTGACCTCCTTCAGGCCCACGACTGCAGCGATGTCGCCCGCGCGCACTTCCTTGATTTCGTGGCGCTCGTTGGCGTGCATTTGCAGCAGGCGCCCGATGCGCTCCTTCTTGCCCTTGACCGGGTTGTACACCGTGTCGCCGGAATTGAGCACGCCCGAGTACACGCGCAAGAAGGTCAGCTGGCCGACGTAGGGGTCGGTCATGATCTTGAACGCGAGGCCGGCAAAGGGCTCTTCGTCGTTGGGACTGCGCGTGGTCGGCTGGCCGTTCTCGGTCTCCCCCTTCACCGGGGGAATGTCCACCGGCGAGGGCAGGTAGTCGATCACGGCGTCCAGCATCGCCTGCACACCCTTGTTCTTGAAGGCCGAGCCGCAAAGCATCGGCACGATCTCGTTGTTGATCGTGCGGATGCGCAGGCCTTTCTTCACCTCGTCGAGCGAGAGCTGGCCCGACTCGAGGTACTTGTTCATCAGCTCTTCGTTCGCCTCGGCGGCGACTTCGACCATCTTCTCGCGCCATTCCTTCGCCTGAGCGAGCAGCTCGGCCGGGATGTCCTTGCGCTCGAACTTCATCCCCTGGGAGGCCTCGTCCCAGTAGATCGCCCGCATATTGACGAGATCGATCACGCCGACGAACTTCTCTTCGGCGCCGATGGGGATCTGGATCGGTACGGGATTGCCTTTCAAGCGCGACTTCATCTGGTCGTAGACCTTGAAGAAGTTCGCGCCGACGCGGTCCATCTTGTTGACGAAGGCGAGCCGCGGCACGCGGTACTTGTTCGCCTGGCGCCACACCGTTTCCGACTGCGGCTGCACGCCGCCCACTGCGCAGTAAACCATGCATGCGCCGTCGAGCACGCGCAGCGAGCGCTCGACTTCGATCGTGAAGTCGACGTGTCCCGGCGTGTCGATGATGTTGATGCGGTGCTCCGGATAGGTCTGGTCCATGCCCTTCCAGAAGCACGTGGTCGCGGCCGAGGTGATGGTGATGCCGCGCTCCTGCTCCTGCTCCATCCAGTCCATGACCGCGGCGCCGTCGTGCACCTCGCCCATCTTGTGGGAGACGCCGGTATAGAAAAGGATGCGCTCGGTGGTCGTCGTCTTGCCGGCGTCGATGTGCGCCGAGATGCCGATGTTCCGATAACGCTCGATAGGAGTCTTGCGCGCCACAGCCATGTCCTCAGAACCTGTAGTGTGAAAAGGCCTTGTTCGCTTCAGCCATACGATGGACCTCTTCGCGCTTCTTCATCGCACCGCCGCGGCCCTCGGCCGCTTCCTGCAGCTCGCCGGCGAGCCGCACCGTCATCGACTTCTCGCCGCGCTTCTGCGCCGCCTCGCGGATCCAGCGCATCGCGAGCGCTATCCGGCGCACCGGCCGCACTTCGACCGGCACCTGGTAGTTCGCGCCGCCCACGCGGCGGCTCTTCACTTCGACGATCGGCTTCACGTTCTGCACCGCCTGCGTGAAGACCTCGATCGGATCCTTGCCCGACTTCGACTTGATGGTGTCGAGCGCGCCGTAAATGATGCGCTCGGCCACCGATTTCTTGCCCCGCGTCATCAGCACGTTGACGAACTTCGCGAGCTCGACGTTGCTGTACTTCGGATCCGGCAGGATCTCGCGCTTGGGGACTTCTCTGCGACGCGGCATGCTGTGCTCTTTCCTCTGCTCTGTTAAGCGGACTTCGGCGCCTTGGCGCCGTACTTCGAGCGGCCCTGCTTGCGGTCCTTGACCCCTTGGGTGTCGAGCGAGCCGCGCACGATGTGGTAGCGCACGCCCGGCAGGTCCTTGACCCGTCCGCCGCGAATCAGCACCACCGAGTGCTCCTGCAAGTTATGGCCCTCGCCGCCGATGTAGCCGATCACCTCGAAGCCGTTGGTGAGCCGCACTTTCGCCACCTTGCGGAGCGCAGAATTGGGTTTCTTGGGCGTCGTCGTGTAGACCCGGGTGCAGACTCCCCGCTTCTGCGGCGAGCCGGCAAGGGCCGGGACTTTCGACTTGGGGCGCTTGGCGACGCGCCCCTGGCGCACTAACTGATTGACGGTGGGCATGTTTTTACGTTTCCAGAAACGACTGGGCGGCCACGTCTAGCTCGTCGCGGCCGCCCCGGCAACCCAAAAAAGAGGCCGGATTATAAAGAGGAAATTCGCTTAGCGCAAGGAAGGCTATGCGTCCGGCGCGGGCTCGGCGACGAAGCCGAAACGCATTGCAGCATCCGCGCGCCGGATAACCGGCAGGTCGGGGTGCATTTGTTCGGAAAAACGCGCGAGCTCGCGGTCGTCCAGCAACGCCACTCCGCGCTCGCCCAGAAGAAGCACAGACCCTTCGTCGTCCTGGAAAGCTTCCCTCGTGGTGAACGGCCGCCCGCATTGATCGAAAAGCGTCTCGCCGGCGTAGTGCGCGACCAACGGCGTATACGCGAGGCTCACGTAGACGCGCTGCGGGCCATTCTGGAAAAACCACCGGCCACGCGCGTCGGCTTCGTAATTGCGCGCTATGTAGTCGCGCAGCGCGCGGTTGCCGATGCGTTCTCCCTTGATACGCCAATTGCCGCGCCGGTCGAGCGCAAGCCAGCCGAAGACCGCGGGAACATTCGGCCACTTGGCCAGGCTGCGGGCTGCGATTTCATCCATACGACTAGAATGAGTTTACCGATGGCCGCAATCGACACCTATCTCGCCAAGCCCTGGCTTGCCTTCTACCAGAAAGGCGTGCCTGCGGCGATCGAGATCCCCGGCCGATCGGTCGTCGAGGCGTTCAACGAAGCGACCGAGCGCGCACCCGAGCGGCCGGCGGTGGTGTTCCATGGCCGCTTCATTCGCTACCGCGAGCTGCGCGAAGCCGCCGACCGGCTTGCCAACGCGCTCGCCTTTCTCGGAGTGAAGAAAGGCGAGCGGGTCGCGCTCTACCTCGTCAATAGCCCTCAGTTCATCATCGCCTACTTCGCCGCGCTGAAGTGCGGCGCGGCCGTCACGCCGATCAGTCCGGTGTACACCAGCCACGAAGTGCGCTACCAGCTCGAGGACAGCGGCGCGCGCGCCGTCGTATGCCAGGACATTCTCTACGACAAGATCGCGAAGTGCGGCGCAGCGCTCGATCTCGTCGTGGTGACGAACGTCAACGAATACCTGCCGGCGCTGAAGCGACTGTTCTCGAAGAGCACGGCCGTGCCCGGGGGCGTGCACTGGCTGCAGGATCTCTTGAAGAAGCACCCGCCCGAGGCGCCCGCCGTCAGCATCGACCCGAAGACGGACCTCGCGGCGCTGCCGTACACCGGCGGCACCACCGGCCACCCCAAGGGCGTGATGCTGACGCACCACAACCTTGTTGCCGCACAAACCATCGCGGCCTCGATTTTTCCGGCGCTGCAGCCGGGCCGCGAAGTCGTGCTCGCGTTCCTGCCGTTCTTCCACATCTACGGCCAGGTGGTGCTGATGCTGAACCACCTCTGCCAGGGCAACTTGCTGGTGCTCTTCACCAACGCGGACACCGAGGCGATCCTCGAGGCAATGGAGCGCTACCAGGCGACGGTGTTCTACGGGGTGCCGACGCTCTACGAGTACCTGAAGGATCACAAGGACACGAACAAGGCGAACTGGCGGCGCCTCAAGCTGGTGCTCTCGGGCGCGGACACGCTGCACGTGTCCACCATGCAGGACTGGGCGCGCCGCACCGGCTCGCAGATCATCGAGGGCTTCGGCATGTCGGAGAGCGCGGGCGTGAGCCATGTCAATCCGCTCGATCGCGTGAAGCCCGGCTCCTTCGGCTGCCCGATCCCGGGCATGCAGGCCGCGGTGATGGACCCGGAGACGCTCGAGTTCGTGCCGCCCGCGCAGACGGGCGAGCTGGTCCTTTCCGGACCGAACGTCATGCAGGGCTACTGGCAGCGGCCGGAGGAAAGCGCGCGCGCCTTCGTAGAGAAGAACGGCGTGCGCTGGATGCGCACCGGCGACATCGTGCGCATGGACGGGGAAGGCTACTTCCACTTCTACGACCGGGCGAAGGACCTCATCAAGTTCAAGGGGCTCTCGATCTTCGCCAAGGACATCGAAGACGTGCTCTACGGCCATCCGCAGGTGAAGGCCGCGGGCGTGATCGGCGTCGCCGACGCGGCGGTCGGCCAGCGCATCAAGGCGATCGTCGTGCTGCAGGGCGATGCGCGCGGCAAGGTGAGCGAAGACGAGATCAAGGCCTACTGCAGGCGGCAGCTCGCCGAGTACAAGGTGCCGCACATCGTGGAATTTCGCGGCGAGCTGCCGAAGACCGACGTCGGCAAGGTTTCGCGCCGGGAGCTACGCGACGAAACCAATGCCTAGGTCGCCGCGGGCGCGGCGATCGAATCCAGGGGGTGCGGCTGGTAGACGCCGAAGCCCTGCGCGTGGCTCACGTTCAGCGCCTTGAGACGCAGCAGTATGTCCTGTTCTTCGACGCATTCGGCGACCAGGCCAATGCCGAGCGCTTCGGCAACGCGGACCATGGCGTTCATCTTGGTGCGCGCCACCTCGCTCGTCAGAAGTTTGCGCACGATGCCGCCGTCGACCTTGACGTAGTCGACGCGCAGCGCCTTGAGCGGCGTAAAGGAGACGGCGCGGCGACCGAAGCCGTCGATGAGCAGCCCGCAGCCGACGGCCTTGATGGCGTTGGCGAAGCGCACCGCCGCTTCCAGCCGCGTCAGCACGTCGCTTTCGTCGATCTCGAAGAGCAGCGATGCCGGCGCAACCCCGGCCTTTCGCGTCTGCGTGCCCACGTGGATCACGAATTGCGCGTCCTGCAGCGTCTGGCCGGAGACGTTGATCGTGAAACGCGGCACGCGCGAGCCGCGCGCCAGGCGCTCGATCACCCGGGTAACCACCCAGCGATCGAGCTGCGGCATCATGGCGTAGTGCTCGAACACCGGGAGAAACTCGCCCGGCGGAAGCAGCGCGCGTTCCTCTTCGCGCATGCGCACCAGCACTTCCGCCATCGGGTAGCGCTCGCTGCCGCCGAAGGCAAGGATCGGCTGGCAATAAAGCTCGAATTCGTTCTGCGCCAGTGCCTGACGCAGCCGCTCGGCCGGCTTGGGCCAGCCGGCGAGCTCGGAGTCCATCCGCTCCAGAAACCGATCGTCCACGGGGTATTCTAGCGACATGTCTGCGCCGTTCCTCGCCGTCGAAGGACTCACCAAGCGCTTCGGCGGACTTACCGCGGTGAACGACGTCAGCTTCGCGCTCGGGCGCGAAGAGATCGTCGGCCTGATCGGGCCCAACGGCGCGGGCAAGACGACGCTGCTGCGGCTCGTCACCAAGATCCTGCGTCCGGACGCGGGCCGCATCGTGTTCAACGGCGAGGACATCACGCGGCTGCGGCCGTGGGAAGTGGTCGAGCGCGGCATCGCCGGCACGTTCCAGAACACCCGCCCATTCCGGCATCTGCCGATCGTCGCCAACGTGATGGTGCCGCTGGTCGCGCCGCGCGCGCGGCGCCACGGCGAATGGGTAAAGCGCATCGAAGCGAAAGCGATGGACGCGCTCGAGTTCGTCGGCATCTCCGACATGGCGCTCGAGCCGGCCTCGGCGCTTTCGCAGGGCGACCTGAAGCGCCTGGAAGTCGCGCGCGCGATCGCCACGGAGCCCGAGCTGCTGCTGCTCGACGAGCCGCTCGGCGGCCTGAACCCGGCGGAGTCGGAACTTGTCGCGAAGTCCATCCGGCGGCTGCACAAGGGCGGCCGCTTCGGCAGGCTGCACTCGGAGGGCCCGGCGGTGCTGATGATCGAGCACAAGCTGAAGGAGCTGATGTCGATCGTCGATCGCGTGATCGTCATCGACTACGGCGAAGTGATCGCCGACGGGCCGCCCGCGGAAGTGGTGAAGAACCCGAAGGTGATCGAAGCCTACCTGGGCGCCGAGCATGCCGCTGCTTGAAGTGAAGAATCTCAGCGTGCGCTACGACAAGGCGCAGATCCTGAACGGCGTCTCACTCGCCGTAGACGACGGCGAATTCGTCGGGCTCGTCGGCCCCAATGGCGCCGGGAAGTCCACGCTGCTGCGCGCGATTTCCGGGCTGGTGCGCTTCGAAGAGCGCATGAAGCGCGGCACCGCCGGCGATATCGTGCTCGAAGGCGAGGTGCGCCTCGCGGGCGAGCGCATCGATCCGCTGCCGGCGCACGAAATCCGCATGCGCGGCCTGGTGCATTGCCCGGAGCGCCGGCGACCCTTTCGCGAGCTCTCGGTGCTTGAAAACCTGCTCGCCGGGGCGTTCCTGTCGTCGAACAAGGCCGAAACCAAGCGCCGCCTGGAGCGCGCGCTTGCGCTCTTTCCGCGGCTCGCCGAGCGGCGCAGCCAGGTGGCCGGAACGCTTTCCGGAGGCGAGCAGCAGATGCTCGCTACAGCGCGCTCGCTGATGTTCGACGCCAGGCTCCTCGCCATCGACGAGCCCTCGCTCGGGCTTGCGCCCAAGATCCGCGAGGAGCTGTTCGCCGCCATCCGCAAGATCCACGACGGCGGCGTACCGGTGCTGCTCGTCGAGCAGGAGGTCGGCCAGGTGTTCAAGATGGCCGACCGCAACTACGTGCTCTCTCAGGGCCGCATCATCGGCGAAGGCAGCGGCGCCTCACTGATGGCCAACGAGACGCTGCGCGCCGGCTACCTGGGCCTTTAGCGCGGCGCCGCAAAGCCGGCAGACGCTGCGCCAGGCGCCGTTGCGCTGCTTGCAGCGCGGACATTGCGTCTCGATCTTGTCGCGCACCCAGGGCGTCAGCCCGCGCGGCATGAAGAGCAGCACGAGCAGCACGATCGCCGCGAAAATGAGCAGCCGCAGCTCGCCGAGGGCCTTGAAGCTGCCCAGCCACTCGGTAAGCGGGTAGAGGATGAACACCGCCGCCACCGGGCCGTAGATGGTCGCCACGCCGCCGAAGATGCCCCAGATCACCACCTGGAACGACAGCGCAACCTCCAAAGTGGACGGACCGGCCACGCGAAGGTAATGCGCGAAGAGCGCACCGGCGAAGCCTGCGGCCGCAGCTGAAACGGCGAATACAGTGAGCTTGTAGCGCGGCGTATTGATGCCCGAGGCGCGTGCTGCCACCTCGTCGTCGCGAATCGCGTGCAGCACGATGCCGAAATTCGAATCGGCGAGCTGCCACAGCCCGAAAACGATCGCGAGCATCGAGATCGATGCGATGTAGTAGTTGGCCGTGGGCGTGAGCATCAGGCGACGCACTCCCGAGATGCCGAGCTCGCCGCCGGAAAAATCCGGGAAAGCGAAAAGCAGCCCGAGCGCAATGAGCGGGAAAGCGAGCGTGGCGAGCGATAAATACGAGCCGCGCAGCCGCAGGCAGAGGTAGCCGACAAGGGCTCCGAAGAGCATCGCCACCGCGGCGCCCGCCCAGATCGTCGCCCATGGGGTGATGCCGAGCTTGTGCGACATCAGCGCGGACGTGTACGCGCCCGCGCCGAAAAACAGCGCATGGCCGAAATTCACCTGCCCGGTATAGCCGGCGAGCAGGTCCCAGCTCGCCGCGAAGATGGCGAAAATGCAGGTCATCGTAAGGATGCGCAGCACGTACGCGTCGTCATAGACCGCCGGTAGCACAAGGAGCGCGGCGGCCCACGCAAGCACCAGCGTGCGCGAAGGCAGCACGACGACCTCGTTCTTCAGTTCTGCCCACCCCCAACGCAGCCAGTACATCAGCGCTCTTCCTCGAAGGCGACGCCGAAGAGCCCTTCCGGACGGGCGAGCAACACCCCCACCATGATGGCGAGCGCGACCGCACCCTTGAGGTAGGCGCCGGCCGGCACGGCGAACACCGTGATGGCCTCGACGTAGCCGATGATGAGGGCGCCAATCAGGCTGCCCTTGAGGCTGCCCAGGCCGCCCAGCACGACGATGGCGAGCATCGTGACGAGCGGCGAGAGCCACATGAACGGGTCGACGACGAACACCGGGGCGACCACCACCCCGGCGATCGCGGCGAGCGCGACCGAGATGGCGACCGTCGCCATCGCTATCCGGTGGACGTTCATGCCCATCAGGCTCGCCACTTCAAGATCATTCGCCGTCGCCCGGATCGCGAGCCCGAGGCGCGTGCGGTAGAGAATGAACCAGGCAGCCGTCAGCATCGCCGCTGCGACGACCAGGATCAGCATGCGCTGATAGGGAATGCTCACCCCCAGGACGCGCACGCCGCCCTCGAGCGTGGATGGAATGCCGAGGTAATTTCCGCCGAAGCTGAAGAGCATCAGCTCCTGGAAAATGAGTGCCAGCGCGATCGTGGCGATGAGGACGGCCGCCTCGTGCTCGCGCACCGGCTCGATCACCAGGCGGTAGCACAGCACCGAAAAGAGCGTCACGCCGGCGACCGCAAGGACGCTGGAAGCAAGGAACCCGAGGCCGACTTTTACGAGCAGCGTGTAAAACGCGTACGCCGCCAGCATGTAGAAGGCGGTGTGCGCGATGTTGACGATGCGCGCGACGCCGAAGATCAGCGAAAAGCCGACCGCCAGCAGCGCATAGACGCCGCCGTTGACCAGGCCTGTTACGAGGATGTCTTGAAGCAAAGGCGCGTCAGCGCGCCGGCATCTTGAACGGCTGCATGCCTTTCACGTTCGGCGGCCAGAACGGAACCTTCTTGCCGTCCTGCCACTGCACCGCGATGCCGGTGTTCTTCCCAGGTGCCCACACCGGATCGTGGCGCTTGTCGAACTCGAGGACCGCCGCCGCGCCGACGTACGACATCTTCTCGATGACCGGGACCAGCTTGTCGGCGTTGGTGGTACCCGTCTGCTCGATCGCCGTCTTGAGCAGCATGATCGCGTCATAGGTGCCTGCGTTGTAGGTGGGCGCCTTCTTGAAGCGCGCCTTGAACGCCTTCACGAAGGACACGGTTTTCGGCGTCAGCTCCACCTCGGCGAGCGTGTCGAGCGTGGAGACGAACTGCGCCTTGCCCGCCGCGGCCTGCCAGAACTCCTCCTTCTGCGCCTCGACGTTGATTCCCCAGGCGACCGCCTTCATGTTGCGCTCGCCCATCTGGCGGCCGACCGAGATGCCGACCGGACCGGAGAGGATGGTAAATACCAGCTGCGCGCCGCTGCGGTCGATCGCGGAAAGCTCCGCCGTCACGTCGGTGGCGGTCGCCGAAGGCTGCCAGGTGCCGACGACTTCCATCTTCATCGCGGGCAGGTTCTTCTGAACGGCGGCGATCAGCGCCTCGGTCCATACCGCCTTCTCGGCGAGGATGGCGACCTTCGGCATGTCGGTCTTGAGCTCGGTGCGGATCTGCTGCGCGATCGTATTGAGCACCGCGAAAAGCGTGCGCACGAGATCGGTATCCTTTACCGGCGTGACGCGGAACCAGTACTTGTAGCGCTCGTAGCTGGCCTCGACGTTCGCGCCCAGCTTGGAGTGCGCCGCGCCCGCCCCGAGGAAGATCTTCTTGTAGTCCATCGCCACTTCCTGCATGGCGAGCACCGCTTCGGAGCGGAAGCCGCCGGTCAGGAAATCGGCCTTGTCGCGCGTGATCACGCGCTCGATCGCGTTGGTGGCGTCGGACACCGACTGGATCTCGTTGGTGTCGGCGCGGATCAGCTCCACCTGCATGCGCTTGCCGCCGACGTTGATGCCGCCCGCCTTGTTGATCTCGTCGCGCGCCATCTCGGCGCCGGCCCAGTGGTTCTCGCCCTGCACGAACGACATCGGGCCGAGGACCGCGATCTTGAGGGTTTGCGCGTGGACGGCGGTTGATGCGAGCGCCGCGGCGGCGGCGAGGACGATGGAACGCAGCATGTGCGGCCTCCCTTGAATTACACTCTTACTCTTCTTGTAACGACCGATGTTGCCAGCATTTTGATCTGGTGGGAAGACTTTAAGCTCGGTGAATCCACCGAGATGGGGCGCCATACGTTCAGCGAGGATGAAATCCTCGCCTTCGGCCGCAAATACGACCCGCAATCGTTTCACACGGATCCGGTCGCAGCCAAGCGCACGGTTTTCGGCGGCATCATCGCGAGCGGCTGGCTGACCTGCGCCGTCGGCATGCGGCTCATGGTCGAGAACTATGTCGGCAAGACGGTGAGCCTCGGCTCGCCCGGCGTCGACAACATCCGCTGGCTGAAGCCGGTGCGCCCCGGCGACACGCTTGCCTACAGGCGCACCGTGACCGAAACGCGTGCTTCGGCGACGCGCAAAGGCGTCGGCCTCGTCAAGCACCGTTACGAGGCCGTGAACCAGGAAGGCGAGCTCGTGCTCACCATGGAAGGCTGGGGAATGTTCGGCCGCAGGCCATGAGCGCCCTCATCGACCTCAATCACAAGGTGCACGTGCTCACGAAAAAGGAGGAGCTCGACGGCGTGCGCGTGCCTGGAAAGGTGGTGGTGGTGCTCGACATCCTTTTCGCCACCACCACGATGGTGACAGCGCTCGCCCACGGGGCGGCCGAGATCGTTCCGGTGCTCGACGAAGCGGCGGCGCGGGCGCAAGGCAGGGACCTCGTCGCCGATTCTTACGTGCTCGCCGGCGAGCTTTACGCCGAAACGCTTCCCGGCTTCGCTCATCCCGCGCCGCTATCGCTGCTCAAGCACGGCGTGCAAGGCAAGACCGTCGTTTATTCGACGACGAACGGCACCGTAGCGATGACTCAGGCTGCTCGCGCAGCGCGGGTCTACTGCGGCGCGCTGCTCAATGCCCGGGCGCTCGCCGAGCACATCGTGGCCGCGCACCCGCGCGAGACGGTGCTCATCGTGTGCTCCGGGTCGGGCAACAATTTCAACTTCGAGGATTTCTACGGCGCCGGCTATTTCGTCGAGCGCTTCGCCGAGCTGCTGGGCGAGGCGGCGGACCTGTCCGACGCGGCAAAGGCCGCGCGGCTGCTCTACCGGCAGGCCCGCGCGCCGCAGGCGCTGCTCGATTGCCGCGTCGGACGCATGCTGGTGGCGAAGGGCCTCGCGCACGAGGTCGAGTTCGCCTGCCGGCTGGACGCTTTGCCCGTCATTCCCGCCCTGCAGGACGGGCGGCTGCGGCTGCTGCCGGCCGCTCAGGTGCGCTCGAGCTCGGCGCTCAGCGCGAGGTGATCCGAGAGCATCGACCATGGCTTGCCCCGGTGCACGGTAGACGACGCCACCCTGAAGCCGCGCACGTAGATCCGATCGAGCCGCAGTAAGGGCAGCATGCTCGGGAAGGTGGCCGCGATACGGCCTTGGTGCGCGAGCGACGCCTCGGTCATTCCGAGCCGGCCCTCCAGGATGGCGCTCGCGCGTTGGCGCCAATCGTTGAAATCGCCCGCGATGATGATCGGCACATCGCGCGAGGCGAGCTCCTCCAGGCGCCGGGAAATCGCCTCGAGCTGCCGCCGGCGGCCGCGCTCGTGCAGCGAGAGATGCACGCATACGCAGTGAAGGTTCCTTCGCCATCCCGGCACGGTGACCACGCAATGCAGCAGCCCGCGGCGCTCGAAGCGGTGGTCCGAGACGTCCTGGTTCTCGAACGACACGAACGGATAGCGCGAGAGCACCGCGTTGCCGTGGTGTCCGTGGGCATACACCGCGTTGCAGCCGTAAACATGCTGCCACTGCTTGCCGGCGAGGAACTCGTACTGCGGCTCCGGCGGGCAGCTGATGAAGCGCATGGTGAAGCGCTGGTTGAGGCCCTGCACTTCCTGCAGGAATACGACATCGGCGTCGAGCGCCTGCAGCCCGTCGCGCAGCTCGTGGATCACCATGCGCCGATTGAAATGCGAGAGGCCCTTGTGGATGTTCAGGGTCACTACCCGCAAGCGCCTGCTCATCGCCCCTCCCCGGCGAGGCTGCGCTCCGCGAGCAGCTGGATCGCGTCGCGGTTCGACCAGCTGAAGCATTTCGCGGCCGCTTCGCGCCACGGCAGCCAGGCGAAGGCGACATGCTCCTCGGGCGCAAGGCGCGCCGCGACCGGAGCCGGGAGCGCGAGCCCGAAGACGTGCTCCGTGTTATGCGTTACGCCGGGCGCGAACCGGTGGCGCCATTGGCCGTAGATCTCGAATGTATTGGCGACATTCCAGCGCTCGAGATGGCCGCTCGCCGCGTCGATGCCCGTTTCCTCCATCACTTCGCGCGCCGCAGCGACTTCCAGCGGCTCCTCGGACCGGTCCAGTGAACCGGTGACCGACTGCCAGAACCCGGGGCGTGCCGCGCGCTCGAGCAGCAGAACCTCCAGATCGGCGGTGTAAATCACGACCAGCACCGACACCGGCAGCTTGAAGGTCATGCCGGGCGGAAAAGATCGGGCAGCGAGAGCTCGTGGCCCGGATCGATGAACACCGCGAAGAACGGCTTGCCCTGCTGCGCCCAAAACGCCGTCGCCGAAGCGAGCACGTCGATCAGCGTGCCGCGCTCGTCGGCGGGCAGCGTGCCGATCCCTTCGAATACCAGCACGTGCCCGCCCGCCTTTCGCCAGGAAAGATCGGTGAGGCAGTCTTCGAGCGCATCCCAGTTCTGGCCGAACCAGTCGGGGAAATCGAGCGCCTTCGCGATCGATTTCAGTAGTTGCGGTTTTCGTCCAACCGCAATCCTTGACAATGCCAGCTCGCTACCCGTCAGCGCGTCGACAATTTCGTCGACTCGCGCCGTGCGGTAGACGCCGGAGCGCTTGGGATCCTGCAGGCGCTGCAGCAGCTTTCCCATTATTCGAGGATTCTCCTGAACGAGCGGTAATGCTCGTCAGTGTAGTAGTACTCGCCGCCGCTCCCCGCCACGATACGCCGCGCCCCGCGGTCGCGAGCGCCCGGCGTCCTCACCGTGTATTCCTTGTAGTAGCCGCGCTTCTTCGGCGGCAGCTGTCCTTCGCGGTTCGCGAACACGCGCCCGTCCTGCTTGTACGGGAACGGACCGCCCGCGCGGATCACCTCGAGCGTCGCGCGCGCTTCGGCGGGCAGTTCCGCTACCGGGATGCCGGCCGAAAAGGCAAAAACCGGGGCGAAGCAAAGGAGCGCGATCGCAGCGAGCGACCGCATCAGGCTTTGGGCTTCTCCCGCAGGCGCAGGCCGAGCTCGCGCAGCTGCTTCTCGTCCACGGGGCCGGGCGCCTGAACGAGCAGGTCCTGCGCTCGCTGGGTTTTCGGAAACGCAATCACGTCGCGGATCGATTCGGCGCCGGCCATGAGCGCGACCAGCCGGTCGAGGCCGAAAGCGATGCCGCCATGCGGCGGGGCGCCGAACTGCAGGTTATCGAGCAGGAAGCCGAACTTGGCGCGCGCCTCCTCGTCCGAAATGCCGAGCGCCCTGAAGACCTTGGCCTGGACGTCGGCGCGATGGATACGCACCGAGCCGCCGCCGATCTCCCAGCCGTTCAGCACGATGTCGTAGCCCTTGGAAAGCGCCTTCCCCGGATCGCTCGCAAGCAGGTCCTCGTGCCCGTCCTTGGGAGAGGTGAAGGGGTGATGCATCGCGCCCCAGCGCTTGCCTTCCTCGTCCCATTCGAACATCGGGAAGTCGACCACCCAGAGCGGGCGCCAATCGTTCGCGACCAATCCCTTGTCGTGGCCGAGCTTCGCGCGCAGCGCGCCCAGCGAGTCGTTGACGACCTTGGCCTTGTCTGCGCCGAAGAAAATGACATCGCCCGGCCTGGCGCCGGTGCGGTCAACGATCGCGTCCAGGATCTCGCGCGACAGGAACTTCACGATCGGCGACTGCAAGCCGTCGGGATTGACCTTGATGTACGCGAGGCCCTTGGCGCCGTAATTCGTGACGAAGCCCGTGTAATCGTCGATCTCCTTGCGGCTCAAATCGGCGCTCACCTTGAGCGCCGCCACGCGCCCGCCCGGCAGGTCGGCGGCCTGCCGGAAGACCTTGAATTCCGCCGTCTTCATGAGATCGGTGAGCTCGGTGAGCTCCAGCGGCACGCGCAGGTCCGGCTTGTCGGAGCCGTAGCGCGCCATAGCCTCGGCGTACGTGAGACGCGGGAACGGCTCGGGCAACTCGACGCCGAGCACATCGCGAAATACGTCGCGCACCATGCCTTCCATCAGCGCCTGGATCTCGGTTTCGTCGAGGAAGGAAGTCTCCACGTCGATCTGCGTGAACTCGGGCTGCCGGTCGGCGCGCAGATCCTCGTCGCGGAAGCACTTGACGATCTGGTAGTAGCGGTCGAACCCGGCCACCATCAGCAGCTGCTTGAAGAGCTGCGGCGACTGCGGCAGCGCGAAGAACTCGCCGGGGTGCACACGGCTCGGCACCAGGTAATCGCGCGCGCCCTCGGGCGTCGAGCGCGTCAGCATCGGGGTTTCGATGTCGATGAAGCCGTGCGCGTCGAGATAGTCGCGCACCGCCATAGCTACCCGGTAGCGCAGGCGCAGGTTTTTCTGCATCGGCGCGCGCCGCAGATCGAGGACGCGATAGGTGAGGCGCGTCGTTTCGGTGAGATTCTCGTCATCGAGCTGAAACGGCGGCGGCACCGACGGATTGAGGATCTCGACGTCCTGGGCAAGGACCTCGACCTCGCCGGAGCGCAGGTCCGGGTTCACCGTCCCCTCCGGCCGGCGGCGCACTCTTCCGGTGATGCGCAGGACGAACTCGCTGCGCACGCGCTCGGCCACAGCGAAGGCGTCCGGACGGTCGGGGTCGAACACCACCTGCGCCAGGCCTTCGCGGTCGCGCAGGTCGACGAAGATGATGCCGCCGTGGTCCCGCCGGCGATGCGCCCAGCCGCATAGCGTGACGTTGCGGTCGACGAGCGCGGCGCTGAGCTCCCCGCAGTAATGGGTTCGCATCCTCGGTCTACTTGATTTCCAGCGGCGGGACCACGCCCATCGAGATGACGTACTTCAGCGCCTGGTCGACGGTCATGTCGAGCTCGACTATGTCCTTGCGCCGCACGATGACGAAGTAGCCGCTGGTGGGATTGGGCGTGGTGGGGACGTACACGGCGAGGCAGTCCTCGGGCAGGTGGCGCGCGACCCCGCTGCCCGGCGTGCCCGTGAGAAACGCGATGGTCCACATCCCGTCGCGCGGCCACTGCACCAGCAGCGCCTTCCTGAACGCCTGGCCGCTGGAGGAGAACAGCGTATCGGAGATCTGCTTGACGCTCGAATAGATCGATCTCACCACGGGAATGCGGTGCAGGATCTCGTGCCAGATCTCGACCAGTTGCGCGCCGAAGAAATTGGTGGCGAACACGCCCGTGACGAATACGATCACGATCGTGAGGATCGCCCCCAGGCCCGGGATGTGGACGCCGAGCCAGTTCTCTGTCTGGAACTGCGCGGGCAGCAGCAGCAGCGACTGGTCGAGCATGTCCACGATCACCTTCAGCACCCACAGCGTGATGATGAGCGGGATCCAGATCAGCAGCCCGGTGATGAGGTACTTCTTCAAGGGTTCCTAAAATGAAAAGGCCCGGCGCGCGCCGGGCCGGCTGGGTCACGTGCTCAGGCCGAGGCCTCGGATTTTGATTCTTTCTTGGGTTCTGGCTTTGTCTCGGTGCCCGATTCCTTCTTCGCGTCGGGTTTCGCCTCGGCCTTCTTTTCCGCCGGCTTCTTCCCGTTGTTCTTGAAGTCGGTCGCGTACCAGCCGCTGCCCTTGAGCTGGAAGCCGGCGGCGCTCAACAGCTTGTTGAAGCTTTTCTTGTGGCAGACCGGGCATTCGGTGAGCGGCGCCTCACTCAGCTTCTGCAAAAACTCTTCCTGGTGCCCGCAAGCGTCGCAGCGGTATTCGTAGATCGGCATGCGCCGATTATATCTCTGATTTCAGAAAGGAATATCGTCTTCCATGTCGTCGAACTTGCCGGCGGGCTTCTGCGCCGCCGCCGCGGGCTTGGGCTCGGCCGCCTTGGGTTGTTCGGTGGGCGCCTCGCGCGGCTCCCCCGCTCCCGCGCGCGAGCCCAGCATCTTCATCTCCGTCGCCATGATCTCGGTGCTGTAGCGGTCCTGC
>SCTY01000085.1 GCA_004297625.1 Betaproteobacteria bacterium | reverse complement strand
AGTTCTTTCATGCGTGCGATTTCCTGGCGAATCTCATCCAATGCTTTATTGAGCAGATCATCCACCATCGTCTCGACGGCCTGGGCCTGTTCCTCGGTGCCGATGAACCGCAATACGACGGTCAGCGAGAAAAGACCATTGGCGCACATGTCGTATCCACGCTCGAATATCTGTTGTGCGTGCAGGGAATTGAGGACGGCCTTCTGTGTAATGAAAGGTCGGCTGTTACTCAGCCTGACGGTAGGTATGTTCGATGAAGGCTTGTACTGACGTGTGGCCATGACTGTCTCCCGGTTGAAATAGCCTCGGGAGAGTATTCGGGTCGTCACCGGCTCGGTGGCCGAAATGCGTCCAAAAAGTTTGCATTTCGCCCGCCCATGGAATTTGTCGACAGCCAGAATGCGCCCATCTCATGTCCTCCTTATGGTGGGCACGGTGAAGGTAGCTGGCCTTCCGAAATAAACAGCATTTACTAAACCCCGGCGGGGAAACCCCGTCAGGTACTGACGGCCTTCCTGCCAACTTTTTGTCAGGAGGCAACATGGCATCACTCAATAGAGTCACCCTCATCGGCAACTTGGGTGCCGACCCTGAGGTTCGTTACACGCAGAACCGCGAAGCGATCGCAACGATTCGGATCGCAACGACGGAGACGTACAAGGACAAGTCGTCCGGTGAAAAGAAAGACATCACCGAATGGCACCGTGTCGTCTTTTTTGGTCGTACGGCGGAAGTCGTCGGCGAGTACCTGAAGAAGGGCTCACCCGTCTATGTCGAAGGCCGCATCCAGACCCGCAAATGGCAGGACAAGGCGGGTCAGGATCGTTATGTCGTCGAGATTCTCGCCAGCGAGATGAAGATGCTCGGCAGTCGTCCGTCGGATGACGATGCTCCCGAAGCAGTTCGTGGCAAGCGTACCGGCAACGGTAAAGGCAAGCCGGCTACCGCTACGGGACCCGCGTTCGAGGATGTACCCGACATCGAGCCGTTCTGAATCGCACGTTTCTCGTTTCCCCACCGGGAGGTCTTTCCTCCCCTGGGGGACAGACCTCCATCACTACTGGAGGTTTGTTCATGGAACGCGTCATTCTCGTCCTGGCCATGCTGGCAGGGCTGCACCTGATCCTTTCGTTTCTTCAGTTCGCGTTGGAATCCATTCGTAACTTCTTTATGCGGATACCACTCCAGGCCAAGGTCGAGGAAGTGGTGGCCGACGTGCGTGAAGTACGGGCCGAGGAACACTTAGCGGATTGGCGGCAGTACGACATACCGGCGTATCTGCGCCGCAACGGGATCGACAACGATTCCGGCAACACGGCAAAGGCTTCCTTCGAAGTCATTGCCTGACGTTTCCACCCCAGCGGGGGCATCGCCTCCGCAAAGGGAGGGGTGCCCCTTTTTCATTTCAGGAGGCACCTCATGGAACTCGTTCTTCTCGCATGCTGCATTACTGGCTGGATCATCAGCCGTCCGATCGTTCGCGCGCTCGGCCTGTAGTTCGCAGCATTGCCTGCTGGGGTCTTCCCCGCAGGACAAAGCGCTTTTTCCAAAGAGCCCTTTGTCCTGCGGGGATCGCTCCATCTTGGATGCGGTTTTCGCCAGGGTCTTTCATCAACCTCTGGAGAAAATCATGAAACTCAATCCCTATCTCGTTCGACTGTTCGATCCCCTGCCCATGGCCTTTGCCTGCGATCTGTATCAGCGGTTGAGGGACGGCAAGCGGGACACGGAAACCCGCGACATGTTGTTGAAGGCACTCGACATGGCGCGCAAAGCCGGAACTATCGAATGATCCCATCGCCCCGGACCTCCGGGGCTTTCCCGAGGGCGTTCCTGCCGAGCGTCCTGCGGAAAGCCAGATTTGATCGGACGGTTATTCGTTCGATTAAAAAGCGGTAGCTGGCCGCTCGAAACAAACAGCATTTTCTAACCCAGCCGGGGACAACGCCCCGGTTCGGGTCGGTGCTTCCGGCATTCGCTCTGGAGGCATCATGAAACTGAATCATCCCGGCCTGCTCGTCATGCCGGCTACGCAGTATCACGCCGAGAAAGCCATCGGTCATTCGGGCATCGTCAAGATGCTCAAAAGCCCGGCGCACCTTCGCGAGTATCTGGATCATCCGCATGAACCGACGCCAGCCATGGCGTTCGGAACCGCAGTGCATACCTATGTGCTGGAGCAGGATCGCTTTGCCGACGAATTCGTGGTGGCGGAGAAATTCGACCGTCGCACCAAGGAAGGCAAGGAGGCGGCGGCGCGCTTCGAGGAGGCCAATCACGGCAAGATCGTTATTACCTCCGAGGAGATGGCTACGCTCAGTCTGGTCCAACGTGCCGTGTTTGCCCATCAAGGGGCGGCAAGGCTCTTATCGACGGGCGATGCCGAACTCTCTGCGTTCTGGAGGGATGCAGAAACGGGCTTGAGCTGCAAGTGTCGGCCGGACTGGTTCAACGGTGAAGCCATCGTTGATCTCAAGACCTGCCTCGATGCCAGCAGTGGCGGGTTTGCACGTTCCATCGCGAACTTCGGTTACGACATCCAGGCGGCGTACTACGTCGATGGGATCAAGGCCGTGACAGGGATGGAGCTTCCATTCCTGTTTATCGCCGTGGAGAAGGAAGCGCCTCACGCTGTAGCGGTGTATCGGGCCGATCCGGAAGTCATCGAGGTCGGGCGCAAGAAGTACCGGGCAGCACTTCAGCTGTTGAAGTGGTGCCATTCATCGGGTAACTGGCCGGCATACCAACCGGGCGGCGAGATCGAACTGATCTCCCTGCCACGCTGGGCCGCCAACACGGAAGCCTTCGAGCTGGACGCCGCCTAAACCGCGGAAACTTTTGTAGGTCATCAACCCCGGCGGGGATACCCATCCCCGTCAAGGGAGACAGGTGTCTTCGCCATTTTTCTTTGGAGAAAAACCATGTCTCAAACCCTACGCAACATCCAGAAGACCCGCCAAGGTGGCCAATCCAACGTGGTGCAATTCCCGGCGATGCTGGAGCAGTTCAAGGGCGAAATTGCCCGCGCACTGCCCAAGCATCTGAGTCCGGATCGCATGGTGCGTATCGCACTGACCGCGTTCCGGATGAACCCGAAACTGGCTCAGACCGATCCCCGCAGTGTCTTTGCAGCGGTGATCCAGTCCAGCCAGCTCGGGCTCGAAGTGGGACTGATGGGAGAGGCGCACCTCGTGCCTTTCGGCAACCAGTGCCAGTTGATCCCCGGTTATCAGGGGCTCATGAAGCTGGCCCGCAACAGCGGGATCGTGCAGGACATCTACGGTCACGACGTTCGTATCAACGACAAGTTCGACATCGTTCTGGGCCTTAACCGGACCCTGATGCACGAACCGTTGAAGAAGAACGGCTTCCCTGCTTCCGATGAGGAGCGGGGAGCGATCGCGGGCTTCTATGCCGTCGCGGTGTTCAAGGATGGCACACGCACGTTTCACGCCCTGTCGAAGGAACAGATCGAACAGGTGCGCGACAACTCGCGTGGCTACCAGATGGCCAAGAAGTACGGGAAGGAAAGTCCCTGGGATACGCATTTCGTCCCGATGGGCCTCAAGACCGTGATTCGCCGGCTGTGCAACTTGTTGCCGAAGTCGCCGGAACTGGCGATGGCGCTGACGCTTGATGAAGTGACCGAGCGAGGTGAAAGCCAGAACATCGGGATCACCGAGGCCATTGATGGTTCCTGGGCGCCGATCATCGACGAGGAAACGGGAGAAGTCATCCCGACAGCGACCGAGACCGGCGACAAGGGGAACAAGCCTGACAAGGCCGAAGCATCCCAAGCCAACGAGCGTAAAGCTTCCGGCAGGCTGCTGCAGGACACCCTGGTCACCATTGGCAAGGCAGCATCGACCGACGAACTGGATGAAGTCTATGTCCGGGCCGAAGGCTCATTTGAGGGTGGCGAGCTGGAGCAACTGCTCCGTGCTTACCGCAGTCGCAAGGCTGCCTTGGCCAATCCGTCCTCCGCAGACAGTGACATTTTCGGGGAGGAAGGCAAGTGACCATGCTTGGTGACACTGAGTTTGGTGCCATTCGGATCTGTGCCAAGGCAGTGCGTGTGCTCGATAACGTCAGTTTCCTGACGATGAACAAGGAAGATGATGCCGCCGTTGTATTGGCGCGCAATCAGCTTTTGAGCGTCATCCAAGGTAACGGATACCAGATCGAGTACGAAACGTACCGCGTAATCAAGGCCGACAACCGCAACTAGGCGCAACGAATCACCGCGCTTATTCAAGGAGGCGGCCATGCACAGGGAAGACGGTCTGGTGCGTCAACTCATCCTGGCAGGCACGGCAGGAAGTGAAGCGAATTTTGGCGGCGAGCCCCCATGGACCGAGGATGAGATCCTGCGGCTACATGGCCTCCTGCTGGAGAAATCGCTGCACGACCTGTTTGATCGCAGGGTGTCTGCCGCAACGCGGTTAGACATCCTCGATTGGATGCAGGCGCCACGGACGGAGTTGAGCGCATTTGCCTATCGGGCGTGTTGCCGTCTGTTTGGCCTCGATGCCGAAGAGATTCGGGATCAGGTGCTGCAACGCTACCGGCAACGTTACACCCATTAGCTTTTTGCATTTCAACCCAGGCGGGACAGTCGCATTCCCGTCCGGGGATGCGGTTGCCTGCCATTTTTCATGGAGGCATCATGCAACTGCAAGCATCTATCAAGGTCGGGAACATTCTTCCCGGTCGAAATCCTCGTGGTTACTTCGATCCTGCTGAGATGACGGAGCTGGAAGAGTCCGTCAAATCCAAGGGAGTGCTGCAGGCGATTCTGGTGCGGCCTCGCGATGCGGGACGCTACGAGATCGTCGCCGGCGAACGTCGCTGGCGTGCGGCGAAGAAGGTGTTCGGGGATGAGTATGAAATCCCTGCGCTGGTACGCGACCTGGACGATGGTGAAGCCGACGAGGCGGCGCTGATCGAGAACATCCAGCGTGCCAATATGAGTCCGACCGAAGAAGCTGAAGCGGCCGCCAAGATTCTTGGCCGTTGTCAGGGGGATCGGGACGAGGCATCACGCCGGCTGGGCTGGTCGCGCACCACGCTCGACAAACGCCTGGCGCTGATGAACTGTTCGGAACGGGTCCGTCGGGCCTTGTCCGAGCGACGCATTCAGCTGGGCCATGCCGAGCTGCTGGCCGCAGTCACACGCGACAAGCAGGACGCCGTCCTCGATAAGTTGCTGTCCCAGGCCTGTCTGCCTACCGTGGTCCAGTTTCGCGGACAACTTGAGCAGATATCGCGGGCCTTGGGCAGCGCGATTTTCGACAAGGGCGAGTGCACGTCTTGTCCCCACAATTCGGGGAATCAGCAGGCACTCTTTGGCGAGGCGATTGCAGCGGGTCATTGCACCCACGGTTCGTGCTTCGATAGCAAGACCGATGCGGCGCTGGATGCCAAAAAGGCTTCGCTTGCCGACGACTATCCGACCATTCGGATCGTTCGCCCCGGCGAGAACTTCACGCTGCTGCGACTGGTGGCCGTCGGCGATACCGGAGTAGGCGAGGATCAGGCGACAGCCTGCCGTGCCTGCAAGAACTTCGGTGCCGCAATTTCGGCCGTGCCAGGCAAGCTGGGCAATGTCTATTCCGATCTGTGCTTCGATGCGGGCTGCAATGCCAAGAAGGTGGCGGCACGCCTCAAGCAGGAAAAGGAAAAGGCGGCGCCGGCAGAGGGTGCCACCAAGGTAGCTACCGGCAAAACGGCCACCAGTGGCAAGTCCATGGGAAAGGCCGAAACCAAGTCTGAAGCCAAGGTCCAGGACTCGCAACGGGTCAAGGACTACCGACTGGAAGTCTGGCGCAAGGCGCTGCGTCGGGAGTTGATGGCCAACCGTGAAAACAATCTCACGGTGCTCATCGCCCTGGCGTTGTCGGGCAATGCCCGGCATATCAGCGATACCAAGCTGGGCAAGGCATTCGCCGCGATCACCAAGCAGGAGTTCACCAGCTTCGTGTTCAAGACGGATGAGGCAGCACGCCTGGTTGCGCAGTCGGATGAGTCTGTTCGGGACAAGCTGTTCCTCGGACTGGCGGCATCGGCGGCGGACGGCATTGAGGAAAAGACCTTGGTCCAGCTCCTCAACTATCTCGAGATCGATCTCGGGCGGCACTGGAAGCTCTGTGAAGAGTTTCTCAAGCTGCTCACCAAGAGCGAAATCGAGGCGATGTGCGACGAGATCGGCTTGAAGGCAGCGATGGGCGGGGCATTTGCCAAGGCCATGAGCGGCAAGAAGGACGACATCATCAAGGCGCTGTTGAACGTGGCGGCCTTCCCTTATGAGGGCAAGGTGCCGCGGTCGATGCGTTTCAACATCGCGTAAGACAATTTCTTTCCACCCAAGCGGGGACCACGTTCCCCGCAAGGGGCGTGGTGCGCCTGCCATTTTCTCTTTGGAGGTACCACCATGTTTTTTCAGGAACTCAAATCGTTGTTGGATGGCTGCGCGGCACTGGCAGTCACGTTGTCATCTGCGCGGGAAGGATTGATCACCGTCACGGTGCGACCCACCCCGAAAGATGCGAAGGATGCCGAGGCATTGGCGATCCCGTTGGTCCTGACCGGAACGGCGGAGGAGCTGGATGCGCAGTTCGTCGGTCTGCTTCGCAGCTTTGCCGAAGAGCACCAGTCGCTTGCCGAGCAATTGAAGGCGACCCGCAGCATTCTTGAGGCGGCGAAGAAAGACGCCAGCAAGAAAGCGGAAGGTGCACTCAGGAAAGGCACTGCCAAGATAACGGCGGCGGCCGATGACGACGATGACAATGAAGTCGAGAGCGGGACGCCGGCAGTCGCCGATGTTCCGGTCGAAGACAACCTTTTCGCATGAGGAGGCGGTCATGACCATTACCGTTCAGAAGCTTCAGCGTTCGTTTGCCTACAACGGCATTGCCTTGCCCGATCCCGGATGCGAGTTGTCACCGGAGCAGGTGCGGGATGTCTATTCCGCCACCTACCCGGAGATCACGACGGCCTCCATCGAGGGGCCGGAGCAGAAGGGTGATCGGTTGATCTACACCTTCCGGCGTGCCGTCGGCACCAAGGGCGCCTTGTCGGCCAATGCATCGCGAACCTCCCGGATCGTGGTGCGGCGGCGCGATGACGGCCTGAGCTATGTCGAACCGCAATCGGCTGTTGTGACACCGGTTGAACGCCTGACGATCGCCTTGGGGCGATTGGTCAGGTGGCTGGATCGGCGTTGGCCTGTCGTCCTGCGCAAGGAGTAGGCCATGGTGTCGCTCAAGGAACGGCTGCAAGCCGCTGCCGATGGCGACTTCTCGCACTTTGAAGGCGGAATCCCGAACGGGGTTCCTGCCTTCGATCATGAGGAGATGAAACGATGCGTACAAGCCTTGCAACGCTTGGTGATACGGTCTCAAGCAACCGTCGCACCCGGCGATCGCTGTCAGGTGGCCGCTTCCGTCCAGGCCCTGATCCTCTGAGCCTGCCGCAGTTTGGCGCTGGCCTCACGGTCAGCCTCAATCCCAGTCTCGATGTTCGTCGCTGGGCGATGCTGGCCTTGCGCTGGCTGGAGGTTGGGGAGCTTCCCGAGTCTGCGAGCGGTCTGCCGCCTACGCTGGTGCAACAAGCGTTGGTTGCGTGGATCAACCGCATGGTGGGGCAATTGCAGCACATTGCCTTCGAGGTTCATGCGGCCGCTAGTCCAGCAACATTGGGCTATGGATCGCTGTTTCCCGATGCCGGTGACGACGATGACCGGTGGTACTGGGCCATCCAGTCTGAACAGGTGGAATGGCTTGGCATGAAAGATCGGCTGACCCGGATCGAGACCTTATGTCCCGGTCTGGGCGAGACGGCGCTGCATTGGTTGCAACGGGCTTCGGGGCGCACGCTGTATGCCCTGACGCCGCAATCGACGCGCGATCTGTGCGAGTACATCCACTGGCAAGGGAGTGGCGATCAGGCCGACTGGCTGGAAGAAATGCGCTCGATGGGAATGACCGAAGAGGATCTGGGGGATGCAATTTCTCCGGATTGGTATGACGGTCATTTTCCGGATTGGGTGCTTTGCGCCAAGCCGGTGCTGGATGAGGATGCCCTGTCAGGCATCCAGGCCACTTTGCCGGAAGTCGCTCCGGTGGCTGCCGCGGTGCTCGAAATCGGGCAGTTGCTGGCGGACGGCGGGCAGCTTCCCGGCCTGGACGGCATGGAGGTCGAGTGCGTCTATTTCGGGACCTACCTGAGGTGGGATGTCGATGACCCCATGGATCGGGTGTTCGATGACTTTATCGAATACGCGAACTGCGCCAGCGATGGCTATACCGATCTGTTCGGCGCCCAGGCAGTCCCTCTCGATTCCGAGGGGTTCCATGTCTGGCTCAACAAGACCGGTCTGGGGTTGCAGTTGTTGTCGTCACTGGATCGGCTGATCGCCCTGATCGCCGAGCCGCTGTGAGTTCCATTAACCCGGTGCGGGTGATGTCCTGCCCGCCGGGCTCGACACGCCTGCGCCATTTCAATAAGGAGGTCGCGATGGCGATCAATGTCAGTACGTTTTCAAGTGAACAGTCGTACCGGCTGACCCATGCCGTGCTGGTCTATCAGGATGTGCAACGTAAGCCCGCTTTCGTGTCTGTCCATGATGTGGGATCGGACGATGGCAATCGTCCGGTCATTCAAGCCGGTGTTCCAGCCAGCAAGGCGGGACTGCTGGCGCTGATGCGGATTCTCGATCCGGAAACGATGCTCAAGCCTGCCATCAAGCCGGCCCATGTACTCGCGGAAGGATCGGGGTTCTTCGTCTGGTACAGCGCACCGCAGGACAGGCAGGTCTGGTTCGACTGCAAGGAACTTGGGGCGCGCACCGCGCGGGTTCCCTGTCCGGGGCTAGTGTTCGTGGTGACATCGAAGGCTTGGAAGGTGTTTGCGTTCAAGGGACGGAAGCGTCCAGATGCCGATACGCCGCTGTTCGTCGCGCCATTCTTCAATGTCTGGCAAAACGGCACGATCTGTGTCGGTAGCGCCCGATTGCCGAAAGGCGATCAGGTGCACAACCACCTTGCCTGGGAGGAGGCCTTTTTCCGCTCCTACTTCACCCATCCGAACATCCATACCCCAAAGGGGCTGACCCGTTACCGGGCCGGTCCGTTTGCCTTGTGGCGGGATCTGCTGGAGGGTCGCCTGAGTCGTTTTCCAACGCGCACGCTCGTTCCGACGGGTTGGACGCTACGGCAAGCCTTTGAGGCCGCCGTTCTGGAAGGAGAGGGATGATGGATGCGAGAGATGTCGCCTTGCAGCAGTCAGCGCCGGTGGTGACAGTGCCGCGTTATGGCGGATTCGCACCGTTGGCCGGTAATGGTCATCGCTTTTTGGTGACCGGTGACGGCCTCTGGCTCGAAGCTCGGCGTCCGTGGTTGTATCTGCGGGTGCCGTTGGTCAGCCAGAAAAGCGTACCCATGCCCTATGGCTGGGTGGGCCGGGAGTTGTCCCTGACCTTTGGCAAGATTCCTCGCCATCTGGTCACGGAGTTCTACCGGTACGCGCTCGATCGGTGTCCTGAGGAGTGCGTGGGATGGATCGTGTGGCATGCCATGTCCGGCGATATGCGGCTGGTGTTCCCGACGGAAGAATCGGCGGGATGCTGTCATGTCCGCTATCACCGGCCGGTGCTCGACGAAGACGAGCATCTGGTTGTCGATCTGCATTCTCATGGTCGCCTCTCGGCATTCTTCTCGACGCAGGATGATCGAGATGATCGCGGTGAGTTCAAGATTGCCGGCGTGATTGGCAATTGCGATCGCGGTCAGTGTTCGACGGCGTTTCGTCTCTGTGCCAATGGGCTGTTCGTGCCGCTGGCATTCGACGCTACCGGTTTGAGCGATCAGGCAGGAGGAAGCGATGGCTATCCATCATCTTGCGCCTGAGTTGCTCTCGCGGGAGGTTCGTGTCGCCGTGATTGGGGCCGGGGGAACCGGTTCGCAGATGCTGATGGGTCTGGCCCAGCTGCACACGGCTATGCTCGCGCTGGGCCATCCCGGTGGTCTGGATGTGACCGTCATCGATGCCGATCACGTGTCGGAAGCCAATGTGGGGCGGCAGATGTTCTATCCGTCCGACGTGGGGTTGCCCAAGGCCACGGTGCTCGTCAATCGCATCAACATGGCGATGGGCACCGGCTGGAAGGCGGAGACAAGGCGAGTGACTGCAGCCGAGAGTTTGCGCACCGATCTGGCGATTGGTTGTGTGGACAATCGGCTGGCGCGTAAAGCGATTCTGGAATCGGTGGCACGGTCTGGCGGCGGGTATTGGCTCGATCTGGGCAACCGCCTGCATGACGGTCAGGTCATTCTCGGCGAGGTGCCGGCGCGTTGGGCCAAATCCGATGCGCATCGGTTGCCGCATGCCGTCGATCTTCTCCCGGAGATCGCGGATGAGTCGCAGAAAGCCGACGATGACACGCCATCCTGTTCGCTCGCCGATGCCCTCGAAAAACAGTCGCTGTTTGTGAATCGCGGCGTATCGCTGTATGCCCTGAATCTGTTGTGGGAGTTGTTTCGCTACGGACAGATTGGCTATCACGGCGTCTTCGTCAATCTCAAGAACGCCCGGACGACACCGCTTCCCGTCGATCCTGAAGCATGGGCCCGATTTGGCTACCCAAAACCCAAGCGCAGTCGCAAGCGCAAGGGTGGCTGATGACAGGCTTCTTTCTCCCGGCACACACATTCCTTCGTGTGCCGGGCTTTCCAGAACGGGTTCCGTTCCATTCGACGATAGCCCGCTGTGGAAAGCTCCGGTTTCGTTGTTCCTCTATGGGGACGGCTGAAAGGCGGTAGCTGGCCGCTGGAAACAAACAGCATTTACTTAACCCTGTGGGGGCGCGGCCCCCACAGGGGATTCGTGTCTCCCGACTTTGACTGGAGGCACCATGAGGCAACACTCAGGAAAGCTGCGCGAAGCGATTCGCATGGCAAGGGGATGGTCATGATGTTTGATCGCTATCCCCGCTATGAAGGATTTCGGGACACCCCGAGAAAACGATCAGCCGTTCTGCGTAAGCAGAAGGCCGAGCGCGATGCCTTGCCGCTTTTCGCGGATCAGGTCGCCGCGTTGCAGCCATCGGTGGATGAAGTCATGTACCGCCGTGCGCAGCGTGCAGACGTTGTAGAGATCGAGCACCGCAAATTCACCGCCAAATGGTGGCGGATCGCCCGATCAACCTACTTCAGTCTGCCGGTTGAGCAGAAAGCCAAAGTGCATGCCCGCTGGCATCGATGGTGGGGGCCGCGCAATTCAAGCTGTCTGCTGTATCTCTGTTCGCAAGCCAAGGCGGAACAGTTGTAATTTCTTTCGGCCTCACGGCCATTACCCGAGCGGGGAACCCTCCCGCACGGGAATGGGTGTCTCCGCCTTTTATTTGGAGAGCACCATGGGCGTAGGTAATTGGCTTCCGAATCGGGAGCATCGTTTGTTTTATGTGGATATCGATTCCTGGTTGGACGAAGGCGAGTTCTCAAGCCTCGTTCAATCCGGAGAAATCGAAGCCTGTACGCGCTACGAGGATTTTCTGCAGGAATCCTACGATTCCGAGCTGGAGATGATTACCAGTGCGCTGGAATCTACAGCAGGGCTGCTACGGCAGAACGGTATCCCGGTCGAGTCATTCCGCCATGCCAAGCGTTCAGAAATGAACGCTGTCGAACGCGCGGAATGGATGTATCCATTGCTGGAGTGCGGTTGGGTACGTGTGGCAGTCAAGGAGATTGAAATCTCCAAGCTGTCAGTCGTGACGTACCCACTTCAGCATCAGGATGACGATAGTGATTTGGCCAATCTGCCCCGTGCGGAATTTGTTACCGAGCATGGAGTGACACCGGAGCGCTGCATTACTGCTACTTCATTACAGATGAATGCCCTTGATCAGTTGCTGGTTGCGGTCATCGAAGCAGAGATCAGTGCGGTCAGCGCCAAGACGGTTACGCGTCGAGGCTGCGCCTGGACGAGTCGTCTTGTGGATGAGTCGATGCCGGTAAAGACATCTCTATCGAAATTCCGCAATACATACCGATATGGCTTGTCGAGACGGCACCAGAAGCAGGCGGCATAACCGATGTCTGCGCTGTTTGAAATATTGCGGTTCCGTTCTGTTCATTTGTACCGCAGCACTTAGTACTCAAAAAGCATCACGAGGTCATCTGACGGGTGGCGAAAGCTGAACGTCCATGACGAGTAATCGATTTTCAACCCATCCGGGGACACACCCCGGATGGGGACACGTGTCTCCGGCATTTTCAGGAGATAAACGTGAAACTCAAGAAACTGGCGGAAGTCACCATGTGGCTGCCGGGGTTCGCTCCGGACGATCCGCTTCCGATGATCTCCCACGTCGTTACGTCGGCGGAAATCATCGCGTTCCCCTTGGTGGTACCGGTACAGATCACCGTACCGGCGGGCAATAACGAAGTCGAATTTGTGTCTCCCGCGCTGATCGGGGAGCCGCAACCTCAACGGCCACCGCGGGTGTTGTGGCCCAGCCTGGATGCCACCGTGCATTCGATGCTGCGAGGCGACGTCACCAAGTTCGATGCGAACCTGGCTGCTGTCTCGCTGTTGTCGTGTCTGGAAGCGGAGAACCGTCCGCCGACTGAAGACGAGCGCAATGTCCTCAACTGCTATACCGGGTGGGGTGGCATTTCCAAAGCGTTCAATCCCGATCAGGACGATCCTGCGTGGAGGGCGAGAGCTGAATCCTTGCCTGACTTGCTTGGCGAGGATTACGAAAGCGCCAAGGGAAGCGTCGTCAATGCCCACTTCACGGAAGTTTTCGTGATCGAAGCACTCTGGGCGGCGGTGCGTCGCATGGGATTCCAGGGTGGTCGTGTTCTGGAGCCTTCTGCCGGCATCGGGTATTTCATCGGTGCCATGCCGAAGGATATGGCGGAAGCGTCGGAAATTACCGCTATCGAGATCGACCGTCTGTCGTCACGCATCCTGCAGCGCCAGTACGGGCATCACGGTGTTCGGACACTGCCGATCGGTTTTGAAAAGGCACGGCTACCCAAGGACTGGTTCGATCTGGTGATCTCGAATGTTCCCTTCGGGAACTATCAGGTGCCGGACGACCGGAATGTGCCCTACGCCGATTTTCTGATCCATGACTACTTCTTCGGGCGAGCCCTGGAAGTGACCCGTCCGGGTGGTCTGGTGGCGTTCATTACGTCGGCCGGAACGCTGGACAAATGGGAAGACCGGGCGCGGAGATACATTGCGTCGCAGGGACGACTGGTCGGTGCAATTCGTTTGCCGTCCGGGACGTTTTCACCGCTGGCCAATACCGACGTCACGACCGATATCGTCTTCCTGCAGAAGTTGGCAGCAGGCGAGAAGGCCGCAGACGATTGGCTGAGTGTGGTGGAAGCACCGTATGGCCTCTGTGATGGGCATCGCCGCCTGTTCGTCTCGAACTGGTATGTCCAGAACCCGGACATGCTGATCGGACGCTTGAGCCAGAAGTCGAATGGCTATGGCCTCGCCAATGCAGCCATTTTCAATGGCGATGTGAAGGCGGCGTTGCACGATCGGGTAGCCCATTTGCCCGAAGGGATCTACGTGCCGCGTCTGACCAGCAAGGCTGATCGGTCGGAGCAGGTGCAGCGGGACATTCGTGTCGCAGCGCCTGAGTTCGTCAAACCCGGTGCGTACTGCTTCACTGAGGATGGCCGTCTGGCTGTTTCGGAGGGGCAGGAACTGCTGGTCATTGAGGGGGCGGTATCGGCAACGGTTGCCAAGCGCATTGTCGGCTTGATGGCCATCCGGGACGCAGCACGCCGGCTACTCCATGTTCAGCATGTCACGGCGGACGATAGTCGGTTGGGCAGTTACCGGCTGGCACTCAACATGGCCTATGACGGCTTTGTGGCACGGCATGGCTATCTGCATGCCAAAGCCAACAAGCTGGCCTTCAAGGGCGATCCTGACCTGCCACTGCTGCTTTCTCTGGAGAATTTCGATCCGGAAAGCGGCACGGCAGAGAAGGCGGACATTTTCTACCGCAGAACGGTGGGGGTGGTTCGCAAGGTGGATCGGTGTGAGTCAGCCGAAGAAGCGCTGCTTGTTTCTTTGCACGAGCGTGGTCGCATCGACGTTCCGTTGATGGAGTCCTTGCTGGGGCGGGAGAGGGCGCAGTTCCTCCCGGATATGGCGGATCGCGGTCTGATCTTCCTGAATCCGGAAAGTGCGCTTTGGGAAACCGCCGATGCCTATCTGTCGGGCAATGTGCGCCATAAGCTGGACATGGCGGACGTCGCGGGTGATGACTATGCCCGTAACGTCATGGCGCTCAAGGCGGTCATTCCGGCGGACTTGGGACCGGGCGAAATCGATGCCCGGATAGGTTCAACGTGGATTCCGTCGCGTGACTATGCAGCATTCCTCGATCATCTTCTGGAATGCGAAGGTTGCACGGTGGAGTTCAGTGCCGAGGCTGGCGCATGGAACATCGATGTGCCGTGGCAGGGCGAACGGTCGGTAGCATCGACCCAAACCTATGGTACGGGTCGCATGACGGCGGGCGAGCTGTTTGTGGTTACGCTCAATCAGATGGTGCCAACGATACGGGATCGCGATCCGGTCACTGACCGGTATTTCGTGAACACGGAGGAAACCATTGCCGTACGGGAAAAGCAGCAGGCACTCAAGGAGGCATTTCGCTCCTGGGTTTTCGCCGATCCCGAACGGTGTGAGCGGCTGGTCAGGATGTACAACGACCAGTTCAATGCCGTCAGGCTCAGGGAGTTCGATGGGTCAAGGCTTTCCTTGCCGGGATTTTCGGAGGTGTACAACCTCCATCGGCATCAGAAAGACGCCATCTGGCGAATCGTCTCCGGCGGGGTGAATACCTTGCTGGCCCATGTGGTCGGCGCCGGTAAAACCCTGACGATGATTTGCGGCGGGATGGAGTTGCGGCGTTTTGGCATCGCGGGCAAGCCCTGCTATGTCGTGCCCAACCACATGCTGGAGCAGTTTGCCGCCGAGTTTTTGCGAGCCTATCCAGGTGCCAACATCCTGATGGCCAGCAAGGACGATCTGGTGGGAGATAAACGCCGGACGCTGTTGTCACGGATTGCCACCGGTGACTGGGATGGCGTACTGATTACCCATGCCTCTTTCGAGAGGATCAAGATGAGCGATGACGCAATGGCGTCGTTCATCGAAGAGCGAGTTTACGAAATCGAGTGCGCCATCCGGGCCTCGACGACGAACAAGCGGGGAAATCGGATCGTCAAGGAGTTGGAGCGGGCCAAAAAGATCTGGCTCGCCAGGCTGGAGAAACTGTCAGCCAAATCGAAAAAGGATGACATGCTCACGTTCGAGGAACTGGGCATCGATTTTCTGTTCATCGATGAGGCGCACTACTTCAAGAACCTGTACCGCTTCACCAAAATGACGCGGGTGGCAGGTTTGCCGAATTCCAACTCGGAACGCGCCTTCGATATGTTTGTGAAGACGCGTCATGTGATGGATAAGCAGGGTGGCTCCTCGGGTGTGGTATTCGCGACCGGAACACCGGTTTCGAACTCGATGGCCGAAATGTGGACCATGCAATGTTTCCTGCAGCCGACAACGCTGCGCGCCAACCATGTAGCGCAATTTGATACGTGGGCGGGGAACTTCGGGGAATCGGTTACGGCGCTGGAGTTATCGCCGGACGGTGGGGGATATCGCATGAACACGCGGTTTGCTCGCTTCGTCAATTTGCCGGAACTGATGACCATGTTCCGGGAAGTGGCCGATATTCGTACCGCGGAGATGCTGAAGCTGCCCGTGCCTCGCTTCCATTTGGAGACGGTCGCCGCCAAGCCGACGTTGGAACTGAAGGCCTTTGTGGCAACCCTGGTTGCCCGTGCGGAAGCCATACGCAATGGGGATGTATCGCCCAATGAGGACAACATGCTCGCTGTCACCAACGATGGCCGCAAGGCAGCGTTGGATATGCGGTTGGTCGATCCATCAGGGCAAGAGGCGCAGGACGGCAAGGTCAGTTTGTGTGCAGGCAGGATCTACGGAATCTGGCGGGATACCACAGCGTTTCGTGGCACCCAGGCCGTGTTCTGCGATCTGAGCACACCGACGGACGATGGACGGTTCAGTGTCTATCACGTTGTTCGAGCCAAGCTCGTGGAAATGGGCGTTCCTGGAACCGAGATCGCTTTCATCCACGATTACGACAGTGATACCGCCAAGGCAGAGCTGTTCAAGTCGGTAAGGGAAGGGCGGATTCGTGTCCTGTTGGGCAGCACCCTGAAAATGGGGGTGGGCACCAATATCCAGACCCGACTGGCGGCGTTGCACCATCTGGACGCCCCGTGGCGGCCGGCGGATGTCGAACAGCGGGAGGGACGCATTATTCGACAGGGCAACCTGAACGAAGAAGTGCGCATCATTCGCTACGTGACCGAAGCCTCGTTCGATGCCTACATCTGGCAGACCCTCGAAACCAAGGCGCGCTTCATTGCCCAGGTGATGCGGGGAGATACCGGAATGCGGAGTGCGGAAGACGTGGAGTTGGCGGCCCTGTCCTATGCCGAGGTGAAAGCCCTGGCATCGGGAAATCCGTTGGTGATGGAAAAGGCGGGCATTGATGCCGATGTCGCAAAGCTGTCCCTGCTGAAATCCCAATGGGACAACCAGCGATGGTCGAACCAGCGGGAGTCAGCGACATTGCCCGGCCAGATCGAGAAAATCCGGCAACGGATCGCATCGATCGAAGCCGATATTGGTGATCGAGCGGATGTACGGGGTGTGCGCTTTTGCATGCAGATCGACGGCAAGCAGTATGTCGAACGATCGGCGGCGGGAGAGGCGCTGGTGCGGTTCTATATCGAAGCCAAGGCCAGAACCCGGAAGATCGGGAACTGGAAGTCCGCGGCGGGGGAGATTGCGGTCGGGCAGTACGCCGGCTTCGCTGTCTCGGTGCTGATACCGACGGGTGCGTCTGATGGCCCGTGTTTCATTCTGAAAGGCCGTCGCGCCTATGCGGCGCATCATTCCGACAACCAGCAAGGGATGGTCAGGGTGATCGAGAACGTCGCCAACGGTCTGGAAGGTCGGTTGTCAGAAGTGCATGAGGATCTGGCTCGGGCAGAAAAGCGCTTGGCAGACATTCGCATGGAGTTGGCCAAACCCTTCGACAAGGAGGAGAGGCTGACGCAGTTGCTGTTACGCCAACGCGAGATCAATGCGGCACTCGATCTCGACAAAGGTAACGCCGGGGCAATGGAGGCGGAAGCCGAAGCTGCTTGACGTGAAAACCTGCACTCGGTAGGAGGCCGTTGCCCAACAGGGCAACGGTTTCCGCTACCGACGTGGCGCGCTGACGCGGGTCATGCTGGCTGTATTTCAGGTACCTCGAAATCGATCCAAAAAGGTCACATTTCAAATTCCAGGCGGGATCGGGGCTGCGTAGCATTACTCCGGTTTCCTCCCCTGTGTCTTTCCCGGCGCACGCACTGTGTGCCGGGGTTTTTCAGAGCGGGTTTAACGGGCTGTGTGAGCCCGCTGTGCAAAGCCTGAACATGGGATTCAGTCTGACGCCGTAAGGCATCGGACGGACGTGTGGTAGCTGGCCACGAGAAAACAAACAGCATTCACTAACCCCGCCGGGGAGCCTTTCCCGGTCGGGATTGCTCCATGCCGCGCGGAGATTTCCACACGGAGTTTTACATGGAGGCATCGGCAATGAAGCACGAGTACGAGACGCAGCAAGTCAAGGAAGATGCGCGTGGTCGCTGGGAGCGAGTGCTGTTCACTCTGGCGCCACCGTTGAAAGCCGCACTGGACCGTAAAGGCAAGCATGTGCCTTGTCCGGTTCATGGCGGTCGGGATGGCTTTCGCATTTTTCCGGATGTCGCGGAAACAGGCGGGGGCATCTGCAATACCTGCGGCAGTTTTGCCAACGGCTTTGCGCTGCTGATGTGGATCAACGGCTGGGATTTTGGCCGCGCCATCCGCGAGGTAGCCGAACAGGTCGGCAGCCGCTCTCGCCACGCCAAGTCGGGAACGGAGAAATCCGAAGACGAGAATCGCCGGGAGCAGTTGAATCGAACCTGGCGGGAGTCTGTTCCCTTGTCGCATCCCAGCGCCGAACCGGCCCGTTTGTATCTGGCCCGGCGTGGATTGTCGGTCAAGGTGCCCGTGACGCTGCGGTTTCATGCGGCGCTCGGTTACTTCGAGGACAACCGGCTGCTCGCCGACTACCCGACCCTGATCGCGCAAGTGACCGGGCAGGGTGGCGAAGCGGTGACGATCCATCGTACCTATCTGACCTCCGACGGTCGCAAGGCACCGGTCGATGCACCCAAGAAACTGATGCGCCATCCTTTGGCGCGACAGATGACCGGGGGCGCCATTCGGCTGGTGCCGGCGGGAAATCGCCTGGCAGTGACCGAAGGGATCGAGACGGCGCTGGCCGTCACCGAGGCGATTGGGATTCCGACCTGGGCGACAGGCAACGCTCATCTGTTGGCGACGTTTCAACCGCCGGCCGGTATCGAGCAGGTGTTGGTCTTCGCTGACAAGGACCGGCCATCGCGGCAGCATCCATCCGGACACGGACAGGAAGCAGCACGCGAACTGGTTACGCGGCTTTGGGCCATGGGCATTCGGGCAGGAGCGATTGCGCCGGCGCTCGATATTCCCGACGGGAAGAAGGGAATCGACTGGCTGGATGTGTTCGTCCATCTGGGCAAGGAGGGGTTTCCCGCGCTGGGCTGCGTCGAACAGGCGCTGCACCAGGCCGCTTAGGAGACTGCTCATGTACGGCGTAATCGATTTCAGTCTGATCGACACCATGCCGGGTGGTCAGGGGGCATTTGCACCTCCTGCTGGATGGCAAGGCGACTACCAGCAATTCCTGCGCGCGCGCTTTCAGTCGGATTGTGGCGCGCGTCAGCACATTGCCGTGGTTGGTCGGCGACTCTTCATCAAGATCGAAGGCAAGCCCAGCGAGTTTCTCGGGCCGCATGCGGTCGAAGCCAAGGAGTTCGCGCTGTCGGTTTGGTCTGCAAAACGGAAGTAACCCAGTAGCAACGCGAAGGGCTATCCAGTCCTTCCACTCACCACCTGGCTTCGGCCGGAAATTTCATCCCACGGGGAACGCATTGCTCCCCGACAGGGGCGGTGCCTCCCCATTTTTCATAGGAGGCACCATGCACGACAAATTTTCACCACTGCTCAAACAGGCACTGACGGAGCCTGGCATCGTCAGCGCGGCGTATGGCCGGTTTCATCGCTTCAGTCTCGGCAACCAGATCTTGGCAGCCATCCAGTTGCAGGAGCGGAATCTGCCCCTGTCGCCGATCGCCAGTTTCAACCGCTGGAAGGAACTGGGACGGTCAGTATCCAAGGGACAGAAAGCCCTGTCGCTCTGGATGCCGATCACGGTCAAGCACAGGGACACGGAATCAGACGGTGATTCGTCCAACGACAACATTCGTCTCCTGACGCTGTTCAAGTTGGCGCCGCGCTGGTTCAGTCTGGAACAGACCGAAGGCGAGGACTACCTCGAACCGATCGAGTCGCCCCAGTGGAATGCCGATGTTGCCTTGACGGGGCTGGGCATTACGCAGGAGGCATTCGAATTCATGGACGGGAATGTGCAGGGCTATGCGGTGAAACGGCGAATTGCCGTGAGTCCGATCGCCGAGTATCCGCACAAGACGCGTTTTCATGAAATGGCGCATGTAGTGCTCGGTCATACCGAGGAAGGCGATTGCCACGATGCCGCGACGATTCCCAGAAGCATTCAGGAGGTCGAGGCGGAAGGCGTGGCTTTCCTGCTGTGCTCCATTCTCGATCTGCCCGGACGCGATGAGTCGCGTGGCTACATCCAGTCGTGGCTCGACGGCGAACCCTTGCCGGAGAAGTCGGCGCAGAGGATTTTCAGCGCAAGCCAGAAGATTCTTGATGCCGGAAAAGCCGCTGACGAAGCGTGCGTATTGCAGTAACCCGAATCCATTCATTCCACCCCGCGGGGCGACTCATCGCCCGCAGGGGGAGGGGCCGTCCTGCAATTCTTTGGAGGCACCCAAGATGATTCATTCTACCAACCATGAACTGCTGGCTATCCTACTCGGATCGTCAGTAGCCAATAGTCTCGATCATTCGCTGGCTGAGCTTTTCGGCTTGCGGCGGAATTGCATGACAACCCTTCCCGGTGTTGGCGAGGAGATGTCGAGGTATGCCGTATCGGACCGGCTGCTTGCGGCTCGGGAGCTATTACGACGTGCCCTGGAGGAAACCTTCAGGGAACCTGGGGATTCTTTGGCATCCCCTGACGCTGTGAAAAGCTACTTGAGATTGTTTCTGGCAGGTCAGGAATACGAAAGCTTCGTTGCTATATGGCTCGATGCTCAGAACCGGCTCATTTCCGGATTGGAGATGTTTCGCGGCACGACAACGCAAACCTCGGTGTATCCCCGCGAAGTGGTCCGTACCGGCCTGAAGCTGAATGCGTCGGCCGTAATCTTCGCTCATAACCACCCGAGTGGCAGTGTAGAGCCATCACGCGCCGACGAGATGCTGACCAACCAGCTACGCCAGGCGCTGGCGCTGGTCGATATCAAGGTACTCGATCACTTCATCGTGACCGACACCTCGACCATGTCCTTTGCTGAAAGGGGCCTGATCTGAAAAAAACCCGCCAGCAGGATCGGCGGGTTTTTTCGTTAACCGAGTTTTCTGTTTTTGATTGGCCGTCATCGTAAATTCCACGTCTTCGTCATGTTTTTTCTTCAAATCTGGCCTGATGAAATTGCAGATAACGTAAGTGCTCTTCTGCGAACCAGCGCAGCCGCATTGGTTTGTCGAGGCCGAGCCGCTCTCGTTCATTTGCCAAAATCGCGGACGACACCAATAACTCCCCGGCATAGCTGAAGCTGATAAGAAAGCGATCGAACAATGCATCCAGGTTTGCACTCAGCAGGAAACCGTTGAACACATCCAGCCGCTCGGCATCCGATGCACACTCGGCCCAAGGTTTGGCGTGGCTGGCGCGCAGCACCTCCGGGATGGCAATACCTGTCACCGCGCAGGCGCCGCCCCAGTAGTCCAGCATCGCCTCACGAAACTTGTTTTGCCCGATACGCTGGCGCACTAGGCGTTCGACTTCGGTGCCAGCAAGGCTGGCAGGCAATGCTGCCAATTCTGTTGCCACCGCGTGCTGGTAGTCGGCCGCGGCCTGGCTGGGCAGAGCACGTGCAAGGCTAGCTGCACGTCGCAGCAAGGTTGCCAGTGCAGCCTCTGTGGCTATCGCAAATTCGCCAGATTCAATACCCATCTGAGGAAAGCTGCGCTGCAATTCCGGCAGCAAGGTCGGGGAAGTCGCCTGAAAACGCACGTGATAAGCGCCATTCTCCAAGCCAACCCAGACGCGCGTGGGATGGCGTGCCGAGGCCAACGTCACACCATTCGCCTCCGAGTCCAGCACATGCTCGAAACCATTATCGTTGCCGGCTTTTTCGATAAGGGTTCGTTGTAGCGGGTTCATTCCGGAGTCCCTGCTGAATAATCAATGCGGTTCCACTCAATCGCCCGCTTGCGCCAATGCATGTCGATGGCCTGGGTGAAGTCGGGCAGGACCAGCTTCGCGCGGGCTTCACACCACTCAGGTGATTCGCGGCGAATCACCACACCTTCCAGCGCACCATGGCGGTAACGGCTGCGTGTGGCTGTGACAAGCTGTTTCAGGGTGGGAACAATGGTGGTGCCCTGCAGCACCTGAGGCACCGTCACCAAACCCGCGCTACTTGCCAGTGCATTGCGGCGCGAGCTGCTCCAGAAGCGGCTTGCATTGCGGTCATACACATCAAACAGAAGGAACCAGTCCGGCAGCGCGGCGTAATCCAGCGAATGGCGTGCAGCACACCATTCGCCAAAGAGGATCAGGTTTGGCTTGAGCACGGCGAGTAAGCCTTCGCCGTGTTGCGCCAACCAGGCAGGCAGCCGGGCGAACTGACCAGCTTGAGGTTCAGACAGATATTGCCCCCGGTTCTGCGCACGCAGATTGCCATCCGGGGTGAGAGACAGGCCCACATTGGCGCCATCCAGCTTTTCTTCCACCACGACATCACCTGCAAGCAGTACAGTTACCTCACTGGGTGACAACACTTTGTCATCGCGTGGCGTGCCTTCGCCTAGCCAAGCAAGGTGTGGGGTGTGAGGGAAGCGGACGAAATCAAGCATTTCATCGCACCTTCTTGGCTAACCATTTTGGATGGCACCATTCAGCCCCAATTAGCTGTTGTACGAAGACACCTGCGCTTTCCATTTTTTCTTGCCAGTCATACCAATCGGTATCACATGAATTTACAAGACTGCAACTGCCAGTGATTCCGCCAGCTGCAAGCACCGCGGCTACCATTTTCCGATCAGCATGATCCGTGACGACTACGCTTAAATCCGGATGTGAAATTGTTGCGCTCCCTGGTTCATTCCACTCCATTTCAAAACCAAAGAGTTGCCCAGTGGAAAATTTTTGCAAAACTACCTGCAGGCCATAGTCCTGCTCTGTAAGTTTGTCTCGTCGAGCCACGCCTTTGTATTCGTCAACAATAATCCAGCCCCAGTCGAGAACGATTTGCGCTTCACTTATCTCAAATGAGATTAGCCAATCAAGCACCTTTTTTCTGAGCGCGCTATCTTCAACAGGCGTTGCGTCTTCGGCAAATGGAGATGTTTCATGTGCAGCGCTGGCGACGAGTAAGACGTTGGTGTCAATGACGTATTTACTGAAAGTCATTCTTGTCTGTCCGAATCACCATCATCTCGAGACACTAGCCGTGCCTTTGCTTGCTCACGAGCCTCGCCAATTGAATCGCCAAAAAACTTATCAGGCCAATTGGCAATTGCCCCAAACTTATTGGGAATCAACTCCCGAAGTTTTGCTTGCCGCCCTTCGCGTTCGATGAAATACATCGCTGCATCATTGGTCGTGATTTCCTGTTTGGCAATCAGCGTTTGCATGCGCCGGAACAGGTGCTCGGAATGAGTCTCGACGATGAACTGGACGTTTCTCTCTTTGCTCACCTGCGTCAGCAGCTCCGCCAACATGCTTTGCGCCAGCGGATGTAGATGGCTCTCCGGCTCTTCGACGATGACGATATGCCCTGGCTGGGCAAACAAGGCCGCGACGATGACGGGGATGACTTGCGAAACACCTACGCCGACATCCTTGAGATTACTGGCCTGACCGTCGCTCTCGATCATCAATTCATGGCGGGCAGAACTGCCCAATGCACGGATGGCAAGGCCATCAGCCAGATTCATCGCCTTCAGCCAATGAATCGTTTGCTCGAATAGTTGCGCTTCGGCAGGCAGCGCTTGTTTGCGCTTGAGGGCCGACTGGCGCGCTACGCCGCTGGCGATCAAGGCATCCACCGCTTTGGCACCATCGTCGCCGATGTGTGCGGGCATGCGGCCAGCCCACACATAGTCACGTTGCGCCAAGCGGCGCACCGGTCCCAGGTAAATGATGCGGCCCAGCTCATCCAGCAAGGCCGGGCCAATCGGCTTGATCAATTCCGCTTGCGCACCCAGCTTGTTCAGTGTGGCCGCTGAAAAGGCAAATGAACGCTCCGGGCGAAAATCTGCGCTTTGGCCCAAAGGCTTGGCCTGCGTGGCCAAGCTCAGGCGGTAGATGCCGGGCTTGCGACGCTGCACGCTAAAGCCTTGCCCGTCTTTCCCCAAACGCAAAAATGCTAGTTCGGCGCTGCCGGCTGGCCCCTTGTTGTAGCGCGCAGAAAAAAGTGTCGAGCTTTCTGCCTGGCCGTGCTCACTCCAGCGAAATTCAATACCCACCTGAGTCGCGGAGGTGCTTTCACTGGCGGCGCCATGGCGGCAGAGCAAATCCTTGAACTGCCCCAACGTGACCGAATCATCGGCATCAGGATTGCCCAGGTTCAGATCCAGATTGGGGTCGTCACCTTTCACTGTTTGCCGGATCAGCAGCAGGCTCTGGATCAGGCTGGATTTACCGGACGAGTTGGTGCCCAGCAGCAGTGTGATCGGCGCCAGCCTTACGGGGCCGGTGCTCCGCCAGATCTTGAAGTTTTCCAATTTCAGATGGGTCAGCATTTGAACTTCCTGATCTACATGTAGTATCCGTAACGAATCTGCGGGCGATCATGCTCTTCAAGGTACTTCATAATTTCACCAACTTTTCTGGCACAACTCAGTGTGATCGGGTATTTGCCATCCAGCTGAGTGTTATTCCAGTTCATTTTGGTTAGCCCCAGGATTTCATTCGCTAAG
>SCTY01000053.1 GCA_004297625.1 Betaproteobacteria bacterium | reverse complement strand
GGTTGAACTGGCGACGGAGCGGATTGTGGCTTCCGGCTGTTATCGAGTCTAACGAATAATATTGCTTGCTATAATCGGTTTACTCGATATGGCATCGCTGCCCTCGCTGCGCCAGCTCAAGTACCTGATCGCTCTCGCCGAGAATCGGAATTTCACGCGCGCGGCGGCGGCCTGCTGCGTCACGCAGTCGACGCTGTCGGCGGGGCTGAAGGAACTCGAATCCACCCTTGGCGCGAATCTGGTCGAGCGCGACCGCCAGCGCGTCGTGATCACGCCGCTCGGCGCCGAGGTGGCGGCGCGTGCGCGCAGCCTCATCGCGCAGGCCGAGGACCTGGTCGAGCTCGCTTCCGGCGCCGCCGAGCCGATGTGCGGCACGCTGCGCCTCGGCGTCATCCCGACGATCGCGCCGTTCCTGCTGCCACGCGTGCTGCCCGGCTTGCGCGTCAAGTACCCGAAGCTGAAGCTGCTGCTGCGGGAAGATCTGACCGCAAACCTCCTGGTGCGGCTCCGATCGGCGCAGCTCGATTTCGCCCTGATCGCGCTCCCCTACGATACCGGCGGCCTGCTCGAGCAACCCTTGTTCGACGACGAATTCTGGCTCGCGGGGCGGGCCGATGACCCGGTGTTCAAGTCCAAGCGCCTCACGGTGACCGGTCAGATCACCGAACGCTTGCTGCTGCTGGAAGAAGGCCATTGCCTGCGCGAGCACACGCTCGCGGCCTGCGCGCGCAGCGCGACGCCCAATCCCTCGGGGATCGAAGCGACCAGCCTGCTCACGCTGGTGCAGATGGTCGAATCGGGCATCGGTCTCGCGCTGGTGCCCGAAATCGCGCTGAAGAGCGGGGTGCTGAAGCGCACCGGACTGGTGGCACGCCCGCTCGCGGCGCCCGCACCGTACCGCACGCTCGCGCTCGTCACGCGGCCCTCCAGCGCGCGCACCGCGGAACTGCAACTTCTGGCCGATTTCATCGTCGAGACGCACCAGCGCGACGAGCGCGCCGTGCTGACTTCGCGCGGGCGCACGCGCCGTGCCCCCTAAGTTCGTGCACGCACGGTGGAGCTTAGAGGCCCGGGATTTACGCCAGGCCATCAATTGCGGATTTGGCGGCTCGTCCCATTCGATGTTGGCGCACGTATCGTTGAGACAGAAAGCGCTTCCGCTCTTAGCGGGTTCGCGGCAGGAGCCCGTAACAGGATATCCTCAGGCAGCAATGGTGGCGCGACTAAAACATGATTGCAGTCCGACGTTTGGCTCTGTATTGTCATTGTCCGCAGGCAGAATGCTGACTACACCCGAATAGAGTGGAGGGGAGCGCATGGCGACTGGCAAACTGCTAAGACAACTCATCAAGTCGGGCATTGAGGGAAACGCGGAAGCATTTCGCGTCGCCTCAGAAGAAGTCATTAAGGAAGAACGGCAAAAACAACATCACCTTCTGGCCAACGACCTCGAGCGGCTACTGTACGGCCGGCCAAGGGAGATCGGACAATCACCCGGCCGCTCGTTGGAGAAAGCGCCCGTCGATCGCGAGCGGAATCTCGCCTTGCTCGATTTGCGCGAACCGGTACGGCGGCTCGAGGATGCCGTGCTCTCTGACGAGACTCGTTCCGCTGTGGACGAGGTCCTGCAAGAGCATCATCACAAGGAGCGGCTGGCGAGTTACGGCTTGCGTGCGGCGGATCGATTGCTCTTCTATGGACCACCGGGCTGTGGAAAGACGCTCACAGCCGAGGTCATTGCCTCGGAGTTGGGCTTGCCGCTTGCCATCGTACGAGTGGATGCAGTGGTGTCCTCCTACCTTGGTGAAACGGCTGCAAACCTGCGCAGGGTGTTCGATTTTGCCGCCGCCAACGCCGCGGTCGTCCTGTTCGACGAGTTCGACGCGCTAGCCAAGGAGCGCGCCGACGAGGCGGAGCATGGAGAGCTTAGGCGCGTCGTGAATGCAGTACTCCAGATGATGGACGCCTACATCGGCAGGAGCGTTCTGATCGCCGCGACTAACCACGAGAGCATTCTCGATTTGGCCGTGTGGCGCCGATTTGAGGAGGTGTTGCTGTTCGAGCCACCGAACCTCGATCAATTGCGCCGCCTGCTTGCACTGAAATTGCGCGGTGTGCGCCGCGAGTTCGAAGTGGAGGATGCAGCAGTTACGACGTTGTTCAAGAACATGACTCACGCTGACGTGGAACGGGTGTTGCGCCGGGCGATCAAGGACATGGTGCTCCTAGGCAAAGAGTTCCTCGCGTTACGGCATCTGGAAACCGCTGCGCGTCGTGAGCGCCCGCGCCGCCTCAGGAAGCAAGGCAAGTAAGGCGTGCCGGAGACTTATCCGCATTTGCCGCTCGTCCGCGAGCAGCCGGTCAATCAGCGTCGCTCACCTCCGGCACGGATCATGGTGTCGGAACCAAATGATTGGCGGGCATTCGGAACAGGTCTGCGGCAAGGCCTTAGATTGGCGCGAGAGCGCACTGCGCAAGACGTCGGCGGGTTCGACGCGCGACGGCTGATTAAGCTGGAACTGAGCACGCCCCTCGACCCGGCCGAATTTCGGAAGATCGCACGGGAGATTGAGATCGTCAGCCAAGAAGAAAAGACGGTCGTGCTCGCCTTCGCCACCGATGCAGCACTGGCAGAGTTCGAGGCAAAGCTGACTATGCTCGCCGAGGGTGGCAGGCCGACCTATCGAAACCTGCTCTTCGCGCTCAAGGGCGTCGACCGCTGGACCGAGGAAGACCGAAAAGGGTGGGCGCTCAGAGAAGAAGGGTGGCCAGAGCAAAGCCCGTTTGCCGTCGACGTAGAGCTTTGGCCGATCTCCCACCCGACCGAACGGGACCGAAGCTGGCAGGCATTCGAGGCTTGGCTCCGCGAACAGCACATCGAGAAGCGTGACGCCGTGAAGCAGGCCCATTTGATCCTATACCGCGTACTAGTCAACCGCGATCAAGCTGAATTGCTACTGCGCCACCGAGACGTACGGCTTGTGGACTTGCTGCCGCGCCACGGTTTGGAAATGTCCGCTCTACAGACGGACATTCAGAACTTCCCACACGTGCCGGCACCTCCAAGGGACGCACCGGGAATCGTCGTAATCGACAGTGGCCTTGCGACGGGGCATCCGCTGCTAGCGCCCGCGGTCGGCGATGCGCAGAGCTTCGTTGACGGCCTCGGACCGGAGGACCAGAACGGCCACGGCACTCATGTGGCGGGCATCGCGCTGTATGGGGATGTTGAAGAGACACTTCGAATTGGGTCGTTCGCGCCGACGCTACGCCTGTTCAGCGGGCGCATTCTCGACGCGAACTGCGCCAGCGATGACAAACTGATCGAAAACCAAGTGGATAGGGCCGTCCGCTACTTCCACAGCGAGTACGGATGTCGGGTGTTTAACCTGTCCTACGGTGACCGGCGCAAGCCGTACCTCGGTCGGCACGTACGCGGGCTGGCAGTGACGCTGGACTCGCTCGCCCGTGATCTGGGCGTCCTGTTCATCGTGCCGACTGGCAACTTCGAAGGTACAGCGACGATTCCCGCCGACTGGCGTGCCGACTATCCGCGCTACCTAGGGCAACCCGAGGCACTGCTGCTCGATCCGGCGTCGGCACTCAATGCGCTAACCGTCGGCAGCCTCGTGCGCTGGGATGCAACTTTCAATGCGCAGCGTTACGTGGACGATCCCGCCGAGCAGCCGATTGCCCGGCGCGACCAACCGTCGCCATTTACACGTGCTGGGCCCTCAGTGGGCGGTGCGATTAAGCCGGAGCTCGTCGCATACGGTGGCAACTGGGCGGTGAATATTCAGACGACCAACCGATGGATCGTCCGACAGGGCCTAGGCGAGCTATCGACACGAAAAGACTTCGCTACGGGGCGACCGCTCGCCGAAGAATCGGGCACGAGTTTCGCGGCACCTCACGTTGCGCACTTGGCCGCTCGAATTCTCGTGGAACATCCTGCAGCCGACCACAATCTCCTTCGGGCGCTCCTCGTCGCCCATGCGCGCTGCCCGCGGCCGTCCGAAGAGTTGCTTGCCAGCAGGGCCGATCGCCTACGGCTATGTGGCTACGGCAAGGTCGACGATCGCGCGCTCGAGCGCTCGAACGAGCAAGAGGTAACGCTTATCGCAAATGATGCGATTCCCGATCGGCATCACCACTTCTACGAAGTCCCGCTACCCGATTCATTCCTCGAAGGCCGCCAGCGCGCTCGAGAAATTACGGTCGCGCTGGCGCACAGCCCCGCTGTACGCACGACGCGAATCAGTTACAAGAGCTGCGAAATGGAGTTCCGCCTGGTACGGGCCGACGATCTCGACCACATTACCCGAACGTTCAATGCCGCCACATCGTGCGAAGACTACCAGCGGATCGGAGAGGCAAATGGTTCCCACGTCGGCGCCCGCAATCGCGGAGCGGGCACTGTGCAGGCTGACAGCTGGATCATAAATCGCGTGACCGCTCAAAGGCGCTCACAGAAACTTTTTGTCGTCGTTACGCGTATTGACGAAAGCTGGGGGCGCGACTTGACCCTAACCGAGGAGCCGTATTCTCTAGTTGTGGCCATTCGTGACCGTGAAAATGCCGAAGCTCGGCTATACGCGCAGATTCAAGCGCGATTGCGCGTCCGTGTGCAGCCACGCATACGAACATGATCGATATAGTAATTAGACTGCGGCCACCGTTCAGCCCCCACGTCGCCAGAGCCTGCGCACGACCCAGGGCGCCACGATCAGCAGCACGGTGAGCGCCAGGAAGCCTGCCGAAATCGGATGCGTGAAGAACACGCTCGCGTCGCCCTGGCTGATCGAGAGCGCGCGGCGGAACTGCGTTTCCGCCAGCGGGCCGAGGATCAGGCCGATCACCGCCGGCGCCACCGGAATGCCC
>SCTY01000052.1 GCA_004297625.1 Betaproteobacteria bacterium | reverse complement strand
GATCCTCGCGGACACCTCGGTCTGGGTCGAGCACCTCAGGCACGGGGAACCGCGGCTCGCGAGCCAGCTGAATGCCGGCGAGGTGCTGTGCCATCCGTTCATCGTCGGCGAACTGGCCTGTGGCAACCTGCGGCGGCGCGTCGAGATCCTCGACCTGCTCGCCTCGCTCCCGGCGATCGGCAAGGCGGGCGATTCCGAAGTGCTGCACTTCACCGAGCGCCATCGTCTCCATGGCAAGGGACTGGGCCTCGTCGACGTTCATCTGCTCGCATCCTGCGCGCTCGACCGGCGCCGGCTCTGGACGCTCGACCAGCGATTGGCGAAGGCCGCGCGCTTGCTAGGAGTCGCCGCGCAGATCGACCGATAGGAATATCGGTCCGGCCGCGTCGGACGGAAGGTGTAGGTCTAGGCGGGGCGCACGGGCAGCCCCGTCCCGGCGGGCGCCCTGTTGAATCCGCCGTACAGCTCGCAGAAGCCGAGCAGCGCGAAATAGAGCGCCCCCATCATCACCGCCTGCTCGGGGTGCTGCTCCCAAAGCCCGTCGCCCGTGGACGCGGACGTCGCCGCGAGACGCGGCACCGGGATGAAGATCGAGCCCGCGGTGAGCAGGAGGTAGAGGCCCGCCGAGACCCCCCAGCGCGCGGTGTGCCGCTGCATCCGTTCCTCGGCCTGCGCGGACGGCGTCAGCCAGTCGCCGATGAACTTGTTCGCCATCAGGATCCAGAAGCCTGCGAAGAGCCACGCGGTCTGGAACGCCGCGCTGATGCCGGCGGCGGCCACCGAATACATGAGCAGCAGCCCGGCGAACACGGCCTTCTCGCTCTTCCACCAGACGCCTTCGGCCGCCTTCTGCGCGATCGCCTGCGGCGCGGCGACCAGCGCGATGGAAGCGTGGATGATGATGAATTCGAGCACCATCACGCCCACCAGCATGCCGGCCGCCTGGCGTCCGATCACCTGGGGCGCCGCCCAGCCGAGCACGAACCACCCTGCGAGCGCGAGGTCGGGCGCCGCGGCGAGCGCCTGGTGCGCCGTCACCTTGGGCGAAGCGCGGCTGGCGAGAAACGTGAGCCGCGGCCCCGCGAATAGCAGCAGGACGCCGCCGAGCGCCACCGCCGCCGCGAGCGGGTGGTAGCCCCCGCTGCCGAGAAGATAGTGCAGGGCCGCGGCGACGAGCACGATGCCGCCCTCGATCGCGGCGAAGCCCGCGATCAGGCCGAGCGTGATCGGCACGCACCCTCGTTCCGGTTTCCCCTCTTGCACGGCGAGCGCATTACATCACGGCCGCGGCCGGGCGCTTGACCCGCTCGCGCGCCTCCGCCACACTGGGGGCCATGCCGCTTTCGATCGCCCTCATCCGACGCCGCAGCATCGCCCCTGGCGAGGCGCGCGCGCGCGGCCTGCGACGATAATCCTCGAAGCGTAATCCGCTGTTGAACGAAGGCCGCGCACCCCGCGGCCTTTTTTGTTTCGGGTCTTACTTCGAGGAGCAGCACATGAAATTCGCCGACTACCCCGTCCACGCGCTGATGGAGATCACCGCCCGACCGCCGCTCGTTTTCACGCGCGGCGAAGGCTCCTGGCTCTGGGACCACCCGGGGAAGAAGTATCTCGATTTCGTCCAGGGCTGGGCGGTGAACTGCCTCGGCCACGCCTCGCCCGTCGTCGCGCGCGCGCTCACCGAACAGGCGGCGAAGCTCGTCAACCCGAGCCCTGGGTTTCACAACGCGCCGGCGCTCGAGCTCGCGCGGCGCATCACCGAGGCGAGCGTGTTCGACCGCGTCTTCTTCGCGAACAGCGGCGCCGAGGCGAACGAGGGTGCAATCAAGCTTGCGCGCAAGTGGGGCGCGAAAAACAGAGGCGGCGCCTGCGAGATCATTACCTTCGAGGAGTCGTTTCACGGCCGCACGCTCGCCACGATGTCGGCTTCCGGGAAACCCGCCTTCGCCTCGCTTTTCGAGCCCAAGGTGCCGGGGTTTCCGAAGGCGAAGCTGAACGATCTCGAGTCGGTCGAGCGGCTGATCACGGACCGGACCGTTGCGGTCATGATCGAGCCGATCCAGGGCGAGGCCGGCGTCATTCCGGCTACGGATGAGTTCCTGCGCGCGCTGCGCGCTATCACCCGGCGGGAGGGGCTCCTCCTCATCGTCGACGAGATCCAGACCGGCGTCGGCCGCACCGGCCGGCTCTGGGGCTACGAGCATTCGAGCATCGCGCCCGACGTCATGACTTTAGGCAAAGGCTTCGGCGGCGGCGTGCCGCTGGCGGCGCTCGTCGCGCGCGAGGAGGTTTGCTGTTTCGAGCACGGCGATCAGGGCGGGACGTTCAACGGCAATCCGCTCATGGCCGCGGTCGGGTGCGCGGTGATGGAGGCGGTGACGGCTGACGGCTTTCTCGAGGGTGTGCGGGAGCGCGGGGATTACTTGATGTCGGGCTTGCGCGAGCTGTCGGCACGGTTCGGGTTGGGCGAGGTGCGCGGGCGCGGGTTGCTAGTCGCGCTGGAACTCGGGCGGGAGATCGGGCCTCGGGTGGTGGAGTTTGCGCGCGAGAAAAGGGTGCTGATCAATTCGCCGCGGGCCGGGGTGTTGAGGTTCATGCCGGCGTTGAATGTGGGGCGGAGTGAGATTGCAGAGGTGGTGGGCATATTGGGCGATACGATGCGCGAGTTCGAACAAGTCCAAACTTCGTGATCCCGTCACCAGCTGTTGCTGACGTGGCGCCACACCGATCGCCAGATGCGTGAGGTTCGAGCCCCAGTTGGCTCCCCGACCAGAGCAAAAGTGGGCACTCGTGGCTATTGAAGGTGCGGCTGCGTTAACGACGCAGTTGAGGTGCTGGTCGCGATGGGTTCGGGCAGCCGCAGCGCACCATTGTGAATCGATCAAAATTCGACTTGCAACCCGCATTGTGGGCAATGCGCAATCACTGTCGTTGTGGCTTTCCCGACTTCGTTTCGCTCGAATGCTCGCATATATGCCCCGTCGTTTGGGCATTCAATTACTCTGTGTCTGAAGTACAACTGCCGCATTTCACGCAGCTGGTCCTCGGTTAGCTTTCCAGCTTCAGGTGGTTTCCTCGCCGGCACTCTCGTCTTGGCAGTTGGCTCCGGTGGAGGTTCACCGAAATAACGGACGAGGTTTCTCCCCCGATTCTTGGCGTCGTACATTGCTTTGTCAGCAGTTTCGATTAAGTGCTCACACGATGACGCTATGTTTGGAAATACGCTAACCCCGAAACTAGCAGTAATCGAAAGTCCGTCCATTGGTTCACGCTCCAACGCAACCCTACACCGCTCAGCAAACACTACCGTTTCGTTGAGATCGTGATTCTGTAGAACGATTACTAGTTCCTCCCCACCGTATCGATAGACCATTGCCTTACCCTTGGCGCAGGCACTTAAGCGTCGAGCGATCTCCGCCAGAATTTGATCGCCTTTCTGATGTCCCTGTTCATCGTTCACCTTCTTGAATCGGTCCACATCGACGAAGATCAGGCCCAATGGAGTGTTCTCTGATTGAGCCGCCGCGAAGTTTTCAGTAAGCCTGGCATCAAAGGTCTTGCGATCAAGCAAGCCCGTCGTCGAGTCGAAAGAGTCCAAGTGCCCCGCCTTTACTTGATGCTGTCTATCGTTCCCGCTCAACTGCCGGCGTGCCTGATTTGCACATGAGGACCGATCGCTTTCATCGATCGGATTCGGCGGGGGGGTTAGGCGTCACTGCGCTTGCCCCTCAAGCCAGCCTTGAAGAAAGGAAGCGAGGTCAATGTACGCGCGGGCCGACTCCTGGGTGGGTTCGAAGCCCTGCGAGTGGGCGACGTCATTGCGCAGACGCCGAAGCTCATGGAAAAGAGTAACTTGCCCTGGATTCAGAATCTCTTGCTGTGCCAGCGGCTCCGCAAGCCGTGCAGCGGGGATGTAGCCAGGCGTTGGAGCTGTGGCGGCCTTTCCTGCAAGTACTGCGCGAGCGGCTGCCTCAACCCGAACCCACGACTCAAGAATTGCAGAACGAGGATGCAGCTCTGCCAACTGAAAGAGAAATGTCTTTGATGCCGTGTCGGGCCGCCGGGCTTCGCTTCCGATGCGTGGCTCGGGTGTCGATTCCTTGAGCTCTTTCACGTCGCGCTCAAACTCTGCTTCGACAGGGCCGGCTTTCAGCTTCTTGATGAATGGCACCAGTCTCCTAATGTCGTCACGAAGTAGCGCCACAAGGATGATTGCGGCGAGAGGCCAGACCAGCGACTCGATGAACTTGGAAGCGAAAGTGAGCCAGTCCACTTGTGAGATCTAACGTAGAGCTAACCGGCGCTGCGCGGCTTTATCGCGCAGCATCCAGCGACCGAAGGGAGCGAGGTTGAGCGCCATGTTAGAAATACTTCGGTACGGTCTGGACACATAGGTAACAGTTTAGTCGGGGGACATGGGTAACAGTTTGAAGACACTAACGGGCACCGCAGGAGGTGCCCATGCCGTGG
>SCTY01000051.1 GCA_004297625.1 Betaproteobacteria bacterium | reverse complement strand
CGTTCCTGGAACTGGAGCACTACTATCGTCCACCGGGGTTGCCGCTTGAGCGACAGCCTTGGCTTGCGAGCGTATGGCGGAAGAACGGCGCATCCGGTGAGGTCTAACAACGCCATGGACGGCGGCACGGGCGCTCTGCGCTACGCGCTCCGCATGGTGCGCGTCGTCGGGAACGCTAGCGAGCGAGAAAACGCCGGTGGCTCCCAGACAACGATATAGGCGTAGGTCGATGCCCGGGCAGATCGCAGGCGATACCGCGTACATTGCAAATCGGCCAAGTTGGCGTTCCGGCCCGTAATGCGAAGACCAAGGGCATCCGTCGGCTGACTCCCAGCCGAATCCGCTACTGCCTTTACTATCGTGTTTCGCGGGGAGCGCTGGAAGTCCTGGCGCTCTGGCATACCCGTCGAAGTCGGGAGCCTCGACTTCACAAGCCCAAACATTCCCTTGGGCGATTTCGAAAATCATCACGCTATGGGCATGCGCCAGTATATCTTTGGCCTAACTTTGGATTTCCATGGAGAGCGAAGTGCGCATTGCGAACGACATAACAGACCTTATCGGCAAGACACCTCTGCTGCGCCTCGGGCGCTTGTACGACGACGCCAAGGCGAACGTCTATGCCAAGCTGGAGAACTTCAATCCAATGTCAAACAAGGACCGTCCGGTCCTCAACATGGTACGCAAGGCCATGGCGGAAGGTCGCGTCGGGCCGGGAATCGAAGTCGTGGAGGCAAGTAGCGGCAACACGGCGATCGCCATCGCGACGTTCGGCGCCGTGTACGGCTTTCCCGTGCGCATTTTCATGAGCGAGGTCGTGAGCCTTGAGCGCAAGCGGGCTCTCGTCGCTTTCGGCGCCAAGATCACCCTGACGCCGGGCCGCGAGTACACGCGCGGCGCCCGGGAGCGGGCGATTGCCTATTGCAAGGCCAATCCCGCGACGACGTTCTTCGTCAACCAGCACGGCAATCCTGAGAACCCGGCAACGCACGAGCTGACGACCGGGCCGGAGTTGTGGGAGCAGCTCGGGGGGAAGATCGACGCCGTGGTCATCGCTCTGGGCACCTGCGGTACCTATGACGGTGTCACGCGGTATCTGAAGCGCATGAATCCCGCCCTCCGCGCGGTCGGAGTCGAACCCGCCGGGAGCCCGGTCTATTCGGGCGGCAAGCAGGGCGAGCACCACATCTACGGCATGGGGCCGGGACTGGTCACTGAGATCTTCCGGCGCTCCTCGAACAAGCCGGACGAGATCCTCCTCGCCGAAGACGATGTCGCGTACGAGTGGACGCGCCGCGTCGCGCACCGCGAAGGCGTCCTGGTCGGGCTCACCTCCGGCGCCGTGGCGTGGGCGGCGGGCCAAGTCGCGGCACGCCCGGAGTTCACCGGGAAAAACGTCGTCACCTTTTTCTACGACACCGGCGAGCGCTACCTGTCGATCGACGGGCTGTTCCCGCAAGGCGACATCACGCGAGTAGACTAAGCGCCGCGCAGCCGGCCGGCTTGCTCAAGTCTTTGCTAAGATATTAGCAAGGAGGCAGCCGTTGCAGGCAAAGCGCGCAGTTACCCGGCGCCGAGGAGCAGGTTCGACCGACTGGGTCGACGGCAATCTGCGCTTGCTCGGCATCGAGCGGCCCGATCTCGATCTGACAGGATCGGAGATCACCGCCCGGGTCTTTCGGCTGCGCGAGATCTTCGTGCAACGGCTCGACCAGGTGCACTCGCAGTTCGGCCTGAAGCCCCGGATGTTTCTCGTCCTTGCCGCGCTCTATCGCAGCGGCCCGCCCTATGAGCTGCCGCCTGCCAAGCTCATGCGCCACCTCATGTGGAGCTCGGGCGGCCTCTCCCAGCTCCTCGACCGCATGGAGGCGAGCCACCTCATCCGGCGGCAGAAGGGGCCGCAGACGCGGCGCGGAGTGCTCGTCAGCCTTCTTCCGAAGGGCCGTCGCATCATCTCGACTGTCCTGCATGTGCATTGCGAGGCGGAGCTGCGGCTCATTTCGGCGCTGCAGCGGCCGGAACAGCGTCAGCTCGTCTCGCTTCTGCGAAAACTCCTGATCGGCGTAGAGGGTGCGCGCGTGCTGCCGGAAAGCCTATGACCGACATCGACGTCCTCGTAATCGGCAGCGGCGCAGCGGGGATGCTGGCGGCGGTCGAGGCCGCCAGGGCCGGACGGAAAACGGTCCTGCTCACCAAGGGCCAGGTAGGGCGGTCCGGCGCAACGGCGACCATCACCGGGGATTGCAGCGTGGCGGGCCGCACCTGCGTCGATGTGCTCGGGCTCAAGGCCGACCGTGACGATACCGAGGACGAGTTTTTCGAGGACACCATCGCGGGCGGCAAGTACTTGAACGACCAGAAGCTCGCCGAGGCCATGGTGAACGAAGTGGGTCCGCTGCTGAAGTCCATGCAGGAGCTCGGGCTGAAGCTCGGCGACCCGATCCACAGTCCGGGCCACCGAACGGCGCGCGGCGTCTGGTATTCGGGCATGGAGCTGATGCAGGCAATCCGCAAGCCGATGATCAAGCTCGATATCAAGGTGCGCGAAGAGTTCTTCGCGACGCATTTGCTGACCGACGACGGCGTCGTCGCCGGCGTCGCGGGCATCGACCAGAGGAGCGGGGTCCTCGCCGCGATCCGCGCCAAGGCCGTCGTCCTCGCGACCGGCGGCGGAATGATGATCTACCCGGTGCAGACGGCTCCCGAGGAGCTCACTGGGGACGGGCAGAGCATGGCGCTGCGCGCCGGCGCCGAGCTGATCGACATGGAGATGGTGCAGTTCCTGCCCTGCACCCTGATGGAGCCCGACATCTGGCGGGGAATCCAGTTCCCCTGGGTACTCGGGCCGCAAAGCGGCGTCCGAGCGTGGCTTCTGAACCGCTTCGGCGAACGCTTCATGGCCAAATGGGATCCCGTGAACATGGAATTCGCCACTCGGGACGTGATTTCCATCGCCTGCATGAAGGAGGTGGTGGAGAACCGTGGCGGCCCGAACGGCGGGGTGTTCCTCTCCTGGGCGCATCTTCCCGGCAACATCATCGACTTCGCGGCGAAGTGGTACTTCCGCACCCACCTGCGCGGCAACTGGATCTGGGAAGGCTTCGACTTCGCCGACCTTGTAAGACGCATCAAGGGCGGCGAGGCTGTTGAAGTGATGCCGGCGAGCCACTTCTTCATGGGCGGAATCGCGGTCGACGAACGCTGCGCGAGCCGCGTGCCGGGTCTTTACGCTTGCGGCGAGGTGGCGGGCGGAGTGCACGGCGCGAACCGGCTCTCCGGCAACGCGAGCAGCCAGATCCTGGTGCAGGGCACGGCCGCGGGCAGAGCGGCCGCCGAATACGCGAGGCGCGCCCGGGCGGCCGAAATCCGTCGCGGCCAATGGAACGACATCTGCGACGAGCTGGAAGCGCCGCTCGGCCGCAACGCCGGCGTACTGCCTTACGAGATCAAGGAAGAACTGCAGCGGCTCGCCAACATCAACGTCGGCATGCTGAGAACCGAGCAGTCGCTGAGGCAGGCGCTGGACGGCGTTCGGCGGCTACGCGAGGACACGAGTTCGCGGCTGTATTGCCGTTCGAAGGAGCGGCTCTACAACAAGGAATGGGCCGACGCCGTCGAGTGCCGGACGATGCTCGACACGCTGGAGGCCGTCGCGCTTTCGGCACTCAAGCGATGCGAGAGCCGCGGCGCCCACTACCGCGAGGACTTTCCAAAGCAGGATGACGCCACGCCGCCCAGGAACGGCGTCATCAACTTCCCGGGCGGCGAAATGAAGTACGCGACCCGGGCGGTGCGCATGCATCGGTTGTTGCCTGCCCAATGAAGAAGATGCGCATCACCGTCGTCCGGGGACCCGGCACCGACGGGGCGACCTGGCATCGGGACTACGTGGTTCCGGACCTGCGCGGCGCGAGCGTGAGCAACGTCCTGCAATACATCAGCCGCCATGTCGATGGCGACTTGGCGTACTACCTGTCCTGCCGCCGCGGCATGTGCGCGGCCTGCGTGGTGCGCATCAACGGGAGGAACGAGAAGGCCTGCGTCGTCGAAATTCAGGACGGCATGATCATCGAGCCGACGAATCTGCGCCTGCTCATCAAGGATTCCGTCGTGCATCTCGGCATGCCGACGGAAAGCGAGTTCGACATCGGGCGCGCGGATTTGCTGAAGCGCGCGCCGGCGCAAAGCTCTTGAATGGCAGCGTCCCATTTTCAACTGGCAAGTCGCCTTGGAGGAAATATCGTGAAACGTTCCAAATTCGCTTCCTGGATGGCACTAGGCCTGGCCGCTTTCGCCGCACCGGCAATATCGGCTGATCTGATCCCCATCACGCTTCGGACAGACGTTTTTTTCTATGGGGCGCATGTACCGCTTCTCGCCGGCATCGCGGACGGGACCTACGAGAAGCACGGCCTCAAGGTCACCGCGCAGACCGGGCGCGGCTCCGCGACGACGCTCCAGACCGTCGCCAACCGCTCCGACGACTTCGGCTTTGCCGACGGCGGCACGCTGGTGAAGCTGGCGGCGCAGGGCCTGAAGGCAAAGGAGATCGTCGGCATGCTCGAGAAAAACCCGATGATCATCATGACGAAGAAGAGCTCGGGGCTGAACAACCCGAAGGACCTGAACGGCAAGACCGGCGGCTTCACGCCCGGGTCTTCCCCCGAACAGATTTTCCCTGCTCTCGCGAGCAAGACCGGGATCGACCTGAACAGCATCAAGCGCATTTCGGCCGACATTCCGACGCGCGACAACGCCTTCCTGAACGGCCAGACCGATTTTTCCTTCGGCTACACCGTCACGCAGCTACCGTTGCTGCAGGAACGCTGCAAATGCGAGCTCAATGTCATCAAGTACTCGGACTACGGCATCAACGCCCTCAGCAATGGCATCGTCGTCAGCGATGCCCTCCTCGCTGATAAGCCCGACGTCGTGCGGCGCTTCGCGGCGGCCACGGCGGAATCGATCGCCAAGTCGGTCAAGGATCCAAAGGCCGCCATTGACGGCTTCTTCAAGTACGCCGAGGGCAAGACGCAGCTCAGCCGCGACGTGGTGACCAAGCAATGGGAGGAAACCATGAAGATCCTGAAGAGCGATGCCACGAAGAACATGCCCTACGGGCGCATGT
>SCTY01000050.1 GCA_004297625.1 Betaproteobacteria bacterium | reverse complement strand
CCACTGAAAGGAGGTCGCCACCGATACGTTGGTAATCGCCGCACCATCGGGCATGTACCGCGTCTCGGGGTCGCGCCCCAGATTGCCCACCAATATCACCTTGTTCACCGACGCCATGTCATACCTCCCCCGTAACCAGTTTGCGTACGCGATTCTCGTCCCATTGCCCCGGCACGACCTTGAGGCGCGCGATGCGCTCGAGCGCGAGCACTTCGGCTTCGCGCACGCCGCTCACCCCGGCAAGCGCGTCGCGCAATCCGTCGATCTGCACCCCTGCTGCGATAGAAAACGTCAGACTCGCAAGTCCGTTGACCGCCGCGACAGGCGGGGTCCGCATGCCGAGCGCCACGGCGAGCCACACGAGCGAGAGCGCCGCGCAGACCGCGAACACGGCGTGCGGACCGTAATACTTCGCCACGGCGCCGCCAATCAAGCCACCAAAGAACACGCCGAGCGTCTGCGTGGTGTTGTAGACGCCGATCGCCAGGCCCCGGCCGTGCGCCGGCGCGGCGCGGGAGACGAGCGCCGGAAGCATGGCCTCGAGCACATTGAACGCGGCAAAGAATCCGAGCATCAGCGCGGCATGCATGGCGATGCCGGGTTCGCCCGCCGCCAGCAGCCCCTCCACGACCGTGAGCAGCGCCACCGCGGCAAGCAGCACGGGCTTGGGGCGATTCTTGCGGTCGGCGTAGAGGATCGGCGGAACCATCAGCACGAACGAAATGAGCAGCGCCGGCAAGTAGAGCTTCCAGTGCTCGGAAAGCGGCAGCCCCGCGCCGATGAGCAGCGGCGGCACCACCACGAACATGGCGTACAGCACGATATGAAGAATGAAGATGCCGGCGTTCAAGCGCATCTGCTCCGGCTCGAGCGCGCGCGCGCGCTGCCCGGCGGCCGCTTTCGCCCGCTCGGCGACCGCCGGCGGATCCGGCACGAAATATTTCACGACCGCGATGGCAAGAAGCGCGAGCGCGCCGGTCAGGGCGAAAACGCCGCCCATGCCGATGTGGCGGTACAGGAAAGGCGCGCCGACCAGCGAAACGGCGAACATCGTGCCGATCGTCATGCCGATCATCGCCATGACCTTGGTGCGGTGCTGCTCGCGCGTGAGATCCGCGGCAAGCGCCATCGCCACCGAATTGATCGCGCCGGCGCCCTGCAGGATCCGGGCCGCGATCGCCGTCCAGATGTCGCCGGCCGCGATGCCGAGGAAGCTTCCGGCGGCGAAGATGAGCAGCCCCGCGTAGATCATCGGCTTTCTTCCCCATCGGTCGGAGGCCATGCCGAAAGGAATCTGCAAGATTCCCTGCGCGAGGCCGTAGCCGCCGATGGCGATGCCGACGAGCGTGAGATCGCCGCCGCCTCTGAGGCTGGGGGCGTGCACGGCGAACACCGGAAGGATGAAGAACAGGCCGAGCATGCGCAGGCCGTACACGCCGGCGAGACTGGCGCCGGCGCGCAGTTCGCCCGGAGTCATGCGGTCAGGAGTCACTAGGAGTGCCGGAGCGGATACGAAACGAGCTATAGTAGCAAGTTTCACTTTTCGCCTTGCGATTTTCTTCGATGGACAGCATCCGCATCCGCGGGGCACGCACCCACAACCTTAAGAATTTAAGCCTCGAGCTCCCGCGCAACCGCCTGGTGGTGCTGACCGGGCTCTCGGGCTCGGGAAAAAGCTCGCTCGCCTTCGACACGCTCTATGCCGAGGGGCAGCGGCGCTATGTGGAGTCGCTCTCCGCGTACGCGCGCCAGTTCCTGCAGCTCATGGAGAAGCCCGACGTCGATCTCATCGAAGGGCTTTCGCCGGCGATCGCCATCGAGCAGAAGGCCGCGAGCCACAATCCGCGCTCGACGGTCGGCACGGTGACGGAAATCCACGATTACCTGCGCCTTCTGTACGCGCGCGTCGGCACGCCGTATTGCCCCGAGCACAAGCTGCCGCTGCAGGCGCAGACGGTTGCCCAGATGGTCGATCACGTGCTCCAGCTTCCCGCGGACACGCGGCTCATGATCCTCGCCCCGGTGGTGAGCGACCGCAAGGGCGAGCAGGCGGATCTCCTCGACGAGCTGCGCGCGCAGGGCTTTACGCGCGTTCGCGTCGACGGGCGGGTGCACGAGCTCGATGCCGCGCCGCGGCTCGCGAAAACCGTCAAGCACAGCGTCGACGTGGTAATCGACCGGCTGCGCTCGCGCGCCGACGCCAAGCAGCGCCTCGCGGAGTCTTTCGAGACGGCGCTGCGGCATGCCGACGCTCGCGCGCTCGTGGTCGAGGTGGATTCCGGCCAGGAGCATCTTTTTTCGTCGAAGTTTTCCTGCCCGGCGTGCGATTACGCGATTCCCGAGCTCGAGCCGCGCCTTTTCTCGTTCAACAACCCCGTGGGAGCCTGCCCGCGCTGCGACGGGCTCGGCGCGGTCGACTATTTCGACCCGAAAAGGATCGTCGCGCACCCGAACCTCTCGCTCGCCAGCGGCGCGATCCGCGGCTGGGACCGCCGCAACCACTTTTACTACTCGATGCTGCAGTCGCTGGCGCGCCATTACCGCTTCGATCTCGAGCAGCCGTGGGAAATGCTCGACGACGCCGTGCAGCAGGTCGTGCTGCACGGATCGGGCAAGGCGAAGATCGCTTTCCATTATCCCGGCGAGCGCGGCCGCACGGCGGTGAAGGAGCACGCCTTCGAGGGCGTGATCCCGAGCTATGAGCGGCGCTACCGCGAAACCGATTCCGGCGTGGTGCGTGAAGAGCTCGCCAAACTGCGCAACACGCAGCCCTGCCCGGAATGCGGCGGCGCGCGGCTGCGCCGCGAAGCGAGGCACGTGAAGCTCGGCAGCCACACGATCTACGAGATCTCGAGCTGGCCGCTGCGCGCTGCGCGCGAGTTCTTCTCTTCGCTCGCGCTCGAGGGCGCGAAGAGGCAGATCGCCGAGCGCATCGTGCGCGAGATTTCCAACCGCCTGCAGTTCCTGGTGAACGTCGGCCTCGACTACCTCGCGCTCGAGCGCTCCGCCGATACGCTTTCCGGAGGCGAATCGCAGCGCATCCGGCTCGCGAGCCACATCGGCTCCGGGCTCACCGGCGTCATGTACGTGCTCGACGAGCCCTCGATCGGCCTGCATCAGCGCGACAACGAGCGTCTCATCTCGACGCTCAAGCATCTGCGCGATCTCGGCAACTCGGTCATCGTGGTCGAGCACGACGAGGAAGCGATCCGCGCCGCCGACCACGTGGTCGATATGGGACCGGGAGCCGGCGAAGCGGGCGGCGAGATCGTGGCGCAAGGCTCGCCTGCGGAGATCATTTCCAATCCCGCATCGCTCACCGGCCGCTATCTCGCGCGCGAGCTGAGCATCGCGGTGCCGCGGCTGCGCAACCGCCCGGGCAAGAACCGCCTGCGCATCGGCGGCGCGCGCGGCAACAACCTCAAGAGCGTGGACCTTTCGCTGCCGCTCGGGCTCCTCGTGTGCGTCACCGGGGTGTCGGGATCAGGCAAGTCCACCCTCATCAACGACACGCTCTATACGGCGGTGGCGCGCCATCTCTACGGCAGCAGCAGCGAGCCGGCGCCGCACGAGTCGCTCGCCGGCCTGGAGCATCTCGACAAGGTCGTGAGCGTCGACCAGAGCCCCATCGGCCGCACGCCGCGCTCGAACCCGGCCACCTACACCGGGCTTTTCACGCCGATTCGCGAGCTCTTCGCCGGCGTGCCCGAGGCGCGCAGCCGCGGCTACGACGCCGGGCGCTTCTCGTTCAACGTGAAGGGCGGGCGTTGCGAGGCCTGCCAGGGCGACGGCGTCACCAAGGTGGAGATGCATTTCCTCCCCGATATCTACGTGCCCTGCGACGCATGCCACGGCAGGCGCTACAACCGCGAGACGCTGGAAGTGCGCTACAAGGGCCGCAACATCCAGGAGGTGCTGGAAATGACCGTCGGCGAGGCCGCCGAGTTCTTCTCCGCCGTCCCGGCGATCGCGCGCAAGCTGCAGACGCTGATGGACGTGGGGCTCGGCTACGTCCGCCTGGGGCAATCGGCGACCACGCTATCGGGCGGCGAGGCGCAGCGCGTCAAGCTTTCACTCGAGCTCTCGAAGCGCGACACCGGCCGCACGCTCTACATCCTCGACGAGCCCACTACGGGGCTGCACTTCCACGACATCCGGCTGCTTCTCGACGTGCTGCACCGGCTGCGCGACGCGGGCAACACGGTGGTGGTCATCGAGCACAACCTGGATGTCGTCAAGACCGCCGACTGGGTCGTCGACCTCGGCCCGGAAGGCGGCGACGGCGGCGGTCGCATCGTCGCCGAAGGCACGCCGGAGCAGATCGCGGCGAACAAGGCGAGTCACACCGGCCGCTACCTCAAGCAGGTTCTGGAAACCAAAGCTGCGGTTTCACGCGACCGGGCAGTCCACCTTTAGCAAGACCCCCGAGCCGTCCTCGCGGTTCGCGGCGCGCGCGCGCCCGCCGTGGAACTCGGCGATCAGCCGCACGATGTAGAGCCCGAGACCGAGGTGCGGCTCACCGCCGCTGCCGGTGCGCCCGGATACCATGGACTGGAACAGGCGCCCCGTCATTTCCTCGGGCAGCAGCGGGCCGCTGTTGCTTACCGTGAGGCTGCCGCGCGCATCGAGCCGCACGCGGATCGGCTCCTCTCCGGAAGCGAAGTCAGCGGCGTTCGCCGCGAGCTTGTCGAGCATCTGCGCATAAAGGTCCGGCGCGCCGTGCAGCATCACCGGCGCATCGGGCACGGAGACGCTGAACTTGCGATTCGGGTACGCCGACTCGTAGCCTTGCACGCAGCCTTGCACCACCTCCCGGGCGTCGAAGCGCTCGCGGCCCGACTGGCGCACCAGCTGCTCCAGCCGGGTCGCTTCCGACATGCGCGTGAGAATGGTGTCGAGCCGTGCAAGCCCTTCGGCCGCGCGCTCGGTATAGACGCGCGCCTCCTCGGGCAGCGGATGCAGCTGGAGGTTGTCGAGCGAGGAGCGCACCACGGCGATCGGCGTGCGCAGCTCGTGGCTCAAGCGCCCGCCCAGCTTCTCTAGGTAGGCGTTGTATTGCGCGAGGCGCGAGAGCGCGGTGGAGAAGCTGCGCGACAGATCGCCCACTTCGTCCTGCGCGGTGGAGCCGGCGATGAGCTTGCGCACCCGGCCTTGCGAATCGATCGCCTGCTCGGCCTCGTCGCGCAGGCGGCGCAGCCGGATCGACAGCCGCGATGCAAACGCGAGCAGCACGAGCGCGGCCAGGGCGAAGGCCACGAGCGTGACCGCGACCAGCCTCTCGATCGTGCGATTGGAAAGCGAGCGTATCGCGTTGGTCGTTTCCTCGACCACGACCGCGCCCATCACCTGCTCGCCCAGCCACACCGGATGCGCCGCCGAAAGAATCACCGCGCGCGAGTCCGCCGAGGCGCGCCAGCGCCGGCCGGGAAAGCCCTGCAGCGCGCTGCGCACCTCGGCCCCGCCGCTGATCTGGCTTTCGGTCAGCGCATCGTCGAATTCCTCGGTGGGACGCTCGAGGAGGAAGGAGGTGACCGGGCGCAGCGCGCGCGCGAGCAGGTCGAGAACGTCTCGCGACTCCTTTTCGACGCGCGCCGTTTTCCTTAGGTCGCCGGTAATGGCGAGCAGCCGCTGCTCGCGGTCGACGATCCAGATGCGCGATTCCGCGCGCCCCAGGCTCTTCAGGATGCGCTCCATGTCTCCCGAAGTGGCGACGCCGGGACGCAGCTCGAGAAGCTCCGGGCGGTCGTGCAGCGCGGTGGCCACCGCGCGCGCGGTGGCGACGAGCGCCTGCTCCTGGCCCTCGCGCAGCACGCTCTCCATCTCCTTCACGTAGCGGTAGCCGAGCCAGGGAATCGGCGCGAGGACAAGCGCCACGGCAACGACCTTCGCCCTGAGGCCGAACCTCACTAGGCGTTCCAGCGATAGCCCAGGCCGTACACCGTGTCGATCGCGGCGAAGGCCGGGTCCACCGCCTGGAATTTCCTGCGGATGCGCTTCACGTGCGAGGTGATCGTCGAGTCGTCGACGACGATGTGCGCCTCCTTCATGAGCTGCTCGCGGTTCTTCACGTGGCCGGGGAAGCGCGCCACCGCGTGCACCAGCCAGAACTCGGTCAGCGTCAGATCGACCGGCTCGGCTTTCCAGGTCGCGATGAAGCGCTTCATGTCCAGCCGCAGTGCCCCGCGCTCGAGCACCTCCTCTTCGGCCGGCGCCTCGTGCAGCAGATCGGCGCGCCGGAAGAGCGCGCTGATGCGCGCGAGGAGGTGCGGCAGGCCAGCGTCCTTCGTGAGGTAATCATCCGCGCCGATGCGCAGACCCGACACCACGTCGAAATCGCTGTCGCGCGCGGTAAGAAAGATGATCGGCACCGCGGCGGAAAGCGCGCGCAAGTCGCGGCACAGCGCGAATCCGGCGTCCGGCTCGCCGGCAAGCCCGATGTCCAGGATCGCAAGATCCGGCAGCCGGCTGCGAAAGGCGGCGAGCGCCGAGGCGCGGTCGGCGAAAGCGCTCACCTGGTAGCCGTGCTTCTTCAGCAGGTCGGCGTAATTCGCGCGGATTGCAGGGTCGTCTTCGACGATGGCTACCGTTCTTGCCATTGCAGAGGACTATACCGGAGCGCAAAGCGCGCGCGTTCGTGTGCCACCGGTTCGCCACAATTCGTCGGCGGCGCGCCATTTTCGCGCAGCGCGCGGCGCATCTTCCGCTGTTGCAATGGCGGGGTATTCCATGAAAAAGGAGCGCGCCATGAAGATGCTTGCGGATTTCACCTTCGCCGCCGCGGCGGCCTTCGCCATCGGCATCGCGATAGGCGGCACGGCATTGTCGCTCGTGTGGGTGGTCGCAGCCCTTCATGGCTAAGGACGCCGAGGGCTGGTGGCTGCCGGCTTAGCGCCTCCTCCCCAGGCGACGCGGCGCGCGGGCGTGAGCCCGCCGCCGGTCCGCCAGCCCCTAGCCCCCGGCGCCCTGCCGATGCCCAAGGAGAAAGGAAAGGAATGCTGCGGCTGACATTGGTGTTTGGCGTATGGCTCGCCTCGACCGCGTACGCGCTCGGCGACGACCCCGACATGACGGCTGCGCGCAGCCAGGAAGCCGAGCTCCAGCAGGTGTACGAGCGCGTATGGAGCGCGGCCGATGACGACGAGAAGATCCTTCTCGATCGGGCGCAGCTCGCCTGGAGCGAGTACCGCGCGGCGCATTGCGAGCTCGTCGGCGACGACTGCGTCGCCTTCATGGCGCAGGAGCGGGTCGCCGAGCTGCGCCGGCTGCGCTTGACAGAAACGAACGATCGTACTATTTTTGCCGCCGATGAATGCGCAGACGGCGAAGGGCGAGCGCACGCGGGCGGCGATACTCGATGAGGCGCTGCGGCTGGTCAGCAAGGACGGCCTCGACGGGCTGACGATCGGCACGCTGGCCGAGGCGACCGGCATGTCGAAGTCGGGCCTGTTCGCCCATTTCGGCTCGCGCGAAGAGTTGCTGCTCGCGGTCCTCGCGCACGGGCAGGCGCAGTTCAGCGAGGTCGTGTTCCAGCCGGCGATCGCCAAGCCGCGCGGCTTGCCGCGCCTGCGCGCCATGTTCGTCAACTGGCTCGACTGGACGCAATCGGCCGACCTGCCGGGCGGCTGCCCGATGATCGGCGGCGCCGCCGAATTCGACGACAAGCCCGGCGCAGTGCGCGACACGCTCGCGAGCGGCCAGCGCAACTGGGTGGAGACCCTCAAGCGCGCGGCGCGCCAGGCGATTGAAGAAGGCCAGCTCTCCAAGGACGCCGACCCCGAGCAGATCGCGTTCGAGATGTTCGGCATCGCGCTCGTGGTGCACCATCACCGCCGCCTCCTCGGCTACCGCAAGGCCCGCGAGCGCGGGCTTGCGGCGCTCGATTCGCTCTTCAAGCATCACGCCGCCTCCTAGATAGAAAGGAAGCTATGCCTGCGGTCTTGCACCTGCCCAGAATTAGCACGAACGTTCGCTTTGCCGCCTCGGCGCTGCTGTTTCCGGAGCTCGCCGACGAAAGCGTGACGCAGGCGGCCGCGGAGTTCGTGCAATGACGCGGCAACTGACGGTGGCCTGGAGCGATCCCGCAGCGCTCGCGCAAGCCGGCGCATCGATGAGCGGGCTGGAATTCCTGTGCGCGATTCGCGACGGCCGCCTGCCGGCGCCGCCCATCGCGCGGCTGCTCGGCTTCCGCCTGGTCGAAGTCGGCAAAGGGCTCGCGGCTTTCGAGGTCGTGCCGGGCGAGCAGCATTACAACCCGATCGGGGTCGTGCACGGCGGGCTCGCGATGACGCTGCTCGATTCGGCGATGGGCTGCGCGGTGCAGACGCACATGCCGGCCGGCGGCGGCTACACCACGCTGGAAGCAAAAACGAACCTCACGCGGCCGATCACCGCACGCACGGGCGTGCTGCGCGCGATCGGCAAAGCGATGCATGTCGGCAGCCGCGTGGCCACTGCGGAAGGCCGGCTGATCGACGCCGCGGGCAAGCTCTACGCCCACGCCACGACCACCTGCATGGTCCTAAGCAGGGGCTAGCGTCTTTTCCTGCCAGGCAAGCTGTTTGTCGTGGTAGGCGGCGAGGCTCGCGCGGTGGCCGATCGACACCAACGTCGTATTCTTTAGCCGCTCGCGCAGCAGCCGGTAGAGCGCTTCCTGCGCATCTTCCGGCAGCGATGCCGTGGCCTCGTCGAGGAACAGCCAGTCGGGACGGTAGAGCAGCGCGCGCGCGAACGCGAGCCGCTGCTGCTCGCCGCCGGAGAGCACCTGCGCCCAGTTTTCGTTGCGCTGCAGATCGACGGCGAGCTGCGCCAGGCCGACCGCCTTCAGCGCATCCCTGACCGTTTCATCGGAATGCTGCGTGGCGTCGTCGGGATAGCTGACGGCGTGCTTGAGCGACCCGAGCGGGAGATACGGTTTCTGCGGCAGGAAAAGCATCCGCTTGCCGCCCGGCAAGCGGATGCGCCCCTTCCAGTAAGGCCAGATGCCCGCGAGCGCGCGGAAGAAGGTCGATTTGCCGGCGCCCGAAGGACCGGTGACGAGGACATGCTCGTGCGGCTTGAGCTCGACCGAGGTGCGCGAAAGAAGCGGCGCACCTTGCGGCAGCGCGATCTCGAGATCCTGCAGCGCGAGGCTCGGTTCGCCGCCCTCGAAGCGCTCGCCGTCGAGCTGCGCCGCTTCCTCACGCACGCGCTCGAGCGAGTTCGCGAAGCCGATCAGACGGTCGACCGTCGCTTTCCACTGCGCGAACGTGGTGTACGCGTTGATGAACCAGGAGAGCGAGCCCTGCACCTGGCCGAACGCCGAAGCGGTCTGGAAAATTCCGCCGAGCTGCATGGCGCCGGAAAAGTAGCGCGGCGCCACGACGACGTACGGAAAGATGATCGCGAGCTGCTCGTAGAAGGAGGTGAACCAGGTGAGCTGCTTCTGCTTGAGCATCAGGCCCCACCAGTTGCGGATCACCGCGCCGAAGCGCTCGTGGAAGCGCTCCAGCTCTTCGGCCTCGCCGCGGTAGAGCGCTACGCCCTCGCTGTTCTCGCGCAGCCGCACGAGCGAAAAGCGGAAATCGGCCTCGAAGCGCTGCTGGTTGAAGTCGAGTCCGATCAGCGGCCGGCCGATGACGTGCGTGAGCCATGTGCCGACGATGGCGTATAGCAGGGCCACCCACACCATGTAGCCCGGGATGCTGAGGCCCGCGATTTCGAGATTGCCGGAGAGCATCCACAGAATCGTGATGAAGCTCGCCAGCGTTACGACCGAGGACAACAGACCGAGACCCAGCGTCAGCGTGAGATCGACGAACAGGCGCAGATCCTCGGCGATGCGCTGGTCCGGGTTGTCGGTGCCGCGGTCAAGGAGCTGCATCCGGTAATGCGCCTGGTCTTTCATCCAATCGGCGAGGAACCGCCCGGTGAGCCAGGTACGCCACTCGATCAGCAGCATCTGCAGGAAATACAGCCGGTATACCCACGCGAGGATGTAGGTCACGGCAAGCAGCCCGAACATGCCCAGCTGGCGGAAAAACTCTTCCTGGTCCTTGTTCTGCAGCGTGTTGTAGAAGTCGTTGTTCCAGAAGTTGAACTTCACGTTCAACCAGACGAGCAGCAGCGCCAGGCCGACCACCGTGCCGAGCAGCGTGAAGCCTTTCAGCCGCTGCCCGGACACCCAGTAGGGCTGCGTCAGTCTCCAGAAAGCCTTTAGAAATCCAGTGGTTCGCATGGCGCACCTGAGGTGGGATGCAAACCAGTTTACAGAACCGACGCGGCGGGTTAACAATCAAGGGGCATGTCCTCAGGCCGGGTTTTCCGCTTCGCACCGACTCCAGAGAACCCGACGCGACACCTGTTCGTCTTCCTGCACGGCTGCGGCGCGACTGCGCAGTCCATGATCCCGATCGCGTTCAAGTTCCAGGCGCGCTTCCCGAGCGCGGCGCTCGTCGTGCCGAGCGGCTTCAACCCCGATGCGCGCGGCGGCGCCCCGCAGGACTGGTATCCGACGAACGGGCTCAATCCGGACAATCACCGCGAACGCGTGGCGTCGGTGCTGCCCGACGTCGAGGACCTGGTGCGCCGCGAGCAGACGAATTTCGGCATGACCGCTTGCCGCACGGTGCTCATCGGGTTCTCCCAAGGCGGGACAGTCGCGCTCGAGGCGGTGAAAAGCCCGGGCATCGCCGGCGCGGTGGTCGCCTTTTCGTCGCGCTTCGCGCAGACGCCCTGCCGCGGCAGCCGCATCTCCTCGCGCATCCATCTCGTGCATGGCGCGTTCGATTCGGTCGTCTCGCGCGTGTACGCGGAGCGCGCCGCGAGGGTTCTCGCGGGACTTCACGTCCCGGTGACGCTCGACATCGTCGAGGACCTCGGGCACGCGCTGTCGCACCGCGCGATCAGCCTCGGCTCGCTGCGCCTGCTGCAGGGCATCTACGAAGGCCGGCGCGCCACCCTGCATTGAAGGAAGGGATCGCCCTTTTCGCCCACGGCTCGCGCGATCCGGAATGGTCGCGGCCGTTCGAGCGCATCGCTGCCAGCCTCGCCGAAAAGCTGCCGGCCGTCTGCGTCGGGCTCGCGTACCTCGAAAACGGCCCATCGCTCGATGAGATTCTCGCGGCGCTCGTCGCCAGGGGCGCCGCTTCGATTCGCGTGGTGCCGCTGTTTCTCGGCCAGGGCGGGCACGTGAAAGAAGATCTGCCGCGGCTCGTGAAGAGCGCCGCGTCCGCTCATCAAGGCGTCAGCGTCACGCTGGACAAGCCGATCGGCGAGCAGCCGCAAGTCGTCGAAGCGATCGCGGCGGCTATTGCCGCGGGGCGCTGAGCTCGCGCCGCGCGTCAGGTGGCGAGCTCGGGGAGATCCCTGTAAAGCTCGAGCGCTTCGGGATTGGCGAGCGCGTCGGTGCCCGCGACCGGCATGCCGTGCACCACTGCCTTTACTGCGAGCTCCACCACCTTGCCGTTCTTGGTGCGCGGGATGTCGGCGACCTGCACAATGCGCGCCGGCACGTGGCGCGGCGACGCATGACGGCGGATCTCGTGGCGGATGCGCTCCTCCAGATGGTCTTCAAGCTTCAGTGAGCCGCGCAGCTTCACGAAAAGCACGACGCGCGTGTCGGTCGGCTGCTCGGGCGGCCACAGCTGTCCGATGGCCACCGCCTCCTCCACTTCGTCGATGCGCTCGACCACCCGGTAGATTTCCGCGGTGCCGATGCGCACCCCGCCGGGATTGAGCGTGGCATCCGAGCGCCCGTACACGAGCAGGGTGCCGCGCTCGGTGAGCTCCGACCAGTCGCCGTGGCACCAGACGTTCGGGTACTTGGTGAAATAAGCGGCGTGGTAGCGCTCGTCGCCCGGGTCGTTCCAGAAGCCGAGCGGCATAGAGGGGAAAGGCTTGGTGCACACCAGCTCGCCCTTCTCGTTTATTACAGATTCTCCTTTTTCATTGAAAACCTCCACTGCCATGCCGAGCGAGCGGCACTGCAGCTCGCCCCTGTAGACGGGAAGCACGGCGTTGGCTTCCGCGAACGCGCCCATGATGTCGGTCCCGCCGGAGATCGAGGCGAGGCACACGTCGCTCTTCACCGCCTGGTAGACGTAGTCGAAGCTTTCCGGCGCGAGCGGCGAGCCGGTGGAAAGGATCATTCGCAGGGCCGAAAGCTCGTGGGTGTCGCGCGGACGCAGCCCGCGCTTCGCGATCGCGTCGATGAACTTGGCCGACGTGCCGAAATGGGTGATCCGCTCCTTCTCGGCGTAGTCGAAAAGGATCCGGCCGTTCTTGGCGAACGGCGAGCCGTCGTAGAGCATCACGCTCGCCTCGGCGCAGATGCCGGAGAAAAGCAGGTTCCACACCACCCAGTTCGTGGTGCAGAAGTAGAAGAAGCGATCCCCCGGGCGCAGGTCGCAGTGCAGCTTCAGCATCTTCAGCCCCTGCAGCAGCGTGCCGCCCGCGCCGTGGACGATGCATTTCGGCTTGCCGGTCGTGCCCGAGGTGAACAGGATGTACACCGGGTGGTCGAACGGCAATTGCGCGAAAGCGATGTTGCCGGGCGTATAGCGCCTCAGCCATTCTTCCAGGAGCACCGCCTTCGGGACCTCGGACACGTCGGGCCGGGCGTCGAGATGCGGCACCACCACGACCTTGCGCACGCTGGGCAGCTTTTCCGCGATTTCGCGCACCCGCTCGAGCGAGCTGTGCGCCTCGCCGTTGTAGCGGTAGCCGTCGGCGCAGAAGAGCACCTTCGGCTCGATCTGGCCGAAGCGGTCGAGCACCCCGTCGACCCCGAAGTCAGGGGAGCACGACGCACACACCATGCCTTGCGAGAGCGCCGCAAGCGCGAGCATCCCGGCTTCCGGAATGTTGGGAATGAACGCGGCGACGCGGTCGCCCGAGCGCAATCCCAGGGCCGTGAGCGCCTGGGCGGCGCGCGAAACGTCGCTGTAGAGATCCGCGTAGGAGACGCGCCGGCGGAACCCGGTCTCGTCCCAGAAGACGAAAGCGTCGCCGCGGTCGCCGCGGCGCATCAGGTTCTCGGCGAAGTTGAGGCGCGCTTCGGGGAACCAGCGCGCGCCGGGCATCTTGTCGCCGTCGACGAGCACCGTGGAGCCCTTGCGCGCGGCCAGTACGCCGCAGTAGTCCCAAACGTCGGACCAGAACTCCTCGGGATTGTCCACCGACCAGCGGTAGAACTCGGGATAGCTGTTCAGCTCGAGCCGGCGCTTGCGCACGACCTGCCGCGCGAACTGCGTGAGCTGCGCCTCCTCGATCGCCCGCTCGCTTGGCTCCCAGAGCTTCTCAGGCGCCATGGTGGTTCGTCCTCCGTTTTTCGCGCAGCATTATAGGCCCCATGCGCGACGAGCTCCGGCGCCAGCATCGCTTAGCGGAAAAGGAAGCGCTCGAGCGCCTGCTTGCGCTTCAGCCCGATGCGCCGACCTCGGCCCGGATCACCGCCGAGGCGCTGCGCCTCGCGAAACGCGTGCGCGCCAGGCCGAGCGCGGCCTTGAGCGCCGAGTCGTTCCTGCGGCACTACGGCCTGTCCACGCGCGAAGGCGTGGCGCTGATGTGCGTTGCGGAAGCGCTGCTTCGAATTCCCGATGCCGAAACCGCCGACGCGCTCATCCGGGAAAAGCTGTCCTCGGGACAGTGGACTTCCGCGAGCGCGGCCGACTGGGCGCTCATGCTGACTGGAACGCTTGCGCGCTGGCACGAGGCGCCAGGCGAGAACCTGGCCGCGCAGCTCAAGCAGCTGGTGGCTCGGCTCGGCGAGCCGGTGGTGCGTACCGCGGTGCGCCAGGCGATGCGCATCCTCGCGGCGCAGTTTGTGCTCGGCGAGACCATCGAGGAAGCCGTCACGCGCAGCAAGGCGCACGACGCGTACCGCTTTTCCTACGACATGCTGGGCGAAGGCGCGCGCACCGCGGAAGACGCCGCGCGCTACTTGCAGGCTTATGCGCACGCCATCCGGCGCACTCCGGCGGGCGACGGCGTGTCGGTGAAGCTCTCGGCGCTGCACCCGCGCTTCGAGGAGTCCAAGCGCGAGCGCATCTTTGCCGAGCTCGTTCCGAAGCTTGCCGGGCTCGCGCACATCGCCGCGCAGCACGACGTCGCGCTGACGATCGATGCCGAGGAGTCGGAGCGCCTGGAGCTCACGCTCGATGTTTTCGACAAGCTGAGCGCGAGCTTCGCCATCGGCATCGCCGTGCAGGCGTATCAGAAGCGCGCGTTAGCAGTGTGCGATTGGCTCGCCGGCTTGCGCCGGCGCATCTCGGTGCGCCTGGTGAAAGGCGCCTACTGGGACGGCGAGATCAAGCGCGCGCAGCAGCTGGGCATGCCCGATTACCCGGTATTCACGCGCAAGGCGCTCACCGATCTCGCTTACGTCGCCTGCGCGCGCAGGCTGCTTGACGCTCCCGAGGTCCTCTATCCCGCGTTCGCCACGCACAACTGCCGCACCGTGGCCACGCTCCTCGAGCTGGCGGGCGAGCATCGTTCGTTCGAGTTCCAGAAGCTCTACGGCATGGGCGATGCGCTCTATGGCACGCTGCTCGCAGAGCGCCCCGTGGCTTGCCGCATCTACGCACCGGTCGGAAGCTTCAACGACCTGCTTCCCTACCTCGTGCGGCGTCTCCTCGAGAACGGCGCGAACACCTCCTTCGTTCACCAGATTGCCGATCCGAACGTCCCGCTGGAGACGCTGGTTGCCGATCCCGTCGCCGCGCTGCCCGAGCCGTATGCGCCCGAGCCGCGCATCCCGCTGCCGCGCGATCTCTATCCCGAGCGCCGCAATTCGCTTGGTCTCGATCTTGCGCGCCGCGACGTGCTGGAGGCCTTGCACGAGAGAATTTCTTCCGATAGGGAAAGCGAAAAACGGGCTATCCAGCCCCCATCGCTCGATTCCGAGATCACGCGTGCAGCGGCCGCGTTCGATGCCTGGTCGCGCGTGCCGGCGAAGGAACGTGCCGCCCTGCTCGAGCGCGCAGCCGATGCTTTGGAAGTCCGCATGCTGGAATTCGTATCGCTCATCGTGCGCGAAGGCGGGCGCACCTATGCGGATGCGGTTTCCGAGGTGCGCGAAGCCGCTGATTTTTGCCGTTACTACGCTTCTCAAGCGAAATCGAAATTCGGCGAGGCTCAAATCCTTCCCGGCCCGGCCGGGGAGCGCAACGAATTGCGCCTGCACGCGCGCGGCGTGTTCGCCTGCATCGCGCCGTGGAACTTCCCGCTCGCCATCTTCACCGGCCAGATCGCCGCGGCGCTGGCGGCCGGCAATACAGTGCTCGCCAAGCCCGCCGAGCAAACGCCGCGCATCGGCCTGGAAGCGGTCGCGCTGCTGCATGCGGCAGGCGTGCCGGAGGACGCGCTGCGCTGTGTCGTAGGCGAGGGCGAGAAGGTCGGCGCGCCGCTCGTGGCCGACGCGCGCATCGCCGGCGTGGCGTTCACCGGCTCGGATGAAACCGCGCGTCGAATCAATGGCGCCCTGGCGTCGCGCGCCGGCCCGATCGCCACGCTCATCGCCGAGACGGGCGGGGTGAACGCCATGCTGGTCGACGCCTCGGCGCTGCCCGAGCAGGTCATCGACGACGTGGTGGTCTCGGCTTTCCAGAGCGCCGGCCAGCGCTGCTCCGCGCAGCGCATCCTGTTCGTCGACGAAGGCTGCGCGCCGCGGGTGATGCGGCTACTCGCCGGCGCGCTCGCCGAGCTCAAGGTCGGCGACCCGGCCGAGCCGGACACCGATATCGGGCCGGTGATCGACGCGGCGGCCCGCGACGCGTTGTTGCGTCATATCGAAAAGTTGAGAGCGACTGCGAGGCTGGTCGGCGAAGCGAACGCCCCGGCGAGCGGCAACTACGTGGCACCGATCGCCTTCGAGCTCCCGCTTGACGCGCTACCGAAGGTCGAGGTCTTCGGCCCGATCCTGCATGTCTGCACCTACCGGCGCCAGGACCTGCAGAAAGTGCTGCGGTGGATACGCTCGACCGGCTACGGGCTCACGCTTGGCGTGCACAGCCGCATCCAGAGCTTCGTCGACGAGGTGGTGCGCGAGGCGCGCGTGGGCAACATCTACGTGAACCGCAGCATGATCGGCGCAGTGGTCGGCGTGCAGCCCTTCGGCGGCGAGGGCCTCTCCGGCACCGGCCCGAAGGCCGGCGGGCCGCACTACCTGCTGCGCTTCGCCACCGAAAGAACGCTGACTGTGAATACTGCCGCGGTGGGCGGCGTGACCGAGCTTCTTAATCGGCCTTGAGCGAGGTAACGGGGGCGCTGTTGTGCTTGTACATGAGCCGGTTGTACTCGGCTGCATAAGCCTGGTGCAGATGCATGCGCAACGCCCCTTCGTCGCCCAACGTATCGCGACAGCCCGGTCCGAAGCCTTTCACGCCGACCGCCGAAGGGGATGGAATCTCCCCGGCCACCTGGTCTACGCACTGCGGCACCGAGAGATAACGCGTATCGCCTGCCTTGATCGCGCGCGCCACGGCCTCGGCCGGCGGAACGGAGGTGATTTGCTGCGCCGGCTTATGCGCGGCAAGCGCCACCGGTACGGGCGAGACGAGATCCGCGAGCGGCCCGGAGACGTGAATGGCAAGCCCTATGCCGAAAATCGCGCACAGCGCCCGCACCGGCCCCCAGGCCACCGGCCGCGGCCATAGCCGCTCCAGGAAATACGCCGTGGTGCCTGCGCCCACGATGACGAGCGCCATGATGGGGTGACGCTCGACTATGCCGTACAGATAAGCCGACAGCCGGGCGGCGACCGGAAGGGCGTCTGCCAGCAACGCCCAACCGCGGCGCAGCGCCGCCATGACGTAAACGAGTACCGATACCGATACCAGCCAGCCGAGCGCAACGTAGGCCGCGTTGGTCGCGAGCCGGTAAGGGCGCAGTTCCTGCTGCAGCACCACGAAGATGCCGATGGCGGCAATCGTCACCACGGCGCTCGCCAGGGTGTGGTCGCTGAAGGCCCTCGAAATCAGGTCGTGCCACGCAGCGACGAGTCTCACCGGATCCATCGCGTCCTCCTTTGATTTCCGCTAGCAAATCAAAGCCGACCCGGACTCGCAAGCAACTATGTCACCTACAATGGGCCTATGGGAGCGCACAACCACACGCCGCAGGCCGCGCTCATCGAAGAGTTCACGCGGCTGTATTACGCCGAGGTCGATCCGGAGGAGCTCGCCGAGCGCGAGCCGACCGACCTGAAAGGCGCCGCGGCGGCCCACCTGGCCTTCGGGAGGAAGTTCTCTCCTGGCAAGGCAAAGATTCGTGCTTACAACCCGGTGTTCGAGCAGCACGGTTGGCAGAGCACCCACACCGTCATCGAGATCGTCAACGACGACATGCCGTTCCTCGTCGATTCGGTGACGATGGAGGTGAACCGCCAGGCGCTCACGCTGCACCTGCTGGTGCACCCGGTGCTGCGCGTGCAGCGCGACGCCAAGGATGAACTCGTTTCCGTCTCCCAAGCAGGCGCCTCCTCCGCGGGCCGGCTCGAGTCGTTCATCCATCTCGAGGTCGACCGCCAGACCGATCCGGCGAGGCTCGCGGCATTGGAGGCCGGCATTACGAAAGTCCTGGCCGATGTGCGCGCCGCGGTCGAGGACTGGCGGGCGATGCAGGCGCGCATGCTCGAGAACATCCGGCGCCTGGAGTCGGCTCCGCCTGGCGTACCGCAGGCGGAGCTCGGGGAAGCGCGCGCCTTCCTCGCCTGGCTGCTCGATCATCACTTCACCTTCCTCGGCTGCCGCGATTACGAGCTCGCGTGCGCCGGCGGCGAGGATGCATTGCGCATCGTTCCGGACTCAGGGCTGGGAATTTTGCGCGCGCGCACGAGCGAAACGCTGTCCGCCAGCTTTGCCGCGCTGCCCGCCGAAGCGCGCAAGCGCGCGCACGTCAAGGAGCTGCTCCTTCTCACCAAGGCGAGCTCGCGCTCGACGGTGCACCGGCCCGGCTACCTCGACTATGTGGGCATCAAGCACTTCGACGCCGCAGGCAAGGTGCGCGGAGAGACGCGCTTCCTCGGCCTGTACACGCACACCGCGTACAGCGAGAACCCGATGCAGGTGCCGCTGCTGCGCAGAAAGCTCTCGGAAGTCATCGAGCGCGCCGGGCTGCTGCCCGCAGGCTACAGCGGCAAGGCGCTCGCCTCGATCCTCGAGACGTACCCGCGCGACGAGCTGCTGCAGGTCGGCACGGAGGACCTGTACCGCCACGCCATGGCGATCCTGCAGCTCGGCGAGCGCCAGAGGACCCGGCTTCTCGTGCGCCAGGATCCGTACGCGCGCTTCGTTTCCTGCCTCATATTCGTGCCGCGCGATCGCTACAACACCGAGCTGCGCCAGCGCTTTCAGCGCATTCTGAGCGAAGCGTTCCACGGCCAGAGCTCGGAGTTCGAGGTGCACCTCTCGGGCTCGACGCTGGGGCGCATCCTGATGCGCATCCGCACCACGCCCGGCGAGCCGACGCCGGCGCCGGACCTGAAGGCGCTCGAGCGCCGGCTGGTGCAGGCAATGCGCCGCTGGGAGGACGACCTGTACGCCGCGCTGCTCGACAATCACGGCGAGGAGCGCGGCAACGCGCTGTGGCAGGCGTACGAGCGCGCCTTCCCGCCCGGCTACCGCGACGAATATTCGGTAAGAAGCGCGGTCATCGATATCGGCATGATGGAAGCGCTGGCGGGCGAGGCGCCCGGGCTCAATCTCTACGTGCCGGGCGCCGCCGACCCGGGAACCCTCCGCTTCAAGATCTACCGCCGCGGCGCGCGCGTCGCCCTCTCCGAGAGCCTGCCGATGCTCGAGCGCCTCGGCGTGCGCGTGCTCGATGAGCATCCGCACAAGATCGAGCCGGCGGGCCGCGATCCGGTGTGGATCGTGGACTTCGGCTTGTCGCTGCCCGCGGACGCCGAGGTCGCCCTCGACAAGGTGCGCGGCAAGTTCCACGAGGCTTTCCTCGGCATGTGGTCGGAAGACATCGAGGCGGACGACCTCAACCGCCTGGTGCTGGCCGCCGGGCTCGACGCGCGCGAGATCAGCGTGCTGCGTGCCTATACCCGCTATCTCATCCAGGCTGGCGCGACTTTCAGCCGCGCGTACGCCGAGCACGCGCTCGTCGCGAACGCGCGCATCGCCGCGCTGCTGGTCCGCTGTTTCCTCGCGAGGTTCAAGAACGAGAAGGAAGGCGAGGCGGCGCTCGCCTCCGAGATTGCGGCCGCGCTCGACGAGGTGCAGAACCTGGACGAGGACCGCATCCTGCGCAGCTTCCTCGCCGTCATCCAGGCCACAGTGCGCACCAATTTCTTCCACGCGAAGCCGTATCTCGCGCTCAAGCTCGATTCCCGGCGCGTGCCCGGGCTGCCCGAGCCGCGCCCCCTTTTCGAGATCTGGGTGCACTCGCCGCGCGTCGAGGCGGTGCATTTGCGCGGCGGCCGCGTGGCGCGCGGCGGCATCCGCTGGTCGGACCGCATGGAGGACTTCCGCACCGAGGTGCTCGGGCTCATGAAGGCCCAGATGGTGAAGAACGTCGTCATCGTCCCGGTCGGAGCGAAGGGCGGGTTCGTTCTCAAGAAGCCGCCCGCCGCGGACCGCGAGGCGCTGATGAAGGAGGCGGTCGCCTGCTACCAGACCTTCCTGCGCGGGCTGCTCGATCTCACCGACAATCTCGTCGCCGGAAAAGTCGCGCCGCCGCAGAACGTGGTGCGCCACGACGGCGACGATCCCTACCTGGTGGTTGCGGCCGACAAGGGCACGGCGAGCTTCTCGGACATCGCCAACGCAGTGGCGGCCGAATACGGCTTCTGGCTCGGCGACGCCTTTGCATCGGGCGGCTCGGCCGGCTACGACCACAAGAAAATGGCGATCACGGCGCGCGGCGCCTGGGAGTCGGTGAAGCGCCATTTCCGCGAGCTCGGCGTCGATACGCAGACGCAGGACTTCACCGTGGTCGGCATCGGCGACATGTCGGGGGACGTCTTCGGCAACGGCATGCTGCTTTCGCGCCGCATCCGGCTCGTGGCCGCGTTCGACCACCGGCACATCTTCCTCGATCCCTCGCCCGATCCGGAGAAAAGCCGGCAGGAGCGCGAGCGGCTCTTCCGCCTGCCGCGCTCCTCCTGGGCCGACTACGACGCGAAACTGATATCGAAAGGCGGCGGCGTCTTCGCGCGCAGCGCCAAATCGATCCCGCTGTCGGCCGAAGCTCAAAAAATTCTCGATATAAAACCCACGGCACTTGCACCGAACGAGCTCGTCAACGCGATCCTCAAAGCGCCGGTGGATCTTCTGTACAACGGCGGCATCGGCACCTATGTCAAGGCCGCGCGGCAATCGCACGCCGAAGTAGGCGACCGCGCGAACGACGCAGTGCGCGTGAATGGCGCCGAGCTTCGCTGCCGGGTGGTCGCCGAGGGCGGCAACCTGGGCTTCACGCAGCTCGGCCGGGTCGAATACGCGCTCGCCGGCGGCCGCATCAACACCGACGCCATCGACAACTCGGCGGGCGTCGACACCTCCGATCACGAGGTGAACATCAAGATCCTGCTCGATTCGCTGGTGCGCGCGGGCGAGCTGACCGGCAAGCAGCGCAACAAGCTTCTTTCCGACATGACCGAGGACGTGGCGGCGCTGGTGTTGCGCGACAACTACTTCCAGACGCAGAGCCTGTCGGTCTCGGGCGCGCTCGCGCCGACGCTTCTCGACACGCAGGAGCGCTTCATCCGCAGCCTCGAGAAGTCCGGACGCCTCAACCGCGCGCTCGAGTTCCTGCCGAACGACGAGGAGTTCGCCGAGCGCCGCGCGGCGAAGCTGGGCCTGACGGCGCCCGAGCGCGCCGTGCTGCTCGCCTACTCGAAGATCGCGCTCTACGACGAGATCCTGCACTCCGATGTGCCGGAGCAGCCTTTCATCGCCACCGCGCTCGAGCGTTACTTCCCCGAGGCGCTGCGCACCCGCTTCAAGGCCCAGATCCACGCGCATCCGCTGCGCCGCGAGATCATCGCGACCCATGTGACGAACAGCACGATCAACCGCGTCGGCAGCACGTTCGTGCATCGCATGCGCGAGGAGACCGGCGCCACCGCGCCCGACGTGGTGCGCGCCTACCTCATCGTGCGCGAAGTGTTCGGCATGGTCGAGCTGTGGCGCGCGGTGGAGGCGCTCGACTACAAGGTGACCGACCGCGTGCAGAGCGCGATCCTGATCGACGCCGGGCGGCTGATCGTGCGCGCGACGCTGTGGTTCCTGCGCAACCGGGCGCAGCTTTCAGACCTTAGCCACTCGATCGAGCACTTCCGGGCGGGCGCCGAGCGCCTCGCCACGCTGCTGCCGCGGCTCCTTCCCGCCGTGGACGAGACCGCGTTCCGCGCGGCGGCGAGCCGCCTGGAAAAGGACGGCGTGCCGGAGCGGCTTGCCGCGAGCACGGCCGGCTTCGATGCGATGTTCAATGCGCTCGACATCGTCGAAGTGGCCGACGCGCTCGAGCGCGATATCGAAACCGTGTCGCGGATCCACTTCGCGCTCGCCGGGGAGCTCGATTTCCCGTGGCTGCGCGCCTGCATCGGCACGCTGACGGCCGAAACGCACTGGCAGACGCTCGCCAAGGCGGCACTGCGCGACGACCTTGCCAGCATGCTGCGCGCGCTTTCCTCGGATGCGCTGCGCACGAGCGCCGCCAGCAGCGACGTCGCTGCGCTTATCGGCGCGTGGAAGAGCCGTAATTCCGTTCTCTACGAGCGCTTCCGCCAGGTGCTCGCCGACCTGCGCGCCTCGGGGGTCGCGGATTTCGCGATGCTGTCGGTTGCGATGCGCGAGCTGCGCAACCTCAGCTCGCGCTGAGAATCTGGCAACATTCGACTTGGAAGGGCGAAGGATGGAAGACCTCGACTTCAGCAGCTCCGGAAAGCAGAAGACCCTCGCGCCGGCAGCGCCGGCGCCGCTCTACAGCGCGGCCGTGGCGCGCGCGTTCTTCGAGTCCGCCGGCCGGGAGGAAAGCGTCGCGGCGGGCACCAAGCTCTTCGTCGAGAACGAGAAGGCGAGCCGGATCCTGCTCAAGCGGGACAAGATGTACCTGCTGCTCGAGGGGGAAGTCGCCCTGCTCGCCCGCGGGCGGCAGATCGGCACGGTCAAGCCCGGCGAGATTTTCGGCGAGATGGCGGCGATCACCGAGTCGCCGCGCAGCGCCACCGCAGTGGCGAAAACCGCGTGCCGGGTCATCGGCCTGGACGACAAGCGGTTCATGGCCGCGCTGCGCGAGAAGCCCGAGTTCGCGCTGATGCTGCTTGGCCTCATGATCCGCCGGCTGCGTGCGATGCTCGGCCGCCTGAGCGGCATCCCGAGCGCGGCGGACGCCAGGGAATCGCGGGTTTTCGACAAGGCGATGCTGGCCGCGCTCGCCAAGGGCTTGGGAGAGTCGGCGCTCGTGCGCTACGACCGGGGCAAGCTCATCATGGTGCAGGGCCAGATGGGTGCGCTGATGTACGTGGTTCTGGAGGGGCGCGTGGCGATCTCGCTGCGCGGCGCCACGGTAGAGCGCGTCGGCCCGGGCGGCGTATTCGGCGAGATGGCGCTCATCGACCAGTCGACGCGCGCGGCGAACGCCGCCGCAGAGACCGACTGCGCGCTGCTCGCCATCAACCGGGCGGTGTTCCTCAACCTGCTGAAGAGCGATCCGACGTTCGGCGTATCGCTGCTCACCGCGGTCGCCGAGCGGGTGCACAGCCTGGCCGCCGGAGTCAACTAGAGTAGAATTTTTCGCGTTATAGCAAGACCAACAATCGAGAGGAGATCCCCATGAAACGCGCTTTCTCCCTGCTCGCCGCGCTTGCGGCAGCGGTCGCGACGGCCCTGCCGGCCGCGGCGCAGGAAGGCACCCTGAAGAAGATCAAGGACAGCGGCAGCATCACCATCGGGCACCGCGACGCTTCCGTGCCGTTCTCCTATTACGACGACAAGCAGCAGCCGGTGGGCTATGCGATGGATCTCTGCCACCGCATCGTCGACGCGGTGAAAGCCAATCTCAAGATGCCGAAGATCGACGTCAAGTACCAGCTCGTCACCTCGGCAAACCGCATCCCGCTGATGGCGAACGGCACGATCGACCTGGAGTGCGGCTCGACGACCAACAACCTCGAGCGCCAGAAGCAGGTGTGGTTCACGATCACGCACTTCGTCACCGCGAACCGCTTCGTCACCAAGCGCTCCTCGAAAATCGGCAAGCTCGCCGATCTCAAGGGCAAGACCATCGTCTCGACCGCCGGCACCACGAACATCAAGCAGATCACCGAGATCAATGCGCAGCAGAACCTCGGCATGAGCATCATCTCCGCCAACGGCCACCCCGAGGCGTTCCAGATGGTCGAGACCGGGCGCGCGGTCGCGTTCGTGATGGACGACATCCTGCTCTACAGCCTGGTGGCGCAGTCGCGCAGGCCGAAGGACTACACGATCTCCGCCGAGGCGCTCTCGGTGGAGCCCTACGGCATCATGCTGCGCAAGGACGACGCGGCGTTCAAGAAAGTCGTCGACGCCGCGATGACCAAGATCTACAAGTCCGGGCAGATCCGCGCCATCTACGACAAGTGGTTCCTGAAGCCCATTCCGCCGAAGAACATCAACCTCAACGTGCCGATGAGCGACCAGTTCAAGAAGGTCGTCGCCAACCCGACCGATTCCGGGGACCCGGCGGCATACAAGTAAGCTGAACTACAACTGGCATTGGCAGGTACTGCTCGAGCTCGAGCCGGGCGGCTCGGGCACGTACCTGCAGTACCTCCTCGTCGGCCTGGGCTGGACGCTCGTCACGGCGCTCGCCGCCTGGGTCATCGCCCTCGCGGTCGGCGCGGTGGTCGGCACGCTGCGCACGACGCCGCTCGCCTGGGCGGTGCGCCTGGGCAATCTCTACGTCGAGATCTTCCGCAACATCCCGCTCATCGTGCAGATGTTCCTGTGGTTCTTCGTCATGCCCGAGCTCGTGCCCGAGGCGCTCGGCGACTGGATCAAGCAGATGCCGCCGCCGTGGGGCTCGTACGTGCCGGCGGTGCTGTGCCTGGGAGTCTTCACGTCGGTACGCATCGCCGAGCAGGTGCGCGCGGGAATCAACTCGCTGCCGCGCGGGCAGCGCATGGCTGCCATCGCCATGGGGCTCACCGAGGCCGAGGCCTACCGCTACGTGATCCTGCCGCAGGCGTTGCGCATCATCCTGCCGCCGCTCACCTCGGAGTTCATGAACGTCATCAAGAACTCCTCGGTCGCTCTCACCATAGGCCTCCTCGAGCTTACCGGCCGCGCGCGCGCCATGCAGGAATTCAGCTTCCGCGTGTTCGAGGCGTTCGCCACGGCGACCGTCATCTACCTGCTCACCAACCTCGTGGTGGTGCTGCTGATGCGCGCGCTGGAGCGCAAGGTGCGGGTGCCGGGGCTGATCGCCGCGGGCGGCGCGCCGCAGGCGGGCCACTGATGTTCGCCGGCTACGACTTCGACGTCATCCAGCGCTCGCTGCCCTATCTCTTCAGGGACGGCATGACGTTCACCGTCACGCTCACGCTGATCGCGATGAGCGGCGGCATCGTCTTCGGCACGCTTCTCGCCATGATGCGGCTTTCGAGCTTCACGCCTCTGTCGGCGCTCTCCGGCGGCTACGTGAACCTGATGCGCTCGGTGCCGCTCGTGCTCGTGATCTTCTGGTTCTTCTTCCTGGTGCCGTACATCGGCGCCTGGGCGATCGGCGCGAACGAGCCGATCCGCGTCGGCGCGTTCTGGTCCGCGGCGATCACCTTCACGATGTTCGAGGCCGCGTACTACTGCGAGATCATGCGCGCCGGCATCCAATCCATCCCGCGCGGCCAGGTCTGGTCGGGCTACGCGCTCGGGCTCGACTACTGGCAGACCATGGGGCACATCGTGCTGCCGCAGGCCTTCCGCAACATGGTGCCGGTGCTGCTCACGCAGACTATCATCCTTTTCCAGGATACCTCGCTGGTTTACGTCATCTCGGCCACCGACTTTCTCGGCGCGGCGTCGAAGATCGCGAACCGCGACTACCGGCTGGTGGAGATGTATACCTTCGTCGCGGTGGTGTACTTCATCATCTCCTACGCGCTCTCCCAGGTCGTCCGGCGCCTTCAGGATAGGATTGCGGTCATCCGATGATCTCGCTCAAGAACGTAGCCAAGTGGTACGGCAGCTTCCAGGTGCTCGCCGACTGCTCCACCGAAGTCGCCAAGGGGGAAGTGGTCGTGGTATGCGGCCCCTCCGGGAGCGGCAAGTCGACGCTCATCAAGTGCGTGAACGGCCTGGAGCCCTTCCAGAAGGGCGAAATCACGGTCGACGGCATCTCCGTCGGCGATCCGAAAACGAATCTGCCGAAGCTGCGCTCGCGGGTCGGGATGGTGTTCCAGCACTTCGAGCTCTTCCCGCACATGACGGTGATGCAGAACCTGACGCTCGGCCAGGTGAAGGTGCTCGGGCGCAGCCGGGAAGAGGCGCTGCAGAAGGGCATGAAGCTCCTCGAGCGCGTCGGGCTTTCCGCCCACAAGGACAAGTTCCCGGCTCAGCTCTCGGGCGGCCAGCAGCAGCGCGTCGCCATCGCGCGCGCGCTTTCCATGGATCCGATCGCCATGCTCTTCGACGAGCCCACCTCGGCGCTCGACCCGGAAATGATCAACGAGGTGCTCGACGTGATGGTCGAGCTGGCGAAGGAAGGCATGACCATGATGGTGGTCACGCACGAGATGGGCTTCGCGCGCAAGGTGGCCCGCCGCGTGATCTTCATGGACGCCGGGCGCATCGTCGAGGACGCCGGCAAGGAAGAATTCTTCGGCACGCCGCGCTCGGAGCGCGCGCAGCTCTTCCTCTCCAAGATCCTGCACCACTGAATCAGGGACGGACCACGTTTTCCGGAATCCGGTAGCCCGGATACCGCTGCTTGAATTCCGCAAGCAGCTGGCCGGCCTCCTCGTGCTTTCCTTGTTTGCGAAGCTCGACGATGCGCTCGAGCATCCGCTGCGGCGTTTCCACGGCGGGTGCTTGCATCGGCTTTGCCAGCGAACGCGCAGCCGCCTCGTCTCGCCGCATGCGCGCTTCGGGTGCCGCGGCGCCCTGCCTTCCCGAGGTTTCTGCCTGCGTCGCCGCTTCAGGGCGCGCTGTTGCGGAAGAGTCGGCAGCAGGCGGCGCGGATTCACGCGCGCGCCCATTTGCCGGAGACTTCACGGCTTCCCGTGAAACCCCGGTCGCGAAGGGATCGGGCTGCTCCTGCTGCATCTGGTAGGTGACAGCGACGGCGAGCACGATCACCGCCGCGGCGCCCAGCGAGAAGTACCAGCGGTGACGCCCGCTCGGCGTCACGAGCGGGGCGTGCGGGTGCTCGGCCGCGCGGCGCGCGGCCGAGACGATGGACTCGTCGAGTCCGGGCGGCGGCTCCTCGTTCCCGAGCTCGCGATAGCGCCGCGAGACCTTCGGATCGCGCTCGTCAGCCATCGTCGACGGCCGATTTGAGCTTCGCGAGCGCATAGCGCAGGCGGCTCTTGGCGGCCTCCTCGTTGGAACCGGTCGCTGCGGCGATTTCCGCTGCCGTCAGCCCGGCTTCTTCGTGCAGAAGAAAAGCTTCGCGCTGCGCCGGCGGAAGAGTCTCCAGCGCGGCCGCAAAGCGGGTCAGAACCTCGCGCGCTTCCGCATGCCGTTGCGGCCCCGGGTCGCCTGCCGGCGGATCCACGGTGTCGAGCGATACCACGCTCAAGCCCGCGCGGCGCCAATGGTCGACCATGCGGTGGTGCGCGATGGTATAGAGCCAGGTAGTAAAACGCGCGCTGGGCTTATACGTGGCGCGCGCCTCGATCACTCGCATCCAGACGTCCTGGTAGAGCTCCTCGGCGCTCGCGCGCGACTTGATGCTGCGCAGGACAAAACGGAAAAGGCGTGCACGGTGCCGCGCATACAGGGTCTCGAAAGCCCCGGCATCTCCGTCGCGATACGCGAGCATGAGCTGTTCGTCCGAGGCCTCCGCCATTCATGGCAAGTCTACCCCTGCGGGTCTGGAACGAAACCCGGGAACGGCCGGGGATGGGTGAAGCGATCCCTGACGATGCCGCGGGCCACGAGGTTCGCATAGCTGTCGTAGTAAAGCGTGATGATTTCGGCCGGCGCACTGCTCGCGCGCTCGAACTCCACCTGGTACGCGTGCGAAGTCTCGTTGCGGCCGTGACCCGTGCCGAGCGGGCTCTCCGCCGGCTTGGCGCTCTCGGCCGCCCTGCCTGGATCGCGCGCGATCGGAGCTGCCGGCACAGGCGGCCTTTTCCTGAACAGCGCTGCGCCGATTACCCCAACGTCGTTCGGGCGTCCGGTGCGCGCGGCATAGGAGTCGCCCAGCGAGGTGAAATAGAAGGCGGCGGTCTCGCTCCAGCTCTTGCGCCATCCCGGGATGTCGAGACGGCCGTAGGGGGAAAGCACGTAGCCGCTCTGCGACGGGTCCGCGCTCTGCCCGGTAATGACATTGACGCCGTCCACCGAGACCACGGCGAGAATTTCTTCGCGGCTCCGATTGCGCAGGCTGATCTGGTACTCGTTGCCCGGCTTGCCGGCGACGTAGGCGCGGCCTTCGTGCCAGTAGACCTGCAAGCGCTTTCCTCCGGTGCGATCGTAGAGCGAGATATCGGCGAGACCGCCATGCGCGAGCGTCACGCCGGGGCATAAGAGAGCTGCGGCAAGCAATATATGAACCGGCTTCATTCGTTGTCCTTTCTTTTAACGGGTCCGCCACCGCGGCATTCCCACGAGAACTTGAAACGAAGCAGCGCGAAGGACGGGTTGATGCAGGAAAAATAAATCTCATCCGCGTACAATGCGCGGCTCATTCCCGAACGATCGCATCAATGAAGAAGAGCAAGCCCTTCCCCATTCCCGTACGCGCCAAGTATTCCTGCCTGAAGTGCCCCGGCTACTGCTGCAGCTACCCTGAAATCGAAGTGACGCCGCGCGACATCGAGCGGCTGGCAAAGCATGTCGGCCTGGACTACCGGCAGGCCGAGGAGCGCTTCACGAAGTACGACCCGGGCGAGAAAGTGCGCCTGCTACGGCACCGCAAGGACAACGTGTTCGAGTCGACCTGCATGCTCTTCGACCAGGAAAAGCGCCGCTGCACGGTCTACGAGGCGCGGCCTGCGGTGTGCCGCGAATATCCCGACAGCCCGCGTTGCGGCTATTACGACTTCCTGCAGTTCGAGCGCGCGCACCAGGACGACCCGGAGTTCATCGCGCTGACTTGAGCGCTTTTTCCCGGATGGCAGAGAGCGTGGTTGCAGGCGTAATCGCGTCCGGGTCGATCTTCAGCTCGATGAGGGCCGGCTTGCCGGCAGCGACCGCGCGCGCGAAGGCCGGCGCAAATTCCTCGGTGCGCTCGACCGTTTCGCCGTGGCCGCCGAAGGCGCGTGCATAAGCGGCGAAGTCCGGGTTCTTCAGGTCCGTGCCATACACGCGCCCGGGGTACTCCCGCTCCTGGTGCATGCGGATCGTCCCGTAAAGCCCGTTGTTGACCACGAGCGCCACGAACGCCGCCCCGTGCTGCACCGCCGTGGCGAGCTCCTGGCCGTTCATCAGGAAATCGCCGTCGCCGCACACCGCAATGACGTTACGCGAAGGCTGCGCGAGCTTCGCCGCGACCGCGGCCGGGTAGCCATATCCCATCGAGCCGTTGGTCGGCCCAAGCTGCGTCCGGAAACCCTTGTAGCGGAAATGCCTGTGCAGCCAGCCGGCGAAATTGCCGGCTCCGCCGGCGACGATGGTGTCCTCGGGCAGCTCGTCGCTCAGCCAGCGGATGATCTGCCCGTACTGCACGGCTCCGGGCATCGGGCGCGGCTCGGTCCATTCCAGGTACTCCTGCCGCGCCGCCGCCGTAATGTCTTTCCAGGAGGACTTGCTTATCGAAAGCTCGGCCAATGCGTCCACGAACTGCGGATAGCCGGAGTTGATCGGCAGCGCAGGCCGGTACACGCGCCCGAGCTCCTCGGCGCCGGCGTGCACATGGATGAGGGTTTGCCGCGGCACCGGAGCATCCACGAGCGTATAGGCACTGGTCGTCATTTCGCCCAGGCGCGCGCCGATCACGAGGAGGACATCGGCTTCCTTGATCCGTTGCGCGAGCTTCGGATTGACGCCGATGCCGACATCGCCGGCGTAGCTCGGGCTGCGGTTATCGAACAGGTCCTGGCAACGGAACGAAGTGCCGACCGGCAGTCCTGATTTCTCGATCCAGGATTGAAGCTTGCGGCAAGCCTCGCCGGTCCATCCGCCGCCGCCAAGCAGGACGAAAGGCCGTTGCGCACCACGCAGCAGCTTTTCAACTTCGCTCATCTGCGCTGAAGAAACGCAAGGCCGAACCACGTGATGCCGCGGGGCATCGGCGACGGCCGCTTCGGCGAACAGCATGTCCTCGGGCAGCGCCAGCACCACCGGCCCCGGGCGTCCCGCGCACGCGGTGTGGAAAGCATGGCTCACGTACTCGGGAATGCGCTCGACGCGATCGATCTGCGCGACCCACTTCGCCATCTGGCCGTACATGCGCCGGTAATCGATCTCCTGGAACGCTTCGCGCTCGGCGAACTGGTTGCCGACCTGGCCGATGAACACGACCATCGGCGTGGAGTCCTGGTAGCCGGTGTGCACGCCGACCGCGCCATTGCTTGCTCCCGGACCCCGCGTCACGAACAGCACGCCCGGCTCGCCGGTGAGCTTGCCGTAGGCCTCCGCCATATAGGCGGCGCCGCCCTCCTGGCGGCAAACGATGAAGGAAAGCTGCCCGCGCAGGTCGTGCAGGCCGTCGAGCACCGGGAGATAGCTCTCGCCCGGCACGCCGAACACCATCTTCACGCCTTGCGCGGCGAGCGCGTCGGCGAGGATCTTGCCGCCGTGGCGCGTCTTGAGGTCGGATTTCATGCGGGAGCTTTCTGGAATGCGCTGCGCAGCCGCTGGCAGCAGTCGGCGATCGCGGCGTTTGCCGTATCGACCGCGCCGCCGAACAGCACGAAGCCGTGGACCATGTCCGAATATTCGCGATAGGCGGTTTCGACTCCGCACTTCGCGAGCCGTTCCGCGTACGCGCGCCCTTCGTCGACGAGCGGGTCGTAGCCCGCCGTAAGGACGAACGCAGGCGGCAGGCTCGCGTGGCTCTGCGCGAGCAGCGGCGAAGCACGCCAGTCGGTGTAGTCCTTGGGGTTCGGCAGATAGGCGGAGCGGAAAAAGCCGATCGCGTCCTTCGTGAGCAGGTAGCCCTGGCCGTTGCGCTCGTGCGACGCGAATTGGCAGCGCTGGTCGGTCGCCGGATAGATGAGCAGCTGGTAGGCGAGCGGCGGGCCGCCCGCATCGCGCGCCATGAGGGCCACCACCGCCGCAAGGTTTCCGCCCGCGCTGTCCCCGCCGAGCGCAATGCGCGCCGGGTCGACGCTCAGCTTTTTAGCATTTGAATGGATGTACCGTGTCGCAAAAAAGCAATCTTCCACCCCGGCAGGGAAGGGCTCCTCCGGCGCGAGCCGATAGTCGATCGAGAACACCGCGCAGCGCGCGCCGAGCGCGAGCTGCCTGCACACCACGTCGTGCGTATCGAGGTCGCCGATCACCCAGCCGCCGCCATGGAAGAAAACGAGCGCCGGCAGCGTTTCGCCGAGCACCGGCCGGTAAGCGCGCACGGCAACCTTGTTGCCGAAGATCATGAGCCTCGCTTCGGCGATCTCCGGCGTTTTCGGAGCAAGCGCTGCGCGCGTGTCGCGGTAGATGCGCCGCGCGACGAACGCGGGAACCCTGTGGTACGGCGGCAGCGGCGAGCGTTCGACGCGCTCGAGGAGCGCAGTGATCTGCGGATGAAGGCTCATCGGGCGCTCACTTGACGGCAGCAAGCATCTTCTTCAGCCGCTTCACGAAGAACGGTGCGCATTTCATGATGCGCGTGTCCTGCGTTTCCATGAGCGGACGGATCTTCGCGAGGTAAGCCTGCCAGGCCGAGTCCGCGGACATCGCGGCCCGGCACTTCTCGCGTTGATCGAGGCTGTCGTAGGCCCACATGTGCACGATCATGTTGATCGGGCCGACCTCGGTGAAGTAATAGCCCACCATGTGAGGCAGGTGCTTCAGCTGCACCTTCATGCCTTCGGTTTCGTAATGCTTGAGATACTCGGCTGCCGTGCCGACCTTCAGCCGGTACATGCGCTCTTCAACGTACATTGCGGGGAACCCTCCGGGCGGTGCTGGATTATAGTATCCGCGCCATGGACGACATCAACACGCTGCGCCGCATACTGAAAGAGAACCACGTGATCGCGGTGGTGGGTCTCTCGGCCGAGTGGCATCGCCCGAGCTACTTCGCCGCGAAGTACATGCAGGAGCACGGCTACCGCGTGATCCCCGTGAACCCGAAATACGAATCGGTCCTTGGCGAGAAGTGCTACAAGCGGCTGCGCGACATCCCGGAGAAGGTCGACATCGTCGACGTGTTCCGCAAGACCCAGGACGTGATGCCGATCGCCGAGGAGGCGATCGCCATCGGCGCCAAGGTCCTCTGGCAGCAGCTCGGAGTGCGCAACGAGGAGGCGGCGGCCAAGGCTCGGGCAGCCGGCCTGGAGACCGTTCTAGACCGCTGCGTGAAGATCGAGCACGGACGGCTGTTCGGCGGACTGAACTGGGTGGGGGTCAACACCCGGGTGCTGTCGGCCAAGCGTCCCCGCTGGCTCGCATACTGAGGTATCCTTCCCGCATGGGGAGAACCATGAGGATCTTCGAGGGGCGGTTCGGGCGGCTGCTGCTGATCGAGCTCGCGCCGCAGGACGAGCTGCGCGCGCAAGACGATCCGACGATCGTGCTCCAGCAAGGCGACGGCACGATCCTGTTTCTCAATCCAGGGGAAATCCACGTCAGCCTCGACGCGCGGCGCGCGCTCGTGCTTCATGCCGCGCCCGAGTGGCTGCGCCAAGGGTTTCCGGCGCTGTTCCCACCCGAGGATCCGAAGCCGTTCCCGCAACAGCGCGAGCCGATCACGCCGCGCATCCGGCAGCTCGCCGACGCGCTGGCGGTCGAGGTGCTGAACGACCGTTTCCTGTCGACCGAGCGCCTGGAGTTCATGCTGCAGGAACTCGTGCTCTCGATCGTCGAGACCTACCTTGCGCGCCGGCGCACCTCTTCGCCGCTGTGGCGCGGCTCGCGCTTCGCGGACAGCCGCATCCGGCGCGCCATCGCGCTGCTGCGCGCGCATCCGAACAAAGACCTGAACATGGACCAGCTTGCGAGCCAGGTGGGTCTGTCGCGCTCGCGGTTCTACGATCTGTTCCAGCTCTGCACCGGCTTTTCGCCCCGCACCTATCTCGACATGCTGTGCGTCGAGGCGGCGATCTGCCGCCTTTCGTCCGGCCGCGGCAAGATCGCCGAAGTGTCGGCCGAGCTCGGCTTCTCCGCGCAGAGTAATTTCACGCGCTTCTTCCTGAACCAGGTCGGCGTGCCGCCGTCGGAGTATCGGCGCGCCGCTTCGCGCCCGGCCGCGCCCGAAACGCCTGCAGATCCGAAGCCCACTGAATAGCTTCTGGTAGTGTTCGGCCATGGCCGACCGCAAATTCGGCATCGAGACGCTTTGCCTGCATGCGGGCCAGATTCCCGATGCGGCCACCGGCGCGCGCGCTGCGCCGATCTACCAGACGACCTCCTTCGTGTTCGACTCTGCCGACCACGCCGCGAGCCTTTTCAACCTCCAGACCTTCGGGAACGTCTACTCGCGCATCTCGAACCCCACAGTGGCGGTGTTCGAGGAACGCATGGCGGCGATCGAAGGCGCCCGCTCGGCGCTCGCGACAGCGACCGGGCAGGCGGCGGAGGTCACCGCCATCCTCACCTTGTGCAGCGCGGGCGACCATATCGTGTCGGCCTCCACGCTCTACGGTGGCACCCACACGCTGCTCAATGTCAACCTGAAGAAGCTCGGCATCGAGACCACGTTCGTCGATCCCGCGGATCCGCAGAACTTCAAAAAAGCGTTAAAACCCAATACCAAGTTGATGTACGCCGAGACGCTCGGCAATCCGCTGATTAACATCGTCGACATCGAGGCCGTCGCGAACCTCGCGCACGAAGCCGGCATCCCGCTCGCGGTCGACAACACCGTGCCGTCGCCGTACTTGTGCCGGCCGATCGAGTGGGGCGCCGACATCGTGGTGCACTCGGCGACCAAGTACATCGGCGGGCACGGCACCACCATGGGCGGCGTGATCGCGGAGTCTGGCAAGTTCGACTGGGGGAACGGCAAGTTTCCGGAGTTCACTTCGCCTTCGCCGGGCTATCACGGCGTGATCTTCCATGAGACCTTCGGCGATTTCGGCTACACGATGAAGGCGCGCATGGAGATCATGCGCACCTTCGGCCCCGCGCTCTCGCCCATGAACGCGTGGCTGCTGCTGCAGGGCCTCGAGTCGCTGCACGTGCGCATGGAGCGCCATTGCGAGAATGCGCTCGCCGTGGCCAAATTCCTCAAGGACCACCCGCGCGTGGCCTGGGTCAATTACCCCGGCCTGCCGGAAAACAAATACTATGAACTGTCGAGAAAATACCTGCCGAAGGGGGCTTCGGGGCTGCTCAATTTCGGCGTCAAGGGAGGCGCCAAGGCGGGCGAGCGCTTCATCGAGGCGGCGCAGTTCATGAGCCACCTTGCGAACATCGGCGACGCCAAGACGCTCATCATCCATCCCGCCTCGACGACACACCGGCAAATGGACGAGGCCGACCAGATCAAGGCGGGCGTCACGCCCGACATGGTTCGCATGTCGGTCGGCATCGAGTCGCTCGACGATATCCTCTGGGACATCGACCAGGCGCTGGCGCAGGCAGCGACGCCGTGAACAACGGACCGGATGTTACCGCCAGCCTCCAGCAAGGGACGCCCGCGCCCGCGGACCCCGGGCGTCGGCCGTTCGTCTGGCCGGCGCCGCCGTACTTCGAGTACTCGAAGGAGCAGCCGCAGCTCGGCGAGGAGTGCCTGGTCGTGTTCAAGGACGGCGCCAAAGCGAAAGGCGCGCTGCTCGACTTCCTGCCCGATGAGGGTGTGCTGAAGTTCCAGCAGGGCAAGGAGACATCGAGCCTCAGCATCGCCTTTTCGGCGATTCTCGGCTTGCATCTGCTGCGGCCGCTCGCGCTGCGGCGCCAGAGGCTTGCCATCGGGGAGCTGCCCGAGGAGGACATCTTCGCGGCTTCCGACCGGCAGGCGTTCTCCATCCAGCTCGCGAACGGCAAGACCTTCAAGGGGGAGACGGTCGGCTACATCCACGCGGTGTGCGGGCTGTTCCTGTTCCAGCCCGAGCAGGACGGCGGCGTGATCCGCAGCTTCGTCCCGGCGCTCGCCACCCGGTCGTGCAGCATCGGCAAGCCGCTCGGCGAGCTGCTCGTCGACCAGAAGCTCGCCTCGACCGAGATGATCGATGCGGCGCTGGAGAAACAGGCGGCGCTGCGCATGCAGCGCCTCGGCGACTACCTCACCGAAAACCGAATCGTCTCGCATGCGCAGCTTGCGGCGGCGCTCAAGCAGCAGCGCACGCAGCCCGTGCAGAAGCTCGGCGAAGCGCTGGTCGCGCTCGGCCACCTGACCCAGGCGCAGCTCGACGAAGCGCTCGCGATCGAGGCCCGGAACCGCTCCATTCCGCTCGGGCAGATCCTGCTCGACATGGGGGTGGTCGACGCCGCGGTGATCAAGACCGTGATGGCGCAGAAGCTCGGCATTCCGTTCATCGACCTCGAGCGCTTCCAGATCTCGCCCGAGGCGCTGAAGCGCATTCCGCACACGGTGGCGCTGCGCCACCACATCGTGCCGGTGGCCGAGGCGGAGAACGCCCTCATCGTGGCGATCGCCGATCCGACCAATATGGCGAAGATGGAGGAGCTGCGCTTCATCGCCGGCATGAAGCTCGTGCCGGTGATCGCCTCGCCGGAAGAAATCCGGCGGGCGGTCGAGCGCAGCTACGCGGCGCAGTCCGAGGGCCTTGCAACGCGTCCCGCGGGAGCGGACGCCGGGGTCGAGCAGCTCACCAACCGGCTGGCCGCCGAAAGCGGCGAGCGCGAGCTCGACGACCAGCACGCCGCGCACGCCGATTCGACGCTCGTCAAGCTCGTCAACAAGATCATCGTCGATGCGGTCGAGCAGAAAGCCTCCGACATCCACGTCGAGGCGAACCCCACCGGCAAGAGCCTGCGCATCCGCTTCCGCAAGGACGGCGTGCTGGTCACTTACCTCGAGATGCCCTCGCGCTTCCGCAAGGCGGTGGTGTCGCGCATCAAGATCATGAGCCAGCTCGACATCACCGAGCGCAGGAAGCCGCAGGACGGCAAGATCGACTTCAGCCGCTACGGGCCGGAGCGCGTGGAGCTGCGCGTCGCCACCATCCCGACGGCGAACGGGCTCGAGGACGTGGTCATGCGGGTGCTCGCGACCGCCGTGCCGGTGCCGATCGACCAGCTCGGCCTCAACCCGCATGCCCTCACGGCGATCAAGCAGATGATCTCCAGGCCGCACGGGCTGTTCCTCGTCTGCGGCCCGACCGGCTCGGGCAAGACGACCACGCTGCACTCGCTGCTCGCCTTCCTCAATACCGAGGAGCTCAAGATCTGGACCGCCGAGGACCCGATCGAGATCTCGCAGCCGGGGCTGCGCCAGGTGCAGGTGAACGCGAAGATCGGCTGGACCTTCGCCGCCGCGATGCGCGCGTTCATGCGGGCCGACCCGGACGTGATCATGGTAGGCGAGATGCGCGACCCGGAGACCGCCAAGATCGGCATCGAAGCGTCGCTCACCGGGCACCTCGTGCTCTCCACGCTGCACACCAACAGCGCGCCCGAGAGCGTGGTCCGCCTGCTCGATCTCGGCATGGACCCGTTCAACTTCGCCGACGCGCTCCTCGGCGTGCTCGGGCAGCGCCTGGTGCGGCGCTTGTGCGCCAACTGCCGCAGCGCCTACGTTCCGCCGGCGAACGAGCTGGAGGAGCTGGCGCTCGAGTACTGCAGCGCAAGCTCTCTCGATCCGGCCAAGACCCTGCATGGCTGGCGCAAGGAGTACGGCGGCGCGAACGGCAAGATCACGCTGTTTCGCGCCGGCGGCTGTCCGCAGTGCGACCGCACCGGCTACAAGGGCCGCATGGGGCTCTACGAGCTGCTCGTGGCCGATGCCGCGGTGAAGCGCTTGGTGCAGAGCCGTGCGCCGATGAACGAGATCGTGCATGCGGCGCTCGCCACAGGCATGCGCGCGCTGAAGCAGGACGGCATAGAGAAAGTGCTGCAGGGGATGACCGACATGCAGCAGGTGCGGTCGGCTTAACCTCCCACCCGCCCTTAGAATACGGGGCTCTATGACCCCGTTTTCCTGGAGTAACCCTTACGCGTGGCCGCGCAAGCCGCTGCTCGCGCAAAACGCCGTCGCCACCTCGCAGCCGCTGGCCGCGCAGGCCGGGCTGCAAATGCTGGCGGCGGGCGGCAATGCGGTGGATGCGATTCTCGCCACCGCCATCACCCTGACCCTGGTCGAGCCGGTTTCCAACGGCATCGGCTCCGATGCTTATGCCATCGTCTGGGACGGCGCGCGGCTGCACGGCCTCAACGCTTCCGGCCGCTCGCCCGCCGGATGGACGCTCGATTTCTTCGGCGGGCACAAGGCGATGCCGGTGCGCGGATGGAACACCGTCACGGTTCCCGGCTGCATATCCGCCTGGATAGCGCTGCACGAGAAGTTCGGAAAGCTGCCCTTTGCGAAGCTCTTCGAAAGAGCGATCCAGTACGGACGCGAAGGATTCCTCGTGTCGCCCACCATCGCCCAGCAGTGGGCGAACCAGGTGGCCGAGCTGAAAAACCAGCCCGGGTTCGCCGCAGCTTTTCTGCCTTCCGGGCGCGCGCCACGGCCGGGCGAGCGCTTCACCTTCCCGGCGCACGCGCGCGCGCTCGAGAACATCGCCCGTTCCAAGGGCGAAGCGTTCTACAAAGGCGAGATCGCCGGGAAACTCGAAGCCGACGCAAAGAAGCATGGCGCCGCGCTGCGCGCCTCCGACCTCGCCGCGCACCGTGCCGATTGGGTCACGCCGCTCGAAATCAATTACCGCGGCTACACCCTGCACGAGATCCCGCCGAACGGACAGGGCATGGTGGCGCTCATGGTACTCGGCATGCTCGAGAGCTTCGACGTGCGCTCGTACCCGGTGGACGGCGCCGACAGCCTGCATCTGCAGATCGAGGCCACGAAGCTCGCTTTCGCGGATGCGCGCCGCTACATCGCGGACATCGAGCATATGGATGTGCGCCCGACCCAATTGCTCGACCCGGGCTATCTCAAGTCGCGCGCACGGCTGATCGACATGCAGCGCGCCCAGGACTTCGGCCACGGCACGCCGCCCAGGGGCGGCACGGTCTATCTCTCCGCGGCCGACGCCTCCGGCATGATGGTTTCGTTCATCCAGTCCAATTACATGGGCTTCGGCTCCGGCGTGGTGGTCGACGGCGTGTCGCTGCAGAACCGCGGCGGCACCTTCGTCGTCCAGCCCGGCCACCCGAACTGTGTCGGGCCGGCGAAGCGCCCGTATCAAACCATCATCCCGGGATTCGTGACCAAGGACGGCAAGCCGGTGATGAGCTTCGGCGTCATGGGCGGCACCATGCAGCCGCAAGGCCACGCCCAGGTCATGGTGCGCATCGCCGATTATGGCCAAAGCCCGCAGGCGGCGAGCGACGGGCCGCGCTTCCGTGTCGTCCAAGGGCTCGACGTGAGCGTCGAAGACGGCTTCCCGCCCGCGACGATCGCCGAGCTGCAGGCGCGCGGGCACCGCACCGTGACCCTCGACGACTACAATCAATTCGGCTGCGCGCAGCTCATCTGGAAGCTCGACGGCGGCTACTTCGTCGCGAGCGACCCGCGGCGCGACGGCCAAGCCGTGGGGTTCTGACTATGCTCAAGATCTGGGGCCGAGTGAACTCGGTCAACGTGAAGAAGGCGCTGTGGGCGATGGAGGAGCTGCGGCTGCCCTACCAGCGTATCGACGCAGGGATGCAGTTCGGCGTGAACCAGACGCCCGAATACCTGAGGATGAATCCGACGGGGCTCGTGCCGACGATCGCCGACGACGGATTCATTCTCTGGGAATCGCATTCCATCGTGCGCTACCTCGCGGCGAAGCACGGCGCCGGCACGCTGTGGCCGGCGGAGCTCGAGGCGCGTGCCGACGCCGACCGCTGGATGGACTGGGCCTTCACCTTCCTGAACGCGTTGCGTCCGGTGTTCTGGGGACTGGTGCGCACGCCGGCCGAGAAGCGCGACATGAACGCCATCGAAGAGGGACGCAAGAAGTGCGCGGAGCTGCTGGCGATTCCCGAGCAGGGGCTCGCCGGGAAAGCCTGCCTTGCAGGCGAGGCGTTCACCATGGGCGACATCCCGCTTGGATGCCACGTGCACCTCTGGATGCGCTTGCCGATCGAGCGGCCGCAGCATCCGAATCTCACCGCGTGGTTCAACCGCCTCTGCGCTCGCCCGGCGTTCAAGAAAATCGTCGACATCCCGCTATCTTGAGCGTGAGCGGTGCTGCGCCAACAACGAACCTCGGCCCGGCCGGTCGCTAGACGCAAGCTCTCGCACCTCCGCGTAGAACTCGGGCAAGCGGCCGCCAGCCTGTGCCAGCAGCCGCTCGAATTCCGGCACAAGCTGCGTATACACGGAGATCGACACCAGGAAGGCATTGTTGGGCTCGGCCGGCACGATGGGGCCGTATTCGGCGCGCAGCCTGGCGAACTCTTCGGCCTTTTGCTTCAGCTTTTCGTCGCGTGGTGCGTCGCTCGCGTAGATGGCGGCCAGGCGGGTGCGCGCGGCCTCGATGCGCGCAGCGAACTGGCGTTTGCGCGCCTGCGCCGCGCGGAACGCCTCGAGATCCGCCATGCGGCCCTCGGCCCGCAGCCAGCGCCGGACGCCTTCCTCTTCCACCACCACGGCGAACGACTCGTTGAAGGTCGTGTCGTCGCGCGCGTAGGCCACCTGGTGCGCGAGCTCGTGGAATAGCAGCCGGGCGAGCTGTGCGTCGGGATAAAGGATGAAGGTCGACAGCAGCGGATCGTCGAACCAGCCGAGCGTGGAATATGCCGGCACGCCGCCGACGTACACGTCGTTGCCTTCGGCATGCAGGCGCTCCGCGTAGCGCCGCGCGTCCTGCTCCGAGAAGAACCCCCGGTAACTGACGCAGCCCGTGAACGGAAAGCACTCGCGCCGCGCCTCGATGGAGAAAACCGGAGCGGCGTACACGTTCCACACCACGTAGGGGCGGTGCAGGTCGGCGTACGAGTAGTAGCTGCCGTTTTCGGGCAAGGCGAGCTCGCGCGTGGCGAAGTCGCGGATGCGGCGCGCAAGCTCGAGCCGCTCTTTGAGCTTTGCGGGCGTGCCGGGATCGGCGAGCCATGTCTCGACCGGCCGCGCGGCGAGCATCACATTGAAATGCCCGCCGATCGCCGATGCGTAGTACTGCATCGACTCGCAACCGCTTGCGAGCAGCAGCAACAGACAGGCGGCGACGAGCCTCATTCGAAGCGCCCCGAGGCGAGAAAGCGCTGCACCAGCGCGCCGACTGCGCCCGACACGATCAGCATGCTGTGGCCGCAGCGAACCAGCGCCTGCGCCGTCATCCCGTCTACCGCCGTTTCATCCACGCACACGACGCCGTCGTTCACGCAGGGCAGCCGCCCGAGCGCCCGGCCGAGGCCGAGAGGCGCAGTGCCCGCCACTACGCCGAGCGGCGCGTTTCGCCGCCAGCTCGCCCGGCGCTCTTCCCACAGGGGCCGGCAGGCGCCCATCATCCAGCGTCCTACGCGCGCTGTTGCGAGCCGCCGGCCAGCGATGCAGCCGCGCACCGGGGCGCCGAGAAGAACGGCGGACGAAAGCGCGATGTCGGGGTGGCGATTCAGCATGTCGAGCACCAGCACGCCGCCGAGGCTGTGGCCGACAAAGTGCGCCGGACGATCACCGAGTGTCGCCTGCGCGAAACGCGCGAAGCGCTCGACGTTCGCCTCGAAAAGGCTGCGCCCCCGGTAGGCATACACGTGCGTGACGTACCCTGCGCGACCCAGACGCGCGGCGAGCAGCGACATTGCCGCGCTCGGCATCCACAATCCCGGGGCGAGGACCACATCGGGCATCCGCACCCATTTTAGCGGTGAGCAAGAGCCGCGCCCGCGACGCTCAGCTTTTGCGCGCCTTCGCCTCGCGCACCAGCTCGATCACGGCGCGCGCGCGATGCACTACCGGGTAGTCGATCATTTGCCCGTCCACCTGGATGGCAGCGGCGCCGCGCGCCTCGGCTTCGCTGAACGCGGCGACGATGCGTTCGGCGCGCGCAAGCTCCTCTTCGCCTGGCAAATACGCGGCGTTTACCGGGCCGATCTGCTCCGGGTGCACGCACAGGCGCCCCTGGAAGCCGCCGCGGCGGCTGCGCTCCAGGGCGCGAGCAAAAGCCTCGCGTTCGTTGAAGTGGAACCACGGGCTGTCGAGCGGACTCTCCAGCCCCGCGGCGCGCGACGCGAGCACGATGCGCGCGCGTGCGTCCGCGAGCTCGGGTTCATCGAGCGTCGGGAAGAGCCCGAGCTCGTGCCCATAGTCGGCGGCGCCGAACGCAACGCGCTTGACGCGCCAGGGTCCCGGATAAGTGCGCAGGCTGCGCGCCTGAAGCACGCGGTCGACGCGCTGCACTCCCGCCGCCGTCTCGATCTGCGGGACGAGGTCGATGGATCCTTCCGCAATGCCGCGCTCGCGCTCGAGGGCCGCGATCAGCCAGTCGATCGCGTGCAGATCGGCCGCGCTCTCCACCTTCGGCACCACGACGCCGTCCACACCGTTGTGGATCGTGGCCACCAGATCGCCATAGCAGAAGGCCGTCGAAGGCGCGTTCACCCGCACATAGCCTCGACCGCGGCGCGGGCGGGCCAGTGCCTCGGCGACCGGCCTGCGCGTCGCTTCCTTGTCGCTTATGGCGACCGAGTCCTCCAGGTCGACGATGACGACGTCGGCCTCGAGCGTAAACGCTTTTTCCACGCGGCGCGGCACGTTCCCCGGAGCGAAGAGATACGAGCGGTTGAGCATGGGTCTCTCCTTATTTGAGCACGCGCCGCTCGCTCCATTGCGGATAGGGCTCGGGCTGCGCCGTGCTCAGCGCCTGCGGCCAGACGACGCGCGGCTTTCCGCCCTGAATCTGCACCACCGCGGGCTTCGCGCCGATCTGCGCGCCGCTCGCGGGATCGACTTTGTACGGGCCGAGCACCGTGCCGATTTGCATGCGCGAGAACTCGGCGCGGAGCTTGTCCTGATCGAGGCTCGCCGCGCGCCGCACGCCCTCGGCGAGCACCGTCGCCGCGGCGTACCCCGCGGCGGCGACAGGGCCGGGCGGCGCCGACCATTTTGCCGCGAACGCGGCGGCGAACTCGCGATTGCCGGGCGTGGCGAAGCTTGCGTCGTACTCCATTGCGGCCAGGCTGAATTCCGCATCCTGACCGACCCGGTCGATGAGCTGCGGCTGTGCCGCCTTGCGCGCAAAGAATAGCCGCGGCGCGTAGCCGAGCTTTCTGAAAGTCCTCAGCATCTCCACCGTGTCGCGCAGCTCGCCGAAGGCGATCCAGGCGTCCGCGCCGGCCGCCTGCGCCTTCTTGACTTGCGCGGCGAAGTCGGTCAGCGCGCCGCCGTAGACCTCGATGGGTGCGCTCTTGAGTCCTTGCTTTGCCGCGCCGTCCAGCGTCGCCTCGGCCATCTCGCGCGAGGCCGAATCATCGCGCGCCAGGACGAACACCGTGCCAAGGCCCGCGCCGCGCGCGAGCTCGAGCACCCCGGTGCCGTACGCGGTATTGGGTAGCGCCGTCTGAAAAACGTAGCGCGACGTGCGCTTGTGCACCACGCGCGAGGGCCCGGCGCCGTTGATCAGCACGCGGCGCGCGCGCTCCGCCTCGGCGGCCGCCATGAGAGTCGCCGCGGATCCAAAAGGGCCGATCAGAAGATCGGCCTTGTCGTCGCGGATAAGCTGGGCATAGAGCGCGCCTGTGCGCACCGCGTCCGATGCATCGTCACGCACCCGCAGCTCCACGCGGCGCCCGAGCAGCCCGCCGGCGGCATTGATCTCGTCCTGCCAGAGAAGCAGCGCCTTGCGATAGTCGGACGCGGCCGCCGCCAGCACGCCGGATTCCGGAAGCGCTACCCCGACCACGATCGGCCCGGGCTGCGCCCCCGCGGCACCCGCGATGCCGAGAAGCAGAAGTAGAATCCGCATCAGGAATGCCACTGCAAGACCTCCTGCGCGAGATTGTAGGCGCTGACAACGTCCTTACCGCGCCCGAGGACACGAAACCGTACTTTACCGACTGGCGACGGGTTTATTCCGCGCCGGCCGATTGCGTCGTGCGGCCGGCAAGCACGCGCGAGGTTTCGCAGGTGGTTGCATCCTGCGCGCGCGAGGGCGTCGCGATCGTGCCGCAAGGAGGCAACACCGGGCTGTGCGGCGGCTCGGTGCCGACCGGGAAGCAGCGCGAGATAGTGCTGTCGCTCTCGCGCATGAACCGCATCCGCAGCCTCGACGCGCTGAACGATACCGCGACGGTCGAAGCGGGCTGCGTGCTCGCCGCAATTCAGCAGGCCGCCGACAGTGCGGGCCGGCTGTTCCCGCTCTCGCTCGCTGCCGAAGGAAGTTGCCAGATCGGCGGTAATCTATCGACGAACGCGGGCGGCGTGAACGTATTGCGCTATGGCACGGCGCGCGAGCAGGTCCTGGGACTGGAGGTCGTGCTGCCCGACGGTCGCATCTGGAATGGCTTGCGCGGCCTGCGCAAGGACAATACGGGCTACGATCTGAAGCAGCTGTTCCTCGGGGCCGAGGGAACGCTTGGCGTGATTACCGCCGCGGTGCTGCGGTTGTTTCCCAAGCCGACCGCCTCGGCCACCGTCTGGATCGCGCTCGATAGCCCACGCGCGGCCGTGGAGCTGCTCGGGCTGCTGCATGAGCGCCTCGGGGAACGGCTGTCGGCGTTCGAGCTCGTTTCGCGCTCATGCGTCGAGGCCGTGCTTGCCCACCTGCCCGACGCGCGCGACCCGCTACCCTCGCCGCATCCATGGTACGTGCTCGCCGAGCTCGCCGACAGCGGAGCGCCCGCGGCGTTGCACGAGCGCGTCGAAGCGGCGCTTGCCGGCTGCGCCGCGCAGGGCGCGCTGCGCGATGCCGCGCTCGCGCAAAGCGGCGAGCAGGCGCGCGCCCTGTGGCGCATCCGCGAAACCATCCCCGAGGCGCAGTTCACGAACGTGAAGCACGATATCTCGGTGCCGATTTCGCAGATCCCCGAATTCATCGCGCGCGCGGACAAGGCCTTGGCGCATGCCTTCGGCAACATCCCCGTTTACTGCTTCGGCCACGTCGGCGACGGCAACCTGCATTACAACGTCGGTACGCCGGCGCTCGTCCAGCGCCGCGATGAAGTGAACCGGCGGGTCTACGACACGGTCGCGGACCTTGGCGGCTCGATCTCCGCCGAGCATGGTCTAGGCCAATTGCGGCGCGAAGAGATGCGCCGCCACAAGGACCCTGTGGAGCTCGAGCTCATGCACACGCTCAAGCGCGCGCTCGACCCGCAGGGGCTGATGAATCCCGGAAAAGTGCTCTAGCGTGCGCGCGTGAGAATAAGCGGCGTCCTGCCGTCGGGACGCTCGAGCTCGCCCGCGATGCGGTCGTCCTGGATGCGGCCGCGGAAGCGCATGCGATTCGCCTCCCAGGTGATGTCGCGGCCGATGAGGGCTGCGCGCGACTCGGTGATCTCGCGCCCGGCAAGCCGGCCCTCGATCTGGATTTCCTGGAAGTTCTGGTAGATGGCGAGCCGCGTGCCGGGCGCTTGCCACACCCCGCGTACCTCCGCAGGCACGATCCACAGATAGAGCCTGCTTTCGTCGCCCTGCCCCGGATGAGGCTTGGAGATGCGCATGGTTTCTGCGCGGTCGGGCCTCCAGCTCGTCATGGCGAACGCGTGCGAGACGATGCGCGTGCCGGGCCGCAGGCTCTCCAGAAAGCGCGGCTCGAGCTGATTGATCAAGCCGGGCAGGAGGTACACCGTCACCACGGTGGCCTGCGAGATGTCGGCGGTGAGCACATCCCCCTGGAGGAAAGAAACGCGATCGGCAACGTTGGCGCGCCGCGCGTTCGCGCGCGATTTCTCGATCAGGGCGCCGTCGAGCTCGATGCCGAGGCCGCGGGCGCCGAACTTCTCGGCAGCCGCAATGACGATCCGGCCGTCGCCCGAACCCAGATCGATTACCAGATCCCGCGGTCCCGTGCCGGCGAGCTTCAGCATGCGCTCCACCACCTCGTCCGGCGTGGTGATGAAAGGCACCGGCGCAAGCGCCTCGTCGGCCCGCGCGGCGCCGATCCCGAGGAGCGCGACGGCGACGAGCGCAAGCCGTCGCATCAGCGCACGAGGCGTTCGATGGCTGCGCGCACGTCGGGGCTCGCCCAGTCGAGCGCCCCCAAGTAGCTGTAGCGGATGCGGCCGTCAGGCCCGACGACGAAGCTCGCCGGCAGGATGCGCGCGCCCCACGCCTTGGTGGTGCGGCTGTCGCGGTCGAGCAGCAGCGGGAAGCCGAGCGTCATCGTCCCCGCGAAGTCGCGCGCGACGCGGGCGCTCTCGCCGACGTTGACGGCGAGGACGACGAACGGCTTGCCTTTCATCGCCACGCGCAGCGCTTCGATGCTCGGCATCTCCTCACGGCAGGGCTCGCACCACGTCGCCCAGAAGTTCACGAGCACCGCGCTTCCGCGGTAGTCCGAGAGCCGGTGCAGCTTGCCCTCGGTGTCGGTGAGCTCGAGCGCGGGCGTGCTGCCGCCGGTCCAGCTTTTCAGACCCTCGCCCCACGCCGGCAGCGCGAGCGCCGCCAGCAGCGCCAGCGCAAGCCTCAAGCCTGCAGCGCCCGCGCGGTGAGCGCGTAGCTGAATGTCTCGGGCTCGAGCTGGTCGAGGCGCTCGCCGCCCGTCTCGCCGTTCGGGTACATGAGATAGGGCAGCTTGGGACCCTTGGAATTCGGCAGCGAGATATCGTGCCCCATGTTGTAGGCGAGCCAGTTCATCTCCCAGTGGCCGAAAAGGCGCTTGCGCGCGGCGTCGACCTTCGGGTGCGAAAGCGGCAGGTTGCCCGGCGGCTCTTCGAGCGCCACCTTGCGCACATCCGCGGGATCGACCGGCACCCATCCGCGCCCTTCGGCGTAAAACTCCGCCCGGCAATGCTGCGCCCGGGTGGCCGCCGCGGTGGCGATGCCGAGGCTGCGATAGCCGTCGGCCGACGAAGCGATGCGCACTCCGTAGACGTCGCGCGCGGGCACGCCGACCGAGCGCGCAAGCCCGACGAACAGGGCGTTAAGGTCGGCGCACTTGCCGCCGAGGTTCCCGCTTTCGAGCATGCCCTTGATGTCGCCGACGCCGCAGCCGCGCACCTTCGGGTCGCGGAACGTGTTCTCCACGATCCATTCGTAGATCGCGCGCGCCTTGTCGACATCGCTGCGCGCTCCTTTCACGACGTCGTGCGCCGTGCGCCGGACAATGCCGTCGGTCGGGATGTAGTCGGTAGGCGCGGTGTAGAACTCGCGCTCGGCCGCCGACAGGCGCTCGGCATCCGGACGCGGTTTCGAGGGATCGACGCTGCGGTCGCGCGTGGCGACGCGGCTCACCACCTCCAGGCGAGGAATTGCGCTGGCGGCCGGCCATTCGGCATACAGCATGACCGCGCCGTACTTGCCGTCGCTCAGCATCCGCGTGCGCGCCGCATTCCCCGACCAGCTGCTGCCCAAGTTGCGCTGCCAATCGGTATCTCCGGTCATTGGCAGCGGCAGCCACACGCGCGATGCGCCTTCTGGCCACTCGAGTTCGACCTTGGTGACGACTTCGTAGCTACGCCACTCGTCGGCGGCGCGCGCCTCGCGCCAAGGAAGCGCGACCGCGGTGGAAAAGGCAATACCCGTCTGCAGGAACGCTCTGCGATCCATGGTGGACTCCTAACGGCTAGGGGCGGCGCCGATCATCACCGCCAAGGAACGCGAACTGCGCGAAACCAGCCGTGCCATCAGCACCATGGAATTACTTTACCGCAAAAAAAAGCCCGGCCGGCTGGCCGGGCTTGCGGTTTTGCGCGGGTGTTACTTGCCTTGCTTGGCTTCGTCCTTGGCGCCCGCCTTGGACTTGCTCTTCTTGGACGTCTTTTTGGACGTCTTGGCCGTCTTGGTCTTGCCGGGCTTCGCGTCGCTCTTGGCGGACGGCGTCGCGGGCGTGGCCTTTTCGGTCGCCGTGCTGGTCTGGGCCTTCGGCGCTGCCGGCGTCGCCGGCTCGGCCTTCTGCTGGGCATACGCGCCCAGGGCGAACGCCGACGCGATCAGTGCAACGAGCAGCTTCTTCATGAGATCTCCTGTGATGTATGAAAGGGATCCGGTCCGGATCTGATCTAAGAACGCGCGAGCGGACCGCGCGTTGACCGCGATGTCAGGCTCGGACCGTGACACGAGTACGTCGCAGCGGCTGTTGCCGAATCCCGACAGTGGCCTGTAGCCGATCCGCTACAGCGTTGTATGCTGCGCAGAATGCATAAGAAAGCCAGGTCAGCCGCGGAGCCGCGCGCTGCGTTGAGCTGATCGATGGACCTGGAGCACTTCATGGCGCACCTGCCGAGAGGCGACCTCTGGGTTTTCGGCTACGGCTCTCTGATGTGGTCCCCGGGTTTCTCCTATAAGGACAAGGCGCCCGCCCGGATCCACGGCTATCACCGGGCCTTGTGCATTCTCTCTACCCGCTACCGCGGCACACGGCGCAAGCCGGGCCTTGTGATGGGGCTATGCCGCGGCGGCTCGTGCTGGGGTATGGCGTTCCGGGTCGACGCCGCGCGAGTGCGCCACGCGCTGCTGCGACTATGGGAACGGGAGATGCCGCGCCGCGTATACGCCCCTCGCTTGCTGCGGGCTGTGTTGCCTTCCAGCCGTCAAGTGCGCGCGCTCGCCTTTCTTGCTGACCCGACGCATCCCGCGTACGTGCGCGAGCTCGACCTCCATGGTCGCGCCCGGCTGGTGGCGCAAGGCAGCGGCCAGCGCGGCCGCTGCGTGGACTACATTCGCAATACGCTGCACGAGATGAAGCAGGTCGGCGTGCGCGACCCGCACCTCGAGCGGATACTGCAGGCAGCGCTCGTTCTGCGTCAGGACGATGGCGGTTCGGCTGGCGTGTGCGAGACCGAAGTACCGACGCCCGAGCGCCAGCCCGAAGCTACCGCGGCGCGCGACGTTCTACCGCAGCGCGCATCCGCGCCAGCGCGGCGTCGAGCCGGGCGCGCTGCGTCGCGAAATTGAAGCGCACGAACCGCGCATCGCCGAACTGGGCGCCCGGTGAAAGCGCCACCCCGTGCCGCAGAAAGCAGTCGTATGCGTTCTCCACGCCTAGCCCGGAGCAATCGATCCAGGCGAGGTAGGTGGCTTCGACGTGCGCCATCGGCAAGCCGAGACGACGCTCCACCTGGTCCCGGTTGCCTCGCAGATACTCGAGCTGAGCAGCAAGCCAGGCGTCGCCATGGCGAAAGGCGGCGAGAGTCGCGACGTAGCCGAACACCGAAGGCGAATGCAGCACATGCGCATGCACGTCGGCCGAGAACTCGCGCCGTAGCGCTTCATCCTCGATGATCGCCCACGCACAGCCGGCGGCGGGAAAATTGAACGTCTTGCTCGCTGACATGAGCGTCACGGTGCGCCGGGAGACTTCCCGCGCCAGGCTCGCGATCGGCAGGTGCGCCAGCCCGGATTCGAGCACCAGATCACAATGGATCTCGTCCGACACGATGATGAGATCGCGTGTGAGCCCGGCGAGACGCTCGAGCTCCGCGCGGCGGAACACCGTGCCGCCCGGGTTGTGCGGATTGCAGAGGAAAAAGAGGCGGCTTTCCGGCCGAAGGCTGCGCTTGAGCGTCTCTTCATCGAAGACCCAGCGCCCCTCTCGCAGCACGAGCGGTATATCGCTGTGGGCGCGCGGCGCAAGCTCGGCGGCGCGCTTGAGGTGCTGGTACACGGGTGTCGGTACCAGGAGGTGCCCGTCCGGCGGCACTAGTCTGCGCGCGGCGAGATGCAGTCCCGGCACCACGCCGGGAAGGAACACGATCCACGCAGGCTCAATCGGCCAACGGTAGAGCCGCTGCACGCGCTCGACGATCGCTTGGCGCAGTTCGTCGGGCGCGACCGTATAGCCGAAAACGCCGTGCTCTACGCGCGCGGCGAGCGCCTCCAGCACGGCGGGCGGAGCGCGAAAATCGCTGTCGGCCACCCAAAGCGGAATGACGTCGCGCCCGGCGTAGCGCTCCCAGCGCATGCTCCATGTGCCGGCGCGCTCGACCGGCGAATCGAAATCGAATGCGTTCGCGTCCGCCATCCGGGCCGTTATAGCAAAAAAAAGCCGCACCGCGTCTATGCGACGGGTCCGGCTCAGCTCAATGCAGGTGCGGCCATTTATTTGTGCGCCGTGCCCGTCAGTCGAGCCTCACCGCAATGCCAGCCAGGCTGGCGGCCGGTGCCGGGTAGCGCTCCATCACGAGCGGGTCGTGCCCGGGGATGATATGCGCCGGCGACTCGGCCAGCTCGCGGATCCGCCAATAGCCGTCCACCATCGCCCCGACCGACCAAACGATCGGAAACGGCCGTGTCTGCTCCATATTGGCGTAAAAGTGGCTCGCATCCGAGGCAAGCACTACGGCACCGCGGCGAGTCGCCACACGCACCACTTGCAGTCCCATGGTGTGCCCGCCGATCAGGTGCAGCGACACGCCTGGCATGAGCTCGACGTCGCCGTCGTGAAATTGCACGCGGCCCTCGTAAACGCGCCGCACCATGCCGACCACGTCCTCGACTTCGAACGCGCCGCGGAAGCATTCGTGGCACATATAGCGCCCGGTCGCATAGCGCATCTCGAGGTCCTGGAGGTGCAGCGTCGCCGAAGGAAAGAGCTCGAAATTGCCCACGTGATCGTAGTGCAGATGCGTGATGACGACGTCCTTCACGCCCGCCGCCTCGACCCCTAAAAGCCGCAATCCCTCGGTGGGGCAGCGCAGATGCTCGCGGCCACGCTTCGCGGCCACTGCGGCCGAAAAGCCGGTGTCGACGACCAGTTCTCGCCCGCCTCCGCGCACCAGCCAGACGAAATAGTCGAGCGGCATGGGTCCATCGTGCGGATCGCCGCCGATGAAGTTCTCCGCCGCGCGCCGCGCGTGGTGCGCGTACTTGATGGCGTAGACCTCGTACTGATTCATTGAAAAAGCTCGGCTCTTAGACGCGCCAACGGCTCCGCCCAGCCGCGCGACACCGGCTCCCGGTACACCGGAAAGTCCGGAAACCATTCGGATCTTCCCGCTTTGCGCATCCAGCGCCATTCGGGCGGGTAAGGCACCAGCACTCGCGCGCTGCGGCCGAGGGCGGCTCGCAAATGAACGTTGGTATTGCTTACCGTCACATACTCGTCCAGCACGTCGAGCAGCGCCAGCACGTCGTGAAGATCGTCGTTCAGGTCGCTCACATCGTGTATTGGGGCGCCTGCCGCAGCGCTGATGGCGCCCAAATCGGCTTCGGACGGTTTGCGCTGCAGTGATACGAGCGTCCCCGGCCAGCCGCGTAGCACCTCCCCGAGCGAACGGGGCGGGACCTGCTTCGAGAGCGGAATCAGCGTATCGATGCGCACGGTATCGGTTCCTGCCTTCCAGGTAAGCCCCAGGTATGGCGGGGCGCCGAGAGCCGCGAGCCGCTGCGTGCAACGCTGGCGCCTCACCGGGTCGGAGGTCAAGACGAATGCCGGCGGGCAGGCGTCCGTCCCAAGCAAACCGGGGAGATCCCCTATAGAAAAGCGATACAGGTACGGGTATTCAGGCGCCGGCTCGTCGGTCGCCATGACGGCGGCAAAGCGAGGATCGCCTTGCAGAAGGGCGGCGAGCTTACCCTCGCAGCTGAGATCCACGACGGCGCCGCGGTCCGACAGCTGCCGCAGGAAGCGCAGGAAAAACAGGACATCGCCTAATCCCTGCTCACCGACGAGCTGCACGCGCCGGCCGTCCAGGCGATCCGGTACGCTTTTCTCCGCAAGCTGGTGGCCATCCTCCAGATCGCGCCAGGCGTAGTACTTCCATCCTTCGCGCCACCGGCCTGCTGCCAGCAACAGGAAGCCGAGCTTGAACTTGATGTCCGGGTACTTGGGGTGCCGCAGCTGCGCCTGCTGCAGCCACTCTATGGCGCTGTCGAGGCCCTCGCTGTCGGCAATGCAGTCGGCCATGTTCGGAGTGAGGATCGCCTGGTGCGGACCCCGCAGGCCTTCAGCAAGCAACGCGATTGCCAGATCAAGCCGTCCCTGCCGGCGATACAACTGAGCCAAGGCGGCGTACAACTCCGGGAATCTGCCGTCCATGGCGTGTGCGCGCTCATACGCTCTTTGAGCGTCAGCCGGGGTGGCCGTTTTCTCAAGCACCCGTCCGAGGTTGAACAACGCCGTTGGATAAATCGGCCGCAAGTTCAGCGCGCGGCGTAAGGCTTTCTCCGCGTCCGGCAACTTACCTGCCTGCAGGTATGCGAGGCCCAGCGCGTTCAGATATTCCACGTTGCGCCGCTCGAGGTTAACCGCCCGGAGGGCGAACTCCACTGCAGCCTCGTGGCGATCGGCCTGCTGCGCCAAGACCGAGAGCGCGTACCACGCCTGGTGCGCGCGTGGATCGGCAATAACGATGCCTCGAAAAGTGCGTTCGGCGCCCTCGGCGTCGCCGCCCTCCATGGCCGCGACGCCCGTCGTGAAAGCGGCCGCCAGGTCCGCCATGGCGCTATTTCAACGTGATGCGCGCGAACTTGCGCTTGCCCACCTGGGCGATGACCGTGCGCCCGGGCGTCAGCCGCAAAGCCTTGTCCACGACGCGCTCGCCATCGAGCTTCACGCCGCCCTGCTCGATCATGCGCTGCGCCTCAGAGGTGCTCGGCGTGAGCCCCGCCTGCTTCAGAAGATGCGTGATCAACACGCCGCCTTCCGGAGCGCTCACGCTCACTTCAGGCATGTTCTCCGGCATCGCGCCTTCGCGAAAGCGCTGCTCGAACTCGCTTTGCGCTTTCTCGGCTGCGCTCGCGCTGTGGAAACGCGCGACGATTTCCCTGGCGAAGCGCGCTTTCACGTCCCGCGGATTTGCGCCAGAGGCGACTGCGTCCTTCCATTTGCGCACCGTCGCGCTCGGCTCGAACGAGAGCAGCTCGATATAGCGCCACATCAGGTCGTCCGAAATGGACATCAGCTTGCCGAAGATTTCCTGCGGCGGCTCCGCGATTCCGACATAGTTGCCCAGCGATTTCGACATCTTCTCCTTGCCGTCCAGGCCTTCCAGCAGCGGCATGGTGAGGATGATTTGCGGCTCCTGCCCGTACTGCTTTTGCAATTCCCTTCCCACCAGAAGATTGAACTTCTGGTCCGTCCCGCCGAGCTCGACATCCGCCTTCATCGCGACCGAGTCGTAGCCCTGCATCAGCGGGTAGAGAAGCTCGTGGATGGCGATCGGCTGGTTGCTCTTGAAGCGCTTGCTGAAGTCATCGCGCTCGAGAAGCCGCGCGACCGTGTAGCGCGCGGCGAGCCGGATCATGCCCTCGGCGCCGAGCTTGTCCGACCATTCCGAGTTGAACAGGATCTGGGTGCGCTCGGGATCCAGGATCTTGAAGACCTGCTCACGGTAGCTCCGGGCGTTCGCGAGAATTTGTTCACGGGAAAGCGGCGGCCGCGTCTGGTTCTTCCCGGTGGGGTCTCCGATCATGCCGGTGAAGTCCCCGATCAGGAACTGCACCTGATGCCCCAACTCCTGGAAGTGGCGCAGCTTATTGATGACGACCGTGTGACCGAGGTGCAGGTCGGGCGCCGTGGGGTCGAGACCGAGCTTGACGCGCAGCTTCCTTCCCGTGGCGAGCTTGCGGACGAGCTCCTCTTCGACGATCAGCTCGTCGCAACCCCGACGAATGGTCTCAATGGCCTGCGCGAACGGTGACATATTCGATTTTCGACCCCCGCCTTCTTTGCTAGACTGCGCAGGCTTCTGAAAAACAAGGGATTCTAGCCGAATACATGGCCACCTTAGGGCCCCTGGGACGTACCGCTGCAATCGCCGCTTTGGCCGTTTCCGGGGCGGTCGCTGCGTTTGCCACCATCGCACCCTCGTCTATGGACGAGCAAGCGCTCGCCACGACCTCTTCGGTGGAAACCATTCCGATCCCCGAAGAGGCTTTGCTGCCCTCGCCCGCGTCCTATATCCGCGAGGAGCGTTTCCAGCGTGGCGACACGTTGCCGGCTTTTCTCGGCCGCCTCGGCATCGACGACGAGAACGTGGGGCGCCTGGCGCGCGTGCGCGCCCTGCAGGCGTTGCGGCCGGGCTACCAAGTGACCGCAGAGGTGGGCGCGGAGGGCCAGCCGCTCTCGCTCAGCTTCCTGTCCACCCGCGACACCTTGGTGCAGATCGTCCCCGAAGGAACCGGTTTCGGGGTAACGGAGGAGCGCGCGCCGCTCTATACGCATATCGCGATGAAATCCAGCGTCATCCGCAGCTCGCTGTTCGCGGCGAGCGACGCGGCCGGCATCCCCGACAGCGTGGCGATCCAGCTCGCCGACGTGTTCGGCGGCGACATCGATTTTCATCGGGACCTGCGCAAGGGCGATCAGTTCATGGTGGTCTACGAGGTCCATGATCTCGCCGGCAGGCCGGTGCGCGCCGGGCGGGTTCTCGCTGCCGAGTTCGTCAACCAGGGCAAAACGTATCGCGCAGTACATTTCGGCAGCGGCTACTACGCGCCCGACGGCAAGAATCTCCGCAAAGCGTTCCTGCGCTCGCCGCTGGAGTTTTCGCGCGTCAGCTCCGGGTTCGGCATGCGCAAGCATCCCATTGCGCGCGAATGGCGCGCGCATAAAGGAATCGACTACGCTGCGCCTATAGGTACTCGCGTGCGGGCGGTGGGTGACGCCGTAGTGGACTACGCGGGTCCGCGGGGCGGATACGGCAACGTGGTCATTCTGCGCCACCATGGCGGTTATTCAACCGTCTACGCGCATCTCAGCAGGATCGCCGTCAAGCGCGGCGCGCGCGTGGGGCAAAACGACACCATTGGCTTCGTCGGCATGACGGGCTGGGCGACGGGTCCGCACCTGCACTACGAGTTCCGCGTCGGCGGCGAGGCGCGCAATCCTTTCTCGATCGCGATGCCCGCGGCGCTTCCCGTCCCGCCACAAGACCTGCCCGCCTTCCGCGCATACGCCGAGCCGCTCGTCGCGCGTCTCGAGCTTCTCGCGAACAGCAACCTCGCTTTGCTGGAATAGACGTACGCCGCAGCGCGCTTGCTAGACTGCGCGCATGAGGCGCGCGTCCGAGGGCGCGGAGAAGCTCCGGCTCGCCGAGAGCCAGCTCGCCGCAGGTCGGTTCAACGAGGCGGTGGAAACGCTCCGCGCGGCGGTCCGCGCCGAGCGCCACGCGCCGCGCCCGCGATTGATGCTCGCGTACGCCCTCTGGCGCGCGGACGCGCGCGACGAGGCGATACGGGTTCTGCGGCGCTTGATCGAGGAGTTTCCCTCGAACGCCGATGCCTGGTTCAACCTGGGGAACCTGCTTCGCGCCAACCGCGGCTTCGAGCAGGCGGCGCACGCCTTCAGGCGGGCGGGCGCGCTTCAACCCGCAAATGAAGCGCCGCCTATCAACCTGGGGCTTGTTCTCGTTCAGCAGGGCAAGTTCGACGAGGCCGACGCCGCAATTCGCGAGTCGCTGCTGCGGTTTCCCGATGAACCCGATCTCCTCGTGAACCTCGCGCAGGTGTGCCGGGTAAGAAGACGGTGGAACGAAGCGCTGGAACTGCTCGACCGGTGCATTGGCCTTGCGCCGAAGCACGCGGGATATCGCGTGGCACGGGCCCTGGCCCGCCATGAAGCGGGCCATACCGCCGGCGCACTGCAGGATGTTGATCTTGTGATCGCACATGAGCCTGGAAATGCTGAAGCGCGCTTCGCCAAGGCTCAGGTGCTGTTGTCGTGTGGGGAGTTTGAGTCTGGCTGGGCGGAGTATCGATGGCGGCCCGACCGACTCGCTTGGCTTCGGCGGCGCGCCATGCCGTTGGACTCCCCGCTTCCGGCCTTGGACTCGATGCGTGACCGCGAGGTCATCTTGTGCGGGGAGCAAGGGCTGGGCGATACGCTGTTTTTCACACGGTTCGTAACGAGCATCGCCAAGCTGGCAAGCGCAGTGCATCTGGATGTCGACGCCCGCTTACGACCGATCCTGCCGCAAGGTTGGTTTTCCTCAACGGGACCCGACGCCGCAAGGATTTTGGTGGGCGATCTGCCGTCGATGCTGAACGCAGGAGCGGCGCCGTCAATACGCCTCGCCCCGGATGCGGCGCGGGTGGCGGCAATGCGGGACCGGCTTGCGACCTGCGGGCCGCCGCCCTACATGGGAATCACCTGGCAGGCAGGCATCCGATGGGAGGACATGCGATCGCCCGGAGACAGCTTGTTCAAGCGAGTCCCGCCCGAAGCGCTGGGCGACACTCTCCGGTCGGCGCCGGGCACGTTGGTCTCTCTGCAGCGGGGCGGCGATTCGAACGACCTCAACGCGCTCGGCACCGCGGCGCAGCACCGGATCCACGACTTCTCATGGGTCAATCAGGAGCTTCAGGACGCGCTTGCGCTGCTGGCCGTGCTCGATGACTACATCGCCGTGAGCAACACCAATGTGCACCTGAACGAAGCGCTCGGTAAGCGAACGCGCGTGCTGGTCACTTATCCTGCCGAATGGCGCTGGATGGCAAGCGGCGAGCGATCGCCGTGGTTTGATCAGGCATTGCTGTATCGGCAGGCCCGGGATGGATCCTGGGATTCCGCCCTCGAACGCCTCGAAGGCGACCTCGCAAGGCAATAAAAAAGGGGCCGAAGCCCCTTTTCGTTTACTGCAGCGTGCTTAAACGGAGAACGAAGACCCGCAGCCGCAAGTGCTCTGCGCGTTCGGGTTCTTGATCACGAATTGCGCGCCTTCGAGGCCTTCCTGGTAGTCGATTTCGGCGCCCGTGAGGTACTGGTAGCTCATCGGGTCAATGAGCAGCCGCACGCCGTTTTTCTCCATCACGGCATCATCTTCGCTCTGCACTTCGTCAAAAGTGAAGCCGTATTGAAAACCGGAGCAGCCGCCGCCGGTGACGAAAACCCGGAGCTTGAGCTCTGGATTTCCTTCCTCCTCGATCAGCTGCTTGACCTTGTTCGCCGCGCTGTCCGTAAACAACAGCGGGGCCGGCATCTCGGTAACTTCGCTCATTTCCCTTCGCTCCTGGTTATCCGCCCGACGCGAGCTTGAGCTCTACGCCCTTCATTTCGGCGGGATGATGCACAAGGCGCCCTTCGACCACGGCCCCCTGATGGATTTCGATGCTCTTGTAGTACACGTCCCCTTTGACCCTGGAGCCCGCCTGGAGTTCGAGCGTCTCCGTAGCGTGCACCGGGCCATTTATGGTGCCGTTCACCACGATATGGGCAGCCTGGACCTCCCCGTCGATCCGGGCGTCCGAAGACACCACGAGCGTGGCCGGCTGGTCGTCGACCCCTGCGACATTGCCGCGAACCATGCCGTCGACGCGCAGTCCGCCGCTGAAGAATACATTGCCCTCGATGCGCGTCGTCGCGCCGATGAGGCTGTCGATCCTGTTCTGCGGCTTGCTCGTCTTGTTGAACACGCTGCCTCCCTTTCCGGCTCGCCTACAGGGCCACGCTTTGCGTAGCGCGAGGCTGGGTCGAGCCGTTCTCGTAAACCCGCACCTGCACGCTTTCAACCTTTGCCTTCGGGCTCACCCGGAAGGTCCCTTCAACCCTTCGGAAGTACTTGAAAGCCAACTTGAAAGCGCCTGCCCCGGCGTCCGCCGGCTGCGGGAAGCTCATCATAACATTCCGGCCGGCATCCTGCAGGTTGACTACCAGCTCGAGGCGACCATTGAATTCACGCTCGCGCCGGGCGCTCGGCGTTACGAGAAGCAGGTGATAGCGGTACTCCCCCGGGAGCACGTCGGGTTCAACCTTGAAGCGGTATACGGACAGCACCTGGCCGCTTCTCGCGTCGGACGAAAGCATGCTTTCGAAGGTGGCGAGTTCCTCGCGGATGCGGGCGTTGTCCTGTTCCAGCGTGCGGATTTGTTGCGCCAGCTCTTGCTGTGCGGTCCGCTCAATGGAAACCCGGCTGTCTGCCGCGTTGGCGATCGCCCGCAGCCTCTCCAGTTCCGCGCGCGCAGCGTCGAGCTCGCCTTTGACCCGAATCAGCTGCTCTCTTACTTCCGACTGATCGAAGCCCGCGAAGCGGCGTCCGGCGTCATAAATCCACGCCGCCGAGAGGGCCGATATCCCGAGCAAGAGGGCGATTCCCGCCCAGCGTAAATACCAGGGGATTTGCGAGTGGATTTCAACGCGCGGTGCGGCGATGCCGAAGCGGTGGCGCAGTTTCCAGAAAGGGCCACGCATCAGGGGACGATCGGAAGCTGCGACAGCCCTGCAGTTTCAGGCAGCCCCAGCATGAGGTTCATGTTCTGCACCGCCTGTCCCGAGGCTCCCTTCACCAGGTTGTCGATGACGGACAACACGACCAGGGTGTCGGAACGGTTCGTTGCCTCGGGCGGGCGGTGCACGGCGATGCGGCACACGTTGGCGGCGCGAACGGAGCGGGTGTCCGGGTGACTGGCCGCCGGCATCACGTCGACGAACGGCTCGGCGGCATAGCGCTTTTCGAACAACGCCTGGAAGTCGAGCTCCTTCGTGATGCGCCCGTAAAGCGTGGCATGGATGCCGCGGATAGCAGGGGTGAGATGCGCCGTGAATACCAGCCCGACCTCGCGCCGCGCGGCCTGCGCGAGACCCTGCCTGATTTCTGGCCAGTGCCGGTGCCCCGGAACGTTGTACGCCATGAAATTGTCGGACGCTTCCGAGAACATGAGATGCTGCTCGGTCTTGCGTCCGGCGCCGCTCACGCCGGATTTGGCGTCCGCGATGAGATGATCGAGATCGATCGCGCCGGCTTCGACGAGCGGCAAGAACCCTAACTGCGTTGCGGTCGGATAGCAGCCCGGATTCGCGACGAGCCGCGCGCCACGAATGCGTTCCCGGTTGAGCTCCGGGAGGCCGTATACCGCGTCGCCGATCAATTCAGGCGCCGCGTGCTTCGTCCTGTACCAGCGCTCCCACTCGCCTACGTCCTTGATGCGGAAATCCGCCGAAAGATCGATCACCCGCGCACCGGCGTCGAGCAGCGCGCGCGCCTCGCCCATCGCGACGCCGTTCGGCGTGGCAAAAAACACCACGTCGCACCCGCGCAGCGCCTCTGGCCTCGGCTCGCTGAACGCCAGCTCGACGCGCCCGCGCAGGCTCGGAAATACCGCGGTCACCGGGGTGCCCGCCTCTTTGCGAGACGTGATTGCCTTGAGCTCGACGTGCGGATGCTGCGCCAGGAGCCTGAGAAGCTCCACGCCCGTGTAACCGGTGCCGCCAACTATTCCCGCCTTCAGCATGATGGATAACCCTGGAAACAAAAAAGCCGCCCGGAGGGCGGCTTTCGCATGGTACCTGTCTCGCTCAGCGTTTCGAGTACTGCTTGCGCCGCCGCGCCTTGTGCAGGCCGACTTTCTTTCGCTCGACCTCGCGCGCATCGCGCGTCACCAACCCCGCCGCGCTCAGCTGTGCCTTCAATCCTGCATCATACTCGATCAACGCCCGCGCGATGCCGTGGCGCACGGCGCCTGCCTGCCCGCTTTCCCCACCGCCGTAGACGTTGACCAGGATGTCGAAGCTCGATGTGCTCTTGGTAAGGTCAAGCGGCTGGCGAACCACCATGCGGCCCGTCTCACGGCCGAAGAACTGGTCCACCGGCTTGCCGTTGACGACGAGCTCGCCTTTGCCCGGTTTGAGAAACACGCGCGCGACGGCGCTCTTACGCCGTCCCGTGCCGTAGTAATAATCGCCGACCATTCTTAGATCTCCAGGGTTTTCGGCTGCTGCGCCGAATGCGGGTGCGTGGCACCCGCGTAGACCTTCAGTTTCTTCAGCATCGCATAGCCGAGCGGGCCTTTGGGCAGCATGCCCTTGACCGCGTGCTGCAACACGCGCTCCGGCTTCGCGGCGTGCAGCTTCGCGAAATTAGTCTGTTTGAGTCCGCCGGGAAAACCGGAGTGCCGATAGTAAATCTTGCGCTCGGGCTTCCTGCCGGTCACCCGCAGCTTGGCCGCGTTGACCACGACCACGTAATCGCCGGTGTCGACGTGAGGCGTGTATTCGGGTTTATGCTTGCCGCGCAGGCGAACCGCGATTTGCGTGGCCAGCTTTCCCAGGACCTTGCCTTGGGCGTCGACGACGCACCAGCCGTGCTCGACCTCGCCTGCCTTCGCCGTGTAAGTTTTCATTTCGCCGAATCGAGAAAAGGTGCGGATTTTACGCCAAAAAAAGCCCAATTCGCAATATAAACTAGCCTCTTATGGAATGTACGGTGCGTTGGATTGGCGACGGCATGACGTTTCTTGCCGAAACCGGCAGCAATCATGTCGTGGCGATGGATGGTGCGCCCGACGGCGGCGGCCGCAATCTCGCGCCGCGGCCGATGGAAATGGTGCTCCTCGGCACGGGCGGATGTACCGCCTACGACGTGGTGGTCATCCTCAAGAAAAGCGGCCAGCAGGTCACCGGCTGCGAGGTGAAGCTCGCCGCCGAGAGAGCCGAAACGGACCCCAAGGTCTTCACCAAGATCCACATGCAGTTCACGGTGCGCGGGCGCGCGCTCAAGAAAAATCTCGTCGAGCACGCGGTCCGGCTATCTCACGAAAAATATTGCTCCGCCTCGGCGATGCTCGGCAAGACCGCCGAGATCACGCGGGATGTGCAGGTCGTGGACGAGTAAGCGCCTCGAACTCTGCGAACCACTCCTCGGCGTAATGGCAGTTCCTGTACTCGTCGAAGTAGGGCCCTCCCAGCGTGTAGTGCACCATCTTGGCGTCCAGGCGGTATTCGTATTCTCCAACGAGCCAGTTCCATTCCAGCGGCAATGCGCCGATCTCGGAATCGTCAAGCCACCTGAACCGATGCAGGTCCAGCCCGGAAGCTGAATTCACGTAATCCGGCGTCAGCCGCTTGCAGCGTTCGTTGTTGAAGATCATGAAGCTCGACCAGTTCTTGCGCGGGTACTTGGTCTGCACCTGGTCGAGGAACTTGCGCTCCGTCTTTGGCGCGTAGTCGTGCTGGCAGACGAGGATGGCCTTGTCGCGTTGGCGATCGATATAGCTCTGCAGCTCGGTAATGTCGGCGCGGCACAGCATGTCGCAGTCCATGAACACCGACCAGCCGCTGTAGTCGGAAAGCGCCGGAACTAGAAAACGCGTAAGGGCGAACTCCGTGGACTCCGTAGGGCCGCGCGGCCGGTTGTACAGGCCCTTCAATTGCGACTGCATCAGAGGCGTGATGCTGATCGGCGCCGACGCGCGTCTGAGGATCGAATGCGCCAGCGTGTAGAACGCAACGGATTCCCGCGCGTCGTAACCGATGTAAACGTTGAACAAGACTTACAGACGATACGACAGCGTCGTCATCACCTTCGAAGCCAGCCGCATCGCCAGCTTGATCGGCGCCGGCAGCTCCGCGGCGCCGAGTTGGATTGCCGTATCGCGGTGCTTCGCTTCATCGGTGCGCATCGCCTCCACGACGGCTCGCGTGCGTCTGTCCTGCGGCGGCAGCTTTTCCAGGTGACCTGTCAAATGCTCTTCTACCTGCCGCTCGGTTTCGGCGAGGAAAGCGAGATTCCACCGGTCGCCCAGAGCGCCTGCCGCGGCGCCCATGGCGAACGAGCCGGCATACCAGAGCGGATTGAGCAGGCTCGTGCGGCCATCGAGTTCGCGAATACGTTCGGCGCTCCACGCGAGATGATCCTGTTCTTCACGCGCCGCCTGCTCGAGCGCTGTTCGCGCGTGCGGATCACGCGCCGTCATCGCCTGTCCCTGGTAAAGCGCCTGCGCGCAGATCTCGCCGACGTGGTTCACGCGCATGAGCCCGGCGGCGTGCGCCCGTTCCTTCTCCCCGAGTTCGGCCTCCAGGATCTCTTCCGCAGGATTGGGGCGCAGCGCTTCGTGCACACCGGCAAGGGCACGCAGCGTGCGATCGAATTCGCCGATTAACCGGTCCGAGATCATGCTGCTACGGCCATTTTGGCACAAAAAAAACGGGCGCCTTGCGGCGCCCGTCGATGGAACTGCTTGGTGCTTTTCGAAGCTTAGAAGTTGTGCATTACGCCGACGCCCCAGACCTTGACGTCCGCGCCAGCGCTCCCCACGGGGATGCCGCCTGATCCGGCGGAGCTAAAGCCGCCGCCCGACGCATCGGCAAACTGGCGAGCTTCGTTCCGCACAGTGGTGTAGCTCAGGTACACGCCGGTGCGCTTGGACAGGTAGTACTTGCCGGCCAACGTGTAGGCCTTAGCCCTCGTATTGGAGTCGTCCGTCAGGCCTTTAACCTTGGCGTTCTGGTAGTACTGGGCGAGAAGCTGCCACGGCCCGATCATGTGTTCCCAGTTCAACATCCAGAAGTTCTGCTTCAGATCCTCGCCTCCGGTCGTATAGCCGGCCAACGCTGCGACATTGTCGTTCTGATAGCGGCCGATAACGGCCGAGATCTGCGAGCCCGGAGCGTACGCCCAGCCCACGCCCACCTTGGTGCCGGTAACCGACGGCCGATCGCCCGTGGTTGGTGAGGCGGACTTGTTACGCGCCCAGTCGAACTGCGCACGGAGCGCGCCGCTGGTATAGCGGCCGGTAATGCCCCAGACGCTCGCGTCCGTATTCGCAGCCGCACCTGCGCTTTCCGAACCCGGTGAATAGCTCAACGACGCGTTGAAGCCGCCAAAGGTCGGCGAGTTATAGGACACGGTGTTCGACTGACGGGCGACCGGGATGGCGAGCAGGCCGGGATCGTTGATGACGCCGTCCGCCGCCGTGTTGATGTAGTTCGCGCCGGTCTGTGCGATCACGCCGTTCGACCACCAGATCGACTGCCGGCCGAAGCGCACATCGCCCCAGCCGCCGCCGACGCCGACGTACGAGTCGCGCGACGCCCAAGTGCCGGTCGAGGTGTTGGTCACGCCGCTTTGGCCCGTGTCGTTGCCGTTGTCGATGTTGACACCGGTTTCCATCACCACGAAAGCGCGCATGCCGCCGCCGAGACCTTCGTTGACGCGGAAGCCGAGGCGCGAGCCCGAATCCACAACGCGCGTGCGGCGCTTGTAGTCGGCGGCGGTGCCAGCTGTAGAGCCGTCGGCCTTCCAGCTATCGATGCTGAGGTTCGCGCGGCCGTAGATCTCGACCGTCGACTGCGCCATGGCAGCAGCCGGTGCGAGCGCGCCGGCTACGGCGAGCGCTAACAGTTTTTTCTGCATGAACATCTCCCGTTGTTTGTTGAACACAAGCCGCCGACTATCCGGCGTCACCCCCCGGAACTGCGGAAGCTGGGCATAGTGTGCCTAC